>NZ_JAKZMM010000015.1 GCF_022809355.1 Parabacteroides faecalis | reverse complement strand
TTGAGTGATTAACAAAAATATGAGTCAACTCAGTATATAAATAAGTTAAACTAGAGTCAACCCCTTTTATTTATAAAGAGATTTTAAGTCAACTAAATCCGTTAAATGACAGATTTATATCGTTTCACCTCTGTGATACGACCGTTTCACCCTTGTGATACGATCGTTCCACATAGGTGAGACGATCGTTCCACCCGGGTGGAACGATAAAAAGTAAACGGGTTTTCTGTATCTTCCATGCAAGTCTGAAGAATAACCATCCGATAAAATTACTATCTTTACCTCCGGTTTCACGAAAAAGGTAGAGGCATGACAGATCCAAAAACGAAACAAAATACTCCGGAAGAGGCGGATAAGAACCGGATTCATATCAAGAATATGGTTTGTCCGCGGTGTATCATGGCTGTCCGGCAAATACTCGACAGACTGGAGATACCTTATCTTTCTGTGGAATTAGGAGAAGTCTGGCTGAAACAACCGTTGAAAGATCAACAAAAAATCACTTTGCAACGCGAACTGGAGTCTATCGGGTTTGAACTGCTGGAAGACCAGCGGCAACAGCTTGTCGAACAGATCAAACGGAGCATTATCGAACTGGTTCATCAGGAGAACAATGAGCTGAAAGTAAATCTGTCCGACTTTTTGGTAGAGCAATGCCATCACGACTACAGTTTCCTGAGCAAGCTCTTCCCGGAAGTATGTGGAATCACCATCGAGAAATATTTCATTCATCAGAAGATCGAACGGGTCAAAGAGCTGTTGGCCTACAACGAACTTTCATTAAGTGAAATAGCCCTGCTTCTGAACTATTCAAGTACGGCTCATCTGAGTGCTCAGTTCAAAAGCGTAACCGGCATGACTCCTACCCAATTCAAGCAGCAGGAAGGCGGAATGCGCAAACCGCTGGACCAAATATAGAAACAGTCGGGAACAGAAGGATGATTTATTTCCGCCCGGCATTCCGGTCTGGGCATTCAAATCCTATAAAATCTATCCAAAATTCTATAAAGCCCCTACGGATTGTTCATACTAATTTTGTTTTCGGAATCAGACAAACAGAATTTTCTATGACGAATACGAAAACAACAACAGCTACTTTCCCGGTGATGGGAATGAGTTGTGCGGCATGTGCCAATCGGGTGGACAAAACCCTGAATCAGCAGGCAGGTGTCAGTCAGGCACAGGTGAATTATGCAGCAGCAACGGCGACGGTGGAATATGATCCGCTCGTCTGTTCGCCGGAAGCCTTGCGGAAAGCCGTACAAGATGCCGGATATGATCTGCTGGTCGGCAAGGAAGAAGAAACAGCCGAAGAAGCCGAACAAATCCGAAACCTGGATTACCAGAAACTCAAGCGGAAAACCATCGGAGCCATTCTTCTGGCCTTTCCGGTAGCCGTGATCAGTATGTTTTTCATGGATATGCCTTATGCCGGATATATCGCCTGGCTTCTTTCTACGCCGGTTGTTTTCTGGTTGGGGCGCGACTTCTTCATCCATGCCTGGCAACAACTGAAGCACCGGTCGGCCAATATGGATACACTGGTAGCCAACAGTACCGGGATTGCTTACCTGTTCAGCCTCTTCAATCTTTTCTTTCCGGAATTTTGGGAACAACGAGGCGTCGAACCGCATGTCTATTTTGAAGCGGCCAGTGTGATCATTGCCTTTATCTTATTAGGCAGACTACTTGAAGCCCGAGCCAAGAACCAGACATCGACTGCCATCCGGAAGCTGATGAATCTGCAACCGAAAATGGTGAATCGTCTTCTATCCGATGGAAAAACAGAGAGCGTTCCGGTGGAAAAGATCGGCAAAGGCGACCATATCTTGGTCAAACCCGGCGAGAAAATAGCCGTAGATGGTATACTGCTGGAAGGAGAATCTTACATAGACGAAAGTATGTTGAGCGGAGAACCGGTTCCGGTAGCCAAACGGAAAGGAGATAAAGTTTATACGGGTACCATCAATCAGAAAGGAAGTTTTACCTTCCAGGCAGAAAAAGTAGGACACGAAACCCTACTGGCCCATATCATCCGACTGGTACAAGAAGCACAAGGCAGTAAAGCTCCTGTTCAACGGCTGGTCGATAAGATAGCTGCGATCTTTGTACCTGCCATCCTCACGCTTTCGTTACTTACATTCATCGCCTGGTATGTATGGGCTCCAACCGAAGGCTTTACACACGGACTGCTGGCAGCAGTTACTGTGCTGATTATCGCTTGTCCGTGTGCATTGGGACTGGCAACGCCGACAGCTATTATGGTCGGCATCGGGAAAGGAGCCGAATCCGGTATCCTGATCCAAAACGCCGAAAGTCTTGAATCGGCCCGCAAGGTGGATACGATCCTGCTCGACATGACCGGAACCATCACAGAAGGCAAACCCGTAGTAACCGATCTGGTATGGCTGCCCGGTCAAGAACCTTTACCTGCCGTCTTCCATTCACTGGAAAAACATTCGGAACATCCGTTGGCTGATGCCGTCTGCCGGTATTTGAACACAGAGGTTTTTCCAGTAACATCCTTCGAAAGTCTGACGGGAAAAGGAGTCATGGGCGTCATCGACGGCGTCCTTTACCGGGCCGGAAATAAAAATCTGTTGCTCGAAGCTAATATTTCTATCGACCCGTTCCTGCAAAAACGGGCAGACGAACTGGCTCAAGCCTCGAAAACGGTTATCTGGTTGGCCGATTCAAAACAGGCATTGGCTGTTGCAGCCATTACAGACCGGATCAAACCTACTTCCATCAACGCCATTCATACTTTACAAGAAATGGGAATTCAGGTATGGATGCTGACTGGAGACCAGGCGACAACGGCCAAGGCAATTGCCGAGCAAGTCGGTATCCGGCATTATCAGGCAGGCATGACACCACAGGGAAAGGCCGACTTCGTCAAGCAGCTGCAGCAAGAAGGGAAACAAGTGGCCATGATAGGCGACGGCATCAACGACAGCGCCGCATTAGCCCAATCCGATCTGAGCATTGCCATGGGACAAGGAAGTGACATTGCCATTGATGTAGCACAAATGACCATCATCTCTTCCGATTTGCAGAAGATTCCGGAAGCTATCCAGCTTTCTCGCCTGACGGTACAAACCATCCGTCAGAATCTGTTCTGGGCTTTCATCTATAACCTGATTGCCATTCCGGTTGCCGCCGGTATTTTATATCCGATCAATGGTTTCCTGCTCAACCCGATGATTGCCGGAGCCGCCATGGCCATGAGCAGCGTAAGCGTCGTCAGCAACAGTCTGCGGCTGAAAAGAAAAAAGATACAAACAAATGATTCTATAAATACAAATTCAACAACGATGAAAAAAGAGTATGTAATTGAAGGCATGATGTGCAACCATTGCCGCATGCGTGCAGAAAAGAGTTTAAATCAACTGGAAGGTGTACAAGCTTCGGTCTCATTGAATCCACCGGTAGCTACCATTGAATTTACGCAAGGAGAAAAGACGCTGGATGAATTGCAAGCCGTACTGACCGACGACGGCTATACGATTCATGAAAAGTAAAACAGGAAAAACAGTCGGCAAGAACACATAGCTTAAAATAAGCTAAATCGGGATGGTGTCAAAGAAAACATTCTATCTTTGACACCATTATTCATATAAAATAAATTCGTTTATGAAAACAATGAAATGGCTTATGATGTGTATGCTGACAATCAGCGCCTGCTGCCTGTCGGCTTGTGGTGATGACGACGAATCCATCCGATTAACGCCAACTGATGAAAACCAAGAACCCATCAGTTCTGATTATACCTTGCAACTTTCGCCTTTCAGCGAAGGAGAATCCTATTACATCTACGGAGCAGAAACACCGTTCACGATCGAGAACAGCAATAAAGAAGTCGTGGAAGTCATCGAAGGAAACTCTACGCTCACCTTTAAACCCTTGCTCCAAGGAGAATCCATCATTTCCATACGGGATGCCAAGTCGCATGTTTATTTTCTGAAGATAAAAGTAGCTTATCCTTCCCGTTCTTTCCATGTCATTGGCCTAAGAGGAGAAGTGATTGGAGACGAGATTACCCAAAAAGAAGAAAGAGAGCTGAGCGAAAGAATACTGAAGAGTATGCCTGTCAGCCTCGACGGAGAATATTTCTTCTCTTACATGGTGCCCGACAGTACAGAAGGTGAAGTTATCATTTATCCATCCTCAACTGTGCAGGCTCAGAAAGGAACATTCCGACGGGAAGTCAAATACGATGAAAACGGAAAGACCTATCAGCAATTAAGTATCCAGCTGACATCCGGAGAAAAATTCTATTATGCCCTGTCTGTTTCAGGTACAGCGCAGACGATTACTTCAGCTGATTACGATGAATGGAGTTTGTCTGCCAACACAGACAGTCTGGTTTACGGATTAAAGGAAGACGTCACGGAGAAATACCAGACAGATTACCCGAAGCTGGAAAAAGCTTACGCCACTCAGTTTATTCAATAAGCAGGTTCACGCTGTCTTAGCGTGCCTGCTTCAAGGCTTGAGCCATCTGGTCGGGACAAGAAGTGCCTCGGCCATGGCAGTCAATGCCTTCAATCCGACGGATTGCTTCTTCTACCGACATACCTTTTAACAAGGCACACATGCCCTGCCGGTTGCCATCGCATCCGCCAATCACTTGTGCATTCTCAATCTTGCCATCAGCAATATCCACAATCATCATCTTAGAACAAACTCCTCCTTGAGGAATGTACGTAATTCGTTGTTTTTCCATTTATCTTATCTCCTTTTTATAATCGGGCTGCAAAGATATGAATTAAATTCGCTACTTTTGCCCTTTATAAATAATAAACAAATGACTTACGAAGAGACATTGCATTACTTGTTCACCAGCATTCCGGTTTTTCAGCACAGCGGAGCTTCCGCCTATAAACCCGGATTAGGAACCAGTAAAGCATTAGATGATTATCTGGGAAATCCCCACAAAGATTATAAGACTATTCATGTTGCAGGGACCAATGGCAAAGGTTCAACCAGTCATTTACTGGCAGCCATTCTGCAAGAGGCCGGTTATACAGTCGGCTTGTTTACCTCTCCTCACCTGGTTGATTTCAGAGAACGAATCCGAGTGAACGGAAAAATGATATCCGAAGACTACGTAATCCGGTTTGTCGAACGGTATCGTCCGGTATTCGAACCCTTACAACCTTCTTTCTTCGAATTGACATCCAGCCTGGCTTTCGATTATTTTCGTGATCAACATGTTGACTTCGCCGTAATCGAAGTCGGTTTAGGCGGACGGCTCGATAGTACCAATATTATTACGCCTATCCTGAGTGTGATCACCAATATCAGTATGGATCATACACAGTTCCTGGGAAATACCTTAGAAGCCATTGCTTCGGAAAAGGCAGGTATTATCAAACCGGAAGTCCCGGTTGTTATCGGAGACGTAGAACAACCCAGTGTCATGCAAGTATTCAAGGACAAAGCTGCCCAAGTGAATGCCCCCTTGTATGCATCCACAGAAATAAAGCCGATCATCGATTTTCTGTTAGGAGACGATTCGAAATGGCGTTTTGTAACGAAAAACTTCGATGTTATTATAGGTGAATTGGGAGGACTGGCTCAAGCACGGAATGCAACCACCGTCTTAACAGCGGTGGATGTATTAAGAACGAGAGGCGTTCATATCTCGCCCCAAAATATCGAAGAGGCCTTTGCTCATGTTGTAGAATTAACCGGACTGATGGGACGCTGGCAGACCGTACATACATCACCTCGCGTCGTATGTGATACCGGTCATAATACCGGCGGATGGGAAATCCTTTCCAAACAACTCAATAATCAAATCGAACGTTGCCACCAGTTACGGATGATCGTCGGTATGGTCAACGATAAAGACATCAACGGTGTTTTAGCATTGATGCCGAAAAATGCAACGTATTATTTTACCCAAGCCTCAATTGCCCGGGCACTTCCGGCTGAAGAGTTTGCCAAACTGGCCCGACAACACGGCTTAAACGGAAATGTTTATCCTACGGTTGAAGCAGCTGTCCATTCTGCTTTAGAAGAAGCCCAGACTGACGATTTCATCTTTATCGGAGGAAGTACATTTATCGTAGCGGATGCCTATCCGCTTTTTCAACCAACTGCCAATAATCAAAAATAATAATAATTATGACAGAACAGATTCAAAGAAAACTAAGTGATTCGAAGGCGGCTCGTTGGACCGCCTTAGCAATTGTGGCTTTCACCATGCTCTGCGGATATTTTCTGACAGACGTTATGTCGCCACTCAAACCCATGCTCGAAGAAGAACTGGCATGGACCAGTACCGACTTCGGTATCTTTACCAGTGCTTATGGCTGGTTTAATGTATTCTTCCTGATGTTGATCTTCGGAGGTATGATTTTGGACAAGATGGGTGTACGCTTTACCGGTATGGGATCTTGTATCTTAATGCTGGTAGGTTGTGCTATCAAGTATGCTGCCGTGGCAGGACTTATCGGAGCAGAAGGAACTATCTTTGGGTGGAAAGCGCAAGTTGCCCTGGCCTCTCTAGGTTACGCTATCTTCGGTGTCGGCGTGGAAATTGCCGGTATTACCGTATCCAAAGTTATCGTAAAATGGTTTAAAGGGAAAGAATTAGCTTTGGCCATGGGATTGGAAATGGCAACAGCCCGTATCGGAACCATGTTGGCTATGGCTGTAACCGTTCCTTTCGCCAAATACTTCCAGAGCGTTTCTGCTCCAGTATTGCTTTGTCTGATCATGCTTTGTATCGGTACGATTTCATACATGGTTTACATTGTAATGGACCGCAAACTGGAAGCTTCGATGAGCGCCGAAGAGGAAGAAAAAGAAGAACCGTTCCGTATGTCGGATGTATTCCTCATCATCAAGAACAAAGGATTCTGGTTGATAGCCTTGCTGTGCGTCTTATTCTATTCAGCTGTTTTCCCATTCATCAAGTATGCAACCGACCTGATGGTAAATAAATACCACGTTGAACAGGAACTGGCCGGATTCATTCCAAGTCTGTTGCCGTTGGGAACACTTTTCCTTACTCCGTTCTTCGGTAATCTGTATGACCGGAAAGGAAAAGGAGCTACTATTATGATCATCGGTGCTATCATGTTAATCGGTGTACACTTGCTGTTTGCCCTGCCTATCTTAAACGAATGGTGGTTTGCTACACTGGTAATGATCGTATTGGGTATAGCCTTCTCACTGGTTCCGTCAGCCATGTGGCCTTCTGTTCCGAAAATCATTCCGGAAAAGCAATTAGGTACAGCCTATGCCTTGATTTTCTGGGTACAGAATTGGGGATTGATGGGCGTTCCGGCATTGATTGGTTGGGTACTGGATACCTATTGTAAACTGGATACAACCAACGGTGGTCCGGCCTACGATTATACGTTACCCATGGTCATCTTCTGTTGCTTTGGTATCGTAGCCTTATTCATTGCCTTGATGTTGAAACGCGAAGACAAGAAAAAAGGATACGGTCTGGAATTACCCAACATCAAGCAATAAGCTATTGATTTTACTTTATTTCATTCAGATAAAGACGCAGGCCATGAAACACAGGTCTGCGTCTGCCATTTTAACTCAAACGAAATGAAACCCGAACATATACTACTGGATGTTCATACACATACCATCGCCAGCGGACATGCCTTCAGCAGTCTGCAGGAAATGGTTCATGCCGCTGCCGAAAAAGGATTACAGATCTTGGGAATTACAGAACACGCACCAGGCATTCCAGGCACATGCAGCCCGATTTACTTCCGAAATCTGCATGTCGTACCCCGGAAAATGTATGGTGTCGAACTATTGTTAGGAGCCGAATTGAATATTCTGGACTACGAAGGCCATATTGACTTGGAAGAGTTTTACTGGAAGATGCTCGACATACGCATTGCCGGTATCCATTCCTTATGCTACCAAAACGGAACCATCGAACAGAATACCTCTGCGATGCTAGGAGCCATCCGTCATCCATACGTACAGATCATCAGTCATCCGGGAGACGGAACAGCCGATTTACTGTTTGAACCTATTGTTCTGGCAGCCAAAGAAACCGGCACTTTATTGGAAATTAATAATAGTTCGCTGAATCCGGTACGCCACAAAGTCAAGGCACACGACAACAACCTCGAAATTCTCCGACTTTGCAAGCAATACGAAGTACCGGTTATCTTGGGTAGTGATGCTCACATCTCCTTTTCTATTGCCCAATATGATCACATCTATCCTTTGTTACAAGAAGTAGATTTCCCAGATACTTTGATCCTGAACGACAAGCCGGAACAATTCAAGCGTTTGCTAAAGCCACTACCCGCCTGATTCGGACTGAGAATCTATCATATTAATCCATAATAAAAGGGAAGAACTTCAGATTACATCCCAAGTTCTTCCCTTTTACTTTCCATTCAGAATTTATTCGGAAATCTTCTTTCTAAAGGATTATTTCAACAGTTCAGCCACCTTGGCTGCAATTTCCTCGCCATGCAAATTCTTAGCGACGATCGTTCCATCTTTATCCACCAGAATCGTATGCGGTATACTATTGACATAATATAAAGCAGCCCCGCTATTCTTCCAACCTTGCAGGTCAGAAAGCTGTGGCCATGTGATATTCAAATCCTTGATGCCTTTTTCCCAAGCATCCTGCTTACTATCTAATGAAACACCGACAATCTCAAAACCTTTTGCCTTATATTGCTTGTACACTTCTACCAGATTCGGCATCTCCCGGCGACAAGGAGGACACCAACTTGCCCAGAAATCAATCAGAACAACCTTGCCGTTTCCAACATAATCAGACAATTTACGGTCTTTTCCATTCACATCCTTCATCGGGAAGTCGGTAAACTTCTTTCCGACAGCTACTTTCTTCAAGTTTTCCAAACGTTCCATAATCTGAGGAATACCCGGCACAGACTTGAATGTATCACTCGCTTTCGCTACCAACTGATTTTGCTTCTCTTCAGAGAGATCGTAACGGAAGGTATAGAAAATAACACCCGTCAAGGCATTCTCCATATTTCCATCCATGAATGCAGCTGCTTTATCAGCGACAGCCCGGTCGATCGCATCATATTTCTGTTCAGCTTCACGCTTAGCTGCTTCATCTTCAGACTTCAATACAGACACCAAAGCTTCCTGTTCAGCACGCATACTCCGGATTTCTTTCCGGAAAGCAGCCACCGCATCATTATCCGGTGTTCCTGTCACATCGGACAAAGAATCCAAAGTTGCCTGCAATTTGGCGTTACTCAATACAAACGTAGCCGTAAAGACTCCATTCTCACCCGCAGGCGCATACGAACGAGGTACAACCTCTTCCGAGAACTTCAACATACGAAGTGCCGATGAATCTTGTGTACCCTTCAATACAAATGTACCATTGGTAACTACCGCGCTATCAAGAGGAGCGGCCTCAGCATCTCCATACGGATACAGGTAGACGCTCTTTCCTTCGAGAGCCGGATTATTGACTGTCCCTGTGATTTCATAACCAGGCTTTTCACTACAAGCAACCAGCATCATCGCTGAAGTTGCCAAGACTAACATTTTCTTCATATAATACTTGAATTTATAAAATCTTTTCCAACCGTTCTTTCCAAATTTCATAAGCACCGCAGTACTTATCGGCTTTCAAGCCATCCGGTTCAATTTCAGCAATCTTCTTCAAAGAGGAAAAAGCTTCCTCAAAAGAAGCATATATGCCTGCCCCGATTCCGGCTCCTTTAGCTGCCCCTATCGCACCATTCGTATCATATAATTCAATATATGTTCCTGTCACACCAGCCAAAGCTTCCCGCAAAATCGGACTTAAGAACATACTGGAATGAGCAGCACGAATCACTTCGATGTCTATTCCCATCTCATTCATGATATCCATACCGTATTTAAAGGCAAACACAATACCTTCCTGAGCCGCACGGGCAATATGGGCCGCATGATGAATATTGAAATTCAGACCAAAGATGGAACAATCCACTTGCTTATTCTCCAACATACGTTCCGCACCATTTCCAAACGGCAGAATAGACAAACCTTCCGAGCCAATCGGCACACTGGCCGCAAGATCATTCAGCTGATCATAAGTAATACCGTTACGGGCTATCGTCTTCTTCACCCAGGCATTCAAGATACCAACTCCATTAATACACAATAAAACGCCTAAACGAGGATGTTCCGCCGTATGATTGACATGAGCAAAGGTATTGACGCGCGACCGAACATCATAATTCAGCTTGCTATTAACACCATAAACAACTCCTGAAGTTCGTGCAGTAGCAGCTACTTCACCCGGTCGGAGTACATTCAATGACAAAGCATTGTTACTCTGATCGCCCATCCGGTATGTCACCGGCGTTCCTTTCTTCAATCCAAGCTCAGTTGCTACGCTTCCCAGCAATTCGCCCTGCAAGCCAAAAGTTGGTACCAAATCGGCAATCAGATCTTTTGATATGCCAAAATAACGAAGCAAGTCTTCCGACAGACAATGATCCTGGAAATCCCAGACAATACCCTCCGAAAGTCCGGGAATCGTTGTCCGGATTTCTCCCGTCATACGCATAGCAATATAATCGCCCGGCAACATAATCTTATAAATCAGATTATAGGTCTGCGGTTCATATTCCTTGAGCCAAGCCAGTCGTGCTATCGTAAAGTTACCCGGTGAATTAAGCAGATGCGACAAACATCTCTCCTCTCCTATGGCGTGGAAAGCACGCTCTCCATAAATCACAGCCCGGCTGTCACACCAAATGATAGAAGGACGCAACGCTACTTTATTCTTATCCACAACGACCAGACCATGCATCTGATAAGCGATACCTATCGCTTTAATATCTTCACCATTCACTCCCGACTTTCCCAATGCACCACGAATGGCCTTCTTCACATAAATCCACCAATCTTCCGGATTCTGTTCGGCCCATCCTGGTCTTTGTGCAATAATAGGAGCTTCTTCTTTCGGATAAAAGTCTGTTCCTACAGGCAGACCGGTTTCAGCATCTACTATGGATACTTTCACCGACGAACAACCAATATCACAACCTAACAAATACATAACCTAAACGCATTTATTTATTCAAGCTAGAACGAAGCTTGTTATACTTCACTTTGTTAAAACGATAATAACGGGCAGCCCGATGAGGCACACCTACTTCCATTTCATCCGTAGGTACAATATATCCTAACAGGTTCATCTTTTTCTGGAAATTCCGGACATCGAACTTCTTATTATAAATGATTTCGTATGTCCGACGTAATTGGAAAGCAGTAAACTTGGATGGCAGGTATTCATAGATAATGGCAGGTTCACGTTCTACCCAATTCCGGATCTCGTTCACAGATTCCTCTACAATCGACTTATGGTCGAAAGGCAGATCCGGCAAATCTTCCACCGGGAACCAACGCATTGTTTCGTTCTTATCCAAGTTATTGACCGTTTTACCCTTCTTGCTTAACGCAAGATATACAACGGTTACAATTCTCGTTACCTTGGTATGCGACTCTTTCTCGAGCCACAAAATATCCTCTTTATTGGCTGTACGGGCAACTGATCCGAAAGTATGGAATTGCCTCAACGACATTTGTGTATATCCGACAGCCTCTTTCATTACACGAAGAGCTGCATCGTCCAACTCTTCCGTCTCATATATCAAACTTCCCGGCAGCTTATAACCCACCGCATTATTTTCTAATAACTTCCGTTCTACCAATAGAACCGAAAGTTTATCCTCGTTGATCCCTAACAAAACGCAGTCAACTGACACATAAGGACAAAAAGGAGAAGAAATACGTTCTTTCTGGTTCTCCATATATATTTTAACTTTTTTGCAAAGATAACTTATTTATGGAATATTTTCTCCAAACGATTTTACTTTCGTTTGATTTTTTACCAGCAACGTATTGCTTCTCCTGATCAGATTCGATCTATATTGTCATTTAATAGGCAGCTTCGTGTACATCACGCACCGCACGCCCACTCGGATCATTCATATTCTTGAATGAAGCATCCCAAGCCAAAGCTTCGGCTGTTGAACAAGCAACACTCGGTACAGAAGGAACAGACCGTGCTGCACTCTCACTCGGGAAATGTTCTTCAAAGATAGAACGATAATAATATTCTTCTTTATTCATCGGTGTATTAATCGGGAAACGCTCAGCTGCATGAGCCATCATCTCATCGGTAACAGCTTCAGAAGTGATCTTCTTCAAGGTATCAATCCAACTGTAACCAACGCCGTCTGAGAATTGTTCCTTTTGCCGCCATAAGATTTCGTCAGGCAGCATGCCTTGGAATGCTTCGCGTAGAATTTTCTTTTCAATCGTCTTGCCCGGACACATCTTGGCTGCAGGATTCAATCGCATGGCAACATCCAAGAATTCTTTATCCAGGAAAGGAACACGCCCTTCCACACCCCAGGCACAAAGACTTTTGTTCGCACGCAAACAGTCATACAGATAGAGCTTACTTAACTTACGGACAGTTTCTTCATGGAAGGCCTTTGCATCAGGGGCTTTATGGAAATATAAATAACCACCAAATACTTCGTCAGCACCTTCGCCGCTCAGGACCATTTTAATTCCCATACTCTTGATGACGCGCGCCAATAGATACATTGGCGTTGATGCCCGTACGGTAGTGACATCATACGTTTCGATATAATATATCACATCCCGAATAGCATCCAGACCTTCCTGTATCGTATAATTAATCTCATGGTGAACAGTACCAATTGCCTCTGCTACCTTTCGGGCTGCTGCTAAATCAGGAGCTCCTTTCAAACCTACGGCAAAAGAGTGTAATTGTGGCCACCAAGCATCAGCCTGACTTCCGGTTTCCACTCGTTTGGCAGAGAATTTCTTTGCTACTGCCGAAGTAATGGACGAATCCAAACCACCCGAAAGCAATACACCGTAAGGAACGTCACACATCAGCTGGCGTTTTACAGCGGCTTCCAGTGCATCATGCAGCTCTTCTACTGAAGCCGGATTATCTTTCACGGCATCATAAGTCATCCAGTCACGCACGTACCAACGTGTCAGTTCTCTGTCTTTACTATAGTAATAATGACCAGGCAAAAACTGCTCATAATGCGACGCATAGCCTTCCAATCCTTTCAATTCAGAAGAGACCAACAGATGACCTGCGTCGTCGTAACCAATATACAAGGGAATTACCCCGATTGGATCACGGGCGATGAGGAAAACATCTTTCTCTTCGTCATAAAGGGCAAAGGCGAAAATACCATTCAAATCATCCAGAAAATTGACACCTTTTTTCCGGTATAAAGCTAGAATAACCTCACAATCCGATCCTGTCTGAAACTCATATTCACCTTTCAACGCTTCCCGAATCTCCTGATGATTGTAGATTTCGCCATTCACCGTAAGGATCAGTTTACCGTCCTTACTCTTTAAAGGCTGGCCACCGGAAGCCGGATCAACAATAGAAAGACGCTCATGAGCCAGAATAGCCGATTTTCCCTGATAAATACCACTCCAGTCCGGTCCGCGATGACGGATCCGTTTACTCATGATCAACGCTTGGCGGCGCATCTCTTCTGCGCCCTCATGAATGTTAAATATAGCTGTAATACCACACATATTGTTTTCCTTTCTTTATTTTCTTCAATAATTATCTTCTTTTTTACTTTTTGTAGAATATATACCGACAGTATATATCCCAAAGATCTTTTTAAAGGATATATACTGACAGAATATATCCCTAAATACTTTTCAAAGGATATACACTGACAGCGTATATCCCTAAATACTTTTTAAAGGATATATACCGACAGAGTATATCCCCAAAAACTTTTCAAGGGATATATACCAACAAAATATATCCCCAAATAGCTAAAAAGGGATTATTCCGACGGGATAGATCTCTTCCCCGACAAGAAACAGTCTATTTCAGCCGCCGCCTTCTTTCCCGAAGCCATTGCTTTGACCACCAAGCTAGCCCCGCTTACGGCATCACCGCAGGCAAAGACTTTCTCGGCTGAGGTTTTCTGTCTGACATCAACGGCTATATTCTGCCGTCCGTCAACCGACAACGCCAGTTCGGTAAGTAGCCCTTCTTGTACGGGATGTACAAAACCCATTGCCAAGAACACCAAGTCGGCTTCGATGATTTCTTTCCGACCCGTCTTATGCATTTGCGGACGTCCGCCACCTTCAGCCGGAATCCATTCCACTTCTTCCACCTCGACAGCTTTTACTACTCCGTTTTCGCCCATAAAGCGATTTGTAGCCAGGTTCCACCGACGTACACAACCTTCTTCATGACTGCTACTGGTCTTCAACACCTGCGGATACATGGGCCAAGGTGTTGCCGGATTATAACCTACGGGCGGTTTAGGCATGATCTCGATTTGTGTCACCTGCGCCGCATGATGACGGTTGGCAGTTCCCACGCAATCGCTTCCCGTATCACCTCCACCAATTATCAGCACCCGTTTTCCCTGGCAGGAAATACGCGCCTCTTCAGGTACCGGAATACCTTCAAGCAAACGATTCTGATTAGCCAATAAATCCAGAGCGAAATGAACACCCTGGAGTGAACGTCCCTCAACCGGCAGATCACGAGGCTCCTCAGCACCGATTGCCAGGCACACCGCATCAAACTGATCAATCAACTCACGAGCTGAGATATCTTTTCCGACACAAATACCCGTACGAAAAATAATTCCTTCTTCTTCCAGCAGATGGATACGACGGTCGATGACATTCTTTCCCAACTTGAAATTCGGAATTCCGAAGCGGAGCAAGCCGCCGGGTTTCTCATGCTTTTCAAACACAGTCACTTCATAACCTTTTCGATTCAGACGATTAGCCGCTACCAAACCAGCCGGACCACTTCCAACAACAGCCACCCGCTTACCATTGCGACGAGGCTGTACAGGACGAATATATCCTTCACGGAAAGCAGCTTCGACAATAGCGGCCTCATTCTCTCGGATCGTCACAGGTTCGTCACAACTCAGTTTCAAGACACAACTTTTCTCACACAAGGCCGGACATACACGACCCGTAAATTCCGGAAAGTCGCACGTGGTTGACAATACCTGATAAGCTTCCAACCATTGTCCTTTATATAACATATCCTGCCACTCCGGCTGCTTATTGCCCAACGGACAAGCCCAATGGCAAAACGGAACCCCACAATCCATACAGCGCGACGCCTGTATGCGACGGTCACCTGTACTTAAAGTCTGTTCTACTTCACTAAAATCGTCGATTCGTTCATGAACCGGTCTATATCCCGCTTCTTTGCGGTGTATCGTTAGGAATGCTCTTGGATCTCCCATATTTATAGCTTATTTGAAGTTCAATAATAAAACATGATCAATAATCTCTTTGCATAGCAGCTATCTTCTGTTGCCACTTCTTCATCTGTTCTTCTTGAAGGACTTTCTTGTATTCAATTGGAACCACCTCAATAAACTCCTCAACATAACGATCCCAATGGTCTAACATCTGTCCTGCCAACGGACTTCCTGTATAATGATAATGCTTGCGGATTAACTCATGCAGTTCTTTACGAGAGCGTGTGTCTTCCACCAACGAAAGCTCTACCATTTCCATATTGCAATAGAAATCGAAGTTTCCTGACGGATTCCATACATAAGCCACACCGCCACTCATACCAGCGGCGAAATTACGGCCGGTCGGTCCCAATACCACTACACGTCCTCCCGTCATATACTCACAGCAATGGTCACCTACTCCTTCTACGACAGCCACAGCTCCCGAATTACGGACACAGAAACGTTCGCCAGCCCGACCGTTCAGATAGACTTCTCCACTCGTAGCCCCATACAGCAATGTATTTCCTGCAATGATATTCTCTTCCGGCTTGAAATCCGCACGTACTGGTGGAACTACCACGATACGACCGCCACTCAATCCTTTACCTAGATAATCATTCGTATCTCCTTCCAAGCGAAATTCTACACCATGTACAAGGAAAGCGCCGAAACTCTGTCCGGCAGAACCTTTGAAACGGATTTTCAAGGCTTGCTCAGGCAATCCGGTTTCGCCATATTGCTGTGCAATCACGCCAGACAACATCGCGCCCACCGAACGATCCGTATTCACAATTGGATAACTAAGCAGTAAATCCTGTTTCCCTTCTAAAGCCGGACGAGCATCCTCTATAAGCTGTAAATCTTTTACAGCTCCCATTTCATGCAAAGAATCCGCAACATGATATAAAGCCCTGTCCTGAAAAGCTGTCGGGAAATATAAAATCCGCGAGAAATCCAATAAATCATGTTTATGTACACCGTCACTCGGTTTACGAACCAGTAAATCCGTCCGACCGATTACCTCATCCAACTTCCGGAATCCCATCTCAGCCAGATATTCGCGTACTTCTTCTGCCAAGAAAGTAAAGAAATTTACCAAATACTCATATCTTCCGTGGAAACGTTTCCGCAAAGTTTCGTCTTGCGTTGCCACACCTACCGGACAAGTATTCATGTGGCATTTACGCATCATCACACAACCTAAGACAATCAATGCCGATGTGGCAAAGCCAAATTCTTCAGCACCCAACAATGCCATCAGCAAGATATCACGTCCGGTCTTCAACTGGCCATCCGTTTGCAAACGAACTTGTCCACGCAGGTTATTCAAGACCAGCGTCTGCTGTGTTTCAGCCAAACCAATCTCCGGAGGAAGTCCTGCATAACGAATGGAACTCATGGGAGATGCGCCCGTTCCTCCTTCTGCTCCAGAGATCACAATCCGGTCTGCTTTCGCTTTCGCCACACCGGCAGCAATCGTCCCAACGCCACTCTCCGATACCAGTTTCACGCTAATCTCTGCCTTCGGATTTACATTTCTCAAATCGAATATCAACTGTGCTAAATCTTCTATCGAATAAATATCGTGATGAGGTGGAGGAGAAATCAACGAGATCCCTGGAATCGAATGGCGGGTTTTAGCAATTATATCATTCACTTTATAACCTGGCAACTGACCACCTTCACCAGGTTTTGCACCTTGAGCTACCTTAATTTGTATTTCATCCGCATTCACCAGATAATTGGTTGTCACACCGAAACGGCCGGATGCCACCTGTTTGATAGCCGAACGTAATGATAATCCGTCTATTTTCTCCGTAAAACGTCCGGCATCCTCACCGCCTTCTCCGGTATTGCTTCGTCCATGAATCTTATTCATGGCCATCGCCATCGTTTCATGCGCTTCCTTGCTAATAGAACCGAAACTCATTGCTCCTGTTACAAATCGCTTCATGATCTCCGAAGCAGGCTCAACTTCTTCCAAAGGAACCGGAGACTGACGCTTGAAGTCCAGGAAATCCCGTAAGAAAAGAGGTTCTTCCTTCTCGTCTACCAGCTTCGTATATTCCTTGAATTTTTTATAACTTCCCAAACGAGTAGCCAGTTGTAAGGTAGATATAGTCTCCGGATTCCAAGCATGCTTTTCTCCATCTTTCCGATATGAATAGATACCTTTATGCTCCAGCACTTCAGACAAATCTTCTTTATACCCAGCCTTGTGCATTTGTACTGCATCTCTGGCAATTTCTGCTAAACCAATTCCACCCACTTTGCTGGATATACTACCAAAGTAGGTTTCTACCAGATCTTCACTGAGACCAATCGCTTCAAACAACTTCGCTCCCCGATAACTACGGATGGTGCTGATACCCATCTTACTTAAAACCTTCAACAATCCTTTGCATAAAGACTTAACATAATTCTTTTCTGCCGTTTCATAATTCAACTGAACTGCTTGCTTGACTACCAGATCTTCCAAGATAGCAAAAGCCATATAGGGATTCACAGCACTGGCTCCAAAACCTAACAGCAGAGCGGCATGCATCACCTCACGCATTTCTCCTGTTTCTACCACCAACGCTGTCTGAACACGTTTCTTTACTGAAATCAAATAATGGTGAACAGCACTTACTGCCAGTACAGATGGAATAACAGCCATCGATGCATCCACATTTCTATCTGTCAATACCAAATAATTCGCTCCTTCAGAAACAGCGCGAGCAGCCTCCTTGCACAAACGATCCAATGCCTCTCGCAGGCCTGCTTCTCCCTGCGAAGCATCAAATAACATCGGAAGTTTAACCGTCTTGAATCCTTTATAACGAATATTACATAAGATATCCAATTGGGTGTTGGTCAGAATCGGACATTGAAGACGCACCATTTTACAATGCGACTCATTCGGAGCCAGAATATGATTACCGACAGCCCCAATATATTCAACCAAACTCATTACTAAAGCTTCCCGAATCGGATCAATTGGCGGATTGGTTACCTGGGCAAACTGCTGACGAAAGTAATCATACAAAAGATGCGGACGAGTAGATAGAACTGCTAACGGTGTATCATTTCCCATCGAGCCAACCGGTTCGGCTCCACCAGTACACATAGGAACCATGATACGGTCAATATCTTCTCTGGAATAACCGAACACACGCAATTTGCAATCAAAGTCATCCACACGACTGGTTACTTTTCTTCCTGATTTCAGCTCATCCAGCTCAATACAATTGTCTTGAATCCATTTCCGATATGGATGAGCATCGGCCAACTGTTGTTTCAATTCCTGGTCACGACAAATCTTTCCAGTTTCTGTGTCAATCAATAAGATTTTACCGGGCTGTAATCGTCCTTTTTCCTGAATTTCCTCCGGCTGTATATCCAATACACCAACTTCCGAAGCCACAAGAACCCAACCCTTCTTCGTTACCAGATATCGGGCCGGACGCAAACCATTCCGGTCAAGCATACCACCGGCATAACGACCATCACTGAACAATAAGGCTGCCGGTCCGTCCCAAGGTTCCATCAAAATAGAATGATATTCATAAAAGGCTTTCAGATCATCAGATATCGGATTTTTCTCATTGAAACTTTCCGGAACCAGCATAGCCATCGCATGAGGCAAACTCAAACCTGATGCCAATAAAAATTCCAACACATTGTCTAATGAAGCGCTATCGCTCATATTCGGTTGTATAATCGGATCCAAGGCTTCCATATCAGGTAATCTGGAAGATGAAAGAACACTTTCACGGGCAGCCATCCAAGCCCGGTTTCCCCGTATCGTATTTATTTCACCATTATGAGCCAACAAACGGAAAGGTTGAGCCAAACTCCAAGTAGGAAATGTATTCGTACTGAAGCGGGAATGAACTAATGCCAGTGCACTTGTAAAATATTCGTTCGTTAAATCCGGGAAATATTTACGCAGTTGCATGGATTCCAACATACCTTTATATATAAGGCTACGTGTTGACAAGGATACTACATAGAAATCTTTCTTCTCTACCAACGAAGAGGAAGCAATCCGCTTTTCTATCCGTTTGCGTACCCCATAGAGTTTTAATTCCAATTCTTGCTGATCTTCCTCTCCTACAATAAACAACTGTTTAATCGCAGGTTCTGTAGCCAAAGCATCTTTGCCTAGAATTTCTGAACAGACAGGAACATCCCGGAGACACAAAATGGTGAGCCCTTTTGCTTCCACTTCTTCCTGAATAATCTGCAGAAAAGCCTTTTGCGCTGCCTGATCTTTCGGTAAAAAGACCAGTCCTGTTCCATAATGTCCTTTTTCCGGAACCGGAATACCTTGTAATAAAATAAATTCATGAGGAATCTGTACTAAAATCCCGGCACCATCTCCCGTTTTATTATCAGCTCCCTCAGCACCACGGTGTCTCATATTTTCCAAGACCGTCAGAGCCGAATCAACGATGGAATGAGATTTGCGTCCATGAATATCCACTAACATACCAACACCACAAGCATCATGTTCGTTGGCAGGATCATACAATCCTCTTTTACTTTTCAATAATTCATCTACTCGCTTCATATATTTATCTATTGTTTTTCATTTGTCATTTATTTATATCAAATTGTTTTGCAAAAATAGATAATGCTTTCATATAGTCAAATAAATCGACAAATTATTTACTTTTTTCTTTGTAGAGAAAGTTTAGATGTTTTAATTTAATAGTATTATTGTTTAATTAGTAAATAAACGTAAGCAAAACACTTTGTTTGCATATCAGATTATAACTTCGTAAAAATAAATTCAGAATAAACATATAAACGGCTTTATTTGTTATATAAACGATATATATTTGCGGAAAAATAAAACATATAGTTAAACAAACAACGAAATACAATACAAAATGACAATCCAATTCACAAAGATGCAAGGAGCAGGTAACGATTATATATATGTAAATACAATTAATCAACCTGTCACAAATCCGAAAGAATTAGCTATTCAATGGAGCACTTACCATACCGGAATCGGATCTGACGGTTTGGTTCTAATTGGTCCGTCTCATATAGCTGATTTCAGCATGCGAATCTTCAATGCTGACGGTTCGGAAGCTAAAATGTGCGGAAATGCTTCTCGATGTATTGGTAAATATCTATATGATAAAAAGCTGACACAGAAGAAGCAGATCTCATTGGAAACTTTATCCGGTATCAAGCATCTTGAATTGCATGTCAAAAATGGAGCAGTCAAGGAAGTTACAGTTGATATGGGATGTCCTGATATCCTGGAAGAGTCTTTAAACCTGTCTTGTCCGAACGGAACATTTACAGGTACATTCGTTTCCATGGGAAATCCTCACTTCGTAACTTTTGTGGAGGATATAAAGCAAGCCAACCTTCCTGTTACAGGGCCGTTGCTCGAACATCATCCTTATTTTCCGGACCGGGCCAATATTGAGTTTGTACAATTTCTTTCTGAAGGAAATGCCCGAATGCGAGTATGGGAACGCGGTTCGGGAATTACCCAAGCCTGTGGTACCGGAGCCTGCGCTTCTGCAGTCGCTTTAATAGCACATGGACGGGCCCAGAAAGGTGATAAAATACAAATCCAGATGGATGGCGGAACATTAACGATTGAATGGAATCCGACAGACAATCATGTATATATGACGGGTAACGCCGTGACTGTATTTGAAGGAAGCATTAAACTTTAAGAACAACAAACAAAACAATAAAACAATCGAATTATGGCATTAGTGAATGAACATTTTCTGAAATTACAAAGTAATTATCTGTTTTCGGACATTGCGAAGAAAGTCAACAGCTTCAAAATCACGCATCCGAAACAGAAAATTATCCGAATGGGAATCGGTGATGTAACCCAACCGCTGGCTCCGGCTGTTATTGAAGCCATGCACAAGGCTGTCAATGAAATGGCTTCGAAGGAAACATTTCATGGATACGGACCAGAACAAGGTTATCCTTTTCTGATTGATGCCATCATCAAGAATGATTATGAAAGCATCGGTGTTTCATTAGAGCCCAGCGAAGTATTCATCAGCGACGGAGCCAAAAGTGATTGCGGAAATATTGGAGATTTACTTCGTCACGACAATAGTATCGGTGTGACTGATCCGGTTTATCCGGTATATATCGACTCGAATGTCATGTCAGGAAGAACAGGAATCTGGGAAAATGGTATCTGGAGCGATGTGGTATATATTCCTTGTACAGCCGAGAATCAGTTTGTACCGGAATTGCCTTCCCGGCGTGTGGATATCATTTATCTGTGTTATCCCAACAACCCGACAGGAACAACATTGACCAAAGAAGAACTGAAGAAATGGGTCAATTATGCTTTGGCCAACGATGCCATTATCATGTACGACTCTGCTTATGAGGCATACATTCAGGATCCTAATATTCCGCATTCCATCTATGAGATCAAAGGGGCGAAAAAAGTAGCTATCGAATTCAGGAGTTTCTCGAAAACGGCTGGTTTCACAGGTGTGCGTTGCGGATACACGGTTATTCCAAAAGAAGTAAGCGCAACAACCTTGAAAGGCGAACGGGTATTTCTGAATAAATTATGGCACCGGCGCCAATGTACGAAGTTCAATGGAACCAGTTATATAACGCAACGCGGTGCAGAAGCGGTATATAGTCCTGAAGGCAAAAAGCAAATTCGCCAAACCATCAACTATTATATGAATAATGCCAAGTTGATGAAAGAAGGACTTGAAGCCTGCGGCCTGCAAGTTTATGGGGGCACGAATGCTCCTTACTTGTGGGTAAAAACTCCCGATGGCTTATCATCGTGGAAGTTCTTTGAGAAATTACTTTATGAAGTATTTATTGTCAGCACACCCGGTGTCGGATTCGGACCAAGCGGAGAAGGCTATCTCCGTTTGACAGCCTTCGGCGATCATGACGATACCATCGAAGCGATCCAACGAATCCAACACTGGATGAGATAATAGAAAGATGCGATAGACGTGTTGTTTATTCAAACCCTACTTTAACCAGTACATATATAAAATGTTTTTATTTATTATCCCAGTTTGTCAGGCAACACTTGCTGAATAACACACGCTATCGGCATCTTTTCCAATGAAGAACAAAAAATAACCATTTAATAATTAGGTATTATGTCTAAATTAAGATTTAAAGTTGTGGAATCGGCCTTCGAAAAGAAGACGATAGCGGTTACCGAACCTGCCGAAAAACCTTCTGAGTATTTCGGTTCGCTGGTTTTCAACCGAGAGAAGATGTTTAAGTATCTGCCTGAGAAAGTGTACGAAAAACTAACCGACTGTATCGACAATAACACTCCTCTCGATCGTGAAACAGCCAATGCTGTAGCTGCCGGCATGAAACGCTGGGCACTTGAAAAAGGAGTTACTCATTACACCCACTGGTTTCATCCGCTGACAGAAGGAACGGCCGAAAAACACGACGCTTTCATCACTCCCGACGGAAAAGGCGGCGTCATTGAAGAATTCGACGGGAAATTACTCATCCAGCAGGAACCGGATGCTTCGAGCTTTCCGAATGGAGGAATCCGAAATACCTTCGAAGCACGTGGTTATTCAGCCTGGGATCCGTCTTCTCCGGCATTCATTGTGGGCGATACTTTGTGTATTCCTACCATCTTTATCGCTTACACCGGCGAATCACTCGACTATAAAACTCCTTTGCTGAAGTCGCTGGAGGCTGTCAACAAGGCGGCTGTCGATGTATGCCATTACTTTGATCCGAAGGTGAAAAAGGTGTACTCATACTTGGGTTGGGAACAGGAATATTTTCTGGTGGATGAAGGTCTGTATGCAGCTCGTCCGGACTTATTAATGACGGGACGTACTTTGATGGGACATGAAAGCTCGAAGAACCAGCAATTGGAAGATCACTACTTCGGTGCGATTCCTCCGCGCGTTCTTGAGTTCATGAAGGAACTGGAAATCGAATCTCTCAAACTGGGTATTCCTTTGAAGACTCGCCACAACGAAGTGGCTCCGAACCAGTTCGAATTGGCTCCAGTCTTCGAAGAGTGCAACTTGGCAAACGATCATAACCTGCTGGTCATGGCGCTGATGAGAAACATTGCCCGCAAGCATGGTTTCCGTGTCCTCTTGCATGAAAAGCCATTCAAGGGAGTCAATGGTTCCGGCAAGCACAACAATTGGTCGTTAGGAACCGATACAGGCACTTTACTGATGGCTCCGGGCAAAACGGCTGAAGAGAATCTGCGATTTGTTACGTTCGTTGTCAATGTACTGAAGGCCGTCCATACACATAATGCCTTGCTGAAAGCCAGCATCTCGTCGGCAACCAACGCCCATCGTCTGGGAGCCAATGAAGCACCGCCAGCCATCATCTCTTGTTTCTTAGGTTCACAGCTTTCTGCTGTACTGGAACACTTGGAAAACAGCGATACCGAAGACTTTATCCTGGCCGGAAAACAAGGAATGAAGCTAGACATCGCCCGTATTCCTGAATTGTTGATCGATAATACGGATCGTAACCGTACTTCTCCTTTCGCTTTCACCGGAAACCGTTTTGAGTTCCGTGCCGTGGGTTCATCAGCTAACTGTGCTTCAGCCATGCTGGTCTTAAATGCAGCGGTTGCCGAACAGTTGAAGAACTTTAAGACAGCGGTTGATGCCAAGATTGCATCCGGATTGGATAAGTTTGCCGCCATCATTGAAGTACTGCGCCAGGAAGCCAAGGCTTGTAAGGCTATCCACTTCGACGGCAACGGATACAGCGACGAATGGAAAGAAGAAGCTGCCCGTCGCGGACTGGATTGCGAAACCAGCGTTCCCCGTATCTTCGATGCTTATCTGAAAGAAAGCAGCATCCACATGTTCGAATCAACAGGTGTCATGAACCGGAAAGAACTGATTGCCCGCAACGAAGTAAAATGGGAAATGTACACCAAGAAGATTCAGATCGAAGCACGTGTATTGGGCGATCTGGCCATGAATCATATTATCCCGATGGCTATCAAATATCAGTCTTCACTGATCGACAATGTATATAAGATGAAAGAACTTTTCCCGGCCGAGAAAGCCGCTCATCTTTCTTCCAAAAACATGGAAATCATTGAAGAAATAGCTGATCATACCATCTTTATCAAAGAAAAGGTGGACGAGATGATCGAAAAACGGAAGGTAGCCAACAAAATTCAGGAGGAACGGGAAAAAGCAATTGCCTATCACGACAACATCGTTCCGCTGATGGAAGCCATCCGTTACCATATCGACAAGCTGGAATTGACGGTCGACGATCAGATCTGGACTTTACCGAAATACAGAGAACTATTATTTATTCGCTAATATATTATAACCTCGTTGTCCGAAACTACCGGCTTTTTATATTTTTGACAGATGTCGAAAAGCTTTAGCACAGTTATCGAAAAGCTTTTCGATATATATGGAAAAGCTTTTTGACGGATGTCGCAAAATTAAAAGATAAGGTAAATCGTCGTTGGATAAGGGAAATATTATGTTTTACCTAAATAGTTTCAAGGAAATTCCCCTGCATATTCAGCGTGACCAACAGAGATTATAATAGTTGTTTTATCGATTGTTTTGTTTCTTAAAGGGGAAAGAGGACGTTGAGAAACGCCCTCTTTTTTTGTCGTTTATAATTCTTTTTCTACTTTTGCGTCTATGTAATAAATATGACAAAATGAATACACACGAACTTTGCTGCATCGGGCACATTACGCACGACAAGATTGTCACTCCCAAAAGAACAGCGCACATGCCCGGTGGTACATCATTTTATTTTTCTCATGCCATCAAACAATTTGACGACATTGATTATGCCCTAATCACGGCTTTGGGAGAAGAGGATATGCATGTGGTTGATGAAATGCGCCGATTGGGTTTGCAAGTCGAGGTAATGCCTAGCCGCCAATCTGTTTATTTCGAGAATATCTATGGAGAAAATCAAGATAATCGCACACAGCGTGTTTTAGCCAAAGCAGATCCGTTCACCGTAGATTATCTGCAAAACATCGAAGCCCATATTTTCCATTTGGGAAGTTTGCTGGCCGATGACTTTTCGCTTGAAGTAGTGAAATATCTGTCAGGAAAAGGAAAACTGTCTATTGATTCACAAGGGTATTTACGCGAGGTGCGCGGAACAGATGTGTTTGCCGTTGACTGGCAACAGAAACATGAATTCCTGAAGTATGCCACTTTCCTGAAAGCCAACGAGCAGGAAATGTATTCGCTTACCGGATACAACGACGTTGAAAAAGCAGCCAAGGAGCTTCATAGCTGGGGCGTCAAAGAAGTGTTGCTGACATTGGGTAGTAATGGATCGGTTATCTACGACGGAGAACAGTTCCATCTTATTCCAGCCTATAAACCGACAGAAATTGTAGACGCGACAGGTTGCGGCGATACGTATATGACCGGTTATCTGTACTGCCGTGCCAAAAACAAGAGTATCGATGAAGCCGGACGTTTTGCGGCAGCCATTTCGACCCTGAAGATTGAAGCCATGGGACCTTTTGCCGGTACGCGCGCAGACATCGAACGCTGCATGCAAGAAGCCGAACAGACATTTCCCAGCCTATAACCATCCGGGAATAATCCATACAACTGAATAACAGAACAGCCTGTGAAACCATCTTGATGATAAGTTTCACAGGCTGTTTGGTTTTATAGAAGTCGATTGACTGACTACATTAATAAGCGCGTGCGAACAAAACGCGGCGGGCAGAAGGTTTTCCGGTTACCATACATTTACCCGGAGTCATATCACCTTCCAAAGGCAGACAACGGATGGTTGCCTTGGTTTCGTTCTTGATCAGTTCTTCTGTTTCCGGAGTTCCGTCCCAATGAGCCATGATAAAGTATCCCTGTTCGATCTTTTCCTTGAACTCATCATACGAATCAACCGTAATAGTCCGTTCTTCACGACGCTTCAACGCCTTCTGGAAGATATTCTTCTGGATTTCTTCCAGCAAGTTCTGTACATAAGTTTCTATGCCATCGCAAGAGATCGTTTCTTTTTCCAGTGTATCACGACGCATGACTTCGATCGTATTGTTTTCCAAATCACGACCACCCATAGCCAAACGTACCGGAACACCCTTCAATTCATAATTGGCAAACTTCCATCCCGGCTTACGATTGTCGGCATCGTCAAACTTAACAGAGATACCCAGCTTCTTCAAGTTAGCCACGATACCATCTACTTTCTGACGGATCTGATTCAACTGTTCTTCGCTACGATAAATCGGAATAATAACTACCTGGATCGGAGCCAGATGCGGAGGCAATACCAAACCATTATCATCAGAGTGAGACATGATCAAGGCACCGATCAGACGTGTAGAAACACCCCATGAAGTTGCCCAGGCATAATCAGTCTTACCTTCCTTATCTACGAAAGTCACATCAAAAGCCTTTCCGAAGTTCTGTCCCAAGAAATGAGAAGTACCAGCCTGCAAAGCCTTTCCGTCTTGCATCATTGCTTCGATGGTATAAGTATCCAAAGCTCCAGCAAAACGTTCGCTTTCTGATTTAACACCACGGATCACCGGCATAGCCATATAATTCTCGGCAAAATCAGCATAGACACCTTGCATCTTCTTGGCTTCTATTTCTGCTTCTTCGCGGGTAGCGTGAGCGGTATGTCCTTCCTGCCACAAGAATTCGGCTGTACGCAAGAACAGACGAGTACGCATTTCCCAACGCATCACATTAGCCCACTGGTTACACAAAATAGGCAGATCACGATAAGACTGAATCCAGTTACGATAGGTATTCCAGATAATTGTTTCTGAAGTCGGACGGATAATCAGTTCTTCTTCCAGTTTGGCTTCCGGATCAACCACTACACCTGTTCCGTCATGGTTGGTTTTCAGACGATAGTGAGTAACCACAGCACATTCTTTTGCGAAACCTTCTACGTGTTCGGCTTCCTTGCTCAAAAATGATTTCGGGATCAACAACGGGAAGTAAGCATTCACATGTCCTGTTTCTTTGAATTTATCATCCAGGATACGCTGCATCTTTTCCCAGATTGCATACCCATAAGGCTTGATGACCATACAACCGCGTACTGCAGAGTTTTCAGCCAAGTCGGCCTTGATTACCAAATCCTGATACCACTGTGAATAATTTTCACTTCTCGGAGTCAGTTCTTTCAGTTCTTTTGCCATTTTATATTCTATTTATTGTATTATTCTTGTCATTCAGCCTGCAAAGTTATAAAATATATCGCAGAAACCATACCCGTAACCAGAGCTTTTACGAAGTAACTGCTTCAATCCTGGCAGAGACACACAAAAGGCACAAACAGGCTCACCTTTACAGCAGCCCATTTGTGCCTTCTTTTCTTTACTGTCTTATCCTAAAGTTAGATTTTCCTTATAATTCGCGAATCCAGATATTCCGGAAACTGATCGGTTCGCTCGGATCGCCATGGCTTTGCAGGATGATCGGGCCGGCACCGTGTGCCTTAACCTGTGGGAAACCAATCCATTCAGTCGTTCCCAAAATAGTTGTATTGTTTTGCAGCACAACACCGTTATGAATAACCGTTACCGTCGGATGTGTCCGATAACTGCCGTCTTTCTTGAAAGTCGGGGCGTTGTAGATAATATCGTATACGTTCCATTCACCCGGTTTACGCATGGCATTGGCCAGCGGAATCGACTGTTTATAAATACTTCCCGTCTGACCGTTCACATAAGTAGGATTGTTGTAGCAGTCCAGAATCTGAACTTCATACAAACCTTGCAAAAAGACACCACTATTTCCTCTCAACTGGCTTTCGCCCGTGATGTTTTCCGGAACACACCATTCAATATGCAGCTGGAAGCTATCAAACTTCTGCTTTGTCTGAATATCTCCTTTTTTCTTATTAACCGTGAAGACACCGTCGTGTACATCCCATTCGGCCGGTCCACCTTTCACACTTTCCCATTGGGAAAGATCTTTTCCGTCAAACAAAACAACAGCATCCGACGGAGCAGTAAAACCACCACCTTTCAATTCGGTACCCGGAGTAACAACGGGCGGAACAGGTTCATAAAACTCAGACATTTCATGCGTGATTCCTGCATAACCGGTAGGCATGACAAACTCTTGTTTCTTGTCTTGTGCTTGAGCACTCAAGCAGGCAGCACAGGCGAACGCTGCCAACATCATTCTTACAGTAAGTTTTTTTCCATTCATGGTAAATAAAGATTTTGTATAGCACTAATTAATGAGCACAAATATAGACTTTTTATCTAATAAGTGTACAAAATAGGGGAATATTTATCACTATTTAAATATTCCCCTACGATTCAACTGAAGACTGTTATTTTATCTGATGATTAAACAGACGTTGTTCTGCCAACTGTTCAAATTTAGTACCCGGACGACCGTAGTTACAATAAGGATAAATACTGATTCCTCCGCGAGGTGTAAAAATACCAGTTACCTCAATGTACTTCGGATCCATCAGTTTGATCAGATCTTTCATGATCTTATTAACGCAATCTTCATGAAAATCCCCGTGATTCCGGTAACTGAACAAGTATAACTTCAAACTCTTGCTTTCAACCATTTTCACATCGGGAATATAGTCAATGTAGATGGTAGCAAAATCCGGCTGGCCAGTAATCGGGCACAGACTGGTAAATTCCGGACAGTTAAAATGAACCCAATAATCATTTTCCTGATGTTTGTTCGTGAAGGCTTCCAATACTTCCGGTGCATAATCCTGACGATATACCGTATTTCCTCCCAATAAATGTAATTCGTGCTCTTCTTTTCTCGTATCCATCTGATTAATCATTAAGATGTTTTCCTGCTTTTCTTTCCAAATACTTCTCCAGTCCGGCCTTTCTCAACCGGCAAGCCGGGCAATGACCGCAACCATCAGCCATCACTCCGTTATAACAAGTCAATGTCTGGGTACGTACCAGGTCGAACACACCCAGTTCGTCCGACAGTTCCCAAACTTCACTCTTGTCACGGTCCATCAACGGCGTATGAATCACAAACTGATCATCCATAGCCAGATTAAGCGTCACATTCAAAGAACGGATAAACGTATCCCGACAATCCGGATAACCACTGAAATCAGCCTCCGAAACTCCGGTTACCAAATGATGAATTCCTTTACTTCGAGCCAAAATAGCCACGAAAGTCAGAAAAACCATGTTTCGCCCCGGAACAAACGTATTCGGATACGTCTCTGCCGGCTTTACCTGATCCATCTCGATCTGATCGTTCACCAACGAACAGTTCGGATCCAGCTGACTAATCAATGAAACATCTAATAAATGGAAGGGAACTTGGGCATCCGCAGCGATCTTCCGGGCTACTTCTACTTCCAATGCGTGTTTCTGCCCATACGTAAAACACACAGCCTCGACATGCGAGAAATGCTTTTTGGCCCAAAACAGACAAGTGGTAGAATCTTGTCCGCCGGAAAAGCATACCATTGCAGCTTCTTTTTTCTTCATAAAATTCTTGTTTTTAATACGTGGTTTAGCAAGCACACGGAAAAGAAAACGATTCTTTTCGGAGGACAAAGATATAAAGTTTTAGGAAATAATGCCGGCTAGACAAGCTATAAACCAAGATTTTTGCACACAAATCCATATTTTGTGCCGCACATTTTCGGTCAAAATGTGCATATATTCAAAAAAGTCACTTATCTTTGCCCCCGTTTTTCACGAATGAGGAACATTTTTACAAACTAATAACATATTTTTATGAAGCAGATTATCGCATTAGCTAGCCTTGCCCTGTTGCCTTTTTCACAGGTAGCAGCCGAAGGTTTTCAAGTAAATGCCCAAAGTACAAAACAGGCCGGCATGGGTCATGTGGGTGCAGCCTTAAAACTAGGCGCAGAAAGTATGCATTTCAATCCGGCAGGTCTGGTTTATATGAACAACGCCGTTGAATTATCTGCCGGCGTCTCCGGAGTATTTGCCTATGCTAAGTGCCAGACAGGAAACGAAACCTATAAAACGGACAACACGCCAAGTACACCTCTTTACATCAACGCAGGTTTCAAGATTTATGATAACTTAGCTGCGGGTATTATGATCAATACACCGTATGGTAGTAGTATCAACTGGGGAAATGACTGGGCCGGAGCTCATCTGGTGCAGGACATTGCCTTGAAAGCATTTAATGTACAGCCTACTATCTCATGGAAAATCATGGATCGGTTAAGTGTAGGTGCCGGTTTGATGATGGAGTTTGGTAACATTACCCTTAACCGTGCATTGATCGGTCCGGGTGCCATGACCAATATGGCCAACAGCATGATGGGACCGGTTTTGGAAAAATATCCGATGTTCAAGCCGATGGTTGAACCGATCCTGACCGAAATGCAACGTTATGACGATGCTTCAGCAGCTTCAGTTTCTTTGGAAGGAAAAGCCGGATTACGTTTAGGCTTTAATGTAGGTGCGATGTTCGATATCAACGATAAATTTACAGTAGGTCTCTCCTATCGTTCCAAAGTAACAGCTAAAGTAAAAGAAGGAGACATCAGCTTGCGTTATGCCAACAAAGAACACCTGGAAGCTTTATTGGGTAATGTCAATAAATTACTTCAGACAGCAGCAGCCATGGGTATTCCGAACTTACCGGAAAACGGAATCAACGTACCTCCTCTGGAAAGCGGTACTTTCTCTGCCGAACTGCCTTTGCCCGACAACTGGAATGTAGGTTTGACCTATCGCCCAACTGATCGTTGGACTGTTTCCGGAGAAGTTCAGTTCGTAGGATGGAATGCCTATAAATCTCTGGATGTTTATTTTGAACCGGATGCAGAGCTGGGACAGTATAACATCAAAGCTGCCAAAGAATATAAGAACACTCGTATTTATCGTATCGGTACACAATTTGCAGCTACCAACCGGTTGGATGTTCGCTTCGGAGCGTATTATGATGAATCTCCGGTAAAAGACGAATACCTGAATCCGGAAACACCTAGTATGGATAAATTGGGTATCACTGCCGGATTAAGCTTCCGCCCGATCGAACCGCTGTCTGTTGATTTTGCTTTCTCGTATGTAACTGGCTTCGGTCGCGACGGCTCTTATACCGATACAGACTTATTAGGTCTGCCGCGTACCTTCAGTGGTCACTATGATGCCTATGCATTAATGCCAGCCATCGGAATTTCATACAATTTCTAATATAAAACTGTACGTCTTATCAGGGCAAACAAAAGGGTAACTTGCTACAAGTTGCCCTTTTTACGTTAATCCTATTTTTATATTCTACTGATTTTCTTTTATTTATAATCATTCTTTCTAACAACCGTCCATCAAACTAAAACCTTTAGTTTATATTAACTATAAAAATTAGTTCACAAACTATATTTTCTCGTTATTTGCAGAAAAAGAGAAAAGACATGAAAGGATTAACAGCAAAAGAAGAAGAAATCATGGGATTCTTCTGGGAGAAAGGTCCCTTGTTCGTCAAGGAAATACTGGCGTTCTACGATGATCCGAAGCCGCATTTCAATACGTTATCGACTATTGTGAGAGGATTGGAAGAAAAAGGATATCTGGCACACGAAGCTTTCGGGAATACATACCGGTATTTTGCGGCTGTCACGCAAGATGAATTCCGATCCAAAACACTCAAGGGTGTGATCAGTAAATACTTCAATAACTCCTACCTCAGCGCTGTTTCTACGCTGGTCAAGAAAGAAGAAATTTCGATAGAAGAATTGAAACAGCTTATTCAGGAAGTGGAAAACGCTCATCGCACATCTAACCCTTAAAATAATTCATACCATGGGAGTTTTTATTGCGTATATGATTAAATCCGGCTTCTGCTTGCTGCTGTTCTACCTATTATATAAATGGCAACTGGCAAAAGAAACTTTTTTCCGACTAAACCGGATCATGCTGCTTGGCTTTTGGATATTGGCATTCCTATTACCGGCCATTCCGTTAGTCAACTGGGGAAATACGGATTTACCGGCAGGGTTGGATGTAAACAGGCCGGAAATCTTGAATTCACTGACGAACATTTCTCTTTCTGCGGAAACCAATACCGATCATCAAGCCTTCATTTGGACTTGGCTGATCTGTACTGGATATATAGTAGGTGTTGTCTTGATCGCAAGTAAACAGCTTGTTTCGTGGACCCGACTTTATTTACTCATCCGGCGAGGGCGGCATATTGAAAACGGGCCTTTTCATCTGATTCTGATCGAAGGGAATCAACCTCCATTCAGTTGGATGCATTACATCGTCTTGTCAGAAAAGGATTACCGGGAAAATCCGACGGAAATCTTAACGCACGAGATGGCGCACATCCGGCATCACCATTCATGGGATCTGTTATTGGCAGATATTGGTATTCTGCTGCAATGGTTTAATCCGGCTGCCTGGCTACTCAAACAGGAAATGCAGTCGGTACACGAATACGAAGCCGATGATGCCGTGCTTGCCGCCGGGGTCGATGCCAAGTCCTATCAGTTATTGCTTATTAAAAAAGCTGTCGGCACCAGTCGCTACACTATGGCCAACAGCTTTAATCACAGTTCACTTAAAAAACGTATCACTATGATGTTAAAAGAAAAATCAAGCCCGCAAGCTCGTGCGAAGTACATCTATATACTTCCACTGGCAGCCTTATCGGTGATGGCATTTGCCCGTCCCGAAGTATCAGACGCATCAGCCGTCTTAACAAAAGCCAAAGTTACAGATTTGTGGACAATTCCGCAAGAAAAAACTCCGGAAGTGAAAGCGCAGTTCCCGGGCGGAGAAAAAGCTTTTTTAAATTTTCTGGCCCGCAACGTAAAATATCCGACACTCGCGCTGGAAGCTGGTAAACAAGGTCGTGTTGCATGCCTCGCAACTATTGGGGTAGACGGAACAATAAAAGAGGTTGAAATCACCAAGAGTGTGGATCCAGCATTAGATGCAGAGGTAATCCGTGTCATTAAAAAGACACCGAAATGGGAACCGGCGCAACTCGCCGGAAAAACTGTTGAATCAAAAATTCCTTTAGGCTTCTTATTCAAAGTTGAAGGTAGTGATTTACAAACAGAATCTGATACCGATATCGTTATTGTGGGATATGGACCTCAACCCAAAGAGAAATAAAAACAACGTTGCTACGGCAAACGGGCAATCGGATTGAAAACTCATTTTTATTGATATGATTTGATTGCTCTCTCTCTGTTGTGCAAATTCGCTACTGCTCTGTTCCGAGTTTGCACAACTTTTTATAGATCTTATTTATATATAAATTATTCTTTTAAATATACTTTACTTGCAGGAAACTACACATCCCTTGTTGAATTCAACAGGTGGCTTTGTCGGAATCAACATACCCTTTGCTGAAAACAACTACCTTTCCCCCTAAAAACGGCAGTGTCTGCAACCAGCAAAGGGCATTATCACCGTGAAAACCTACATTATTACCGTAAAAGCCCGAATTATCACCGTGCAAACTCCCATTATGTCAATAAAAACGGCAATTATCACAGCAAAAAACCGTAATAAGTACAGCTAAAAGCCACCCATGATAATAACTTTTATTTGAGTGGCGAAGAGTATTTTATCATATAGCTGTTTAAACTATTGATAAAAATCGAGTAATCATGGTGAAAGCGGTCTCGCGTCAGGAAATAATTGAATAAATTCTTCGGTTTGCATACCTTTTCCAGTACTTCGTCACAATAAGCAATAAAAGCCTGATGAATCGATTCGAACCCATAACGGGTTTCCAGATCCAGAAAACCTTGCTTCTGCTGGTTCGTCAATACCACTGTTGTCGGATGTAGCTTACGGGTCGGCTTTATATCCAGCTTTCCATTATTATACATTTCCCGCCGTTCGTTTAATGTCTCTTCCAGCATCACCCGGATTTCTTCAATCCGTTTTTCCTCCTGATTTTTCTTGGGCTTTTCCTTAACTGCCGAAGGACATAGAGCTTTAAACTCCTCATCGGCATGATATTCCATATAAGCACGCATCGCCTCGAATAACGTCGATTTTTCTCGAACCAACTTGACCAACACCTCTTCTTCGGCTAGTTTCGGGAAATTCACATAAAAATAACGGATCTGTCCTTCCGAATTCGGCATCTTGTCAACATAGGTTTGCAGAAACCCCATTTCCTCAAACTTCTTGATGATTGCCTCATAACGGGTCCGTTTCACACGAGTCTCCTTCTCGATTCGTTTTTGGGAATAAAAGAATCTTTTATAATGAAATGATATGGCCTTCACAACCAAAGAATCAAAAATAATCAATTCGTCGGGCGTTAACAAATAATCATGTACGCGTAATACATTCGTACAAAGAGGACAAATTGGCGCATCATCTGTTTCTTGAGCTTTCATAGTTACTTATTTTTAATTAAACAATATGTAAAAATAAAAACAATTTTATAGACAGCCAATTATTTGAGGAAGAAAAATGTTGTAATAACCAAAAAAATTCATGCCTAAGAAATCTTCAAAACACGCCGGCTTTTTTATCATTCACGCCGGCTTTTCATCAAAAGACGCCGGCTTTTCAGGAAAAAGCTTATAGGTTTGAAAAAGGATTCCCGAGGGTTTTAAAAAGGATTCCTATGGGTTTCGATTTCGATCCTCGTGAGTTTCGTTTCAAAAGTAAATAAAAAGAATTTCCTGCTGCTGATTTCCGGAAAATCCGTTAATTTTATCCCGCAAACAATCATATATTATCATGGGTAAAAAAGAATATATACAAGCCAATCAGGAATGGCTGGCGGCGAAAGCGCAGGAAGAAGGGGTGAAACCGCTTCCGAAAGGAATTTATTACAAAGTGCTGGCGACTGGAAAGAATGACGGGAAACATCCTACGCCCCGAAGCATCGTTACGGCGCATTATACCGGATGGACCATCAACGGAAAGAAGTTCGACAGTAGCCGGGGCGGCACACCGATTGCTTTCCGTCTGAGCGATCTGATTGAAGGATGGATTATTGCCATGCAACAGATGTGTGTCGGCGACAAATGGGAAATCTATCTTCCGGCAGAAATGGGATACGGGAAATTCTCGCAACCGGGCATTCCCGGAGGTTCAACCCTCATTTTTGAAATCGAGTTAGTAGGCATTGCCTGAAAGGGGAAATAATATTTTCCCCACTTATTTCCCCTGACAGACAATCGGGATTGTTTCTATCCCACCTGATATTATTTTAATCCCAGTTCATACAGACAGGCTTCCACTTCGCGGTCACTACCCATGTGTTTGCCCATATCGTCAGAAAGCTTCACGCATTCGCGCCACGGCTGATTTACATTCATCTTGCAACGGGCCAGCTTCATCACGACATTCGATGGCTTATAACCGGCATCGTTGGTCAGATTCGTTCCGATACCAAAAGCACAGCGAATCTTTCCCTTGCAATATTGCTGAATGCGCAGCGCCTTTTCAAAATCAAGCGCATTACTGAAGATAATGGTCTTCGTTGTCGAGTCAATACCAAAATCCCGATAACGGCTTACCAGTTCATCCACAAAAGCAAACTCATCACCCGAATCACAGCGAACACCGTCAAACAACTTCGCCTGCTTACGACTCAAATTCGTCAGAAATGACTCCGACGTATACGTATCTGCCAAGGCTGTTCCCAAATCGCCGTCGTACACATTCACCCAGTTTTCGAGCGCCATATAATTGGCATGCTTGTAACCAAACTGGGCTCCGTGGAACATAAACCACTCGTGTGGATGCGTTCCCATCATTTTCATGTTGTATTTCATGGCGAAATGGCAATTGGAAGTTCCCGTACAATAAAAAGAGTTTTCGTTCAGATAATTGATCACAGCATCCTGAACTCCCAGCGAAAAACGGCGGCGCGTACCAAACTCGGAAAACGAAATCTGATGCTTGTTCGACAGTTCTACCTTTTCAAACAGCTTAGCCAGTACCTGATCCTTGTCGGCCACATTTCCCAAAGTCAGATTCTGCAATTCTGTGACAATTGCCAGCAAAGGCACTTCATAAAGCGTTACCTTATATAAATAATCGGTCACCTCAATATGAAGGTGTTTTTCATCGTCCAGATAAATCTGAACCTTTTCAGGATCAAAGCGAAACGACGAAAGCCACTCCCAATAAACACGAGGCACAAAGCGGCAATGCGAACACATATACTCCAATTCGTCAGTACGCAACTGCACGTTGGCCAAATCATGTACTTCAGCTTTCAAACGGGAAAGGAACTCATCCGAGCAGATGGTTTCGTCGCGATCTTTAAAAACAAATGTACCCCAGGCATTTGGAAACAATTTCACGTATGCGTATGAGGTCGTAAATTTATATAAATCCGTATCTAAAAGACTATTTATAATCATAATCCACTGAAATTTCTTTTCTTTTTGTAAAAATACATCAAGTTTCTTTATCCGTGTATCTTTTCCCATAAAAAACATGTTGGAAATAAAAAAAGCTACCCAAAACATTTGCATGTTTGAATAAAAGCATTACCTTTGCAGCGCATTTGAGAGAAAATGCAATAGAAAAGTAACATGTTGCCCAGGTGGCGGAATTGGTAGACGCGCTCGTTTCAGGTGCGAGTGGCTTTGCGGTCGTGCAGGTTCGAGTCCTGTTCTGGGCACAGAAAGGTTGATTCAAAAGAATCAACCTTTTTTATTTTCCACCTTTCCTAAATCACCATACACCGGATTCCTCTCTTCGAGGTATGAACAAAATGGCAAAAAATCCGTAAGTTTGTCGGCAAAAAAACAAAACACATGATGTATAAACGCTATTTCATTCTGCTGTTATTAGGTTATACAACGCTTGGATGGAGCCAGGAAAAATGGCGTAATCCGCTGGAGTTTCCTTTATATCTGGCCGGTAATTTCGGCGAATTACGAGCCAATCACTTTCATTCGGGTATTGACATGAAAACGCAAGGAGTAACCGGCAAAGCCGTTCATGCCGTTCAGGAAGGCTATGTCTCCCGTGTATCCGTCAGTCCCTGGGGATATGGAAATGCATTATATTTATCTCATCCCGACGGAACTACGACCGTTTACGGACATCTGGATCATTTCATTCCCAAGATAGCCGATTATATCCGCCAGCAGCAATACAAACTCGAACGTTTCCAGGTAGATTTAACCCTCACGCCCGATCAGATTCCGGTGAAAGAAGGAGAAATCGTTGCATACAGTGGAAATACCGGAAGTTCAGGCGGCCCGCATGTTCACTTTGAAATCCGGGATACAGAAACAGAAGAAGTAATGGATCCCCTACCTTATTATAAACACCTGATCAAAGACAACAAGCCGCCCAAATTCGCAGGCATTCTGATTTGTCCGCAACCGGGAAGCGGCATTGTCAACGGAAAGACAGGCAAGACAGAACTGAAGGTTACGTATGATGCTAAACAACGGCCGATAGTCAATGCCAAAATCACAGCCTGGGGAAAAATCGGCTTTGCCATCAAAGCCAACGACTACATGAACGAAACCAGCAATGTATATGGAGTCCGGCAGATCAAACTGACGGAAGGGAAACAAACCCTCTTCCTTTCCGACCTGGATCGTTTTGCCTTCTCAGAAACCCGTTATCTGAACAGCCTCATCGACTATTCATACTGGAGCAAGCATCGTTCTTTTTATACCAAATGTTTTATCGACCCAGGCAACCGGTTGCGCTTTCTTTCTGCCAAGAACCGAGGGATCATCGATATTGAGGAAGAAAAGACATACACCTTTACCTTTACAATTACCGATGATTTCGGTAACCAAAGCCGGATGAATCTGCAAGTAGTCGGAAAGAAACAGGCGATTCCCGCATCCAAAGATCAGGGAACAGAGTTATTCCACTGGCATTGCAGCAATCAATTCGGAGCCAAAGGAATCCGGTTATTTATACCCAAGGGAAATTTATACACCGACCTGGACTTTGTTTATCGAGTCAAAGAAGAAGTCGGCCGACTGGCAGACATCCACATTTTGCATAACGAACCGGTTCCACTCCACGAAAAGGCCAAATTGTCTTTACGGATTTTACGTGATACGTTAGAACACAAGAACCAGTACGGTATCGTACAATGGAAAGGAAAACGGGGAGCATGGATCGGCGGCACTTACCGGAATGGCTGGATAGACGGAAATATCCGCGAACTGGGAACTTATACCGTTTCGGCTGATACGGTGGCTCCGAATATCAAACCCATCCAACCGGAGCAGTGGAACCGGAAGCGCATCATCCGTTTCCAACTGACCGACAATTTGAGTGGTGTTGATACCTACAAAGGAACCATCGACGGAAAATTCGTTCTCTTCCAGATGAACAACCGTTCCGTTATCAGTTGCCAGCTCAATCAGGAACAAATCAAACGAGGCGACAAGCATCAGTTACATCTGGTCGTTACGGATGCCTGCGGAAACCGCTCGGAATATAACTATTCCTTTGCCTGGTAAAGAAATAGATACACTTTTTTACGAAAAAGATTGGAATTGACTGAAAAATCACTACATTTGTTAGTCTATAATTTTATGGAAACATTTCAATCAAAATAACATTGTGCAAGACATGGAAAACAATGAATTATTACAAGCAGTAAGAAGTAAGGCACAAGGTTGGCTTACTGACAGTTATGACGCTGAAACAAAAGCAGCTGTACAAGCATTATTAGACAAAGAAGATCCTACAGATCTGATCGAAGCGTTCTACAAGGATCTGGAATTCGGAACAGGTGGTCTGCGCGGTATCATGGGCGTAGGTTCTAACCGGATGAACATCTATACAGTGGGTGCAGCCACTCAGGGTTTATCCAACTATCTGAAGCAAGAATTTGCGGATCTGGATCAGATTAAAGTCGTTATCGGTCACGATTGCCGTAATAACAGCCGTAAATTTGCTGAAATATCAGCTGATATCTTCTCAGCCAATGGTATCAAGGTATATCTGTTCGAAAGTCTGCGTCCGACACCGGAAATGTCATACGCCATCCGTAAAATGGGATGCCAGAGCGGTATTATCCTGACGGCTTCACACAATCCGAAAGAATACAACGGATATAAGGCTTATTGGAGCGACGGAGCCCAGATGATTTCTCCGCATGACAAAAATACAATCGCCGAAGTGAATAAGATCCGTTCGGCAGCAGATATCAAATTCAAAGGTAATAAGGATTTGATTGAAATCATCGGTGAAGAAATTGACAGTGCATTCGTTAATGACTTGACGAAGATTTCATTGTCAAAAGAAGCTATTCAGCGTCATCATGACATGAAGATCGTCTATACACCGATCCATGGAACAGGTGTGAAACTGATCCCGCGTGCTTTGGCAGCATTTGGTTTCACCAATATTATCCATGTACCAGAACAAGATGTTGTCAGTGGAGACTTCCCGACTGTTGTTTCTCCGAACCCAGAAGAACCGGCAGCTTTGTCTATGGCAGTTGAGAAAGCCAAGGAAACAGATGCCGAACTGGTATTGGCTTCTGACCCGGATGCTGACCGTGTAGGTGCTGCAGTTAAGAACAATGAAGGCGAATGGGTATTGCTGAACGGTAACCAGACTGCATTGATGTTCGTTTATTATCTGATCACCCGCTGGAAAGAATTAGGCAAGATCCAAGGTAAAGAATATATCGTCAAGACGATTGTAACAACAGAAACAATCAAGACTATTGCCGATCGCAACGGTGTTGGTTTCTATGATGTTTATACCGGATTCAAATGGATTGCCAACGTCATGAAACAGAACGAAGGTAAACTGAACTATATCGGTGGCGGTGAAGAAAGTTACGGATTCTTGTGCGAAGATTTCGTACGTGATAAAGATGCCGTTTCAGCTTGTGCCGTATTGGCTGAAATCGCAGCTTGGGCGAAAGACCAAGGCATGTCAATGTATCAGTTGCTGCAGAAGATCTATGTTGAATATGGATTCTCGAAAGAAAAAGGTATTTCTGTTGTGAAGAAAGGTAAGAGCGGTGCTGAAGAAATCGAAGCAATGATGAAACATTTCCGCGAAAACCCGTTGAAGGAAATCGCCGGTTCTAAAGTAACTTATTTCTACGACTATTCAACATTGAAAGGAATCGACTATCTGGAAAACGAAACACTGACACTGGATATGCCGGTTACTTCGAATGTTCTGCAGTTCTTCACCGAAGACGGAACCAAGGTTTCTATCCGTCCTTCCGGAACAGAACCGAAGATCAAGTTCTACTGCGAAGTACATTCTAAAGTAAACAGCGTAGAAGAATTGGATGCAGCCGATAAAGCCGCCACAGAAAAGATTGAAGCCATCAAAGCTTCTTTAGGTATCTGATAACCAAAGTTCATCTCTTATAAAGCAAAGCCGGGAGTTCTTCTTCCGGCTTTTTTATTAGATTATTCCGCCGAATTTCCGTAAGTTTGCAATGTCGAATGACAGATTTCCAATAGTAAGCATATTTTATGAAAGAGAATGAAATGATATTCGGCATTCGTGCCGTGATTGAAGCCATACAAGCAGACAAGGAAATAGACAAAATCCTGGTCAGAAGAGATCTGCAAGGAGAACTGGCCAAAGAACTGTTTGACGTATTGCATGGGACAACCATTCAGGTACAACGCGTGCCGCAAGAACGGCTAGATCGTTATACCCGTAAGAATCATCAGGGTGTGATTGCTTTTATATCAGCCATTACTTATCAAAAGCTGGAAGACATTATTCCTTTTGTATATGAGCAGGGCCGTGATCCTTTCATTGTCTTGCTCGACGGTGTAACGGATGTACGCAACTTCGGAGCCATTGCCCGTACGTGTGAATGCGCAGGCGTAGATGCCATCGTCATCCCGGCCAAAGGAAGTGTGAGTGTCAATGCCGACGCCATCAAGACTTCGGCAGGAGCTTTGCACGTATTGCCGGTATGCAAGGAGAAAAGTATCAACCAGGCGATCCGTTTCCTGCAACAGAGCGGGGTAAAAGTCTATGCGGCTTCCGAAAAAGCAGCCGAGAATTATACACACATTGCCTACGACGGTCCGACTGCCATCGTCATGGGAGCTGAAGACACCGGTGTATCCTACGAAAATCTTCGTATCTGTGATGCCATGATCAAGATACCGCAATTCGGAACGATCGGTTCACTGAATGTATCCGTGGCTTCATCCATCCTGATTTATGAAGTCGTACGCCAGCGAATGAACAAAACAGAATATGAACAATCATAAAAACAGACAACAATGAAAAAAGTAATTGCAACAACCAAGGCACCGGCAGCTATCGGTCCGTATAATCAAGCTATTCAAGTAGGAAACATGTTGTTCGCTTCAGGCCAGCTCGGTTTGGATCCGGCCACAGGCAATTTCCCGGAAGGCGGTGTAAAAGAGCAGACCATCCAGTCATTCCAGAACGTAAAGGCAATTCTGGAAGAAGCCGGTTTCTCAATCAACGACGTGGTAAAAACAACGGTATTTCTGGCAGACATGGCTGATTTCGCCGCAATGAACGAAATCTATGCTTCTCAGTTTGAAGGTGATTTTCCGGCTCGCTCGGCTGTAGCCGTAAAGACACTGCCGAAAAACGCTTTGGTAGAAGTAGAAGTGATAGCTGTTAAAGCATAAGAGCAAACACCTCTCCACATAAGAAGAAGGCGTGCCTCCAGCATCTGTCATAAGCTTAAGGCACGCCTTTTTTATAAATCTTCTCTCCTATCATGACCGGCTTTCCAAACTCACTGGTTTCAAAAGCAATTCCCGGGAGTTTCCCAATCAATTCCCGTATCTTTTGATTCCAGACTTCGCCGGAAACGCATCAGGGGAATTTAGGATAATCTTCAAACCGCGGACGACGTTTTTCCAAGAAAGCTTTTCCGCCTTCCTGCGCCTCATCCGTGAGGTAATACAACATCGTGGCATCACCGGCCAATTCCTGAATACCCGCCTGACCATCCAGTTCGGCATTCAATCCGGCCTTGATCATTCGTAAAGCCAACGGACTGTGCTGCATCATCGTTTCTGCCCATTCCACCACTTCATCTTCCAGTCTTTCCAAAGGTACTACCTTATTCACCATGCCCATTTCATAGGCTTCCTGCGCTGTGTACTGGCGGCACATAAACCAAATCTCGCGAGCCCGCTTCTGCCCTACGCAACGAGCCAGGTAAGAAGAACCGAAACCGGCATCAAAACTTCCCACGCGCGGACCCGTTTGTCCGAAGCGTGCATTTTCGGAAGCAATGGTCAAGTCGCAGACCACATGCAGGACATGTCCGCCACCGATAGCATATCCATTTACCATGGCAATCACTGGCTTCGGAAGAGACCGGATCTGCTTCTGTACATCCAACACATTCAAGCGTGGAACACCATCTGTTCCGACATAGCCGCCGCGCCCTTTTACGTTCATATCACCACCGGCACAAAAAGCCTTGTCGCCGGCTCCCGTCAAAACGACCACATTGATATCCTGCCGTTCCCGACAGATATACAACGCATCACTCATCTCCGTCGTTGTGGTCGGCGTAAAAGCATTCCGGTATCGCTCCCGATTGATCGTAATCTTGGCGATTCCATTATACAACTCAAAAAGGATCTCTTTATACTCTTTTATCGGTTTCCATTCACGTTTCTGCTCCATACCATTTATTTTTATTAGTAACAGACAAAGATAGCGTTTTTCTTTGGAAAGCCTTCCATACGATCTCCAAGACGAAGTGTATATCTTTGATTTCCATCCGTTATTTTCAAGATAATTCAAAACTTAGGAAGAAATTCGACAAAAAATTTGGCTCTTTCAAAAATAGTCCATACCTTTGCACTCGCAATCGAGAAACAATTGCATATAGGTTTGATTCGCTAGCTCAGCAGGTAGAGCACAACACTTTTAATGTTGGGGTCCTGGGTTCGAGCCCCAGGCGGATCACGGAAACAGCTGATAATGAATCATTATCAGCTGTTTTTATATCCATACCACAAATTGGAGCAGTTTCCTCTTTCCATACATTATATTCAGAGAGGAAGCCGTTATACCGTATTCAACTAGATCTACAAGTAAGGATAAAAAAGAAGTATCATGACTTACGCAACTCTTCTAACTTTAAATCTAAATCTCTTAAAAAAACGTGTACAAAGTCACCTCTTTCATTACTTAGAAATTTAAAATTGATTGACCCTACATTATATATAAAAAACTTCTGACCCATCAAAAAGCTAGTACGTGTCGAGAAGTAGCTGGAACAATGTTAGCAGTTACGAGACAAATATACCAAAGTTTTACACGAAGGTTCCGAACAAATCATAGAGTTAAAAGTAAAACATCTGTTATCTTCTTCTACCGAACAACTCATCGGAAATATCATCATGGCTGGTGGCTTTGAAGATACTAGTTATTTTGTACGCTCAATCAAACAAATATTTGATGTAACACTAGCTCAATTCAGTCCCCCCAATTATTGTATAACGTCAAATAGAAAAATCATTTTTAAAAGTAGGATAACTAAAACACTGAAAATTATATATATAATATTTTTTTATATCAAAATAATACTAATTACACCAACGAAAAATAGTCCGAAAATCCTGATATTTAACCTGATTATCCTAACCCTCGGACATAAATTCTGATACTTTTGCGACTATAGTTATAAAATAAGTGTATCGTAACATTGTGAAGCACATGAACACTTATTTATATGTATTAGACGAAAAGAACATTAGTATTGAAATAGATGAGTATTTAATTACTAACCAAATTATTACATATATGAGAACAAGAGTAATCATTACAATGCTGGCTCTAATCGGTATTTTCCAGTTTGCCGGTGCACAAACTATTCGTGACAACTCCAACGTTACTATTGGAAAAATTGAACGTGACGGGACAGTGAGAAATGCTGGCAACATTAAAATTGGGTCTATTTCATCCTCAGGAGAAATACGCAATACTGGCAACATCTTAATAGGAAAGATTGACAGTAACGGGAAAGTGTGGAACAAAAACAACAGTCAGTTGGGATCCATTGACAGCGATGGCACTGTAAAAAACGCGTCCAACATTAAAATTGGAAAAGTAGAAAGCAATGGCAGTGTGAAAAATGCGTCCAACATTACAATCGGGAAAGCCGAAAATGTTTCCACTAAGCATGCTGCTCTCTTTTTCTTTTTCGGCTTCTTTAAATAGAAGGTGGGGTTAAATAAATTAAGTTATGAAATAAAAAAGCGGAATTACCACAAGCATGGTCTCATATTGTATAATAAAAAATAGTGGTGGATCTTACCGAAGGGAATCGTACAGCAGCCATGGAAGTGGAAGCTATAGTGGCAGCAGCTCCTGGGGCGGAGCTGCTGCCAGTAAATTACAAAATCAAATTTAGAAGGAATATGACAACGACAATACTTACTTTTGCCATTACCCTATTATCCGTAACAGGTGCATGGGCATACGATTTCAAAGTCGGTGATTTATGTTACAATATTACCGACAAAGACTCAAAAAACGTAGAAGTGACGTTTGAGCAAGAAAGTCTTGAGAATAATTACAGCTATCTTTCTGTATTGTAACCATCCCATTCACAGCAACTTATAATGATACAGACTTTAGTGTGACAAGCATTGGTGAGTTTGCGTTTTACAATTGTTCCGCTCTCACACAAATTACCATATTGGCTGCCGAGCCTCCAAGAATATCAACATTCCTTTTTATAATATCAGTCCGGATATATTTATATCTGTGCCCGTTGAAGCATTGGATGCATATCAAAAGGCAGAAACTTGGAAAGAATTCAAATTACAAGGATTCCCATAATAGTTATAGACTTTTTATACTCTTCAAGTTTTTCAAGTTCAACTTTCAGGAGTTAAAGAAGTTATACAAACTGTAAAACCTAAAATATAAAATTATTATTGAACGGTTACTTAATGGAATATATCGGGATACAGACACAGAAAAGGAGAAACGACTTCCGTTCGACGCTCCTGCTTTTTATGTTCCCATGTCTTGTCTTAGGTGTGGTGTACATTTTTTTCATTCTTTTCGCATGGCTGGGTTTTATTGAAGAAGCTGAGACAGAGGGGCACTTCTGGCTTTCCGTCAACTCAGTTTATTCGAACTCGGTTCCTTATGTTCTTGGAGTGATTTTCGCATGGTTCACCATAGCCTATTTTTGGAATACGTATATAATAAAAGTGTCAACAGGAGCAACGACACTTGAAAGAAAAAAAAACAAACGTGTCTACAATCTGGTAGAGAATCTTTGCATGAGCCAAGGTATGAAGATACCGAAAATCAATATTATAAATGACGAGTCGCTCAATGCCTTCGCAAGCGGAATCAATGAACGGACATATACGGTTACGTTGTCGAAAGGGTTAATAAATAGACTAAAAGATGATGAGTTAGAAGCGGTCATTGCGCACGAACTGTCGCACATACGCAACCACGATGTACATCTGCTCATTGTTTCTATTGTGTTTGTAGGTGTGTTTTCTATGATTGCACGTTTAGCATTCGAGTCAATATTTTCTTCTTCTGATAGCAGTTCCAATAAAAAGGATGGTAATAGTAATGGAGCTGTCATAATAGTACTGCTTCTGGCACTCATAGTTGCCCTGATAGGTTTATTGTTTGCTAAACTGATGAGGTTCGCCATTTCACGAAAAAGGGAATATCTGGCTGATGCCGAAGCAGCTGAAATGACAAAGAATCCGCTTGCGCTTGCTTCTGCCCTACGCAAGATTGCCAAAGACCCTAACATTGAGGCAGTGACACGTGAAGATGTCGCCCAGTTGTTTATTCAGCATCCGGGGAAGCAGGCTGTAGGTTTTATCGGAAGTCTTGGAGGTATATTCGACACACACCCTCCGATTGAAAAAAGAATAAGCATTCTTGAACAATTTTAATTATCGAATATCCTGATATAGATGTATCAACTAAGAAACAAATTCAAATTCAAACAGAAAAACAAGGGAAAAAATTTCCGAAGTAACCCACTAAACGCCTGCCAGGCAAAGAATATAATGTTAACTTTGCTAACAGAAACATATGTGATTTTTATTAACAGAGCGATGAAGCTCTTTACAAGTCAAGTCAGAATGTAAGTTGTATAAAAAATACAGGAACGGTTTATGAAAACATATCTATATATCCTTATTACAGGACTCTCAATATTATTCGCTTGCCGGAAGAGTGATTCGCCTCTGTATTCGGAAGAGGCTAGAAAAGAAATTGATTCGATTTTACAAAAAAATTGTAACACAGATTCTTTATTGATCTTTCTTGATTCTTTTAAAGTAGCAAACAATATGTACGGGCAGGTTGCCACGTACGGACAATTAGGAAAAGTATATCGTGAAAATGCCTCTTTTGACGATGCCATTCAATATCATAAAAGAGGTCTGGAGATGGCTACTCAGATGAATGACACGCTTGAAATCGTGAAGGCGCTGAATAATCTTGGAACCAACTACCGGCGTATCGGGATATTGACCGAAGCTTCCGAATACCATTTCAGGGCATTGGGCCTGATAGAGAAAATGAAGGGAAGAACGTATGACATCAAGAAAAACCGGTTGGTTGCCATGAATGGAATCGGGAATATTTATCTCTCCTTGGGGAATAATAATGCGGCTGAAAGAGTTTTCCGTAATTCCTTAGCCGGAGAAAAGGAATTGAACAGCGCATTGGGACAGGCAATCAACACGGCCAACTTAGGTTTTATATTTGAAAGCCGTGAAGAATACGACTCGGCTTATATCTATTTCAAGCAATCTTTGTCATACAATCAGCAGGCTAAATCCGATTTAGGAATATCCCTTTGCTATAACCATTTCGGAAACCTTCACGAAAAAAAAGGTGAACTTGATGAAGCTCTAGCCAACTACCACAAAGCCTATGACATAATGAAAGGGAAAAGCGACCATTGGCATTGGTTGGAGTCATGTATTTCGATGGCACGTGTACTTCTCAAACTTAACAACCCTGCCCTAGCACAAACTTATTTGTCGCAGGCAAGGAAAACGGCACGGGACATTAATTCATTTGAACATCTGAGTGCGATCCATAAGCTGGATTATATATACTTTTTAGGGCAAAACGACTGCAAAAGAGCTTTGGAAAGTTACATACAGAGCCAGGCATATGCTGACAGCGTGAAAAATGAGGAAAGCATCAATCATCTCCAAAATCTGAGAATTAAATACGAAATAGAAAAAAACGCACAGGAAATTGATTTGGTTAAAAAGAATTTCATTGAGGAACAACGCAACAAGCGAATCATCCTAACTGTGAGCATTCTGATTCTTTTGATGACTTGTTCGGCCATAGCATTCCTTTGGTATGCTTTGCGGATGAGGTCAAAAACAAACCGTACTTTACGACAGGTAGAACAGATACGTACCGGATTCTTCACCAATATCACACATGAGTTCCGTACACCGCTCACCGTAATCCTGGGATTGGTGGAGCAAATGCGGAATAACGATGTATCTAAAGACGAGACGGAACGTTACCTTAACTCCATTCAACGGCAGGGCAACAATTTGCTGGAATTGGTAAATCAATTGCTGGACATGTCAAAACTTATGGCAAAGGCTGATCGTAAACAGTGGTATCGGGGAAATATTGTCGCATTCATACGCATGACTCTTGACAGTTATCGCGAATATGCCTGTTCGCAGTACATTAATTTGCTGTTCATTCCGGAATCGAATACCATCGAGATGGATTTTATACCTGAGTATTTTAATAAAATAATGCGCAATCTGCTTTCAAATGCACTGAAATATACGCCTGCCAATGGAATTATCAGGATAGAAATGAAAAAAGATAAATCATTGTTGAGGTTGCAGGTTTTCAATACCGGAAATGAGATTCCCGAAGAGGAAATGCCACGGTTGTTCGATACGTTTTACCAAGGTTCAAACAACGAGAAGCAGATAGGAACAGGTATAGGACTTCCCTACACACGCCAGATGGTGGAAAGTATGAACGGAAACATCAAAGTTTACAACAAGAAAGGTGAAGGGGTTGTTTTTTCAGTCTATATACCACTTGATCAAGATTCGATAGAGAGACTTCCATGGATCGATGCTACCAACGTTACAGAACGAATTCGTGGAAAGAATGATCTGGAAAAGATTCAGGTTAAGAATAATGTCGCTGAAAATAGTCTTAGTCCTTCCATACTGATTGTGGAGGACAATCTGGATATTTCATTTTACATCAGCACCCTACTAAAGGGGAAATACCATCTTAATTATGCTTCTGACGGCAAAGAAGGCATTGATAAAGCGAAAAATTACATGCCCGACCTTATCCTGACAGACCTGATGATGCCAGGCATGGATGGCTATATGCTCTGCCATGAAATCCGGCAGTCTGAGATATTGAACCACATCCCTATCATTATCATCACAGCGAAAAGCAGTGACGCGGACCGCATACGAGGTTTGGAAGAAGGAGCGGACGCATACTTGATCAAGCCTTTCAATGCAGAAGAGTTACTTGTGCGTGTCGAAAAATTGTTGGAGCAGCGCCGGCAATTGCGAGACAAATTCTCTAAGGCCTTACAAGAAGGTTCTGCTCAAAATGTGGAATTATCATCTAGAGACCGTGATTTCCTGAATCGACTAACATCAATTATACATAGCCATTTAGCGGACAAAGATTTGAACGCAGATTTTATTGCCGACAAAATGTGTATGAGTAGAACGCAATTGAATCGGAAAATCCGTTCGATTGCCGACTATACAGCTACCACTTACATTCTTCAGATTCGGATGGAAAAAGCCAAACGTCTGCTAGCTTCTACAGAACAAGCCATCGGAGATATCGCCACGACTTGTGGTTTTGAAGATACCAGTTATTTTACACGTGTCTTTAAACAAATGTTCAATGTCACACCCAGTCAATACAGAAAAACTCCTAAATTGTAGAATATCTACAAAAAACCATTCTGCTTTTGAGAGAGAAAACAGGACAATTAAAACATTGTAAATCAAAAAATATACACCCATTTTATATTCAAAAAATCCTGATTGTACCACAGAAAAAAGGTTTAATAATACCGATTTTTGATCTAATATTCCTAACTGAAGGTAATAAATACTGATATATTTGCTTCAGACATCAATTATATAGATAACATGATTTATTAATTTAAAATTTAAAGACTATGGGAGCTATTATTTCAAATTTCATGGAGATTATCCTTGGCAAGTATGCCCAGTTCAAAGGACGTGCCGGTAGAAGTGAATTTTGGATGTTTTATTTGGTCTATTTCATCATTGGGGCTGTCTTCTCTATCTTGATGAACCTTGTGGCAAGTATCTCTTTCCTTTATTATATCATTTTAGTACTGCAAGTAATTATCATATTGGGACTGCTTGTACCTACATTGGCTGTCAGCGTGCGTAGGCTTCACGATATAGGCAAAGGAGGAGAATGGATATTTATTAATCTAATACCTCTTATAGGTTCTATCTGGTTTCTTATTCTGCTGATAAAAGAAGGCGAGAAAGTCGCGAACCGTTTTGGCAATCCAGCCTGATAAAAAAGTCGTGTTTTTCATTAAATCTAAATTTATGGCAAAATGGATATTTCCACGGGACAATCTTTTAGCTCTCTTTACTATGGCTCTGTTTTCCCAGAGCCATGCTAAGGGACCCGACCCAATAAGAATAACGGTCAGGAATGTTTTGACGAAGTGACACAAACGGAATTTAAACTCCATGCTTATAAAGGAATTGTACGTTATACCATGAATCGGGAAACGTATCTATGTACAAGAACCAAGCGTAGGCTAATAATAACCCATAAAACAAAATGAGATGAGGATAAAAGATTTTAGAAGACATGTATTGATGGCAGCAATATTGCTTGCCATAGGTTTAGTTGCTGAAGCACAAGTAGGTAATTTCCTACAACGGGCAAAAAAAACAGTAGCAGAAAAAACAAATATGGTTGCAGAAAATGTAACAAGTAAAACTCTTAGTACTACAATTAATGTCTTATATGTGAGCATTGAAAGGGGAAGCGCGAGAGCGGAGGGAACAAAAGACGCTCCGATGAAGGATATACAGAAAGCCGTTGACAAAGCGGCTGATGGAGATATAATCCGTATAGCACAGGGTAATTATCTCGGCAACCTAGATCGTGGATGGATTCAGATAAAAGGAAAATACGTCAGCCTTGAAGGGGGATGGAATGATGATTTCACAGAACGCAACCCTATAAAACATATTACTCGCATTCAGCCTTCGGTTGAACAAAGAGGTACAATAGGTCAGGGACTTCTGATGATTGAGTCTACAGCAAACAAAAATGCGCAGATGATTATTGACGGATTGTTCTTCGATCTGGGATTGGTACACGAATATGCCAAGGCAGACCCTACAGACGCGCGTTTCGGCTGTCCGGAAGGATGCGAGACCGGACGTATCATGCCGGTGGGGAATCCGCCCAACAAAACCATACGCCTGATTGGCGGAAAAATGGCTGGAAAACTTGTTATCCGCAACTGCATGTTCCTTAATGCCTCGTTCAACGCCATCATCATGACAAACATGGGGGGCGATTGGGAAATATATAATAATGTATTTGTGTCCAATCTGTATGCTTCCTGCGAGATTAACGGAGGCTTGAACCAGAATACAGGCGCTCATCAGTCTACGGTTGATTTCCATCACAACACTGTACTGTTCTCATGGCCTACAACAAAAGAAATGGAAAGTATGGGCTACGGATACCGGTTCAAGAATGGAGCCGACCATAATGTACACCATAACATATTCGGATGCAACAACTACGGTGCGCTCGATGGCGGATGGGATGATTCTAACCTTCCTGCCGACAAACGCAAAATCTGTTCCGCATACGACAACCTCTTCTTTATGAACAGAGGCGATTTGGTCATGGCGGCAAACAGCGGAGGCAAATGGCTTTACGTGCCTGGAAAACGCTTCGATGAAGTTGAAATGCTGACCAAATACGAAAACAACAGGGAACTTCCAAGTACAAGCAAGTTCAAAGATGTTATTGACCAGGCATATTTGAAAGGATATGCATCTCTGGAAATAATAACTACAGAAAGTTATGATCCTAATTCCGCAGCAAACCTTTTCAGAGAGGCTCTCGGATTGAATAAACAGGGCACAATGACCACCCGCGTGACAATGTTCGGCAACCGCTACAATTTCGACAAGGCAGTACAGCTGTTCGGCGCGGAACCCGGATATGGAGCACAGCTCCCTGAATGACAGCAAAATACGAATAACAGACTAAAAATAAAGAATATAAATTCTGTAATATTATGGCTTATCAGGAAACAAAAACAACAGGATATAGAACCCGGTTGTCTAATTCCATAAGAGGTATCGGAACCGGATTCCTGATGTTACTGGGCGGTACGGTTTTATTGTGGTGGAACGAAGGACGTGCCGTGAAGACAACCCAAATGCTGGAGGAAGCACAAGGAGTCGCAGTACATGTGGATGACGTATCGAATGCCGACCCGTCCTTAAATGGAAAACTCATTCATGCCATAGCTTTCACCCAAACAAAGGATTCTCTCTGCGACGCGACTTTCGGTATAGGAAGCGTAGCGATAAAACTTGACCGTAGCGTACAATACTATCAATGGGTAGAGCATTCAAAGACCGAGACAAAAGATAAAATTGGAGGAAGCAAGGAAGAAGTAACAACCTACTACTATGAGAAGGAATGGAATGGAAGTCCCGTCAATTCTCAAGAGTTCAGCGATCCGGATTATCAAAACAGGAACTTTGTAGTGATGAATATCGAAGACCAAAGTTATATGGCAGAAAATGTAACATTCGGAGCATACAAACTGCCTAAGGATCTGATTCGTTCCATTTCCGGTACAGCCCCGATGAACCTGAGTTTCAGCCAAGAGCAACTAAGCGACTGGAACAGGGATGTCAAGAAGGTTTTCGAAAGCATGGCTGCACCCACAGTAAACAATACAGCCGCCGTTACCGATGAAACTCCTGCTGCTGCCAAAGGAGACTCTGCAAAGGTAGAGGCTGTCGCAACTGCGGAAACAGAACAGATAGCCAAACAGAAGTTCGATTATGTCCATGTCAATGGCAACGTGCTTTATTTCGGAAAGAATCCCAACAATCCGCAAATCGGAGATATGTCTGTCACCTTTACAAAAGTAATGCCCGGAGAGGCATCAGTCATAGCCGTGGTAAATGGAGACAAACTGCAGTCGTATGTCGCAAAAAATGGTAAGACATTGTCAGTACTCACGTCAGGAGCCGTAAGTATGGAAAATATGTTCGAAAACCAGCATAAGAGTAATAGCTTCATGACTTGGATACTACGTTTCATAGGTCTGTTCTTGGTAGTCACTGGATTTAAGGGGATTTTCGGTATCTTGGTAGATTTGTTGAAAGTCCTGCCATTCATGGCCGATATTGTCGGACTTGGTGTCGGCTTGATATGTAAAGTATTGGGATTGGCATGGTCGCTTCTCATAATTGCCATGGCATGGCTGTTTTATCGTCCTGTCATTGCCGGAGTACTGTTGGCGGCTATCGTTGCCCTCATAGTGTTCCTTGTGAAAAAAGGAAAAGATAATAAAAAAGCCGAAGTGTCAAACGTGTAGATGTAAGGAATAATAGGAATGAAAGCTTTTATGAGCAGTTTTGGAACAGATCCACGCCTTTACAATGGGCAGTCTACCATGTGCGAAAACAGCAACACTTATTACTTATTCAGAGTTTTTGTTTTGTTGTTAGCGGCAATATCTTTTGCCGACAGTATTCAAAGTACCGTAGCCAGAACGCCTGTAAAAGGGATTCCAGCTCCTGTATACGTTCGTTCTGTCGACGAGTTTTTTCTCATGGAAATCAAGGAATACCACGTATTCAATGCGAGAGCGGCCGATTCGTACGTGAAAGTTCTGTTCTCAACCACTACCGTGATAAAGGATTTCAAGGTACTCAAACTCAGCGAGTGCGAAATAGACGACAACGGCAGAATCTCGTTCCACGAAGAAACGCTTTACGAACAGTTTGAGCTGTTACCAGAATGCCCCATCATGGTGATTATGACTTTCTTTGGCAGCATACCCAACAATGGTTTCTCATATATCGACAAGGATGGAACGACGCGTAAATTCACTGTAAACTTAAGCGGCAAGGACGGTAGAGTTGAGATAGAGGAGTATTGAACAAAAAAATGGGAACAGATCAAACTTAGCAAGTTTAGCAATCTGATTTTAGTTTACAAAAACACGTTCGTATGATCCCTATGGACAAATGCAGCAACTATAATAGAAAAGAGGATGCGTCAAAAGAGGCATCCTCTTTTTCCTTCCAGTAGATTATTCCATTCTACCATATTTCATTTCGTCTCCGTTCTGATCATATTGTTTACGTTTACCTGTAGGCGGAGCTGAAAGCGTAATCCGGACTACTGCCGTACGATGCAGGCTACGACGGACCGCCTCTTCAAAAGCATCCATATGCTGAGGCAGAAAACGCTGACTGATAGCCCGAAGCGCTTGGATCTTCTCTTCCGTATCCGTCACTATTTCGGCTTTGCCAAAAGCGATGGCCGATCGATACTGAAGGGTAAAAGAACCGTCTTTAGGTCCTACCGTAGGTTGGCATTTAGTCACTGCGGAAAGGCAGACTTCAGGATGTACAGCTATTGCCTCCAATTTATCACCTTCCGGCGCACAATGAAAGTACCATAAATCATCACTCATACAAGCCAAGGAAAGCGGAACTCCATAAGCAGTCCCGTCGGCTCGTGTAAAACTCACTGTAATATAAGGGGCTTTGCGCATAATCTCCAAAGCCCACTTACTATCCATTTCTCTACTTTCTTTTCTCATACATTATGATAATACATTACAATCCTATCTATAACAGATCCGTTATTTAAAACTGTCCACCCAACTTTGAAGAGCTTTCGGACTGACGTTATTCATCAGACGCCCGCTTTCCCATTCCAAATCAGGATAAGTTTTCTTTAACGTATTTACACTGTTACCAATTTCGCTACTGCCAGAAGTAGCAAAAGGAATCAATTTCTTACCTTCCAAATGGTGACTTTCAATAAATGTATTGATGATCCGTGGAGCCTGATCCCACCAAATCGGATAACCGATAAAGACCGTGTCATAATCCTGCATATTCTCTTTTTGTCCTTTTAATGCCGGACGAGATTTCGCATCATTCATTTCCAAAGAACTTCGCGACTTTTGATTATGCCAATCCAAATCAGCTTTCGTATAAGATTGTTCCGGAGTTATTTCATAAATATCCCCTTTTGAAATCTCCGCAATGCGATGAGCAACTTTGGCCGTTGTGCCCGTTGCCGAGAAATAAGCTACTAAAATATTTGTTTTTTCCATATTACTGTTTTTTTGTTGTGCACTGACAGAAAAACATGCCATACAAAGCACTGAAAGTGATACTAAAATTTTGTTCATAATCATTTCTATTAAATATAAGTTACTGTTCCCAATAAGCTAATCCAATCCTTTATTGGATCATTTAAAGATAATCATTTTCTATTCTCCTTGTATCTTATTTATCGATTTGACTTTCTGTAAAAGGATCTGCTCTATGTCCCATCAAACCTATTTTAGAATATTCCCGATCAAACTCTTCCATTTCATAAGCTGTAAGATATACATCTGTTGCCCCCATCAAATCATCTAAATGATCAAGGTTTGTCGTACCAGGAATCGGAACAATCCACGACTTACGGGAAAGTATCCACATAAGAGAGAATTGAGCCGGGGTCACACCTTTGCGTTTTGCCCATTCACGAACGAGAACAACAAGAGGCATATTATGTTTTAAGGCTTCAGGAGTAAACCGGGGCAATGTAGCACGACGATCAGATTTGTCAAAGCGATTATTTTCATCAATAACTCCTGTAAGAAAAGCCCTGCCTAACGGACAATAAGGTACAAAACCGATTCCTAGTTCTTCAAGTGTAGGAAATATTTTGGTTTCTGGTTCACGCCACCAAATAGCATATTCACTCTGTACAGCAGAAAGAGGACAAACAGCGTGAGCCTGTCGGATAGAACGTGCACTAGCTTCAGACATTCCCCAATGCAAGATTTTTCCCTCTTGCATCAAATCAAGCATGACACCCGCCACATCTTCTACCGGTACTTTCGGATCAACACGATGCTGATATAATAGATCAATATGGTCGGTACGTAAACGTCTTAACGATCCTTCCACAGCCCGACGAATATGATCAGGACGACTATTCAAAGCCGTTGGTTGTTTTTCTTCGACTCCAAAACCAAACTTTGTACCAATTTTCACTTCATTCCGAAAAGGCGCCACTGCCTCTCCCACCCATTCTTCACTTAGATAAGGGCCATACACTTCTGCTGTATCAAAGAAAGTTATTCCTTTCTCGTACGCCCGACGAATCAAAGCAATCATATCTTGCTTATTATATTTTCCTCCATAGTAACCCACCATCGGAAGACAACCCAATCCAATTGAAGAAACCTTCAAATCTTTTAATTCCCTACATTCCATCATATTGGAAGAATTATTATTCCGATCAATCTGCAACGATGACCGACTAAAACCTTTTGCTCCAGTCCAAGCACTGATAGCAGAAAATGTTGTCATGGACGACATTTTCAGAAAATCTCTTCTATCCATAAATTTTGATAATTACATGAACATCCATTTCTTTTATTCATCAACTCTGATTTCTTACAATGCAAAAATAGGAAGCAACTTACGATTAAAAGTAACCATAAAAAGGAAGTTCATACCATTATTACTGATTTCCCCAAAGTTGATGTTCCAATTTCTGATGATAATCATTATGTACTATTCTCGCCTTAATCCTCTATCAAAACATTACAAACTTGTTCTTTTATTTTGAAAAAAGAAATAAAAATAGTACGTTTGCAGAATAACTTTATGTATTTTCTACAAATATCTTATAACATGAAAATAAAACACTTAACCTTTACTGCCCTTGCAGTACTTACAGTAACATCCTGCTCGGAAAAGAAGCAGAATTATCCGTTCCAAAATCCGGATCTCCCGATTGAAGAACGTGTGGACGATTTGTTAAACAGACTGACTCCGGAAGAGAAAGTAGGACAAATGATGAATCAGACACCAGCTATCGAACGGTTGAATATTCCTCCATACGATTGGTGGAACGAGGCTTTGCATGGTGTGGCACGCGCCGGAAGAGCCACTGTTTTCCCTCAGGCAATCGCTTTAGCTGCAACTTTCAACGATGAAGATGTCTATGAGACGTTCAATATTGTCAGCGATGAAGCACGAGCTAAATATCATCAGTATCAAAAGGACAAAGAATACGACAGATACAAAGGATTGACATTCTGGACACCGAATATCAATATATTCCGTGATCCTCGTTGGGGACGTGGTATGGAAACGTACGGAGAAGATCCGTATCTGACTTCACGCATGGGTGTTGCCGTAGTAAAAGGTTTACAGGGTAACGATCCGAAATACTTCAAAACACATGCCTGTGCCAAGCATTATGCCGTACATAGTGGTCCCGAATGGAACCGACATGAATACAATGCAGAAGTCTCTCCCCGCGATTTATGGACCACTTATCTTCCGGCTTTCGAAGCTTTGGTAGAAGAAGCGAATGTACAGGAAGTCATGTGTGCTTACAACCGTTTCGAAGGAAAACCGTGTTGCAGTAGTGATAAGTTATTGATAGATATCCTTCGGAACACGTGGGGATACGATGAAATTATTTTATCCGACTGTGGAGCAATCGACGATTTCTGGCAGAAAGATAAAAATACACCCCGCCACGAAACACATCCCGATGCAGAAAGCGCTTCAGCTGATGCTGTTTTAAGCGGAACCGATTTGGAATGTGGCGGCAGTTATCATGCCCTTTTAAAAGCTATTCAGGACGGAAAGATTAAAGAATCTGATTTAGACGTTTCGCTTCGCCGTCTGTTCAGAGCCCGCATGGAATTAGGTATGTTTGATCCGGACGACCGTGCTCCTTTCTCTAACATACCTTACAGCGTAGTAGAAAGTCCTGAACACGTAGCCAAGGCTCTCGATATGGCTCGTCAAAGTATGGTTCTACTCAAGAACAAGAATCAGATCCTGCCTTTGAGCAAAGAATTGAAGAAAATAGCCGTTGTTGGTCCTAATGCAGCCGATTCAACTATGTTGTGGGCCAACTATAATGGTTTCCCGACTCATACAGTAACAATATTGGATGGTATCAAAGCCAAGGTGCCCAATACAGAAGTTATTTATACATTAGGTTGTAATCATACTGAAAACTTCCTGATGAAAGATTTAGGACAATGTGTTACTTCCGAAAAAGGTAACGGATTGAAATCCGAATTCTTCAACAATACAGAATTTAAAGGAGAACCCGTTTATTCCGGACTGGCAAAAGAACTGCATTACACAACAGGTGGAAATACACAATTTGCACCCAATGTTAACTTAACAGACTTTTCGGCACGTTTCACCGGCGAATTCACTTCACCGCAGAGTGGTGACATTGAATTTACTATTTCCGGAAATGATGGTTTCCGTCTCTTCATCGGAGAAGAAAAAGTAGCTGAAAGCTGGACAAACGAATACGGTAGTACTCAAAAATATACCTTAAAAGCAGAAGAAGGAAAGAAATATCCGATCAAAATCGAATACATGCAAGCGAAAGGATCGGCTGATTTGAATTTCTCCATAGCCGTTCGTACTCCGGTAGATTATCAGGCAACAGCCAACGAAGTGAAGGATGCCGACGTTATCATCTTTGTCGGAGGAATATCTCCAAGACTTGAAGGCGAAGAAATGCCGGTGGATGCTGAAGGCTTCAAGAAAGGCGACCGCCTGAATATCGAAATCCCGACTGTACAGAAAGAAATGGTAAAAGCCTTGAAAGCAACAGGCAAGCCTATTGTCTATGTTGTCTGCACAGGAAGTGCCTTAGCTTTGAATTGGGAGAACGAAAATCTGGATGCTATCCTGAATGCCTGGTACGGCGGTCAGGAAGCCGGTACTGCGGTAGCTGATGTTTTGTTTGGTGATTATAATCCGGCAGGACGTCTTCCTGTTACATTCTATAAATCCATCGATCAGTTGCCTGACTTCGAAGACTATAACATGCAGGGACGTACTTACCGGTATATGACCGAAACTCCGCTTTATCCATTCGGTTACGGATTAAGCTATACTTCATTTGCCTACAAGAATGCTAAGTTATCAAAGGACAAGATCAATGCAAATGAAAACCTGACTGTTACTTTAGATATTCAGAACACAGGTAAAATAGATGGAGACGAAGTTGCCCAGCTTTACATAAAGAATTCTAATGATCCGAAAGGACCGCTAAAGAGCTTGCAAGGATTCAAACGTACTCATATCGCTGCGGGAGAAACACAAACCATCAGCTTCGAATTGACACCGAAAGCCTTCTGGTCTTTCAATGATGAAACACAAACCATGGAAGTTCGCCCAGGAAAATACGAAATTCTTTATGGTCCTTCATCAGCCGATAAAGATTTGAAGAGTCTGACACTGACAATTGAATAAACATTGTTTTTATATCCGGCAGAGAATATAACTGAAAAACTCTCTGCCGGATATTTTATTTGAAAGGCTGCATGCCAAAGTAAAAAGCAGCTTATTCTTTTATTTTTCGGAATTAATAAAGGCTTTATCTAACAGCTCTCGGATGGGTTCTGGAATAAAAAAGCGAACATCTTTCTTATCGCGCAAAGCTTGTCGGATAAAAGTAGAAGAAAGTTCTATTTCGGGAGCATCCACTACATGTACTTGTGGAAACTGTTTGGTATCTACCAGTGAGCTACTTCCCTTACGCGGATAAACAATCAACTCGCACACAGATAAAATTTCCTGATAGTCTTTCCACCGGTCAAACTTATTCCAATTGTCGGCTCCCATAATCAAGGAGAAAGACAAAGAAGGATATAAATCCTTTAATGCCTTTAACGTAGAAATAGTATAAGAAGGTTTGGGTAAATGGAATTCCAAATCACAAACCCTGAACTTAGGATAGCCGGCTATGGCCTTTTCAACCATCTCCAAGCGAAGCTGATCATCTATCAAATCGGTTCTTTCTTTGAAAGGATTATGAGGTGTTACCATAAACCACACCTCATCAAGATCCGTAAATTCACACAGCCAATTAGCCAAAGCTAAATGACCGATGTGAATCGGATTAAAGGAGCCGGAATAAATTCCTATTTTTTTCTGGAATGATTCTGAACCCATTGTATAATATTCATCACTTGTACACCAACGACCAGTCCTGTTGCAACCATGACGGTTACATCCTGTTTAACAAAGGCCCAGCCTAATACACCTAATGCGGCTATGGCTATTACAATAAATCCGTAAAGCCATTTCTTCGATAAATTCCGTTCGTTCATTTATCCTTGATAAAATTTTCTATGACTTGCAAAGCTTCTGCTTTTGCCTTTTCCAAATCATCATTAACGATGACCACGTCGAACTTGGATGCGAAACCTAATTCATACGATGCTTTTGCAATCCGGCTTTCAATCACTTCCGGCGCATCTGTTGCACGACCTACCAGACGGCGACGCAATTCTTCGATACTTGGTGGCTGAATAAACATCGACAAAGCCCGGTCGCCATAATACTTCTTGATATTACAGCCGCCCACTACATCCACATCAAAAATCACATTATCGCCTTCCGCCAGAATTCTTTCAACTTCACTTTTCAAGGTTCCATAGAACTTGTCTGTATATACTTCTTCATATTCCAGAAAATCACCGGCAGCGATGCGGGCACGAAACTCTTCCGGAGAAAGGAAATAATATTCCACTCCATTTTTCTCTGTTCCACGCGGTGCACGACTGGTTGCTGAAATAGAAAAGCGAAGTCGCAGATTCTGTGTCAGCAAATAATTAATGATGGTTGACTTTCCAGATCCGGACGGTGCCGAAAATATAATTAATTTTCCTGCCATTCTCTATCCTTTTACTTATAAGACATTCAACACCTGTTCTTTTATCTGCTCCAATTCATCTTTCATGCGAACAACTATTTTCTGCATATCCGCATGATTACTCTTTGAGCCCAGTGTATTTATTTCGCGACCCATTTCCTGAGCGATAAATCCAAGTTTCTTACCCTGACCATGTCCGGTTTCCATCGTTTCAAGAAAATACTTCAAATGATTATCCAGTCGGTTCTTTTCTTCATTGACATCCAACTTTTCGATGTAGTAAATCATTTCCTGCTCAAAACGATTCTTATCATAATCGACAGCCAACTTCTCCAGATTGTCCAATATACGAGCTTTAATCTTCTCAATCCGTTCTTTCTCGTACGGTTCGACATCTTTCAGCAAAGCTGCAATATTCGATACCTTCTGGACAAACAAATTCTGCAACATGGCTCCTTCCTGAATACGGAAATCACACAAATGCTGAATAGCCTCATCAATTGTCTTGCTTACAACATTCCATTCTTCTTCGTCTGCTTCTACCGGATCTGTCTTGATCACATCCGGCATTCTCAGCAGCAACTGCAATTCATTCCAGCTTGAAGGAACATTGATTCCTAATTTATCAGACAATTCTTTCAACTGAGCAAAATAAGACATCACTGCCTCTTGATTTATCTGCGATGAAGCATCCTTTCCTATATATTCTATATAAATAGCAAAATCAACTTTTCCACGTTCAAGAGTCTGCAACAACCGACTGCGGATTTGCATTTCCTTATCTTTATAAATAGAAGGAATACGTGTTGACAAATCCAGTTGTTTGCTATTAAGCGCCTTAATCTCTACGGTTACTTTTTTGGTAGGCAATTCGGCAGTAACCTTACCGAAACCTGTCATTGATTGTATCATGCTACTTAAAAATTTCTACAAAGTTAGCTTTTTCAGCCAACAATTAATAATCTATTGCTTACAAGATTCCTATTTTTATTCAGCCAGCCAGTTTCGGTTGTAAACTTTCTCGTTAGGAGTCTTGTAAAACATATCATTTACCTGAGGAATCAACAGCTCATATGTCTTTCCGGCTGTCACGAGTTTCCGATCTCTTAACCAAGGATTAAACCGCTTCAGATCAGCATACGTTATGCCCTGATTCTTGGCAAAGGATGCCAGATCCGGAATATCAGAAGAAACTTCTACCGATTTACAGTTTATCGGCTTATATAAATCCCGCTCACGTAAAACAAAGCCATATCTATAAGGATTCTCGAAAATCAATTTGATAGCCAGTATCCGATAGACATAGCGTGTTGTCTCTTCAACCAGCCATAAATCCAATGAACTTTCCACATCCTGTTTACTCAATTCTCCCGATATTCGTCCCATTCCTGCATTATAGGAAGAAGCAACAGCTACCCAATCACCATATTTGGCATAAGCGTCCTTCAGGTATTTACAAGCAGCTATGGTCGATTTCTCTACATGGCTACGTTCATCCACAGTAGTCGTTATTGTCAATCCATAATCTCTGGCTGTTCCTTCCATAAACTGCCACATACCGACGGCACGAGCCGGCGACTTCACCCGAGGATCCAAGTTACTTTCTATGACAGCCAGGTATTTAAAGTCTGTCGGAACTCCATATTCTTTCAAAATAGGTTCAATGATCGGGAAATAACGATTTGCCCGCTTGAAGTTTAACATGGTAGTTGCGTGCAAATAGCAGAAAGACGACAATTCCCGATCAATTCCTTCGTGCATATTATAACGTGTCAAATCGATGGACTGACCACAAAAGTCAATCTGATCCGGTATTTCTGGCGTCATAATCATGGACGGAACCACTGGCTTTTCTCGCTTAATCGTTGCTGAATCATCCGAACAAACCGATATGCAGGCAAAGAAAAACAACAGGCACACCGCTAGTACTGACATTATCTTTGTTTTCATCTTTATTGAATAATAAGTTCTACATTTCCGTACTTCCGCTTCCCGAAGATTCAAAGTTACGTTCTTTCTTCGGACGCAAGATATTTATATCTCCTTTTTTCTTGTATTTAATTCCATCCGAACCTTCGGCTTCTATCACATAGAAATAAACACCGGGCGCTACATACTTTCCTCCTTTTTTCCCATCCCAGCCTTCCGCTGGATTCGTCCAATGGTAAATCTGCTGCCCCCAACGGTTGAAGATCCAGCAGGAGAACTTAACCAACGATTTATAGGCCACTCGAAATTCATCGTTAACGCCGGGTGTTGTTCCCGGAGAAAAGGCATTGGGCACATCCAAAAAAGATTCGGCCACTTCTATTTCAAAGGGATAAGAAGCATAACATTTACCAGTCCGGTCGCTTACTTCCACTTCAGCCGTATATTTTCCATACTCAGAAAATGTATATTCCACTTCGGGTTCGGTAAAACGAATCAAGGCATTATCAGCTCCTTCTTCCGTCTTATAGATTTTCCAGATATACAACGAAGCTACCGGTTCGTTGGCATAAGCCGTGAAACGAATCGTTACCGGAGCTGAAAGCGCTTCAGAGGTGGCTGTCATATTCTCGGCTGCCTCCAGGAATACGGTTGTATCGGCCTGCAACAGTACAGAAGATGTTTCATAAAAATCGGTAGTAGCCGATTGAGGTTTACCAAAATGAGAAGCAAACTGATCACCCGTCAGCGTGAAATTCGTATCCGCATAAACCGAATCAATCAACTGTTGGAACGGATTTCCTTCCAGCTTCTTTACCTTTTCCACCGAATTGAGAACCTTCGCTTCTTCATCCCATTCCAAGGATTCATAAGAGACTTCAAATTCTCTGTTCAACTGACGGTTGATACCACTTGTCGGATCCGAATAGGTCAGATTATCCATCTTGTAATTACCCGTCAAGATAACGCCCGAACAAGGATCACTGTCGTCCGAAACAGCCAGATTATTTATTTCAAATGGATGCTTGCTGTAATCAATGATCCAGACATACGAAGACAAAGGACCTTCTTCTACAAAATAACCATAACCATCTTCTACCTGCGTAATCGTAGATGTTGTTCCCTGTTGTTCACAGGCAATAGGTTCAGCTTCCAACCTTTTTGTCTTATATCGATACCATTGATGGCTGGAGGAAGTTGATGTATAGCTGATAGAAACGCCTTCTGTTCCGTTCACTACATAAACTTTCAATTTCAATGATGTTTCTTCTTTTGCCAGCATCGGTTCACCTTGTCCGCCCTTCACTACATATTCTTCTGCTGATAAAGGGAAAATCATTCCCAATAAAAAGAAAAGCCAGCACCACTTTCCAAGTGTTTTCATTTTCATACGCTTACTAATTGACTCCAAAATTACAATAAATCCTGATACAATGCCCTCCTAACCTCAAGAAGGACAGCTTTCCCGTTCTCTTTTTACCTTTTTTATAGGAAACTAACAGCTTAAAGAAGTCTGGTAGTCGCAGGGAAGTTATTTCATTTGTCGTATGATTTTAATTTTTTGACAGATGTGCTAAAGCTTTACTATATATGTGCTAAAGCTTTTTGACAGATATGGAAAAGCTTTTCGACAACTGTGCTAAAAAGACTTTGTAACGACCGAACAGCTACATGCCCTCGAGCCGCTCTGTTCTACTTAATAAGATTTAAGCAGTTTCCCAAGGCCTTTATTAGCTTTTTTTGCAGACTTACACTATCTTTGTCCCGATTAAACAATGAAAAAATGAATCGACTAAAGACCGTTATATGCACGTGTGTATTCAGCTTTGCCAGTCTCTTCACCTTCGGACAGGAAAGTAAAACGTTTCAACATACCATTGAACAAGGAGAAACAGTATATGCAATCGCTACCATGTATGGCGTCAGTACAGAAGCCATCTATAAGTTAAATCCGGGAAGCAAAGAAGGAATCAAAGCCGGTGAAGTGCTACTCATTCCTCAAAAGAAGGTTTCTACATCCGGAAATAATACGGAAACTTATACTTTCCATACTATCGAACCCAAGGAAACGCTATATGCTGTTTCCATGAAATATAAGGTTCCAGCACAGTATATCCTGCAAGCCAATCCAGGCCTTTCGGTAAAGACGTTTCAGAAAGGACGTACCATCCGTATTCCTTCTCAGGAAAACATACAGGCAATGGCACAGGTCTCTCAAACAGAAAATACACCACAGCCCGAAGAAAAACCTGTCAAGGAAACGACATATACGATACAGAAAAAAGAGACGATGTATAGTTTGTGCCGGAAATTCAAGGTTTCCAGTTACGAACTCATTAAACTGAATCCGCAATTAAAGAACGGAGTCAAAGCCGGAGTTGAAATCAAAGTACCGGTAAAAGAAGAGGCTGTTGCCAGCAAGACCGATAATAATACTTCAGCCGAATCATTCATTCAGTCGGAATCTGAAGTAAATGCCTTGTTGTCGGCTCCTAAAAGCACAAAAGAACTTAACCAGCTCAAGGTTGCTTTGTTATTACCCTTCAATCCAAGTAAGAAGACAGCCGCATCGTCTCGTTTCATTGAATACTACGAAGGTATGCTGCTGGCTGTTGACAGCTTGCAGAATCAAGGACTTTCTTTAGACTTATCAGTCTATGATACAGGAGAAGGAACAAGCCGGATCCGTGAAATCCTTACCGGTGAAACTTTGCCGAATGCGGATCTGATCATCGGAGCCGTTCAAAATGATCAGATTAAAATGATTGCAGACTTTGCCAAAGAACATCGTATCAAATACGTCATTCCTTTCACCTCAAAGAATGATGATGTCTTGTCGAACAACTTTGTCTTCCAAGTAAACACGCCTCATTCTTATTTATACTCAAAGGCAGCCGAACGCGGACGCAAGTTGTTTGCCAACGATAATATCATCTTTGTCAAGATTCACGACAAAGAAGAGAAAAAGCCTTTCATCAAAGCGCTACAAGAAGAGTTGAAAGATCATAAGGTTCCCTTCAAGGAAATCGAATACAACGGCGAAACTTTTGCCGAAGATTTAGACTCCCTTTATATGGTGGATCAAACCCGCAATGTGATTATTCCGACTTCATCATCCTTGGAAGCATTGCAGAAAATCAAAACACCGTTACGAGTTTTAGCCGAAACACAAACCGATTATACCATTTCGTTATTTGGTTATCCTGAATGGCAAACCTACGTACGGGAAGCTCTCGACGACTTCTATGCTCTCGATACCTATATTTATACCAACTTTTATGCAGACAATCTGTCAAAACCCATGCAGGATTTCTACAATAAATTCAAGACTTGGTATAGTAAGGATTTGATCAATACCTATCCGAAATATGGTATCCTTGGCTTTGATACAGGTATGTTCTTCTTCGGTGCCATGAAGAAATATGGTGTAAACTTCGAAGAAGAGCTCGACAACATCCGTTATCCAAGTATCCAGACAGGCTTTGATTTCCATCGTGTCAACAACTGGGGAGGTTTCATCAATACACAAATCTTTATTGTTCATTATAATAGAGATTTTACCGTAACTCGTGAATAATATAGAAAAGATGACAAAGTATTTGTTTATAATAGCCTCTTTGCTGCTCTTTTCAATTGATAACGGGCAAGCGCAAACCAACTCGTTCAAACAGGAACTATCCTTGGGTGTTTCCTTTGGTATGAACTTTTCTTCGGTATCTTTCTCTCCGAAAGTAAACCAGAAAATGAAACAAGGTTACCAAGGAGGTGTAACGCTCCGTTGGATTACAGAAAATCATCTGGGACTTCAAGCCGAATTGAATTATGCACAGCAAGGCTGGGAAGAAGAATTTGAAGAACAACCGGAATATCAATACAGTCGGACGATCAATTATATAGAACTTCCGTTCCTGACTCATATCTATTTCGGAGGAAAACGTTTCAAGTTCTTCTTCAACTTAGGACCGAAAATCGGTTACGCCTTGAGCGAAAGCACAAAAAGCAATCTGAACGGTGCTGAACCTAATCGGAATAATATGCAACACGACATGCCTATTGAAAAGAAATTCGATTGGGGATTGTGTGGCGGACCCGGATTGGAATTATCTACCGGTATCGGCCATTTCTTGTTGGAAGGCCGATACTATTATGCGTTGGGAGACATTTACGGTAGTCAGAAAAAGGATCCTTTTGCCCGTTCTGCCAGCCAGACAATCGGAGTTAAGTTAACCTATCTCTTTCCTCTCTGGCGATAAACGGGCACGAACAGCCTTTACTTCTTGAGCAAGTCCGGACGAAGACGGGCTGTTCGCTCCTGAGCCTGTTGCAAACGCCATTCTTCTATCTTGCGTTGATGACCGGACAATAGAATATCAGGCACTTTCCATCCTTTATATTCTGCCGGACGTGTATAAACTGGCGGAGCCAATAAGTTATCCTGGAAGGAATCAGACAAGGCACTCTGCTCATCGCCTATCGCTCCCGGAATCAGGCGAACTACGGCATCCGTGATAATGGCAGCAGCCAATTCTCCTCCGGTCAATACATAATCGCCCACTGAGATTTCTTTCGTAATCAAATGCTCGCGGATTCTATAATCGATACCTTTGTAATGACCACACAAAATAATCAGATTATTCAATAACGACATCTGGTTAGCCATTGGTTGATTAAAAGTCTCCCCATCCGGCGAAGTATAAATTACTTCATCATACGTCCGTTCTTCTTTCAATGCAGAAATAGCCCGGTCGATCGGTTCTATCTGCATCACCATTCCGGCTTCTCCACCAAAGGGATAATCGTCTACTCTACGCCATTTATTCGTCGTATAATCTCTCAGGTTATGTAAATGAATTTCAGCCAAACCTTTATCTTGGGCACGCTTTACGATAGAACAATTTACCATTCCTTCTATCATTTCCGGCAATACTGTCAAAATATCTATACGCATATATGTTCAATACATTATCAATTCTTCAATCAGACAACAAAGATACGCTTTTTATCTGAATCCGATAAGGGAATAAAGCCGCTCAAAACTGACATTTATCCTGTATTCCCGTAGTTTTTCTTATCATAAGTCAAGAAAGAAGAGGATTTCTTTATTTTTCTGCTTCGAAAAGAACAACGTACAAATGAAGAAAGTATTTTTGTGTCGTAAAACATAACTATGCAACACTAAAGTAAAAAGATTGTTTAGTTATTACTCCGATTTATAGGAGTTTCGATCCTAACTTTATAGATTTCTAGTAAATCAGAAAAGACCGGATCCAGATTGTTTAGGTAATGGTTGGAATAGTATCCAAAAAGAGATTGAAAGGTTTTATTAAGGTTATCATTAAAATAAGAAGGATCTCTTCCAACCGCATTATTAACTATTTAAAATTTTAACGACAATGAAAAAGTTTTTAGTTGCCATGTGGCAGAAATGTGCTAAGTATTTGGCAGAAGTAGGCAAAAGTGAAATGCTAAGATGGGAAAACGGATATTTATAATATCCCAATTCCCTTTATGATTGAAACGTAATTCTGAAAAGACTATATAAAAGAGGACTTCGCTTGAAGTCCTTTTTTGCTTTTATTGAGATGAGTAACTTTCGCATTCTTGTATTTGGCAGATAATTCTACCTCAATATATATAACCCATTATTCTCTACAAGGAATCCAAATTCTTCCTACATTTGTAGGAGAAGATAACAGTCCGCCTTATCAATTGGCAAAGGAAAATGAGAATAAACGCCGTTTCTGTGGCCTGATGAATAAATCACCTGCCAATTCACCAACAAATGCGATTCTCGCTTGTTATCTTAATAGGAAGAATCAAATGCATAAAACATAATAAAAATGAGAAGAACAAACATTGGCATCCTGCGAGGTGCGTTGGCCCTGATCTTGGGCTTTGTATTAATTATGTGGCCCGAAGCCGCCATTATCTATATGATTATGGTAATCGGTGCCTGTTTCCTGTTGCCTGGAATCTACTCGATTGTCGGTTATTTCTTGCGGAACAAAGAAGATGAAGTAACACCGCCACTCTTCCCGCTCGACGGACTTGGAAGCTTACTGTTAGGCGGCTGGTTGCTCCTGATGCCGAATTTCTTTGTCAACATCCTGATGTATTTATTAGGAGCCGTATTGGTTTTGGCCGGCATACAACAGATCAGTACGCTTATCAGAGCACGTAAATGGAGCGTAGTGCCTTATGGTTTTTACATCTTGCCTTCACTGATTCTGCTTGTCGGAGTCATGATTCTGGTATATCCGATGGATATTATGGCAAACACGCTTACGATCTTCGGCGTTGCCACTCTCTTTTACGGAGCCAATGAATTGATAAACTGGTATAAGTTCCGTAAAAGAGATTATATACAAATCGACTAACGCTTAGAGACATCAGGAATTTTTCCGGTATTCCATCGGAGACATTCCTGCATGTTTCTTAAAGAATTTACCAAAAGTGGATTGATCAGAGAAATGCAAGGCATCTGCCACTTGCTGAACGGTTGCCTGAGGAGCCTTCAATAAGATCTTGGCTTCTTGCATCAAAGCCTCATCAATCCATTTGTTGGCCGACCTACCGGTCAGTTCCTTTAAGATTAAAGACAAATACTGAGGCGTAATATACAATTGTTCGGCATAGAACGAAACCACATGCTGTTCCTTACAATACATATATAATATACGTAAGAACGATTCGAACAATTCTTCCTTACGGGTCAACGAAGGCGGTGTATTGTATTCTTTCCGCTCTGAGAAAATATTCCCCATCTCAATAAAAAAGCCCATCAATGTATTCTGAATCAACAAGCGTTGCAAATGATGGCTCGTCTGAAGGATTGTCTGGCGCAGACGAAGCATACACTCGTCCAACGTTTTGATTTCTGATTCCTGCAAAAGGATGGTCGGGTTTTTCCGAATCTTCATATATTGAATCATCGACGATGAATGGTTCGGCATCATTGATTGTTCCAAAAACGCACGCGAAACCGCCATCAATCGGCCTTTGAAGTTTGGACTGTATTTCATTACCTTGGTAATATGCGTCGGCATTATTGTAACAACCGTATTAGTCGAAGCTTGAAAAAGAACATAATCTATACTCAAATCAATCGAGCCCTCCAATACCAGCAATACCTGCAAAGCATTTACACGGACAGGATCATTTAGGAAAACGTCCTGACTGTTCAGATCTGCAACTAAAATATCAGCTTGATAGCTCTCATACATATACAACCTCGATTTCAATGAGTCAAAATCAATTAAGGGCAATTCCATCATATACGAATTTCGATTTATAGTCAATTCAATACTATTCTATACAAACATACACATAAGATTTGAAAAGCGTGTGTTTCCTTTTAGTTTTTTTATAAGATTTATAAATACAGCACACCTTCTTTTCGTAGTCCAGAAAAGAAATCTGAAGCAGCACACAAAACACCCAAGCAGCCTTACAAAAGAGTCACAGTTCACCATAAATTCTTTAGTGTACGACGTGAACTAAGTAATCCACAGCGTGAACTGAACTATTACTAACCGGAATCAAAAGAATAATCCCAATCATCACCCATTAAAAAAGAATAAAATCAAACTTATATATTTGCCTGTAAAATAAAAAATCACTACCTTTGCCGCGTTTTCTACCCGTGTGATGGGAAAATTAGAAAGCGAATTAGAAAAACAATCTAATTTTGAGTAACACATTTAATTAGTTAAAATGAAAACATTTCAATTAGAAGGTAAGTCAAGAGAGATCGCTGCATGTCCGGCTGATCAGAAGAGAGCTTTGAAAGCTATGCGTAAAAACGATGAAATCCCTGCCGTTCTGTACGGAGGTGAGAAAGTAATCCACTTTTCAGTTACTAACAGCGCAGTTCGTAACTTGGTTTACACTCCGGATATCTATGCAGTTGAATTGACAATTGACGGAGAAAAGAAAACTGTAGTTATGAAAGATATCCAGTTCCACCCGGTAACTGACGCTATCCTTCACATCGACTTCTTGGAAGTATGTGATACTAAACCAATCGTAATGGAAGTTCCGGTTGTTTTGGAAGGTCACGCTGAAGGTGTTAAAGCCGGTGGTAAGCTTCAGTTACAGATGAGAAAACTGAAAGTGAAAGCTGTTTATACAGAAATCCCTGAAAGATTGGTTATCAACGTTGATCACCTGGGCTTAGGTAAGACTATGCAGGTAGGTGAAATCCACTTCGAAGGCTTGGAAATCATGAACGCTAAGAACGCTGTTGTTTGCGCTGTTCAGTTGACTCGTGCCGCTCGTGGTGCTCAGGCTAAAGCTTAATACGTACATTTTATAAGATAAAGAATATCTTATCATTCATAAGATTTAGTCAGAAAAGGGGTTTGTTCTTCCGAATAAACCCCTTTATTTTTCTGTTTAAATTCATCGAAACATCATATGAAATACTTAATTACCGGATTAGGAAACATCGGTTCTGAATATTGGGGAACCCGTCATAATGTCGGATTCCGTGTTGTCAATCATTTGGTAGAACAGGCAGGAGCCTCTTTCACCGACGAACGGTATGGAGCCGTAGCCCGTATGCGGATCAAGAACTGCGAGCTGGTTGTCCTGAAGCCCAATACGTATATGAACTTGAGCGGTAATGCTGTCCGTTATTGGTTGCAGAAGGAAAACATCCCGGTCGAAAACCTTTTGATCGTTGTAGACGACCTGGCTCTTCCCTTCGGTACGCTCCGATTGAAACCGAAAGGTAGCGATGCCGGACATAACGGATTGAAGAACATTGCCCAGATGTTGAACACACAAAACTATGCCCGCCTGCGTTTCGGACTGGGAAATGATTTTCCAAGGGGCGGACAAATTGACTTTGTGTTGGGAAAGTTTCCACAAGAAGAACTCGACCAAATGCCTGCAATACTGGACCGCGCAACCGAAATCATCAAAAGTTTCTGTTTGGCGGGTATTCAATTAACGATGAATCAATTCAACAATAAATAGATATAAGATGAACGAGGTTCGTATCGATAAATGGATGTGGGCAACGCGCATCTTCAAAACCAGAAGCATTGCAGCGGATGCCTGTAAAAAAGGACGTGTCATGATTGGCGGAGTCAATGTCAAACCGTCCAGAATGATTAAAGTGGGTGATATTATCCAGGTACGGAAACCGCCCGTTACCTTTTCGTTCAAAGTATTGGACCTGACCGAAAACCGGATGGGTGCCAAACTTGTTCCGCAGTTCATGGAAAACGTAACGACACCCGACCAGTATGAAATTCTGGAGATGAATCGTATCTCGGGCTTTGTCAATCGGGCTAAAGGTTTGGGCAGACCCACGAAAAAAGACCGCCGCGAACTGGAGCAGTTTACGGGAGCAGATTTCTATGAAGGTGGCGACGATTTCGATTTTGACTTCGATTTCGATTCGGATGATGAGGATTGAAACGAAAATCTATTATCTTTGCCAAACAAATTAAAAGAATTTATACAAATGAAAAACATTAAAATCTTCTCGAAAGACTGGCTTGCCCTGCATCCGTATGTACAAAGCACGCCGGTTGACTCGTATTATACGAATATTGCCAATCGCATTTACGATATATTAGTAGCAACCGAATTGATCAACTCGTTTGAAGGAGACGAAGCCAAGCAAATCTCTATCCGCATGGCTGCTTACTTTGAAGATGTTATCTCACAAACCAATATTTGGAGAACTTTCATCAGCGGATTCAAAGAACGTTATGGACGCTATCTGCCTTTCTTTACGACGAGCGACCATTACTACGAAGATGAAGCCAACTTGGAAGATGTTCGTTTTCTGTTGTGGCACTTTACTCAACAATATCATGGATGGAGAAAAGGAACATTCGTTAATCCGGATAATCCAGCCAATCAGGCAGCAGCCAACATGATTTATAAAATCTTCTGCGACGAATGGACTGTTGCTCCTGAAAATATCCGCATGCAGGAGTTGTTCAGCAATGAAACCCGCTACGATGAGCCAGATAAATACAACAACTTGCTGTATTGGTTCCACTATAATTCGTATCTGCTTACGGACACCAACGAAGAACTGACAGAAACGACCAAAAGTTATTGGAAAGAACAAGGCATCCAGACGAACGAACGTGATGTCCTGATCATCCATAACCTGCTGGCTCACGTCAGCCGTCTGCCGTTCCTGGCTTATACATCTCCGCAGTGGCTGTATAAAATCATTTCACCCGAACATCCGGATTATGCTATCTTTAAAGAAGAAGCTGAGAATAGCATGGCTTTCATCGACCCGAAAGAAAAGGAAAGAAGAGATAGCGTACAGGACGATTATAAGAAATTCAAGGAAGTTGTACCGGACGATGTCCTGATTTACATGCAAAGTGAAGTGGAACTATACAACTTCCTGACAGAAAAGATTGGGAAAGTATTCACGGAAGGCAAACCGACAGATGCACCGCGTAAGTTTGGTGTTTATGCTTCTCCCGAAGACGGTATTCAAGTTCTTACACTTGACATTGATTGCATTAAGGACGAGAAGAACCCGTTCTATAATAAAGAAAGAGCCGAAAAGGCCGCTTTGGGATTTTTCATCGTTAAGCATTGCAGCACCAGTATCCTGATTGAAATGACCAAGCGAGGTATGCTGGCCGACGCACAAACGAAGAGTTTGGCCGGTCCTGAGCGTGGCAAAGAGATTATCCAAGACAATTGGAAATTCTTAATTGAATATTTCCATAAAGAAGAAGTAAAATAAATAGAGGAATACTGACAACAGGGTGTTTTATACTTCTTGGCGAAAAGGAGTATTAAACACCCTGTTTTTTATACCTCTTGGGAAAAAGAAGTACTAAAAACACCGTTTTCGATACTTCTTTTGGAAAAGGAGCACTAAAAACACCGTTTTCGACACTTCTTCTGGAAAAGGAGCACTAAAAACGCTGTTTTCAATACTTCTTCTGTCAGATTCTTTTATTCCGCCAGTTTCCTTTCAGTAAATAGAAATAAGAAGTCAAAACCATCAGGTCATAAACGTGTTCGGTAGTCCAACAAGCAGCCACATCGGCTTTTCTGACAACAACAATCCAAATAATATACAGGATATAGATGAATATACTCATCATCTCCAGACGAAGAGCTACACCCGTGTTGCCCGTTCCCGAAACACTCATGAAATACACAAATGCAGGAACAGCTATCAGATAAGAAGAAAGCATCACCCACAACGAAGGAACTGCACTTGCTACCAGATCCATATTATCGGTATAGATACGTAAAACAACCGTCGGGAATATTGCCATCAATAAAGCCAGTGGCAAGACAAACGAATAACACAAGCGAATCATCTGCCGGCACAAAGGCATGACTTTCTCCGTTTTCCCCGCCCCGATCAGATTACTCACCAGCGAACTGTTGGTCGAAGCAAAGGCATTGACAAACATAAACAGGAAGGATGAAATACTACGCACCACGTTGGTGATAGCCAAAGGCCGCTCTCCATGATGCTCCATCGCTACAAAAAAGATAAACCATCCGCAGAAAGCAATACCATTCTGCATCATGATCCAAACCGATACCCGCATGATCTGCCGGAAAATCCGGAACTCGAAACGCCATTTGCCAAAGAGGTCGTACTTCTTATAATCTACATACTTGAACGTATATATAATGAAGAACAACATCGACACGGCTTCCGAAATAGAAGAAGCAATGGCTGCACCTTTAATTCCCAAAGCCGGTAATCCCAATTTTCCGAATATCAGGATATAATTCAGGATAACATTCGTCCCGACCATCGCCAGAGAACTTGCCGTCAGTATCTTGGTATGTGTTGTTCCGACGTAAAAGGCACGGAACATAACCGAGACAAATGAGAAGAAAAAGCCATATACACGCCAGTCAATATAATCGACCGTAGCCTGAAACACTGCATCCGATTCGATCAGTCCCCGTAACAGAACGGGCGAATAGGCATGGGAACAGAAAAACAGCAAGGTAGCAAAAGCCAACAGAAACAGTGTTCCCTGCCGGAATACATCACCGATACTATGATAATTACCTTCGCCATTCCGCCGGGCAATCAATACCTGTGCTCCTACACTGAAACCAAAACCCAGCATATAAATCACCAGATAATAAACACCCGCCAAAGCCGAAGCACCTAATTCCACCTCTCCTACGCGTCCCAGATAAGCTGTATCGGTCAATCCTATCAAATGTTCCATCAGCAAACTGACCAATACAGGAAATGTAATCTTGAGAATCTGTTTGTTCGTGTATTGCATAATCTCCACCAAATAATATAAATCAGACAATCATTTACAAAATATAATCTTACCTTTGTCCCGACAAAGATACAATAATCCTGCGTGGATTCCCGTTTATAGAAAAAATATCCGAACATGAAGAATATGAAGAAAATAATAGGCAGTTTATTCTTTCTTGCCATATCTATCTGCAGCTGCAACAGCCAACCTTCCAATATCCAGACTCCAACGGATACACTTCCGATTCATATCCAACGGTTTGACAAGGCTTTGCTGGCGTATATCGAAACACAAGATACGACTTTGGAAAAGGAACTGCTGAAAGAATATCCGGCAATGCTCGACATCGTAGGAAAAGGAATCCTGAATCTGCAATCGCCCGAAATATCCGGCTTCTTCGATCAGGTTATTGCTTATTATTCCGAGCCGACACTCAAAAATCTATATAAGGATGCAGTCCGTGAATACGATCATGTGACTGATATCGAAAATCAACTGGGGAAAGGTTTCGCTTTCCTCAAAGTAAACTTCCCGAATATGCAGATTCCAGCTTGTTACATGCACGTATCCGGATTCAATCAGAACGTACTGGCAGCAGACAGCCTGCTGTCTTTATCGATCGACAAGTACATGGGCGAAGCGTATCCGCTTTATCAGGATTTCTTTTACGACTACCAACGCATCAAGATGCAGCGAACACTGGCTGCAGCCGATTATCTGGCCGGCTGGCTGATGAGCGAATATCCATTCGAAGGAAACGAGAATATACTGCTCGACCGGATGATTTATGAAGGAAAGATCAAATATATCGTTCATCTTGCCTTACCGGAAATTACACCTGCCCAACTAATGGGATATCAGGAGAAAGATTATGAATGGTGTGTAGCCAACGAGTTGACGCTCTGGAACACCATTATTCAGCGCAAGCATCTTTATACTCCGGATCAGATCACCACTTCCAAATATCTGGATGACAAACCATGTACGTTTTTGTCGGACGAAACTCCGGGAAATATCGGAACCTGGATTGGCTGGCAAATCGTATCCAGTTACATGAAAGAGAACAATGCTTCGCTACAAACACTTATGCAACAACAAAATGCCCAGGAGTTTTTATCGCAAGCTAAATACAAGCCGTAAAATTCGCTAAAAAGTGTTTTCCGAATAAACGCTGTCCGTTTTTCTCCGTCTTAAAGAACAGAATGAAAAAACAAAGCCTGGAAATTTCTTTTGAACTGGTACCAACATCAGAAATGAAGAGCTTATTTTCATCCTATAATAAAGTATAAACTATTAAACGACGAAAGATGATGAAAAACGTAAAAGTATGGCTGGCCATTTTGGCATTGACAACAGTTTGTAGTGGAAACATATGGTCTCAGAACCGCCCGAAGGCACCACGTAAAGCGATGTCTCCCGAGCAACGTATAGAAATGCGTGTTGAACGGATGCAACGTCACTTGATGCTCGACGATAAAACAGCAGCTCAATTTGCTCCGGTATATAAAGAGTATTTACAAGCATTGGAGGATTGTAAACCTCAAAAGCCAGAAACCAAGCCGGCAGCAATGGACGACAAGCAGATAGAAGAGCACTTGACAGCTCAGTTTGAACGGCAACAAAAATTGTTGGATACACGTAAGGAATATTATAACAAGTTCAAGAAGATGCTGACCATGCGACAAGTAAAAATGGTCCTCCAATCAGACAGGCCTCATCCCATGATGCCTAAAAACAAACAGATGAAAGACAAACCCCAAGGGCCTTGTTGTCTTCAGCAAAATGCTTGTGTGTTTGATTGATCCGCATAAAAGCTAACAATAGCTAAACCTCTATAAAATGCAAAGCCGTCCTATTCTCACGAACGGGACGGACAGCAAACCTAACTTAATTCTAATACCATGAAAAACACTATATACTAAGAACAAGAGCCACCGAAAAAAAGTTCTCCAAAAAGTGAAATTATTAGCAAAATTTTCTATCTTTACATTTGTTAATAATTTAAGTAATAACTTACATCGCTAAAACACATGAAAAAGAACTTACTTCTTGCCGGATTAGTTGCTGTCTGTACCCCGATCTGGGCTGCCGATACTTTATTTGTCCATGCGCCTCAAATCCCATTGTTGATCAATCAATCGGATAATGTTTTGTTTGAATTTCGTATGGACGCAGACAAAGGAGATGTATTGAATGAAATTTCCATTGAGTTTGATCAAGAAACCAACTTGGCCGATATCGAATCTGTTCGCCTTTTCTATAGCGGAACGGAAGGTGTCGCCAGGAAAGGAACATATTATGCTCCATCCCATAGTTACAGACAGGATTATCTGCGAACTTCATTAGCAGAAAAAGGGATCAAGTTCACTCCCGAAATATCTGATCAACGGAGTTTACAGCAACTGAAAAGTACAAACCGAGATTACTCCATCCAACAGGATGAAGTAAACCAGCCAGCATCATCCATCCAGTTATCCAGTCAGCAACCTTTATTAAAAGGAACAAACTATTTCTGGGTAAGTGTACAGGTCAAGAATTCTTCTTCGTTGGAATCCTTGATTTCAGCACGCATCAGTCAGGCTCAGATCAACCGACAGCCGGCAGTTATTTCCGGAGACCAGCAGAGTGGTAAACGCAGAAAAGGCGTAGCTGTCCGTCAGGCATGGGACGACGGTGTGGCAGCCTTCAGGATTCCAGGAATCGTTACGACGAACAAAGGGACGTTGATTGGTTGCTATGATGTCCGATATAACAGTTCTGTCGATCTGCAGGAAAAGATTGACATTGGTGTCAGCCGTAGCCTTGACAAAGGTCAGACGTGGGAACCCATGCAAATTGCCGTGAGCTTTGGTGAAACCGGAGGTCTGCCTCATGCCCAGAATGGTGTGGGTGATCCTTCAATTTTAGTGGATGAAACCAACAATACCATCTGGATTGTAGCAGCCTGGTGTCATGGTATGGGAAATCAACGGGCATGGTTTAACTCACAACAAGGGATGACTATGGATGAAACCGCCCAACTTGTACTCTGTAAAAGCGAAGATGACGGAAAAACATGGAGCGAACCGATCAACATTACCGAACAGGTAAAAGATCCTTCCTGGTATTTCTTGCTACAAGGTCCGGGACGCGGTATCACGATGAGCGACGGAACACTTGTATTCCCTATCCAATTCATCGACGCCAACAAAATACCCAATGCGGGAATCATGTATAGTAAAGATCACGGGAAAACATGGCATCTGCATAATGCTGCCCGAAGCAATACGACCGAATCACAGGTAGCAGAAATAGAACCTGGCGTATTGATGCTGAATATGCGCGATAACCGAGGCGGAAGCCGGGCTGTATCCATTACAAAAGATTTAGGAAAGACTTGGACGGAACATCCATCCAACCGTTCTGCTCTGCAAGAACCGATCTGTATGGCCAGCCTCATCAAGATTCCGGCAGAAAAGAATTGCCTGAAGAAGGATATTCTGCTGTTCTCCAACCCAAACACAACGAAAAACAGAAATCACATTACCATCAAGGCAAGCCTGGACGGCGGACTGACATGGCCCGAAGAGTATCAAATCCTACTTGATGAAGGAGAAGGCTGGGGTTATACTTGTCTGACGCTAGTTGATGAAGAAACCGTCGGTATTTTCTACGAGTCGAGTGTCGCACACATGACTTTCCAAAAAGTCAAGCTACGCGAATTGATCCGTCCATAAAATAACAAGCTCTTTGGTCTCCGGGATTCGGTCAGAGAACAGGTAAAAGAAACTAAAAATAAAACCAACGAGAATCGTTTTCATTTCTCGTTGGTTTTATTTTTAATCCTCGTTTATTTGCAATCGGAACTTTCTACTTCCGGGGATAACGATGCATAATCTCCATCTGTACATATTGTTCGGAGCTGGCTCCAACAAAGCCTAAACCATTCTCTACATTCGAAGGAACAATCACGGGTTCCATCAGCATCTCCATATTTTCCAAATCGTCCGACTGAAGGAAAGTCAAGGCCCGCAGGTAACGGTATTCCTCTTCTGTAATCTGCAACAGGCGGATTCGGGCATATCCACAAATATGTTGGTCCCAATCGTACCAATAATCATCTGCAGGTCTGTAACCAGTATAAACATTCAAGGTATAATCCCGATCTTCAAAGTAGGTATCTGTAAATACCTGATAAATATTCGGTACATCTGTTTGAAAGGGATTGTAATCCTCATCCCCACTCGTCTGATGATGTCCCTGACTCAATACGAATTCTTCCTGATCATAGATGGTCTGCACTTCACTTGGTATCCATCCTTCGGGTGGACGTTCGGCATAATAGATACCATTCTGGATAATGAGACGATAATAATTCCGTTCGTCCGGCAAATCCCGTATCCGAATCTTGTATTGAATGGCATCAAATTCGGAATTGCCCGTCCATAATTGGGTAACCATTGTATCCACTTGTTCAATTACGGCTGGAGCAGACGGCATTATCACTTCAGCCGAAGCCTGATACTTTCCCTGTTCGGCTGAAACCTCCAGACGAACGACATCTTCAGGCGACAAAACGGTTTTCAGCAGACAACTTAACCGTTGCGCTTCTTCGTCCCATTGATGCCGATACCCACCTTCAACCGTTTCCCGACATACACCATTGACATACAACTTCAACGTTACCTGACGGACCGGCTTTATCACCGATTTTCCACTCAGACTCAGAAAGACCCGATTTTCCGTAGCACCAGCTTCCAATAAAGCATTCATCGTCAGCTGAGGTTCTTGTTCTCCCATGTAATAATCCAGTTCATGCTCACAGCCCGGCAAGAGGATGCAACATAATCCTATCCAAAATATCAACTGTTCTATTTTCATTTCTCAAAACTTAAAGGTATAGGTAATTGATGGAATACAAGGAAGTAAAGTTACTTTCTTCAGGTGATTCCTTACTTCCGTCCAATAATACGGTTTACCGCTCGGTAACGTAATCGAATGTTCCAGTACCTCTTTATCCATAAATACCAGATTCGGAGTCATGGCATTATAGACATTGTAAACAGAAACATTCCAAATATGCGTTCCGCGACGTGCGTTCTTACGGTAATTGACACCCACATTCAAACGATGACTACTAGGCAACCGGAAATTATTCCGCGCCGGGATATAATTCGTTCCTGCCGTTTCGTTGTTATCCGGATAAAGTACGTCCATCCGTTGTTCGGCAACGGTAACGGTTCCACCAGTATTAAACACCCACGACACTCCGACATCCCATTGCTGATTAAACGTATGGTTGACGCAGAAGTTTAGGTTGTGCCTCCGATCGTATTTATAAGGGAATCGATTTCCGTTATTGATATTCCCATTCTCAAAGATCCGGTCACTTTTTGCCAACGTATAAGCAATCCATCCGGTTGTCTTTCCTGACGTCTTCTGAGCCAGAAACTCCACTCCCATCGAACGGCCGTTTCCCATTTCCACCTTATCTTCCCAGCCGGATGAAGAAGCCAGGAAGGAAGCTCCATCCTGATATTCCAACACATGAAACATATTCTTATAATAGGCCTCCATGGAAAACTCCCAGCCTTTTATTCCTGTATAATATCCACCCAACGCGTATTGATCGGAACGCATCGGACGAATGTTTTTCGTTACCGGTACCCACAGATCCGTCGGTAAAGCAATGGTGGAAGAAGACAACAGATGAACATATTGCGCCATCTGGGTAAACGAAGCTTTGATAGCGACCTCGTCGGTCAGCCCATAGCGGGCCGACAAACGGGGCTGGGCAGAAAAGTAATTCTTCCCCTGTGTATTAAATAATGAAAAGTATATGCCTGCATTTACCCGGAAACGACCCAAGGAAATATCGTCCTCGGCATACAAAGACCATTCATGCCCCAAAATATCTCCATTCGATATGGCAGTATACGTCGTATCCCGCTGAACAGTTTCCTCTTCTTCTTCCTTTACCCGTGAAACCATCACTTCCGGTTGGAATACATGATACAGATAAGAAGTACCAAATTTCAGATGATGAGCCGGATGCGGTGTATAATCAAAATCGGCCTGAACACTGTAATCGTGAATACCGGAATGATAGTCCGAATCATATACATAAAGTGTTTCTCCTTTATGCACCTTGTCCAAGTTCTGATAGCCAGTCGACATTTTCATATCATAATGATTGTATGCCATCGTTGCCTGGAAGAAAAGCTGATGGTTGAACACATAATTCCAACGGGCAGCTGCAATGGTATTTCCCCAGTTCAGATCCATACCGTCATTATAATAATAACTGGCATAATCATATTCATAAGCTGTATTCCGGGTATAGTCACAATGATCTTTCCCCTTATAGAAACTCAGGAAAAAACGGCTGCGGTCTGAAAACTTATGATTCACCTTTGCATTGATATCGTAGAAGTAATAACCGTATTTCTTGTCTTTATCCAGGAACGGACGGGCCAACCAGTCCAGATAAGTCCGCCGGACCGATACGTTAAATGCCGTACGATCTTTCCAGACAGGTCCTTCCAAATGAATCTTACTGGTCAGTAATCCCAAGCTGGCCGTACCATGATACTGTTTCATGTCGCCATCGTTTGTCCGGATATCTACCACAGAAGACAGGCGACTCCCAAAACGGGCCGGAAAAGCACCTTTATACAAGGTAACCCGTTTCATGGCTTCCGGCGTGAAAATAGAAAAGACACCCAGCAGATGGTCGGCATTATAGACCGGAATTCCATCCAGAAGAATCAGATTCTGATCTGGGCCTCCACCTCGGACATACAAACCGCTGAATCCTTCCGTAGCGGCCTGTACACCAGGCAACAGCTGAATGGTCTTCAACAGATCCGCTTCTCCCAACAAAGCCGGCGTATTTCGTATCTGGGTCAGCGGCACATCGTGCGAACTCATACCGGTAGCATAAATACCGGCCTCTTTCCGGTCGGAAAGAACCAACAGTTCTTCCAACCGGTTATTGGCCGTCAACTGCACAGGAATCATCGTATCTTTCTGCAGACAAAACCGGATGGTCTGCACATCATATCCTAAATACGAGAAATTCAACTCCACTTCCCCTTCCGGAACAGTCAACGTATAGAATCCAAATGAATTGGTATAAGTGCCCGTATGACGAATCCCTTCCAAGATATTCGCACCAATTAATGTCTCGGCAGAAGACCGGTCGGTTACATACCCGCAAATGGTATATCGCTTTTCCTTCGGCAACGGACGGCGAAACAACAGAATATGATTCTTCTCCAACCGGAAACCGATCGGTTCCCGCTTAAAAGCCTCTTCCAATATTTCCCCGACCGTCTGTTGTTTCACCGAAAGCGTAATGGGTTGGCGTAACGAAACATCTTCTCCATAAATAAAAGAATACCCTGATTCTTTCTCCACCAGTCGGACAAACTGCTCCAAAGAAGCATTTTCTACCGACACATCTAAACGCAATGCCTCCTGCTGGGCTTTCAGAACTCCTGCAAAGCATATCCAACAGAGCATGATCCACATACTCACCCGTTTCATCTTCTACTCCTGCTTTGCTTGAATGACAATCTGATCACCTGTACGCTCATAAGAGAAAGAGACGGTTTCTTTCAGCAAAGAAAGCATCTCATCCAAGGTTTCCTGAGAAGAAAAACGGGCACGAATCCGATAATCGGCCAATGAATCATCCTGAATGATGATTGGAGTATCAAATGCATGTGAAAGTTTCCGGGCGATTTCCCGCAAAGGTTCGTTATCAAATACAAAATCTCCCTGCCGCCAGGCAATTTCAGGATTGGTCTTTTTTGTCCGGATTGTAGATAAACGCCGGACAGAACGGGAATAAACAGCCGCCTCATTAGGCGACAAACGGGCAACACCACCAGGTGAAGTCACCGCCACAGCACCTTCCAGCAATGTTGTTTTTATTTCCGGATCATCCGGATATGCTTCCAGATTGAAATGAGTTCCCAAGACTTTCACTTCTACTTCATCCGCCTGGACGATAAAAGGATGACGGGCATCTTTACGGACTTCAAAATAGGCTTCGCCCGACAACGAGACATTCCGGTTCTTTCCCTTAAAACGCACCGGACAAGTCAGCGTAGAATAGCGGTTCAGCGTTACTTCCGTACTGTCGGGCAACAGAATCGTTCTCACTTCCGCATAAGCAGCATAAGTTTGTTCTCTCGGCGGAATCACATATTCATAGATACCCCATCCAGCCAGACACAAAAGAATAACCGCCGCCAAAGAAGCCACCCGATGATACCAAAGATACCATCCGAAGCCGCCTTGGATGCGTTTCTGCAACAAAGGCCAACTCTTTTCAGCCGTAAATTGTCCATGAGGCGAACGTGTAGAAGCCACCAGCTTGTCCAATAATTCATCGCTCTCTTTTTGATTTCTATATACCATATTCTTTCACCATTTATCCATAAAGAGAGGTTTCTGATGGATTCTCACTACGTCTATTCCGTGAATTTATCTTAAATTTCATTCAGATCTGTGGCAGGAAAACCTTTCCTTGGATGAATTAATCTTTTCCTGCCTACAGAAAAAGGGATTTATGTGTTTATTCTTCTTCAAGTTTACGGACGAGTACTTTATCAATGCGGGCACCATCCATATCTACAATCTCAAACTCAAAGTTCATCCAGCGCAACTTCTCGCCGGTCTTCGGCAAGCGTTCCAGGATTTCCAGAATCAAACCACTCAAGGTATTATAATCATGCTCGGCATACAAATCTTCCATGTCAAAGTAAGCCAGGAAGTCATAAAACGAATACTGCCCGTCAACTAACCAGGTTCCGTCACTTCGTTCGGTAATTTCCTGTTCATCTCCCATTTCAGGAACTTGTCCGACCAAACCTTCCATAATATCCTTCAACGTGACAATTCCCTGGATACCGCCAAACTCATCCGTTACAATTGCATACTTCACGCGAGCCCGCTTAAACTGTTCCAACGTTGTATAAACACTTTGATTTTCCGGAACATAATGAGCAGGACGGACAATACTCTTCAAATTAAAATCAGGAGAATCGATATGTAAGAACAAATCCTTTAAATAGACAATACCTAAGAAATCATCAAACTTCCCGGATGCTACCGGATAAATATCAAACAAATTGGATTCTACTTTCTCCTTAATCTTTTCGGTCGAATCCATCACATCCAACCAAACCATTTCTCCGCGGTGTGTCATAATGGAATCGACACGTCTGTCGCCCAAAGTAAAGACACGCTCTACGATGTCATGCTCTACCTCCTGTACTTCTCCATCATCATATCCTTCTTTGACGATAGCCTTGATTTCTTCTTCCGTCACTTTGGAGTCTTCAGCCGTATCAATTCCCAGCATTTTTACAACCACTGCCGTACTCTTCGACAACAACCAGACAAAAGGAGAAGCTATAAGAGACAACAAATGCATCGGACGGGCAATCAACATCGATACCCGTTCGGCACAACCCATACCAATTCGCTTCGGAACCAATTCACCAAATATAAGCGTCAAGTATGTTACCACCACTACAATCAAAGATTTGGATATAAGCAAAGCATACGGAGCTATATAAGGAACAGCCGAGAAATAAACGGCAAGATCACCAGCCAAGGCTTCGCCCGAGTATAAACCGGTAAGAATACCTATTAATGTAATACCTATTTGAATAGTTGATAGAAAACGATCTGGTTCTTCCGCCAGATCCAAAGCCTTACGAGCGCCTCGGTTTCCTTTTTTAGCTTCAGTTTCCAACTTGGTTTTTCGGGCCGAGACTAGTGCAATTTCAGACATGGACAAAACGCCATTCAGTAAAATAAGAACAATAATGATAACTATTTCCATTGATTAAATAAAGTAAATTCCTTTCCGTAACAACTATAAAATAAAGTAAATGCGTCCTTCTTCCTAAAAACAACCAAAAGAACTACACTCACTGAATGATAGTTATTTTACGGTGCGAATATACAGAAATAATATTTTAATCCACATAATTCTGACAGATAATAATGTGAAAAAGATAATTTATATAAAAATTTAATTGCCTTTATAATTGCAGTATTCAAAATAAAGGCCTACATTTGCACGTCGAATATCAAAAATGTATAACGAAGAATGATTGATAAGATAAAATCTCTGCTTCAAGAAGTAGAAAAAATCAAAGCAGCAAATGCTGAAGAGCTAGAGGCTTTACGCATCAAATATCTCAGCAAAAAGGGAGAAATCTCGATGCTGATGAATGACTTCAGAAATGTTCCGGCGGAACAGAAGCGCGAGGTGGGCAAATTCATCAACGAATTAAAAGAGACTGCTCAAAATAAAATCAACGAATTAAAAGAAAGCTTCGAAAATACGCAGACGATCAATAATGATATTGATCTAACACGTTCGGCTTATCCTTTGGAATTAGGTACACGTCATCCGCTTTCCTTAGTAAAGAAAGAAATTTGTGACATCTTTGGTCGTCTGGGATTCAGTATTGCTGAAGGGCCGGAAATCGAAGATGACTGGCATGTATTCTCTTCTCTGAACTTTGCAGAAGATCATCCGGCACGCGACATGCAGGATACTTTCTTCATTCAACATAATCCAGATGTATTGCTTCGTACACATACTTCATCTGTACAATCAAGAGTCATGGAAAAACAGGAACCGCCTATCCGTATCATTTGTCCAGGGCGTGTTTATCGAAATGAAGCAATTTCTTATCGTGCTCACTGTTTCTTCCACCAGGTTGAAGCGTTGTATGTAGACAAGAATGTTTCATTTGCCGACTTAAAACAGGCGTTGTTGTTCTTTGCCAAAGAAATGTTTGGTCCGGAAACCAAGATTCGTCTGCGCCCGTCTTATTTCCCATTTACAGAGCCATCAGCAGAAATGGATATTTCATGCGACTTATGTGGCGGTAAAGGATGTGCATTCTGTAAACATACCGGATGGGTTGAGATCCTGGGTTGTGGTATGGTCGATCCGAATGTATTGGAGAATTGTGGTATCGACAGCAAAGTTTATACAGGCTATGCGCTTGGAATGGGTATCGAAAGAATTACAAACCTAAAATATAGAGTAAAAGATTTGCGTATGTTCTCAGAAAACGATGTTCGTTTCCTGAGAGAATTTGAATCAGCCAATTAAAATTGTAACCTAAAATCAAGAAAGATGTACCAACATCCCCGGACTCTAACCAAGTCCGGGGAAAAACACATTCTTGAGGAATAGGGTACAATTTATAAAGGCGTTATTTGAGTTGGAAAAGCAAAGATGCTTTTCCATTTTTTTTGCCCTAATATTTCGTCCTAGCCATGAGTATCAGAAAAAAAATGTATATTCGCATACTTGATTCTGATAATTATGCGCAAAGAAGAACGATATAAAGGTGTTTTAGACTGGTTTCAGGCAAATGTTCCTGTTGCGGAAACCGAACTTCATTACAATAATCCGTATGAATTGCTAGTTGCAGTCATTTTATCTGCCCAATGCACAGATAAAAGAGTAAACATGATTACACCGGCTTTGTTCGAAGCCTTTCCTACGCCTGAAGTGATGGCCGTATCTACTCCCGAAGTAGTTTATGAATATATCAAAAGCGTTTCTTATCCGAATAATAAAGCCAAACATCTGGTAGGCATGGCCAAAATGCTGGTAGAAGAATTCAAAGGTATTGTTCCTTCTGATATTAAGGAACTGCAAAAGTTACCGGGTGTAGGAAGAAAGACGGCCAATGTCATTGCTTCTGTCGTATATGATAAACCGGCAATGGCTGTGGATACACATGTTTTCCGTGTATCGAATCGGATAGGCCTGACTGTAAATAGCAAGACTCCGCTTGAAACAGAAAAGGAACTGACAAAACATATTCCGAAAAGTCTGATCCCTATTGCCCACCATTGGCTGATCTTACACGGGCGTTACGTTTGTACGGCACGAAATCCGAAATGCGAATCCTGTGGGTTAAAACCCTGGTGTAATTATTTTCTGCATCAGAAATGAAGTTTCGGTGGCGGGATATAGTGATCTTGTTCCTGGTCCTTTCTTTGGCAGGAAGTTTCGTTTACCATCTATTCAAACACATTTATGAAGAAGATGCCCGAACGGACATTAATATGTATGCTCTGTTTCCTGCTCCGCCCAAAGCCTTGGTTCGCGTTCAGCAAACCCAATACTGGAATCGTTCGTCGAGTGACAAACAAACCATTCAACAGCTTTTCGGCGAGCAAATGCCCAGACTTTACCAGCAATTATTTGCTCTGCATCCGGTAAACAATGTGTGGTTCTGTCTGTATCCCGAAGGTATGATCTGTATTTTGCCGACCACACCCGAAGAAGCGGGAAAACTACAACAGAAGATGAAACAACTGCTGAACACATTTCCTCCGCAGAAAGTTTCACAAAACGGTATTGATGTCTATTATTATGCTGATGCAGAAAATGAATTTGCCGGAGCTTTCTATGCAAACGGATTATGGGTGTCCAGTTATAATAAAGTACTGCTTGATCAGACTTTACAACGGATTAACTTACAGATCCATCCAACTCAAGAAACAAATATTCCGCTAGCTCATGCAACTACCAGCCTGCTGATTCCGGCTTCGGAATTATCCTTCCGTGTATGCTCCGATGATTCTGTCTGCTGGCAATATACAGATACTTGGCTCAGTACAGATATCTATCGTTCTGATCAGAAGATGACATTTATCTTTAATCTACCGATCTCATCCTCTCAGAACGATTCGCTTCCGGCAGTGATTACAGATTCCTTGCAACAAAGCATTTCCCGCTACCTGCAACTGAAGCCGGAACGCATCGGTTCAACTTATAAGGCAGAAGACGGGAATTTATACATTGCTTTGGATTATCCAACGGATCTGCCTTAAAACTCAATTTGCAGATTATCGTATGCCAGATGAACATGCGGAGGAAGTAACTTCTCAGCCTGTGCATGAAGGCCTATTTTATGCGACTCATGAATCAGATAGGCTTCTTTGGGCTGAATACGTTCAATATAAGCCAACGCTTCATCCAGTCCGGCATGTGTCGGATGCTTACTATCCAGACGCAAGGCATTGATCACCAACAGATCCAATCCTTCCAACTTACTGAACTCAGATTCGGGAATCACCTTGAGATCTGTCAGATAAGCCATACGTCCGATCCGATAGCCGACGATTGGCAACCGACCGTGCATCAAACGGATAGGTATAATATCTATCCCGGCAGCCTTAAACGGCTGAAGAGAGATGGAATGCATTTCAATATTCGGAACTCCCGGATACTTATGCTCGGCAAACACATATGGAATACGCGTCTTTATAGCATAGGCTACATTCTCCTCGGCATAGACATGGACTTCTCCATAGCGACAAAACGGACGTAAATCGTCCAGTCCACCAACGTGGTCATAATGTTCATGCGTAATCAGGACCGCATCCAAGCGATAAATTTTATTTGTAATCACCTGCCAACGGAAATCGGGTCCGCAGTCAATCAGAATCCGTTTTCCCTCCGTTTCTATTACAGCCGAAGTCCGCAAGCGCCAGTCTCGTTTATCCTGACTGGTACAAACTTCGCACTGACATCCTATCTCCGGAACTCCCGTAGAAGTTCCGGTTCCCAGAAAGATTATTTTCATTATGCAATATATTTAACCTCAGGCATCAGTTCTATTCCAAAACGATCCTTTACGGCAGAGCGGATACTCTCGGCCATCAAGGCGATCTCATCACCGGTTGCATTACCTAAATTCACGAGAACCAAGGCTTGCTTCTCATAAACTCCTACTTCACCATGTTGCTTTCCTTTGAAGCCACACTGCTCAATCAGCCAGCCAGCCGGTACTTTTATCTTTCCTTCTGCTGCCGGATAAGAAGGAATCTCGGGATATTGCTGACGGATCTTCTCAAAATGTGCGGTATCTATCACGGGATTCATGAAGAAACTTCCGGCATTTCCCAACACTTCCGGATCAGGCAGTTTCGCCTGTCGTATAGCTATAACGGCATCCCGCACAGTCTGTAGTGTAATCTTCTTATCTTTCAAAACGTCCTGCAAGGTTCCATAAGACAACTTAAAGTCGGGTTGCTTGTGTAATTTCAGAGTTACATACGTCACAATATGCGGATCCTGATGCGGATCTTTAAAACGGCTGGTCCGATACCCATAACCACACTCGTCAGCTCGGAAGACATGCTTTTCAAAAGTCAACTGATTCCAAGCCTCGACCGTTTCAATGGCATCTTTAATTTCCATACCATACGCTCCAATATTCTGAACGGCAGCCGCACCTGTTTCACCCGGTATCAATGAAAGATTCTCGATTCCTCCCCAGCCCTTTGATACGGCATAGGCAACAACTTCATCCCATACTTCGGCAGCTCCTACCCGAAGCCAGACAAACGAGTCGTCTTCACGGACAACTTCCAAACCCCGGATGGCCGAATGCAGAATGATTCCGTTATAATCATTAATAAACAACAAATTGCTACCTTTACCTATATGCAATGAAAGACATTCCTGAAAATACTCATCATGTAGGATTTTCTGCAAATCGTCTTCATTTTCGTATTCCATAAACCAGCGGGTCTTGGCTGGAAGATGGAATGTATTGTACTTCTCTAACGAGAAATTCTGTTCGATTCTCATACCTCAACTGTTTTCAGGCAAAGATACTTCAAATGCTCCAAGTAATCAATCAATCCGCATACAAAACTCTTCCGCCTATTCTTTAAAGGCAAGCAAATTTAGCTGATTAACAAGCAATTCCAAATTACAAATAGTTCAACGGACAAAACTCACGGGAATTAAAATCGGAAGTAACGGGAATCAAAAACAAAACTGTCATACTACAGATTTACTTTACACCCATTTAACAAAAAAAGAGAAAGCAATGGGAAAGAAAGGAATCAGTCATCGCAAATTCAGTATTGAGTTCAAATTGTCCGTTTTATCGGATT
>NZ_JAKZMM010000014.1 GCF_022809355.1 Parabacteroides faecalis | reverse complement strand
ATAGCTTTATTGTAAATTAATAGTTTGATCACTTCTAATCTACTAATAATCAGCGATAAGCACAACCTTTTATACATATTTATTTTATCAATTTAATTCCGCCAACGGGTATAATTAATAATCTTTTTTATACAATATGGTTATCCTAGAGTTGTGAAACTAAGGGATAACCCCCCTATACAGACTTTCAGTTTGTTTAGGCATTCATAGTAATAATGATTTGCTTTCGCTGGGAAACGAGGACAGATCGAATTTCAAGGCGTAGGGGAGAAGGGCGAAAGTTCTTCTCCCCGATCTTTTAGAGAGGTATCCTGTTATGGGGTATTAAATAGGCTATCCTCAGATTCTTCCGTATTCTGTATCGATAATTACACGCTTTTTAGTACCTTTGTTCCCTATTAAAAATAAAGAAGCGGATTTTGGGAATGCCCCGAAACACGTTTCCCAGTTGGATAATCGAAAAAAATAGATAATTTGTATGTTTGACAATCTGAGTGAACGCCTGGAGCGTTCGTTTAAGTTGCTGAAAGGTGAAGGGAAAATCACTGAAATCAATGTTGCGGAAACATTAAAGGATGTACGTCGTGCCTTGTTGGATGCCGATGTCAATTATAAGGTTGCCAAGACATTTACCGACAAGGTAAAAGAAAAAGCCTTGGGACAGAATGTGCTGACTTCGGTTAAGCCGAGCCAATTGATGGTTAAGATCGTGCACGACGAACTGGCTCAGTTGATGGGTGGAACAGCTACCGAACTGAATCTGGAAGGTCGTCCGGCAGTCATCCTGATGTCGGGTTTGCAAGGTTCGGGTAAGACTACGTTCACCGGTAAGCTGGCCAATATGTTGAAGACCAAGAAAAACAAGAAGCCGTTGCTGGTTGCCTGCGACGTTTATCGTCCGGCCGCTATCGAACAGTTGCGGGTATTGGCCGAACAAATTGGTGTGCCGGTTTATCTGGAAGAAGAAAATAAGAATCCGGTTGAAATTGCCCAGCATGCTATTGCGGAAGCAAAGGCAAAAGGTAACGATCTGGTGATTGTCGATACAGCCGGACGTCTGGCTATCGACGAGCAGATGATGAAGGAAATTGCGGCCATCAAGGCGGCCATCCATCCGGATGAGACTTTGTTTGTCGTAGATGCCATGACCGGTCAGGATGCAGTCAATACAGCGAAAGAATTCAATGAACGGTTGGACTTCGACGGTGTTGTCTTGACGAAGTTAGACGGTGATACACGTGGTGGTGCAGCATTGTCTATCCGTACAGTTGTAGATAAGCCGATCAAATTCGTTGGAACCGGCGAAAAGATGGATGCGCTGGATATATTCCATCCCGAACGTATGGCTGACCGTATCTTGGGTATGGGTGATATCGTTTCGTTGGTGGAACGTGCTCAGGAACAATACGACGAAGAAGAGGCTAAGCGCTTGCAGAAGAAGATTGCCAAGAATCAGTTCGATTTCAATGACTTCATCGCCCAGATCCAGCAGATCAAGAAGATGGGTAACCTGAAAGAGTTGGCATCGATGATTCCGGGTGTAGGAAAAGCCTTGAAAGATGTGGATATCGATGATAATGCATTCAAGAGCATCGAAGCGATCATCTATTCAATGACTCCGGAAGAACGGAAGAATCCGGCTATCTTGAATGGTTCACGTCGCCAGCGTATTGCCAAAGGTAGTGGTACTTCTATCCAAGAAGTAAACAAACTGCTCAAGCAATTCGATGAGACTCGTAAGATGATGCGTATGCTGACTAATGCCAAATCAGGCAATATGAAACTCCCGAAGATGCCGGGATTCGGATTCAGAAGATAAAATAAATCAGATATCATGGAATATAAATTGTTAGATGGAAAGGCTACTGCTGCTCAGATGAAGCAGGAGATGGCTGAAGAAGTGGCCCGCATCAAGGCGGAAGGCGGTAAAGTGCCGCATCTGGCTGCGATCCTGGTAGGGCATGATGGTGGTAGCGAAACGTATGTTGCCAGCAAAGTGAAGACTTGTGGTGAGATTGGCTTCAAGTCAACCTTGATCCGTTACGAAGCGGATGTAACCGAAGAAGAATTGCTTCGTAAGGTGGATGAACTGAACAACGATCCGGATGTGGATGGTTTTATCGTTCAGCTTCCGTTGCCGAAACATATTTCTGAACAGAAAGTAATCGAGGCTATCGATTACCGCAAGGATGTGGATGGTTTCCATCCGATTAATGTCGGACGTATGTCAATCGGTCTGCCATGTTTCGTTTCGGCTACACCGGCCGGTATTTTGGAACTGTTGAAGCGGAATCATATCGAGACACAGGGCAAGCATTGCGTGGTTTTAGGCCGTAGCAACATTGTGGGTAAGCCGATGGCTTCGCTGATGGTGCAGAAAGCTTATCCGGGTGATTGTACGGTAACGGTTTGTCACAGCCGTTCGAAGAATCTGAAGGAGATGTGTCTGCAGGCAGATATCATCATCGTGGCTTTGGGTGTTCCTGAATTCCTGAAGGCAGATATGGTGAAAGAAGGAGCCGTGATTGTAGATGTTGGTACAACACGTGTGCCTGATCCAACCCGTAAGAGTGGTTTCCGTCTTTGCGGCGATGTGAAATTCGACGAAGTGGCTCCGAAATGTTCGTATATCAGTCCGGTTCCGGGTGGAGTAGGACCGATGACGATTATTTCACTGATGCGAAACACGTTGTTGGCAGGAAAAAAAGAGATTTATAAATAAGTAGATATGACTTGTAGGAAGTTTTAATCGGTAATTTTTCTGTGATCTGAAGAGAATGGAGAAAATAGATTACCGATTAAAACTTTTTCATGTATTGGCAGCCATGAAAATATAAACCTAAGTTGATTTTAACGATGAAAAACAAAGAGATCTTCTCTAAGCTGCAAAAACACAAAGAGCGGATCATCCGCCAGATCGAATATAGGCGTTTGAAACGTGTGCGGCGAAAAAAAATTCCCCAATATACTTATTGTAAGAATTGCGGTACCAAACTGGACGGCATGTATTGTTATCAGTGCGGGCAATACGCCTTGGATATCGAGCAGCCCTTCTGGAAATACATCCTTCAATACTTCGAGAATGTTTATCAGTTTGATAGCAAGATATGGCTTACGCTATACTATCTTTTTACCCGTCCCGGTTTCCTGACACGCGAATTCAATGCTGGCAAGATCAATTCGTACGTACATCCATTGCGTTTGTTCATGTTCTTGTCGTGTTTGTTTTTCCTGTTTTTCTTTGCCTTGATTCCCAGTTCGCTGGATAGTATAAATTGGTCTGTGGAAGGTGAAGTGGGCGAATCTGCTGAAATATCGGCTGAGGATGTGGTTCTCCAGATGGATTTATCCAAAGATGTGATCGATTTCTGGTATGACGATTTGAATGAGAAAGAACGTGAAGCAGCCGTAGATACCACCATTTATTTTTGTGGAGATTCAATCATGCAGAAAATGTTGCGACGCATGAGTGAGCAGCTGCCATCGGATGCGGAGGATACCTTGCGCTTTTCGGTTCCGAAAATCCTGATCGAGGAAGGTTACCTGTTGCCGATAACGGCTCAGGATAGCGTATATGCCTTGGCAGAAGACGATACTTATTTCGGTTCGGAACCGGATGAGGTGAAAAAAGAACTGAAAAAGATCGAGACAGAGATGAACTTCGGGGCTTTTGTGTCGTGGTACTCGACTTATCTGCCCATTATCCTGCTGTTGCTGATTCCGGTTTTCGCCCTTTTACTGAAACTGTTCTTCCGGAAAGAAAAGATGCCTTACATGAAGCATTATGCCTTTGCCCTGCATTTACATTCGGTGCTTTTGCTGCTGGTGGCGGTGAATCTGTTGTGGGCTTATTATGTCAAGACACCTTATACGAAGGAAGTTTCACTGGGTTTGATGAGTCTGTTCCTGTTGTATATGTGGATTGCCATTTATCAGGTATATGAACGAACCGGCTGGATTAAGGCCTTTATAAAAACGGGTTTGCTTTATGTGCTTTATATGCTAATTCTGGGCAGTGTGTTTATCAGTACTTTAGTTTGGTGTGCGATCCATCTGTTCCATGTAGATTTTACGGAATATGTGTAAAGGGAGGAAAGAGGAATGAAGTTAGATACTTGGAAAGAGAAAATCCGGAAGCAGAAAGAGGCGTTGTCGCGTCAGATCGAATACCGTCGCCTGAAGCGCGTTCGTCGGAAACGGACTCCGGCTTATACCTATTGTAAGAATTGTGGAAAGAAACTGAAAGGTATGTATTGTTCGCAATGCGGCCAGTATGCGTTGGATATCGAGCAGCCTTTCTGGAAATACCTGCAGCAATACTTCGAGAACGTCTATCAGTTCGATAGTAAAGTATGGCTTACCTTATATTATTTATTCCGTCGTCCGGGTTTTCTGACGCGGGAGTTTAATGCCGGAAAGATTAATTCGTACGTGCATCCGTTGCGCCTGTTCATGTTCTTGTCCTGTTTGTTCTTCATCTTTGCCTTTTCGTTGCTCGATGACTGGAAAAAGATGCAGGCTCATACCGAGGAAATGGCCGAATGGGAAGTCCTGAAAAATACGGAAGAAGCAGGAAGTTGGACTTCGTATGAAACCGTTATGGCTCAATCCGGTCTGGAGGATACAGTTATCTGGACTGTAACGGATACGGCTATGTTGTCATCATACAAACCTATGTTACGTCTATTGGAATCTCCTTATCAGGATACGTTTCGGGTACAGTTGGCTCAAGTAATCTTTCAGGAAGAGTTTCAGGCCTGGGAAGAATCGGATACCATTTTTGTGTTGGAAAAGGATTCGGTTCATCAGGCACAAGTAGATGTTACCAAGAAACAGAAGCGGGAGTTGAAAGACTTGCGTTCGGAATGGAAATACAATCGTTTGGTTTCCTGGTATTCGTCTAATTGGCCATTGATAGCCTTGTTGCTGATCCCGATCTTTGCCCTGTTGTTGATGTTGTTTTTCCGGAAAGAGAAGTTGGGCTATATGTCGCATCTGGTTTTTGCCTTGCATCTGCATTCTGTATTGCTGATTATCTCGGCGGTCATGCTGATCCTTTTGTGGCAGGGTTGTCATCTGGGTGCGATTTATGGACTTTTATGGATTTACTTCTTGGTATATAGTATCATTGCTGTTCGTCGGGTCTATTCTCGGAGCAGTTGGGGCAAAGCGATTCTGAAGACATTTCTGCTTTATGGTAGTTATTGGATCGTTTGGTTTACCGTATTCATTTTGTCTCTAGTTTGGATTTCGAAGAATGTATTGGAATAAAAAATCCGCGAAAAGTTTGCAGAATTAAAAAATATACTTACCTTTGCACCGTCTTAAAGAAACAGCGTCTGCTGAAGACCGATATGGTGAATGTAGCTCAGTTGGTTAGAGCATTGGATTGTGGTTCCAAGGGTCGTGGGTTCGAGCCCCATCTTTCACCCCGCAGGCGGTGAGGTTCGTTTAAGATTATGATGGTGAATGTAGCTCAGTTGGTTAGAGCATTGGATTGTGGTTCCAAGGGTCGTGGGTTCGAGCCCCATCTTTCACCCTGAAAAGGAAGGATCTTCGGAAGAAGATCCTTTTTTGTTTGTATCCGTTTGTATGCTTTCTGTTGTCTTCCTTTATCTTTTCTTAATTTTCCTCTTTTCGGTCGAGCTGTCATTCGGTTTATTTGGTTAATTCATCCGCTTTTCCTAATTTTAGCCCTGATAAATGAAAATCGATTTCTTATAAAAACAACATAAAGATGACAGTAGTAGATAGATTTCTAAAATATGTGACTTTTGCTACGCAATCGGATGAAGAATCGGGTATTACTCCGAGTACATCCGGCCAGCGTGTCTTTGCCGAAGCATTGGTAAAAGAACTGGAAGCCTTGGGCTTGGAAGAGATTTCCTTGGATGATAATTCGTATCTGATGGCTACTTTACCATCGAATATGGAAGATAAGGAAGTACCGACAATCGGATTTATTTCTCATTTGGATACGAGTCCTGATATGTCGGGCGAAGGTGTTAAACCGCGAATCGTTTCGTATGCAGGTGGTGATATCGTATTGAATGAAGCCGAGAATATTGTTCTTTCACCGCGTATGTTCCCGGAAATGGAACAATATATCGGACAAGACTTGATTGTTACCGACGGAACTACCTTGTTGGGTGCTGATGATAAAGCCGGAGTGGCTGCCATTATTTCAGCGGTGGCTTATTTAAAGGAACATCCGGAAATCAAACATGGAAAGATTCGGATTGGTTTCACGCCGGATGAAGAGATTGGTGCTGGAGCTGATCATTTTAATGTAGAAAAGTTCGGCTGTGAGTTTGCCTATACGGTAGATGGCGGAGAAATCGGAGAGCTGGAATATGAAAACTTTAATGCAGCAGCGGCTAAAGTAGTTTTCAGCGGACGGAATGTACATCCGGGAACAGCAAAAGACAAGATGGTAAATGCTTCTTTGCTGGCTGTTGAATTTGCTTCCATGTTGCCGGCAGATCAACGTCCGGAAACAACTGAAGGTTATGAAGGATTCTTTCATTTGACTACAATGGTCGGTAGCGTAGAACAGGCCGTTTTGCAGTACATTGTCCGTGATCATTCCCGTGAGTTGTTCGAACAGAAGAAACGATTGTTGGAGCAGATCACTGCACAGTTGAGTAAAAAGTATCCGGGTATGGTTTCTTTGGAAATGCACGATCAGTATTATAACATGCGTGAAATCGTGGAACCGAAGAAATACATTGTAGATCTGGCTTCGGAAGCGATGGAAGCTGTCGGTGTGAAACCGCAGATCAAGCCGATTCGTGGAGGAACCGACGGAGCACGCCTGTCGTTTATGGGTCTGCCTTGTCCGAATCTGTTTACCGGAGGTCATAATTTCCACGGACGTTATGAATATATTCCTATTCCTTCTTTGCAGAAGAGTATGGAAACGGTTGTCAAGATTGCAGAATTGGTGGCAACCAAGTAATTTTGTAAACAATATTATCTATATAGAATAAATCTAAATCGTGAAAGAATGAAAACAACTCCTTTTACAGACGTGCATATCGCACTGGGTGCCAAGATGCATGAATTTGCAGGTTATAACATGCCGATTGAATATACAGGTATTATCGACGAACACATGACGGTGGTAAATGGTGTCGGTGTATTTGATGTGTCTCACATGGGCGAATTTTGGGTGAAAGGTCCGAATGCGTTGGCTTTTATCCAGTCGGTTACGTCGAATGATGCTTCCGTGCTTCCATTAGGAAAAGCGCAATATACATGTTTCCCAAATGAACAGGGTGGTATCGTTGATGACCTGTTGGTTTATCATTATGAACCGGAGAAATATATGTTGGTTGTAAATGCGGCTAACATTGAGAAAGACTGGAACTGGTGTGTCAGTCATAATACAGTAGGTGCCGAATTGGAAAATGCGTCTGACAATATCGCTCAGTTGGCTATCCAAGGACCGAAGGCTTTGGAAGTATTGCAGCGCCTGACTCCAGTTGATTTGTCGGCTATTCCGTATTATGCCTTTACTACGGGTGAATTTGCCGGATGCAAGCAGGTAATCATTTCGAATACGGGTTATACCGGTGCCGGTGGCTTCGAACTTTATTTCTATCCGAGTGATGCGATGACAATCTGGAATGCTATCTTCGAAGCTGGCAAGCCGGAAGGTATCAAGCCGATTGGTTTGGGTGCCCGTGATACGCTTCGTCTGGAAATGGGCTTCTGCCTGTATGGTAATGATCTGGATGATACAACTTCTCCGATTGAAGCTGGTTTGGGTTGGATCACGAAGTTTGTTGATGGCAAGAACTTCACGAACCGTGCCGAATTGGAACGTCAGAAGAAGGAAGGCGTTACCCGTAAGTTGTGTGCCTTTGAATTGGTAGATAAAGGTATTCCTCGTCATGGTTATCCGATTGTGGATGCCGAAGGTAATGCCATTGGTGTTGTTACTTCCGGAACAATGTCGCCGGTTTTGAAGAAAGGTATCGGTATGGGATATGTTCAGACAGCTTATTCGAAAGTTGGTTCTGAGATTTATATCCAGGTTCGTAACCGTAATCTGAAGGCTCAGGTAGTGAAAGCTCCTTTCCGCAAGTAATTCATCTATACATAAGATACAAAAGGATTATGTAAACCGGGTTTTGGATATATCCTATCTGAAGCCTGGTTTATTTATTCTGGAATGTCTTGTCTGTAAAATCCTATAAATCATTTTATGTATGAATAAGATTCGTTTTGGAGTCATTGGTACGAACTTTATCACCGACTGGGTTATTGCCGGAGCGAAGCAAGACGAACGTTTTGAGCTGGTTGCGGTTTGCTCGCGTACGCAGGAAAGAGCCAATGAATTTGCTGCCAAATATGATATTCCCTATACATTTACTTCGCTGGAGGAAATGGCGGCAAGTCCGCTGATTGATGCGGTTTATATCGCAACTCCGAACTATTTACATGCTTCCCAAAGTATTTTGTGCATGAAGCACGGAAAACATGTGCTGTGCGAAAAGCCGATGGCTTCGAATGCTTACGAGGTGAAGCAGATGATCGCTGCTTCCCGGCAATATGGCGTTACTTTGATGGAAGCCATGAAGCCGACTCTGACTCCTAATTTCCGTGTATTACGTGAGGCGTTGCCCAAAGCAGGTGTGATCCGGCGTTACTTTGCTTCTTATTGCCAGTATTCTTCCCGTTATGATAAGTTTAAGGAAGGAATTGTCTTGAATGCCTTTAAACCTGAATTGTCGAATGGTGCGATGATGGATATCGGCGTTTATACGGTCTATCCGATGGTTGTCTTGTTCGGCCGGCCGAATAAGATCAGTGTTTCGGGTGTTGTTCTTTCTACCGGAACCGACGGACAAGGTGCCGTGAACTTTGAATATGAAGGGATGAATGCAACGGTTCTGTATTCGAAGATTGCCAATTCGTCTTTACCTACGGAAATAGAAGGAGAGGACGGAAACTTCATGCTGGATAAGATCAACCAGATTAATCGGGTGACATGGCAGGCACGTCCGGTGGCTTCGTCTGGAAAAGGTCCGTTGACACCGGTCGAAGATATTTCTGTCGTAACGGATAAAGACGAGTATTATTATGAGGTAGCCGAGTTTATCAATCTGGTGCAGGCTGGAAAGCTGGAATCAGAAGTAAACAGCCACGAGAATTCCCTGATCACCATCGAGATTATTGACGAGGTTCGCCGGCAGCTGGGCGTTTCTTTCCTGGCTGATCATATCAGAACCATCTGATTAGCGGCGGATCAATACCGTAATCCGTAAGGCAAGGTCGAAGAAGACCATCTTGGGATTGACATTTTGGGAGATATGCAGTTCGGCTTTCGCCAGTTCGTCCATCAGGTCGATAACGTTACGTTCGTTGACATACGGTGAGAACTTGACGGCGAAAGCGGCTTCCTCCCGATTCATATAATTCAATTCGGGCGCCTGGAAACGGTAGATAAAGTTTTCGCGCACCAGTCGCTGGCAATATGCCAGGTAATTCTTCTGTTTTTCCCTTCCGATTGAAGCCAGTACATCGGCCTGTTCCTTCATGGCCTTTACATTCCGGGCCCACGAGTTACGCATTACGGTCTTGAATTGCTCCAGAAAGAACATCGTCTCTTCGTTCACACTGATTGCTTCGACGGCTTTCAGGTAATTTCCGTTCGCCAGATGCGAGACATAATGAGCATCCTCGGGCGACAAACCATAGCGGCTTTGCATGGCTTTGGCCAAATCTTCCGGCAAAATCCGTGGAATATTGATGCGTTGTGTGCGCGACTGGATCGTTCCGAGGATTAAATCCGGTTGTTCCGATACCATCAGAATCAGGGTATGAGCTGGAGGTTCCTCGATTAGTTTCAGTAGTTTGTTGGCACAACTAACGTGTAACTTTTCGGGAAGCCAGACCAATAAGACCCGATAGTCCGCTTCATAGATTTTCAGACTTAGCTTCCGGATGATTTCATCGCTTTCCTTCGAATAGATCAAAGCTTGCGAATTACCGGCATCCATGGCATCCAGCCATTGATCGATACCAAAATAAGTATGGTCATGCAGGAAAGCTCTCCATTCCTGCAGGTAATCGTCGCATATTTCCTTTTTCCGCTCTTTCTTGGCAACGATCGGAAATACGAAGTGCAGGTCCGGATGGGCCAGTTCGTCGTATTTCAAACACGAAGGACATTGTCCGCACGCATCCGTGTCAGTCCGTCGGGAACAATTCACATAACGGGCATAGGCAAGGGCCAGGGCAAAGGCTCCACTTCCACCTGGTTCGGTAAACAACTGGGCGTGAGGCAACACTCCCGATTGTGCCGTCTGTATCAAATGCCTTTTGATTTCCTCTTGTCCGATAATGTCTTTGAAATACATACGTTTTGTTTTTATTTCTCCCTGCCGGAGTAGGCAAACAAAGGTACATTATTTTGTGGAGAATACCAAGCTTGTCCGTTCTTCCCTGCGGAGTGACTAATGCTTCCCTGCCGAGGTATTAAGATGAATCTGCCGAGCTGCTAACTGCAAACTAACGAATATTTATCTTTCCTCCGACCGAAGGATGACTTTCCCCCGATCGGAGGACACTGTTCCTCCGGCCGAAGGATGGGCTTCCTCCGACCGGAGGAAAGATAATAAGTCGGATGATTGTGATTAGTTTCTCGTTGGAAAAGAGTTAGTCGCTCGGATGAAGACATAAAAAATCCGGACTGATGAAAGAATAACAATCAGTCCGGATTTTTCTTGGATGGAATGTTTTGTTTCCTATACCTTTATCGGAGAGAGAAAATCTCCTTGATTTGTGGAAAATCAGTGATGATGGCATCGGCCGTTTCTGTTCCCTTGTAAGGATTCCAACCGATACTTTTCAGCCAGATAGTCTGGCATCCTAAAGTTGTTGCCGGAACGATGTCTTTATCAAACGAATCGCCTACGACAACAATCTCGTTGGGAGCGAAATGAAGCGCATCAATTCCCAACTGAAAGATTGCCGGGTCCGGTTTTCGGATCCCTACGACAGCCGATTCAACGATTGTCTGGAAAAGATGATCCAGTTGGAAATCTTTCAAAACGGATGCGATGTTTCCGTAGAAATTAGACACCAAGACCAACGGATATCTCTGTGCCAATTGTTCCAGAATCGGGCGGGCTATGTCGATATGTTTCCGTGCATTCGCATAACTCCACTGGGCAATGTCTTCCTTTTTCTGCGAAGATGCGTCGGCTGGAGTGATGAGTCCTTCGTCTTTCAGCCATTCCAGCTGCAAATCAATCTTGATACGCAGCATATCGAGGAACGTATGTTCGGGTTTGACCAGTGGATTCTTTCCTAAAGTCCGTTCGCCATAAACGAAAGCGTTTCGGAAGTCGGCTTTTGCGACGGATACCTGATAGGTTTCGTAAGCCTTCCAGATAACTTCAGCCCAGTGCAGGCCGTTGCTGTCGATAGTTCCTCCGTAATCGAAGATGATTCCTTTTATCTTATCTATTGTAAGCATGACCGTTCTTTTTTATCATGAGTTTGTTTGACAACGCTCTTTTAATTCTTGAGTAAATCCTTGGCAGATATGTTCGTGACGTTTGATCATATAAACCAGCATCGCATTCAAAACGATGATTTCGAAAGTGAAATATAACCACGGCATATCAATAAACAAGGAAATGAACAAAGCAATGACGCGCGTATTAAACGACAACATGTTGGTATATTTCATGAGCGGCAGACTCTTTTCCCGGAAAGCTGTCCGAAACCATTCGGGAGCTTGGTCGTGATAATCCTGTCGAATGATTTGCATCATACGTTGAAACTTCGGTGTCAGCCGTTCTTGTCCGACAGTATAATTGATATAAAAGGTTTCGAACAACTTGTAGATGAAATCCTTTTTCCAGCTCATCTTCTTGTAGTTCTCTTTTAGAGCAGGTGAGTGAGACAGTTCGCTTCCAGCCTTTCCTTTGAGGAAAAGAAGATGGATATTCCGGTAATAGTCGGCCATCGCTGCCTGTTTGCTGTGGAAAATACCGGTTATCAGGGCGAAAACCCAGATCCAGATGCCCCATTGTGGTGTGAGTCGTGCACAAATGGCTGCATAAATGGAGATAAACCAGATATCGCCTGCCGTACCATCCAGGATACGTCCGAGCGGAGTCTTCTTACCCGTCATCCGTGCCAGCTGACCGTCGGCGCTGTCATACGAATTCGCCCAGATCAGCAGTAACATACCTATGATATTAATCGTCAGGTTATGCGGATAAAAACAGACTCCAGCTGCCGCTCCGATAAAGATACTGGCAATGGTAACGGTATTGGGAGAAATACCGAATTTGTTGAAGAACAATGCCCATCGATATCCGATTGGCCGATAAAAATGTATATCGATAAACTCCTCGGTATCCATCGACTTGAGTGTCGATTCGAGGGTTGGTTTTTGTTTTGTATTGCTTGTCATGATTCTATGTTTTGTCTTCCGATTTATTTCGTGATTAATTCGTAAATCCGACCGGCGATATAAGGAGCTGCTTCTTCCCGGCACGGAGCAAAACTGGGCCAGTCGTTGAAATCAATGATACGGATTTCTCCTTCTTCCGAGACAATGCAGTCGCCGCCATAGATATGAATATTCAAAACGCGGGCAGCCTCGTTACAGATTTGTTGCATATAGTCTTGATTGAAAGGAATACCTTTAGCTGTTCCATTGATAACTTCCAGTCCGAATTTACTATGATGTTGGTTGGAAGGATAGAACCAATAGAAGAAATCAGTTCCGGTAACTCCGTAAAATTTCACCAGGTCGCCTACCAGATGTTCGTTGATCACTGCTGTCGGAATACCACGAATGGCATATTCCTTTAAAATACTTTTGGCTTCTTCCCGGTTACGTACATACGTTACATCCTCGCGATGGATCGCGTGAAAGTCACCTCGCTTGATCCAGCAATGATCCAGTCCGGCTTCTTCAAGCATTTGAGTCGGATCAGCCTGGGTAGATAAGAATAAACTCGTAGGATGCGGAATATGATGGTCAAGCAAGAGGCGTGTCATCTTCTCGCGTGTACAATTCTCAATGCCATATCCCGAATTGATCACGATATGTCCGTTGTCTTCCAGTTCCTGTAGTTTATGAATCGATTTCCAATCGCGGACCATATTGAAGATTGCCTTCTCATTCAAGTCTTGCAATAATAAGTCTGATTCAATGTATTCGTTGACCTTGCAACCTAATTTCCCTAAGTGTTCTGCGGTTAGACTGAAGATAGCCGCATCGTTTCCGATATGGTTGGGCGAAAACTGGTTTCCCCGACGGATACCGGCAATAGTCATTTCCTCCATGTTATTTTAAACTGCTTATTTAGATGCTATAAACTGTTCTGCTTTCCGGATGTCGTCTGCATGATCGACATCAATGATTTTGCTGAAAGGATACGCTTTTATTGTCAGGCCTTCTGTGATGAGCTGGCGCTGATAGTTACGCATTCTCGACATGCCTTGTTCTATGCAATGAGAAAGAATCTGAATAGCGGGCTGCCGCAGGCAATAGATTCCACCGGAAACATACTGGGGTGTTTCTGTCTGATCAAGGAATGCCTTGATAAACATGTGGTCATCTGTCTGCACATGCAAAGGCTTTTCGTCGTCGATGTAGTCTGTCACAGCCATCAGTCCGTCTAATTCTGAATTTGATATGAATGCACGAATATACGAAGAGAACTCTTCTTCCCGGAAGATGGTATCAACGGTTGTCAGACAAAGCTGATCACTTTCAAACTGACGGCTTAATTCATAGAAGCTGTGCATCGAACTGGGAGTTGACTTAACCAATAGGTGAAAAGGCACCGGTAGTTTTAATCCTTTCAGGTGTTCCTGCACTTCTGTCATCTCTTCGTTGACAATAATCCGGATTGAAGATGCATCATTCTTCAAGAATATATCAATCAATCTGTCAATTAAAGCTGTTCCATTTAACCGAACAAGCGGTTTGGGCCATTTAATTCCTTCTTGTGCAAGGCGAGAACCTTCGCCCGCTGCAATTATTGCATAATCCATGTCTTTCCTTATTAACGTAAAAATGACCAAAATTATAGATAATCACTATCTAAATTCTGGCCGACTTGAAGTTGTGCAAAGGTAGGTTAATTTATTAAATTAGCTGTGCTTTTTTTATAACTTAAATGGTCTGTTTGTCAGTTTTGTTGTTCAAAAAGAAAAATAAAGGTTTGCTTTTACCTTTATTTCTCTTTTTCGAATATCATTGAATGAAGTAATCAGCCCAAGATTGGTGTTACATACTTGGCCAGCAAGTAACCTCCGACAAGCAACCAGATATAAAGCAGCGCTGCCAGTAAGAACGGTTTGGCTCCCGCTTTCTTGAATTTCTCGATGCTGGTTTCTGTTCCGAGAGCCGTCATCGCCATTGTCAGCATGAAAGTATCAATGTTATTGATGGTAGTGACTACCGGTGTTGGTAATAAATCCAATGAATTGAATCCGATGACAGCCAGGAAGCCGAAAGCAAACCAGGGAATAGTGATCTTACGTCGTTCATTCGTTGCTTTGCCTGCATGGGGCTGACTGCTTTAACTGCCGTACGAGCCAGCATGAAGCTCATAACGACTAATACCGGCGCTAACATCATGACACGAATCATTTTCACAATGATGGCAGCATCAGAGATCTCTTTTCCCATCGCGTTTCCTGCACCCACTACGTGTGCAACTTCATGTAATGTAGAACCGGTGTAAATACCCATCTGTTCAGGAGTCAGGTCGATGATGCCAGCACGATATAAGGCCGGATAGATAAACATGGAGATTGTTCCGAAGATAACTACGGTAGATACAGCTACAGCCGTTTTATGTGCTTCACTTTTCACGACAGGTTCGGCGCCGAGAACAGCAGCAGCTCCGCAGATAGCACTTCCGGTGGATGTCAATAATGCCAGATCTTTGTCCATTTTTAATACACGTCCCAGGAAGATTCCCAATAGGATTGTCGCAATGACGATAATCGAATCAATCAGGATGGCCGGTAAACCGATAGCCAGGACACTTTGGAAAGTCAGTTTAAATCCGTAAAGTACGATACCGGCACGCAGGATTTGTTTGGTACAAAACTGAATACCCGGAACCCAAGTCTCCGGTAAATGGTTACGCAGGCTGTTGGCATACAGCATACCTAAGATGATACCTACGATCAGTGGACTGAAAGAAAGATTCTTGATGAAATCAAATTCTGCAATGTAGAATGCTGAACAGGAGAATAAGGCGATCAGCAAAATTCCGTGAAGTACGTTTCCTCTTTTTTCGCTAAACATATCTTTTTACTTTTATGATGTTACTTGTTTTCGGAGGACAAAGGTAGAGTAACTTATTCATAAAAGCGAACGGTAAATTTTTATAGCTTATAACCTCAAGTTATATCAGGTAGCATTGCGGAGAACAAAGCGAATGAAGTTCTCATCCAACCCACTATTTCTTCCTAAAGGCCGGACAAAACTGAATTTTCGCTCCATCTTTAAGTCCGGAACATCAATCACTTTGAAGTCTCCGGCTACAATCTCGCGGGCAACGGAACGGATGGATACAACACTGAGGGTATCGGAATTGGCCAGGAATAATTTGATACTTTCCGTACTTCCCAACTGGATTAAGATATTCAGCTGTGATAATTTTATTTTATGTTCAGATAAGGCTGATTCCAATACTTGCAGTGTACCGGAACCATTCTCACGCAATACAAAAGGAAGTGAACGGAATTGTTCGAGAGTCAGCTTGTCATGGATTGCCAAAGAAGAAGAGGTGTGTGTAATAACAACGAGCTCGTCTTTCATGAATGCTTCATAATGCAAGGTGTTTAAGTGAGCACATCCTTCGACTAGTCCTAAATCTATTTTCCCTTCGGTCAGGGCTCGCTCGATGTCATTACTGTTTCCGCTTAGCAAAGAAAGTTTGATGTCGGGAAACTTTTGCATGAATTTGGCTAACAACGGAGGTAAAACGTATTGGGAAATCGTTGTACTGGCTCCTAAACGGAGTTCTCCGGAAAAATGATTGGTCAGTAAATTCATTTCGAAGTTCAACTGCCGGTAAGCAGCCAACAGCGACTGGGCATGCGAGAGCAATAATTCTCCCGCACGCGTCAGTTGTATCTTGTTTCCGTTTCGTTCAAACAAAGGTGTCTCAAAGCGTTGTTCCAGTTCCCGGATATGCTTACTGATAGCCGGCTGACTGATGAATAACTCATGTGAAGCCTTGGTAAAGCTCAGATTGGTAGCTACACTGTAAAACACCTTTAATCGGAAATCCATTGTAATCTGATTTTAAAGTTCGCGGCCTTTATACATCCGTTCGTAATATTGCATATAATCGCCTCCGGTGATATCTTCCACCCATGCCTGATTTTCCAGATACCAACGGATGGTTTTCACAATACCTGTCTCGAAGCAGGTTTCCGGAAGCCAACCTAATTCTCTCTGGATTTTAGTAGGATCGATGGCATATCGCTGATCATGTCCCAGACGATCTTTGACGAATGTAATCAGATCATCATTGATCCAGTCAATAGAAAGCTGTCCGTCTGCACCCATTTCCTTTTTCTTCAATACATTCCGGTATTGAGGCTCTTCTTCCATCAACTGGCGGATGGTACGAATGGTCAGTTTGACAATTTCCAGATTGGTCTTCTCGTTATGTCCGCCTACATTGTAAACTTCACCGGCTTTGCCTTTATGGATCACCAGATCGATGGCTTTACAATGGTCTTCTACATACAGCCAATCGCGGACATTCGATCCGTCTCCATAAACCGGCAGTTTCTTTCCTTCCAGAATATTCTTGATAATAAGCGGAATCAGTTTTTCCGGGAAATGATAAGGACCATAATTGTTGGAGCAGCGAGTAATGCTGACTGGCATTTTGTAGGTATCGGCATAAGCCTGCACAAACATATCTGCGCTTGTCTTGGAAGCACTGTATGGACTGTGCGGGTTAAGAGGTGTTGTTTCGGTGAAGAATCCCGTAGCACCTAAGCTGCCGTATACTTCATCGGTAGAAACCTGGTGAAAACGAACGTCGGTGCGCCATGTCGGATATCCGGTTGAATCTTTGCCGGTTGTCCAAGCTTGGCGGGCAGCATCCAACAGATTCTGTGTACCCAGAATATTGGTTTGCAGGAAGAGTTGCGGATTCTCGATACTACGGTCCACATGGCTTTCTGCAGCAAAATTGACTACATAATTAAATGCATATTGGGCAAAAAGCTGATCTGCCAATTCGCGGTCGCAGATGTTTCCTTTGACAAAAAAGCAACGTTTGTTGTCGATGTCGCTGGCGATCGTTCCCAAATTACCGGCATACGTTAACAAATCAAGTACAACAATCTGGATATCGTCGTACTTGGCCAGCATATATTTGATAAAGTTGGCACCGATAAAACCGGCTGCTCCTGTCACTAAATAAGTCTTCATGTTGGTTGTCTCTTAAAAGGTGAAATTAATATCGGCATCTTTCAGCCACGGAGCTTTCATGTCTTTTTCTGAAAGATTGACTTCCTCAGGTGATTGAATTCCCCAGTTAATCTGAATGTCGGGGTCATCATACCGGATGCTTCTCTCTACCGATGGCGTATATGGATTATCCACTTTGTATGTAAAGATGGCTTCATCGCTCAAGACATGGAATCCATGGGCAAAACCCTGTGGAATAAAAAGCTGACGTTTGTTTTCGTCTGACAGCTCTACGGCTACGTATTTACCGAATGTTGGAGATCCTTTCCGGATATCGACAGCTACATCCAGCACACATCCTTTAATGACGCGTACCAGTTTGGCCTGTGAATAAGGAGCCTGCTGATAATGCAGTCCGCGTAATACACCTTTCGATGAGCAGGATTCATTATCCTGTATAAAGCGGGTAGGACCAATATGCGCGTCAAATTCTTCTTGTTTGAATGCTTCCATAAAATAACCGCGGGCGTCTTTGAATACTTTCGGTTCAATGATCCACACGCCTGGAATTTCCGTTTCTGTATAAGTCATGATTCTTTTTATCCATTAAAAATATACGGTTGCAAATTAACTCTTTTTTTTCTACTTATTCAAATAATCGGGTTAGTATAATGCTTTTATCCGTTCAGAACCGTTGAGTCAGGGAAATGCTAAAAGCTACAAAAAGAGCGTAGAATGAGTCAACAGATAAAAATATCAAGGAAAAATTTGGCAGATTCAAAACAATTTCGTTCCTTTGCAATCGCAAAAGAAAAACAACAGGGTTGTTGGTGATTTGGTTCCTTGGATGAGTGGCTTAGTCAGCGGTCTGCAAAACCGTTTACGGCGGTTCGAATCCGCCAGGAACCTCGAGTTTCGGATGAGAGTCTTTTGTGTAAATTAAAATATTATCGGTTCCTTGGATGAGTGGCTTAGTCAGCGGTCTGCAAAACCGTTTACGGCGGTTCGAATCCGCCAGGAACCTCTGAGAAAAGATCTTGTTACAGTATGAAGTAGCAAGATCTTTTTTTATATTTGCCAGCAATGAATCCTGTTTAAATCATTGCTTATGAAAAATCTGCTTCTTTTATTGTGTACCTGTTTCGGCATAAGTGCCTGTGGCTTTTCTAAAGGTAATCCGATGGATACGATTGATAATCATACAGTACAGTCGTTAGACCTGAATCGTTTTATGGGGCGTTGGTATGAAATAGCCCGTTATGATCATCGTTTCGAGAAGGAAATGACCCATGTATCGGCAACGTATTCGTTGCGCGAAGATGGTAAAATAGAAGTCTTGAATGAAGGTTGGAAGGACGGAGAACTGAAACAAATCAAAGGAAAAGCCAAGCAACCTGATCCGAATGATCCGGGAAAATTGAAAGTTTCTTTCTTCCTTTGGTTTTATGCCGATTATTATGTACTGGAAATAGATCCTGACTATCAATATGTATTGATTGGAAGTAGTTCGGATAAATATCTTTGGATTATGAGCCGCGACAAGACAATACCCGATACACTCCGGAATGAATTACTCCAGAAATTGCAAGCCAGAGGATATGATACCAACCGTCTGGTTTTTGTAGATCAGCAAACAGCAAAATAAAATCTAACGGGATTTGAAAATAATTCTCGTGAGTTTCGTTTTCGATTCTCATGAGAAATGATTTTAATTCTCTTGGGATTTCTAGAGGTTATAAAGGGTTGTATTATCTTTGTTCGTAAGAAAGATAAATCGAAAAAGAAATTATGTTAGCTTATACTTATTTGGAGCAAGGTCAATTTGCCTTGTGTGAGAAACCGAAGCCTCAGTTGAAAGATAGCCGGGATGCTTTGGTTCGTGTAACGTTGGGTAGTATTTGTACCAGCGATTTACATATCAAACATGGAAGTGTGCCTCGGGCTGTACCTGGTATTACAGTAGGACATGAAATGGTTGGTATCGTGGAGGAGGTCGGTCCAGATGTGGTTTCGGTAAAACCGGGTGACCGGGTGACAGTAAATGTCGAGACATTCTGTGGCGATTGTTTCTTCTGTCGTCATGGTTATGTCAATAACTGTGAGGATCCGAATGGTGGCTGGGCATTGGGTTGCCGTATTGATGGCGGACAAGCAGAATATGTTCGGGTACCGTATGCTGATCAGGGGCTGAATCGTATTCCGGATAAAGTAACAGATGAGCAGGCTTTGTTTGTTGGCGATATCTTGGCTACCGGGTTCTGGGCTGCTCGTATTTCGGAAATCAAACCGGAAGATACGGTTTTGATTATAGGTGCAGGACCAACAGGTATTTGTACCTTGCTTTGTGTGATGTTGAAACATCCGCGCCGGATTATCGTTTGTGAGAAATCGGAAGAACGTATTCGTTTTGTGCAAGAACATTATCCGGAGGTACTTGTTGTTGAACCAGAAAACTGTCTGTCGTTTGTCAGTCAGCAAAGCAATCATGGAGGAGCAGATGTGGTAATTGAAGTGGCCGGATCTGATGATTCTTTTACTTTGGCATGGAAGTGTGCCCGTCCGAATGCCATAGTAACAGTAGTTGCCTTGTATGATCGTCCGCAAGTATTACCTTTGCCAGACATGTATGGGAAGAACCTTACATTCAAGACAGGTGGAGTTGACGGATGCGATTGTGCGGAGATCTTGAATTTGATTGCAGAAGGAAAGATCGATACGACACCTCTTATTACGCATCGTTTCCCGTTGCGTGAAATTGAAGAAGCCTATCGTATCTTAGAGAACAGGCAAGATGGTGTGATAAAAGTAGCAATAAAAGGATGATTGTTTTTATATCATCTATAAATTAAAAGGAGAAATAAAGATGAGAAAGAATTTTGGTGTTAAAACGTGGTTGTATCCGATGCCGGTTTTTATTGTAGCCGCGTATGATGAAGAAGGATAAGCCAATGCTATGAATGCAGCTTGGGGCGGTATTTATACAGATAATATGGTAGGGATTTGTTTGGCGGAAGAGCACCAGACAACTCAAAATATTCTTGCTTCAAAAGCCTTTACAGTGAGTATGGCAACGGCTGATCAGGTAGTTGCCTGTGATTACGTTGGTCTTGTGTCGGGTAAAAAAGTACCTGATAAAGTAGAGAAAGCGGGCTTTCATACGGTAAAGTCTGCATTTGTCAATGCTCCGGTTGTCGAAGAATTGCCTATGACACTGGAATGTGAATTGGTTTCTTATGATCCGGAGACCTGCCATATGGTGGGACGCATCGTTAATGTTTCGGCAGATGAAACTGTTTTAGGCGAAGATGGCAAGATTGACCTTGATAAACTAAGGCCAATTACTTATGATCCGATTCATCATCATTATCGGGTACTGGGAGAGAAGGTTGGAAATGCCTTTTCTGATGGAAAATCGTTGAAATAGAGTATTACTATGCCTGCAGAAAAAGAATCTGCAGGCATTTTTCTGATAACTCAATGATAAAATGAAGCCGAATATCCTTTTGATGAATTTTACGCATGTATATGAGCAGGAACGTTTTATTCGGAATCAACGTTTCCAATGGCTTGATTGTACAGATTTGAACGGTACGGATTGTTATTGTGATGAGGAAGCTGCCTTAAAACTGAAGCAGCGGATGGAACCATTTGCACCGGATGGTATTCATTTTATTGACTCTGGAAATGATCATTATGTAAGTAAGTTTTGGACTGATAAAATCAGAGAACCTTTTTCATTGGTTGTCTTTGATCATCATCCGGATATGCAACCTTCTTTATATGAAGAAATGCTTTCGTGCGGCTCGTGGATAAAAGCCGTTATTGATACGAATCCTTTTCTTCAGAAGGTATTGATTGTCGGAGCAGATGAACGTCTTATTCATGCTATACCAGTGTCTTATTCTTCTCGGGTAAAGTGTTACAGCGAGGCAAGTTTCTCACACGAAGAAGCCTGGCGTAACTTTTCACGGGAGCATGTTAATGAACCCGTTTACATTTCTGTAGATAAAGATGTACTGAATAAGAAAGCCGCTGTTACGAATTGGGACCAGGGAAAGTTTTCTTTAGCAGAATTGGAAGAGTTGCTGGCTATTATCTTTCGACAGGAAAAGGTTATCGGTGTTGATATCTGTGGGGAAACAACGTATTCGTTAGACCTTTTTGAAGAACAACATGATTTGCAGATTGACAGCGAAGCCAACCGGGAACTGTTAAACTGGTTTTTATCGCAAACAACAGAAACTAGCAGAATTATTTGATTAGCTCAGCGATTCGTCCTACCTTTGCAGAACATAACGAAAAGGAGCGTTTTGTAATCCTCATCGGAGGGCGATATAAAAGCCGGATAAGATGACTGGGTAAAACCAATCAGCTTATCCGGCTTTCTGTTTATATGTATAATTGTTATTATTAATCATGTAAAGAAAATGAAAGAGCTTGATTTGACACAAGGAAATGTAGTTAAAGTATTATTCCAATTTGCTTTACCTTATTTGCTAGCCAATGTATTACAAGCCTTATATGGTGGAGCTGATCTTTTTGTAGTCGGTCAATTTGATGATGCAGCCAGTGTAGCCGGAGTGGCTATAGGTAGTCAGGTTATGCAAACTGTTACCGGAATTATTTTAGGATTGACGACAGGAATTACTGTTCTTATCGGGATAGCAACGGGAGCAAGAAATTATAAGGAGTTGGTTGCTGTTATAGGCTCTTCGGTCTGGTTATTTGCCTTAATAGGCATTGTACTAACTTTTTTGATGGTTTTGTGTCATGATCCGATAACTTCTGTTATGCATACGCCGGCAGAAGCCATGCATGATACACAGGCTTATCTTTTAATTGCCTCTTTAGGCATTCCGTTTATCATTGGGTATAACGTTGTTTGCGGAATTTTGAGAGGGCTAGGTGATTCTCGGACACCTCTTTATTTTGTATTGTTGGCATGTATTATCAATATTGTACTCGACTTCTTGTTGGTAGGAGCGTTTCATTTGCGGGCTGCAGGAGCAGCATTGGCAACGATTTCATCCCAAGGAATCAGTTTTGTGACTGCTTTGTGGTTTTTACATCGTCGTGGATTTAGTTTCCCGTTTACCCGGAAAGATATTCGTTTGAATGGTCTTTTGTCACGGCGCATCATGGTATTGGGAGCTCCTATTGCATTGCAGGACGCTTTGGTAAATATATCTTTTTTGATAATCACGGTCATTGTGAATCAAATGGGTGTGATTGCATCTGCAGCATTAGGAGTTGTGGAAAAGGTTATCGTATTTGCCATGTTACCACCAGTTGCAATATCATCTGCAGTAGCAGCCATGACTGCTCAGAACTATGGAGCCGGATTGATAGAACGAATGAATCGTTGCTTGTATGCCGGTATTGGTATGGCATTGGTGTTTGGTGTTTCAATGTGTGTTTATTCACAATTCTTTCCGGAAAATTGGATTCGCATTTTTACGGAAGATGAGGCGGTTATAAGTATGGGAGCAACATATCTGAGAGGATACAGCATAGATTGTATTTTAGTAAGTTTTATTTTTTGTATGAATTCTTATTTCAGCGGACAAGGAAATTCCTGGTTCCCGATGGTACATAGTCTGATTGCTACCTTTTTATTTCGTATTCCATTATCGTGGTTGTTCAGCCATATTGATCCGACGTCGCTTTTCTGGATGGGATTTGCGCCACCTCTTTCAACGGTTGTTTCTTTGGTCATCTGTCTGTTTTATTTGTACTGGTGGCAAAAGAAATTAGCTGTTAAGATACAAATCCATAATTCGTAAGGCAATCCAGGCACAGGCTTCTGCATCTGCGAGGGCATGATGATGGTGTTCCAGTTGATATCCACAACGAGCAGCGACGGTTTGTAGTTGATGGTTCGGTAATTCTTTTCCGAAAACACGCCTGGAAGCGCGGCAGGTACAATAGAATTTATATTCAGGATAAGTCATGCCATATTTTCGGAAAACCGCTTTTAGACATCCTTCGTCGAAGACGGCATTGTGGGCAACAAGCGGAAGTCCGCTTATAAGCGGTTCTATTTCTGCCCAAACGAAAGGAAAAGCAGGTGCTTGGGCTGTGTCGGCAGCTGTTAATCCATGGACACGAGTATTCCAATAGTTATAATAATTAGGAGTAGGGTGAATCAGGCGATATAGATGATTCTGTATTTTCCCTTCTCTTACAACGACAATACCAACACTACAAACGCTGGAAGGTTCGCGGTTGGCTGTTTCAAAATCAATGGCTACAAAATTATCCATCTTGAATTTCTATCAAAATAGGTAAACATTAGATATGGAATAGGCTGTCGATTTATTCTTTTGAGTTAGCAGCCGAAATCCATTCTCTGTATTCTTTGGGTGTTAGTCCTTCTCTTTTCTTAAAGAAAGTAGAAAATTGTCCTCCATTTTCGAAATGTAACTGATAGGCAATTTCCGTAATGTTGAGCGTTGTCTGGCTTAACAGTTCTTTGGCTTTGATTAAGCGTAACTGAATTTGATACTGAGCTGGCGATATACCGGTGTAATCTTTGAATGTCCGCCGAAACCAGGAATAGCTTAATCCTAATTGAGCTGCAATTTCTTCAGGTGACGACGGATGTTCAATTTCTGATTTCATCATTCTACGTGCTTCATCCAATTTATCCAAGATGTAAGCATCAGCAAATGACTGGTTTTTGTATTTATAGAAGATCGTACTGGTAATGTGTTGTAAAATACCCGCCAACATAACTTGGAAACCAGCCTTTTCATTATTGGCTGTTTGTAGTAAATCTTCATATAAGTTGACGAGTGAACTACTGATTCCTAATTCTAGTATCGGGTTTTCGGGAGAAAAGAAGTGCTTATCAATTAAATGTTCCATATAACTGCCTTTGAAACCTACCCAATATTCATCCCATCCGGAGTCTATGTCTGGATAGTAATTGTGCCATTCTCCCGGAAAAAGAATCAGCAAATCTCCTGTTTTTACGGAACGTTTCTTGCAGTGATCTGATATAAAAGTACCACTACCTTTTACTATATATACAAATTGGTATTCATTCAGGATACGTCCGTTTTGTGGACAAAAGTTATAATTCTTGGGATGTTGGGATGGCGGATAGGATGCATGAGGTGAGATATGTTGGAAACCTGCTGTTGTGATAATGGTTCCCCATGCTTCATCATTCGCACTATATGTCAAATAACATAATTGATTATTCATCTGAGTATTCATTTGTATCAGAATTGAAAGGTTTAAAATCAATATCTAAATATTTTTTCTCCGGAAACCGGATAATTTTGTCCAAAAATAAGAAAAATCTTCAAGTAACGGATAAATTATCATGGAAGTAAACACATTTTTAGCATTTGATATTGGTGCGACTAGTGGTCGGGCAGTTGTGATGACTTTTTCGAAAGACCAATTTGAGATGAAGGAAATACATCGGTTCTCAAATGGAATTATGGAGCTTCACGGGCGTTATTATTGGGATATTTATCATATATACAAAGAGATAAAAAAGGCTTTGTGTTATTGTGGAAAGGAAAATATCCATTTGACTTCAATAGGAATTGATACGTGGGGAGTCGATTTTGGATTGATTGGGGCAGATGGTGTTTTATTAGCGTTGCCTCGGGCTTATCGGGATTCGTTTACGGAAGGTGTGCCCGAAAAGTTTTTCCAGCAAAGGATGTCGCAGATGGATGTATATAAGCGAACGGGTATTCAGATAATGAACTTCAATAGTTTGTTTCAACTGTATCAGATGAAGGAAGAGCATTATTCTCCATTGGAACAAGCGGCGAAGGCTTTGTTTATTCCTGATTTGCTTTCTTATTTGCTTACAGGAAACTGTGTGTGTGAATATACGGATGCATCAACTGCCCAACTGGTAAATCCATACACAAAAGAAATGGATGCAGAGTTGTTGTGTGCTGCAGGTGTGTCAACTTCTCTTTTTGAGAAGATTGTTTTCCCAGGAACTGTTGTTGGTTCATTGACTGATTCTTTAAGTAAGGAAACGGGTGTTGGATCCATTCCTGTTATTGCAGTAGCAGGACATGATACGGCTTCGGCTGTAGCTGCTGTCCCGACAACCGATCGTAATTTTGCTTATTTGAGTAGTGGAACATGGAGTTTGATGGGTATAGAAACGGAAGAACCTATTATTTCAGAAGAATCATATCAGGAAAACTTTACGAATGAAGGCGGTATTGATGGGACAATCCGTTTCTTGAAGAATATTACAGGCATGTGGTTGTTGGAACGTTGCCGGGAAGAATGGAAGCGGGAAGGTAAAGATTATTCTTATACTGAGTTGATTGCCTTAATGGAAAAAGAGGCACCATTTAGAAGTTTGGTAAATCCTAACGCGGCCTGTTTTGCTAATCCTCAAAATATGCAGGATGCTATTTCTCAATTTTGTAGAGATAGTAATCAATCGGAGCCCGAAACGGTTGGTCAATATGTCCGTTGTATTTTTGAGAGTCTGGCTTTTAGTTATCGCAAGGTATTAACCTTCTTGAAACAAGTCGCTCCGTTCCCGATTCATCGATTGCATGTTATTGGAGGAGGAGCTAAGAATGATTTCTTAAATCAATTGGTTGCTGATGTGATTCAGTTGCCTGTAGTTGCCGGACCATCAGAAGCAACAGCTGTAGGAAATGGATTGGTGCAGGCTCGTGCAGCCGGACTTGTCTGTGACCGTTGGGAGATGAGACGGTTCATATTATCTAGCTTATCTCCTCAGATCTTTGTTCCTCAGAAAGAATTTGAAATGTATAAAGATGCTTATCAGAAGTTTTTAAGTTTAACCTCAAAATAATTACAATCATGACAAACGAAAGAAATATAAATCAGGCCTATGAAATGGCAAAAGAACGTTACGCTTCGTTAGGTGTAGATACAGAAAAAGCAATGGATCAGCTTCAGCAGATAGCATTATCGCTGCATTGCTGGCAAACAGATGATGTAATGGGATTTGAAAATCAGGGAGGTTCGTTGACTGGTGGTATTCAGGTTACCGGAAATTATCCGGGACGGGCGCGAACCATTGATGAAGTCCGTTCAGATATTATAAAGGCAACTTCTTTAATACCGGGAAAACATCGCTTGAATCTGCATGCTATCTATGGCGATTTCCAGGGAAAGGTTGTTGATCGGGATGAAATAGAGCCTTGTCATTTCCAAAGCTGGATGGAATGGGCCAAGGAACAAGGAATGAAATTGGATTTTAACAGTACTTCGTTTTCTCATCCAAAAAGTGGCAATCTGACATTGGCTAATCCTCAGGATGATATACGTAATTTCTGGATTGAACATACCAAACGTTGCCGTTGGATTAGTGAAGAGATGGGTAAATTCCAGCAAGATCCTTGTATTATGAATCTCTGGATCCATGATGGAAGTAAGGAAGTGCCTGCCAGCCGGTTAAAATATCGTCAGATTTTGGAACAGTCATTGGATGAGATATTTTCCGTTGACTATAAGAATATGAAAGATTGTATTGAAGCGAAGCTTTTTGGTATTGGCTTGGAAAACTATACTGTCGGTTCGTATGACTTTTATTTGGGTTATGGTGTGAAGAACCAGAAAATGGTTACTTTGGATACAGGACATTTTCATTTGTCAGAAAGCATTGCTGATAAAATATCTTCTTTGTTGTTGTTTACTCCTGAGATTATGTTGCATGTCAGTCGTCCGGTTCGTTGGGATAGTGACCATGTTGTCATCTTAAATGATGAGTTGTTGGATTTATCACGTGAACTGGTCCGTTCAAATGCATTAAACAGGATTCATATAGGTTTGGACTACTTTGATGCGACTATCAATCGTATAGGAGCGTATGTGATTGGTGTCCGGGCTGCCCAGAAAGCTTTGTTACAGGCGTTGTTGGAACCATCTGCTTTGTTGCAGAAGTATGAAGAAAATGATCAGCTGTTCCAGCGGTTGGCTTTACAGGAAGAAGCCAAAAGCTTACCGTGGAATGCTGTTTGGGATATGTTCTGCTTGAAGAATAATGTTCCGGTTGGTGAAAGCTATATGACGGATATAGAAAAATACGAAGCCGAGATAACTTGTAAGCGAGGATAATTATGGATGTTCTTGTTGGTTTATTGATCGTTGCCTTAGGAAGTTTGGGACAGAGTAGTTCGTATGTTCCAATCAACAAGATTCAATCCTGGAGTTGGGAAAGCTTTTGGCTGGTTCAAGGTATTTTTGCCTGGTTGGTTTTTCCATTGTTAGGTACATTTCTGGCTCTTCCAGAGGGTATTGGCTTGATGGACTTGTTTCAAATGGAAGGTAGTTTGAAGGCAATTGTATATGGCATGTTGTGGGGCGTAGGCGGATTGACCTTCGGATTGAGTATGCGTTATTTGGGAGTGGCTTTGGGGCAAAGTATAGCTTTAGGTACTTGTGCCGGATTCGGTACACTTTTCCCTGCCATTCTCGGAGGGCAGGATTTATTGCATGGCGAAGGACTTATCTTGTTGCTGGGTGTTTGTATCACATTAGCAGGTATTGCTATCATCGGATATGCCGGGAGTCTGCGGGCTCGGAATATGACAGAAGAAGAGAAACAGGCTGCCGTTAAGGATTTTGCTTTGACAAAAGGATTGGCTGTCGCTTTATTGGCTGGTGTGATGAGCGCTTGTTTTAATTTAGGCCTGGAAGCAGGTTCTCCTATTTCTGAGTTGGTACGGAGCCATGGTGCTAATGAACTGTTTGTTCTGAACCCGGTCATCTTGTTAGTGACGACAGGTGGATTCTTGACCAATGCCATTTATTGCATCTATCAGAACGGACGTAATCATACTGGGAAAGAATATTTCTCTGTTTCGGCTGGTGTTTTGTGGAATAATGTCTTATTTTGCACACTGGCCGGTGTATTATGGTATTCGCAGTTTTTCGGTTTGGGAATGGGAAAGAGCTTTTTTGCCGATTCTCCGGTGATGTTGGCTTTTTCATGGAGTATCCTCATGTCGTTGAATGTGATTTTTAGTAATATTTGGGGAATCTTATTGAAGGAATGGAAAGGGGTTGACCAGAAGACAATTGTTGTTTTGGTAACAGGTATGTGTGTGTTAATCTTTTCTTTAATTTTCCCCAATTTATAAGGTTATTGGATCACCAAAAAAAGCCGGCGTATTTTCATCAAAAGCCGGCGTATTTTGGTGAAAAGCTGGCGTATTTTTGATAAAAAGTGGTGTATATTAAAATAACATCCGGTTCGCTATGAAAATTATCCGGATGAAATGAATGGATAAAATTATAAATTGATTGAAAATGGAACAGTTAAGAAGCAATTGTGCTTTAATGGCAGAAATAGACCGTATAGCAGAGGTCGCTGGTTATTTATGGACTAAAGGATGGGCAGAACGGAATGGGGGAAATATTTCCGTAAACGTAACGTCGTTATTGACGTCAGAAGATCTGGCTCTTCCGGCACTGGCTCCGGCCAAGGCTTTACCTGAAAAGATGGAAGCTTTAGCCGGACATGTATTTTACGTTACAGGAACAGGTAAACGCATGCGTTATGTGGCTCCTGCTCCGTTTGAGAACGGTTCGTTGATCCGGGTTGCAGCCGATGGCTTGAGTTATGAGATCATTGCAGAACAACCTATTCAACCAACTTCAGAGTTGCCTTCACATTTGATGATGCATAATTATGTTCGCTCTACAGGTCGTGATAATAGAGTTGTTTTACATACCCATCCAACAGACTTGATAGGTATGACACATTGCAAGCGATTCTTAAATTCGGATTATCTAACGAAAGTACTTTGGAGCATGATCCCAGAGTGCCGAATCATTGTACCGAAAGGAATCGGTATTGTTCCGTATGAAATACCTGGTACTGTGGAACTGGCTCGGGCAACCATCAAACAGCTGGAGAATCATGATGTGGTATTTTGGGAAAAACATGGTATTCTGGCAGTTGGAGAGGATTTGATTGAATGTTTCGATGCCATTGATACGTTGAGTAAATCCGCTCAGATATATTTCAGTGCCCGTCAGGCTTCAGGAGAGGATCCGGAAGGTATGACTCAGCAACAGTTGGATGATTTGGTTCCGGCTTTTGGACTCTAAAGTAAAGGATCTATGAGGAAAAGCTGGTTGGTTTTGGGGGCATCGCTAGCTTTTACAGTGGCTTTTGCCCAACAGAGAGATAGCCGAATCCGAGAATATTTATCTCCTGTGCGGATTGTATGGCAACAAGATAGTGTGCAAATAGAAAATGAACATTATTTATTGTCACCTGGAAACGGACAGGCTGATTTGTCGAATAGCCGAGTATGCGTCATGCGAAGTACGGATGCTCGGCATCCGGCATTATTATTGGACTTCGGAAAAGAAATTCAAGGTGGAATCCAGTTGGTGACAGGTATGCCGGCTAGTCAGAAACCTGTACGTATCCGGGTACGTTTCGGCGAATCTGTCAGCGAAGCGATGTGTGAGATTGACGGGAAAAACGGAGCGACAAACGATCATGCCGTCCGGGATTTCCAGTTATCGTTACCTTGGTTGGGAGTTGCAGAGGTAGGAAATTCCGGTTTTCGTTTTGTCCGGATTGATTTGCCGGATGATTCTGTAGAATTACAGTTGAAGGAGATCCGGGCGATTGCTACTTACCGGGATATTCCTTATAAAGGTTCGTTTCGGTGTAACGATGAGCGGCTTAATCAAATTTGGCAGACGGGTGCTTATACGGTCCATCTGAATTTACAGGAATATTTGTGGGACGGCATTAAACGTGATCGTCTGGTTTGGATAGGAGACATGCATCCGGAAGTCATGACTGTGAATACAGTCTTTGGGTATAATGAAGCGGTTCCGAAGAGTTTGGATTTAACCCGTAATATTACTCCATTACCTAATTGGATGAATGGGATTAGTTCGTATTCAATCTGGTGGTTGTTGATTCAGCGGGATTGGTTTCGGTATCAAGGAGACTGGACTTATTTGCAATCGCAGAAAGATTATCTGGTTGACCTGTTGAAAGTCCTGATCTCGAAAGTAGATGCTTCTGGCCGGGAACATTTGGACGGAATGCGTTTCTTGGATTGGCCGTCTAATGAGAATCCGGAAGCGATCAACGCGGGTTTGCAGGCATTGATGGTTCAGGCTATGAAATATGGAGCAGAACTTTGTTCTTTATTGCAGGAGCCGGAATTAGCAAGTACTTGTTTGGAAACGGAAGTGCGTTTACGGAAGGCTGCGCCTCAAGTGATAAAACCTTTTCTGGCTTTGAAGAAGAAACAGACAGAGCCGGGAATGAAACAAGCTGCCGCCTTGTTGGCTTGGGCGGGATTGATGGATGCCAATGAGGCTGACCAAAAATATCTGTCACAGGAAGGTGGACATGGTTTCTCTACGTTCTATGGATATTATATGTTACGTTCAATGGCTTTGGCAGGAAATTATTCCGGAGCGTTGGATATTATCCGTTCATATTGGGGCGCGATGCTAGATATGGGAGCAACTACCTTCTGGGAAGACTTTAATTTAGACTGGTTGCCGAATGCTGCTCCGATCGATGAACTGGTTCCGGCAGGCAAGAAAGATATTCATGGAGATTTCGGAGCCTACTGTTATAAAGGTTTCCGCCATAGTTTGTGTCATGGCTGGGCTTCGGGACCTACATCGTGGTTGACGGAATATGTATTGGGTGTGGAAGTGCTAGAACCTGGTTGCCGAGTACTTCGGATTGTTCCGCATTTGGCAGATTTGGAATGGGTGGAAGGAACTTTCCCCACGCCGAAAGGAATCGTTAAGATTCGGCATGAAAAACAACCGGATGGTTCTATCTCTTCGAAAATAGATGCTCCAGAAGGTATAGTAATTAAGTAAGGATATGATTTAATTCTCGATATGAAAAAGAATATTTTAATAGTGCTGACAGCTACTGCCGGATTGCTGGCAAGCTGTGTGCAGACCAATGAAAAAATTGTTCCAGTCGGTTTGCGGACTGAATATTTGGAAAATCCAATTGGCATTGATACGAAGATGCCGCGATTCACATGGAAGTATGCGGGTGAAGATACGACGTTTGTCCCTTCTCGTTATGAAATTCGGATCGGAACATCACCGACGGATTTAAAGGTATATGATGAACGGACCGAATTGAAACCGGAAACCCGCTATTACTGGCAGGTTACTGTTTGGGATCAGGATGGAAATCCTTGTCGTACTTCCGATGTGGCAAGCTTTGAGTTGGGGAAAGGGGAAAATGCCGACTGGCAGGCTAAGTGGATTACCGACGATAATGACAAGGAATACGAACCGGCTCCTATGTTCCGGAAAGGATTTATGGTGGATAAGCCGGTCAAGCAGGCAAGGCTGTATGTGTCGGCTGCCGGATATTATGAAATGTTCCTCAACGGGAAGCGGGTAGGAGAGAATTTCCTGGATCCTGGATATACGCATTTTGATAAGCGAAATCTCTATGTGACGCACGATGTTACTTCTATCTTGCAGAAAGGGGATAATGCCGTGGCTGCCGTCTTGGGTAACGGGTGGTATAACGAACAGTCGGTGGCCGTATGGAATTTCCACGAGGCTCGTTGGCGCGATCGTCCGCGTTTGCTGTGTGAATTGCGGATTGATTATGAGGATGGAACGCAACAGACCCTTTCTTCGGATGCTTCATGGAAAACAGCTTGCGGACCCTATACCTATAATAATATTTATAGTGGCGACCGTTACGATGCCCGTCTGGAACCGGAAGGCTGGAAACTTGCTTCGTTTGACGACAGTGCTTGGCAGACTGCCGTGGAAGTAGCGACTCCTTCTGCTTTGCTGGTGGCACAGGAAATGCCGGGAATCCATGTAACAGAAGAATTGAAACCGATTTCAATGAAAGCATTCAGTGACCGATTGTATGTCTATGCGTTTCCGAAGAATATAGCCGGTTTGTGCCGTCTGAAAGTGAAAGGGGAAGCCGGCACGCACATCACGTTGAAGCATGGCGAGTTGTTGAAGAAAGACGGACGACTGGAACAGGGAAATATCAACGTGTATTATCATCCGGTGAAGCCGGGCGAGGTATTCCAGATGGATGAATATTACCTGAAAGGAACAGGCGAAGAGGAAATCTTCGTGCCTTCGTTTGCTTATCATGGTTTCCAGTATGTAGAAGTGGAAAGTGATAAGCCGGTGAAGCTGACGGAAGAGAGTCTGACGGCGCTTTTCCTGCATACCGACTTGAAACCGGTGGGTTCGTTTAGTTGTTCGAATGAAACGTTGAACAAGATCTGGAATGCGACCATGCAAGCCTATCGAAGCAACCTGCATAGTATTCCTACGGATTGTCCTCAGCGAGAAAAGAATGGTTGGACTGCCGATGCACATGTCGCCATCGACTTGGGTTTGCTGGGTTTCGACGGTATTACGTTCTACGAGAAATGGATGGACGATATTATCGATAACCAACGGGCTGAAGGCGACATCTCCGGTATCATTCCTTCGAGTGGTTGGGGATATGGCGAATTTCCTGGTCCGGTGTGGGATGCTGTGATGTTCATCATCCCAAATGCTTTGTATAATTATTATGGTACAACCGAGAGTATCGAGAAGCTATATCCTACGATGGAACGTTACCTGGCGTATCTCCAGACAAAAGAGAAGGATGGATTCCTGACCTTCGGATTGAGCGACTGGGTGTATTGGAAGGCAACGACAAACAACGAATATACCTCGACAGCCTACTATTATTTAGACAATCAACTGATGGCTCGTTTTGCTTCGCTCTTGGGGAAAGATCCGAAACCATATTCCGAGAAGGCAGAGGCATTGAAGGATCGCATCAACCGGAAGTTCTTCCATCCAGAGACTGCTACGTATGCAGAGGGAACGCAGGCTGCCCAGGCTTTGGCGTTGTATTTAGGTTTGGTTCCGGAAGGGAAAGAACAAGCGGTTGCAGACAAGTTGCATCAACTGGTTGCGGATAATAATTATTTCCTCGATTTCGGTCTGATCGGGACGAAGACGGTTCCTGCCATGCTCACCCGCTATGGTTATTTGGAAGATGCAATGAAGATGATTACAAAACGGGAAGCTCCTTCGTGGGGATATTGGGTAGAAACGATGGGTTATACTACATTACCGGAGACTTGGACGTTGAGTCCGGAGTTCCGCGATGCTTCTTTGAACCATGTCTTTATGGGCGATGTCTCTGCCTGGATGATGAACCAGTTGGTGGGTATCAATTACGACGAGCGGCAACCCGGATTCCGCCATATCCGTTTCACGCCGCATTTCCCGGCAGATATGCAGTGGGCGAAAGGTTCCTATGATTCTGTAGCCGGTGAAATCAGCAGTGAATGGAAACGTACCGAAGAGGGTAAGATCCAACTGACCGTAAAGGTACCGTTGGGCTGTACGGGCGAGTTGGTACTGGATGGAAAGGCGGTGGATTTGACAGCCGGTACGCATCAGATAGTTGTTCCTTGATGGCATACAAATCGGGTAAGTTTCTTGCGCAAATACTTGTTTTTGTGTTATCTTTACAACGATCAAAAACCAGTTTTAATCATAAAAAAGAAGAATACAATGAAAAACTTCGTATTTGCCATGATGGCAGCTTGCTCCATTTTCGGGGCAAGCGCCCAGGATTTGCAGGGGATTTCGCTGAATGCCCCCAGTAAACAATGCGGGACAGACGTGATGACCGCTTTAGCCAACCGTCAGTCGTGCCGTTCGTATGCCGACAAGGAGCTTTCGCTGCAACAACTTTCGGATTTGCTTTGGGCTGCCAACGGCGTGAACCGTCCGGAAAAGGGAATGCGCACGGCACCCAGCGCGCTGAACTATCAGGATGTCGATATTTATGTATGTACCGCAAAGGGGGCTTATTTGTATGATGCTAAAGCTAATAAATTGGTACCGGTGACGAGTGACGACCTGCGTAAAGACGTGGCGAAAGGGCAGGACTTTGCTGCGGTGGCGCCCGTCTCGTTGGTATTGGTGAGCGACTTGTCGAAGATGCGTGGTGGCGATACTCCGCAAAATCGGTTGACAGGAGCAATGGATACAGGAATCGTTTCCCAGAATATTTCGATTGCTTGTGCCGGAATGGGATTGGCTACAGTGCCGCGCGGAACGATGGACAAGGAAGTCCTCGCCCAAAAGTTGAAATTGAAAGCAACGCAAGTGCCGTTTTTGAATCATCCGGTAGGTTTTGCAGAATAAAAAAGAGGGGGTGAAAAGCCCCCTTTCTGTTAAATGTATCATTTTGTCATTGCTTTAACATAAAAGTGGCGATTTTTAAGTCTAATCTGCAAAGATTTTCTTTAGATGACATCTATCTAGTATCATTCTTCCAGGATTTTTACTGTCAGACGGCTTGGACGGTCTAAATCCGCAAGGATTTGTTAAAAAAAGACGTCCGACAGCTTCAATCTTCCAGGATTTCTATTGAAAAAGACCTCCGACGATCTTGATCCGCCAGGATTTGTATCGTCGGAGGTCTTTGCTTTATCCATTCCGGAGTAATTTATTCCCGCTTCCGTTTCTTCCACCATAAATAATAGCCGCTCAGCGGTAATATTCCCCCGATCAGAGCGGTGAGGAAATAAAGTATCCGTGTCGTCAATCCACCCCATGTTCCCGTATGAAGGGAATAGAAGAACCTGCGTAGGTTATCTATCGGCAGATTGGAGAAAAGATCGTACATGAAAGTCCGATAACCTGAAAAAGACCAGGTAAGACCTGTCAGTGCCATGATGAGTAGAAACAGTGTACTGTAAAAGCCCAAAGCTACGTGACTGTCGTACCAAAAACGACGCCAGCCTTTCGTACAAGATATTTGTAGGCGGTTCTTTAGTGTACGACTGTTTCGGGGAAACCAAATTACTATTCCACTTATTAGAATGACGATCATCACGACAGTGGTGATGCCTACCACTGTTTTCCCGACAGAAGACTCTCCCTTTTTGGCAGGCGCGTCGAGTAACCAACGATGCAAAGCGCGCACCTGACGGAAAAATTCAGGGCGTTGCTTCCGTACTTGTTGTCCTTCTACTTGCGTCACTTGGGTTTCAGGATACATTATCTCTGTTATTTCCTTCTCGAACACAAGGATCGCACCGGTAAGGCAAATCACTGAGATCAGAATCCCCAGTGGAATGGACAACCAAAGATGTATCTGATGAAAAAACTTACGCATCGGATTATTCAGTTACGTAGTACGTCAGTTTTCCTACCCCCGAGATCTGTTCCGATTCGACAGTCAATCCTTTGGTAGCTGTAGCAGAGACAGGATCAATCTGGTAAATGGCTGGTTGGCTGCCATCGGTAGTAGTTACAGCGACATAAACTTTCCCGTTTTCTGTATAAGGTGTATTCCCGAAACCTGAGATAATACTTGCTTCAGGCATTCCTTTTACATAGGTTAAAGTCTTGTCTTCTCCTTTAAAGACAGCCATTTCTTTGGCTGCAAATCCGGATTCGGTAAGTGGACGATCGTACATCAGGAGCAGGAAATAATCGTCGGTGATATGCCAACAGCGCAAGAACGACTTTCCACCGGTCTGTTCTTCCAAGTTACAATAGTAATCATCCTCAAATGTATCCGTTCCAGCTTTGATGCGCACAACACCCGCCGGAAGCGTGGTCTGCTGACGCGGATCTGTCATCGTTTTGGCATAACTGGGCGAGAAAACATAAATATCGCCATTGTCGGCAGCCCAGATTGTCTGGTAGTATTGTGATTTGTACCGTCCGCATGCATAGCTGATCTTGTCGGTCTTGATCAAGGTCTTGTTCTGGAAGGATTCATCCCCGAAGATCGCCACCCAGCATTCGTTCGGGTATTGAGTCCATTGTAATTCGCCTTTTTCGTAGGCACCGCTACCGCTTCCTCCGGATTCCTGTTTGATCAAATCTTCATATACCACATATTTTCCGCCTTCGGCTTTCACCCCATACTGGCTCAATCCCATTGGAACAGCCACACTGTAAATCTTATCATTAGCTTCGAGGATACCAGCCAGTGTGACATACTCTCCGTTACCTAAAAAGTTCTCCGATAAGATCACATCGCTGTTCGTCTTAAAAGTTTCATTTTCTACATCCAGATAAGAGAAAAGAAAACCTTGAGGCAGATAGCCGTTTTCATCCGCATAATCTTGAGACAAATCGCCGGCAGAAGCCGTGATGATATAATTCTTATAGGTACCATACGAAGTGAAGCGTTTGATCTCGTAGGTATTGTCACGTTCTTCTACTTTACCTGCCGCATTCAGGATATAAGAAGAAGTGACACCGGCATTTCCCTGGTTGTAAACCAAACGGTAGAGATACTTGTCCTGATAGAAAATCCATTGGGTTCCGCTTTCGGTAGTCAATCCGTTATTCTTGGCTGAGATGGTACCTTCAGTCAGTGTATCTGCTGTCAGCAGGTAGTTGGCATCATTCACGGATGCAGCCACTACATAGTTGGAAATAACTTCGCTGGTCGGTGTTTCGTCGTTATTATTATCTCCGTTGTTGCCCGGATTTACCGGATCATCTTCACTACAAGAAGTCAACACAAATCCGCACATACAAATGGCGGCACAACTTACGGTTAGAAGTTTTCTTTTCATATTGTTCTGATTGAATGATTGTTTATTGTAAGATTCCTGATTATTGTTGTTCGATTGATTGGTATGCCTGATTAATTCCCGAAGCAAACCCGGATCTTGCCATAGAAGGCTCTTCCGGCCTTTTGCAGGCTGAAGTTGTCATACAGCTTCTCGTTGGTGAAGTTTCGGCATTCTACCGAGAAATTATACCGTCCGTTCTGCAGACTGTAGGAAAGAGTCAGGTTGTGCGCGAACTGTGTCGGCACCACATAATCTGATTCACTGCCCAAAGCTTCCGAATAAAGCGGGAAACTGTGCATATACAGATTATCATAAGTCAACGTCAGCTTATTTCCTTTTTGAAGCAGATTGTTCCAATAGAAAGAAAGGTCTGAGTTGGCAAACTGGTAAGGCAAGTTTGGCATACGAGCTCCATAAGTCAGACTTTCCTGGCTGGAACCGCTATCGACAGTCTTTACATTGTCGCGGACATTCATCTGGGTGAAGTTGCCGCCTATGCTCAGCCATTCTCCGAAACCATAACGGACAGAAAGATTATAGCCTTTTGTCAGGACTTTTCCATGATTCACATAAGTTGCTCCATACTTTCCGCCACTCAGATTGGTAAGACTTCGTTGGATATAATCTTGGGTATTCCGATAGACTAAGCCTCCTTCTACATAGACCGAATGCCGATTGAACGTTTGGTTGTAACTTAGATTGACATTTACATTGTCGCTCTTTTCCGGCTTTAAGGAAATATCTCCTGTTTCAAGATCTTCGTCTCCGAACATCTCTTCATTGGTAGGGAGACGGTAAGCCTTTTCATACGACAACTTTGTCTGGAAACCTTTTCCGATGAAGTAGGTACCAGCTGCTCCGTATCCTAATGCATTAACAGAATTGGAAGTCTTCACATATTCGTCTTGTGCCGTAGAAGTCGCTACCGGACCCGCATTGTACTGGTTATAGTATTTCCCGAATACAGATACATTCCATTTCTCATTTGGCATCAGACGGTAGGAGAGACCTCCGATATTTTTATGGGTTTCTTTCGGAATGGCATTGGCCTCCGAATCCTCATACAACATGGATTGGTTGGCACGACGGAAAGCATTCATTACATAATTGAATGTAAAGGTATGGGCTTTCCTCAGCCGGTAATTCAACGTCAGTGTTCCGTTCCAGTTCTGGTTGTTCGAACGGGTATGCTGGTAGGATTGTTCCCCTGGTGATTTCAACGGACGCATTTCGCCACGCCAGTTGTATTCGTAGGTAGAAGTATCGACATTATGCGTAATGTTTTTATTATAATTCGCTGTTAGTGTTGCGTCCAATCCTTTCACAAAAAGATTCTGTTTCCGGTATTCCAAAGAAGGAATCAGAGAATAACCTTTCTGGTACTTACCGCCGAATACGACTTCCTGTCGGACGCCCGTCTGGATATCCTTGTACATATTCGACCAGGTAAAGCCTAACATCAACCGGTCGGCCCAGGGTTTATCTACTATTCCTACTTTAGCCACTATTGCTTCATTGTGGTATTTATCGTGAAAACGACGGACATGCTCAATTTTCTTTTTATTGATAGCACCGGTTTCGAAGTCTTTTACGGGCGTATCTACCCAATAATCGTTATCCGAATAATTCTGAAAAGCGTTGACTGAATAAGTCAGACCATTCTTGAAGGTTTGCCCGAAGTTGATGTATGATTTGTGGGTATTGAATGAACCATACGAATAAGAAGCATCCACAAACCAGCGGTTTAGATTCTTTTTCGTAATAATGTTGATTACTCCTCCGATAGCATCTGTTCCGAAACCCACAGGAACGACACCTTTGTATATTTCAATTCGTTCTGCATAATTCACGGGGATATTATTCAAGCCGAAGGAACTACCAACTCCTTCCTGAGGAACTCCATCAATAAAAATCTTGATATGTTTTCCGCTGAATCCATCCATCATCAATTGCATGTCTGAACCGACACCACCTGATTCGCGAAGCTTCATACCCGGAGCTTGTGCCAACGCCTCACTCAGGTTTTGTGTAGAGTTCTGCAGGGCTTTTGTATCCAAGGCTATGGCGTTAAATGCCGACTTTTTCACCCGACTAACGCCATTGGATACCACGACTACTTCCTCTAATTCTTTCACATCGGTTGAAAGATGGATATGCAATCGTTGTCTTTCTCCATTCTTAGCTTGTACAACTTGTTCTACTGTCTGGTATCCTACGGCAGAAACAACCAATGTATATTGTCCTTCGGGTACTTTTAAATGGAAAAGTCCTTTTTCGTTGGTGGTACATCCCAATTCTGTCCCTTTCAGATAAACTGAAGCAAAATCAACGACTCCTTCAGAGGAAGATACTTTTCCTGAAAGGACGGCATCTGATTGTGCAAACGATATTTCCGAACAGATTAGCCACATAAACAAAACCCCAATAATTCTGATAGTTCCTGTATGATTCATTTTTATTTTAGCGTTATTTTTTTCTTTGCAAAAGTACATTCAAGGAAAAAGTAGTACAATCACCATTTTTTGGTAACTTGATGTCTGATTTTTGTTTTCACTTAATCATTTGTAGGTATTATCGGGAAGCAAATTCAGAAGAAAAGGCCAAAAACTCTCTTCTTCCCAATTTTTTTCTCTAGTTTCTCAACTGGAAAATTTTTATTCGGCTTTTTTGATCTTATTCGTAGTTCTATATACTAAATCTGTTTTCTTTTCGTTTTTAATATGTAAAATCTGAAGAAAATGAAACAGATCACATATATCATTTTAGCAGCTATGTTGCTACTTTGTGGCGGTTTTGGCTATGAACGCCTGATGGCAGATCGTGATACCGATATGAATCGGAAAGGCGAGTTATCGGACATTGCTGAGTCAGTTACAGCTATTCCCTTAAAACCAATAAATGGGAAGTCTTTGACGGACGCGCATGATATACAAAAAGACGGGAACGATCTGTTTCTGATTTGTCAAGGTATTTTGTATCGTTTCAATCGACAAGGAGAATTGGTTTGTCAGATAACCCAACCAGAGGAAATCAAGGTGGCTGGCTATTTGGTCCATTCTCTAAAAAAGCAATTGATCGTATTAGGTAATGTGGATGATATCTATTATTATACGTTTGATGGTGAATTGCTTTTTAAGAAGAAGTTACGGAAGGACTTTAATGAAGAGCAGTTATTGTCAGCCGTATTGTACAAAGGAAAAATCTATACGGCAGAACGAGTGATAGAAAAAGATACTTTGCATCGTACGTGTGTAAAACAGCAGGTGCAAGTGTATGATACCTGTTTTCAGCCTTTAGAATCTCATCCTATAGTAGAAGTCTCGCTAACACATCCTGTTTTATTCCCCAATTTGCAATCGGTTCGTTTGTGTGTATCACCCGATAGTGGAGAAATGTATGCTTATTCGGCGCCTTATCAGCCGGAACATTTATTACGTGATTCATTGTTTATTCATCAAACGGGAGGCAAAGAAGATATTGAAGAAGGAGAGATACCGTTATTCCCTGTTTGTATGGGAAGTCGTTATTGGATGGCTGCCAATCAGGATGCGGAGAAAACAGAACAACGATATTTGTTTTGCTGGGATCGTTTCGAGAATCAGGCATGGCAGTTGAATGAAGGTTTTACGGATGATTTTTTCCAGACGGGTAGTGTCGCTAAACTGGAACCGATGGATTTGTATGGACAAACTTATTCGTTTACGAAGTTTGGAAAATCACTAGAGACTTCTTTTCCAGAAGCTGCCGATTCAACCGTTGTATTCATTGTAGAGATGAAAGCCTGAAAAATCAAAATCCTTTCTTATTTTTGCCTTAAAAATAGAAAATCATGGAAAAACGTATCACCTGTTTTGTCATGCGGCAAAATCCTGTGGTTGCACAGATGAATGAGGAAACATTCCAGTCGCAGTCTTTAGTAAGAAATATTGTTCTTTTTGATATGCCTCATGGTTCGTCAGCATGGAGTCGCAACTTGTTGAACGATCTGGTTGTTTCGGATCTGTCGGATTATATATTGTTTTGTTTATCACCTGATCGGATTATTCTTGGTGCATGGGCATTGGAACGATTGTGTGAAATAGCTGACTCGACGGGAGCCGATTGCCTGTATGCCGATTATTATGATGAGAAAGATGGACAACTGATACCTCATCCATTGATTGCGTGCCAGGCGGGAAGTTTGCGGAATGATTTTGATTTTGGTAAATTGCTGTTTATCCGTTCTTCTGCTTTTGTTGAGGCTGTACAAACTATTCAACAAGATTGGCAATATGCGGCGCTTTATGCATTGCGTCTTCATCTTTCGGAGAAAGGTTCTCTTATACATGTCAATGAATTCCTGTATCGGGCGGAAGAACACGACTGGAGGAAAAGTGGTGATAAGATATTTGATTATGTGGATCCTCGAAATCGAGTAGTACAGTTGGAGATGGAGCAGGTATGTACTGAATATCTGAAGCGGATTGGGGCTTATTTGAAACCAGAGTTCAAGACAATCGATTTTTCTGAAGAATCCTTTCCGGTAGAAGCATCGGTAATCATTCCGGTTCGGAATCGGGTTCGTACGATAGAAGATGCTATCCGTTCTGTTTTAAATCAACAGACTAATTTCCCATTCAATTTGATTGTTATTGATAATCATTCGACTGATGGAACGACCGAAGCGATTGACCGTTGTCAGTCAGATCCTCGTTTGATTCATCTGATTCCGCAGCGGACGGATTTGGGTATAGGCGGATGTTGGAATGAGGGTATTCATCATCCTCAATGTGGAAAATTTGCCGTTCAACTGGATAGTGATGATTTGTATAGCAGTGAATCTACGTTGCAACAAATTGTGGATGCCTTTTATCAACAACAATGTGCAATGGTAGTCGGAACTTATCGGATGACTAATTTTAAATTGGAAGAGATTCCACCAGGAGTAATTGATCATAAGGAATGGACTCCAGAGAATGGTCGGAATAATGCCCTTCGTATTAATGGTTTGGGAGCTCCACGCGCTTTTTATACACCACTCATCCGTCGGATTAATTTCCCGAATACCAGTTATGGAGAAGATTATGCTGTTGGGTTACGGATTTGTCGGGAGTATCAGATCGGGCGTATTTATGATGTTTTGTATCTATGTCGTCGTTGGGAAGATAATTCGGATGCAATGTTGAGTCGTGAGAAGATGAATCAATATAATGTATATAAAGATCGTATTCGTACATGGGAACTGGAAGCCAGAGTACAACAAAACCGACAGGGCTTATGAGAAAAACATTACAGGAAGAGGTCTTACGTATGTTAGATCGCCAGAAAAAGGAATGGGATTTGGCTGCTCGGAATTATGAGGCTCTGGATCATGTATTGGTACGTGAGTTGTTATTGGATGATGTACTCGTCCGTGTGCAATACAATCCCGCTCGAAGTGTATCGACAACTGCTAAAGTGGATAAAGACGCTGTTAAGCAACGACCTTGTTTTCTGTGTCCGGATCATTTGCCTTCGGAACAGTTACGTTTGCCTTTTGGCGATCGTTATCTCATTTTATGTAATCCTTATCCGATATTTCGCCACCATCTGACGATACCAGCTTGTGAACATACTCCACAACGTATCCAGTCTCGTTTGGCAGATATGCTGGAATTATCTCGACAATTACCAGACTTTACGCTTTTCTATAATGGACCACGTTGTGGCGCTTCTGCTCCAGATCATTTCCATTTCCAGGCTGTGCCTTGGGGTGATATGCCGGTTGACCAGGAAATAGAAACACATACAAAGCTTTTGTTGGCAGAAAAAGAAACATCGTTGTATACATTTAGTCTTGGAAGTCGAAATGGTTTTGTTATCCGTTCTTCTTTGATACCGGATGCAGTAAGTATGTTTGAGAAACTTTGTACATGGTTACCTGTTTCGATAGAAGATGAAGAACCGATGATGAATCTTTTTGTTCATTATGAAAAACAGGCTTGGTCGTTATTAGCAGTTGTTCGTAAAAAACATCGTCCGTGGCAGTACACGGCAGCAGAACCTGATCGATTTTTATCAAGTCCCGGAGCTGCTGATTTGGGAGGTGTTTTTGTAACTGTACGTGAATCTGATTTTAATCGAGCGGATGCTTTACTGATCAATGATGTTTACCAACAAGTTTGTTTTAGTGCAAGAGAACTAGAACTGCAAATAGCAAAGAAAATTGGCAAATGAATATATATTAGTTACCTTTGCGCAAGATAGTTGGTAATATATTTATATGTCGGAAAATATTTCTTCAAAATATACTTTTTGGTTATGGCCTTTTTCTTTTCTCTATGGAATAGGGGTTTTTATACGGAATCAGTTATTCGATTGGGGTATTAAGAAAGAAAAGGTTTTTCCTGTTCCTGTTATCTGTGTAGGAAATCTAGCTGTAGGAGGTACGGGAAAAACTCCGCATGTCGAATATTTAGTTCGGTTGCTGAAAGATAAATATCGGATAGCTGTTGTGAGTCGGGGGTACAAACGTTCAAGCAAAGGCTTTATATTGGCAACGAAGGAACATACATGTAAAGAAATAGGGGATGAACCTTATCAGATATTTCATAAATATCCTGAGATTTTGATGGCTGTGGATGGAAACCGATGTCGTGCCATAGATAAATTATTGTCATTGCCTGATACTAAAAAGCCTCAGGTTATTTTATTGGATGATGCTTATCAACATCGGTATGTGAAACCGTCTTTCTCTATTTTATTGACAGATTATGGTAGGATGTTCTATAATGATCGTTTGTTGCCTGTAGGCCGTTTGCGAGAACCTATATCGGGATGTGAACGGGCAGATGCGGTAATTGTTACGAAAACTCCTAGGGATTTGAAACCCATTGAATATCGGATTACAGAAACCAATATGCAGCTTAAAGCACATCAGCAGGTCTTTTTCTCTTATGTGGAGTACGATCGGATTTGTTCCTTACTGTCTGTTGATCGGAAGCTCCCTTTCATTCCAACTTCGGATGATGCAGTATTGGCCGTTAGTGGTATTGCGAATCCGAAACTTTTTGTATCGGAGGTAAGAAAAAGTGAATGGCAGGTAGAAGAACTGATCTTTTCTGATCATCATGACTTTAAAGAGTCTGATATCCGAACTATTACACAATCTTTTCAACGATTAAAAGGCCGGAATAAGATTATATTGACTACGGAAAAAGATGCAGCACGGTTATTACAAAATAAATATGTAACTGAAGAATTGAAAGGATGCATATACTATCTTCCGATCTCTATTTCTTTTTCGGAAGAAGAGAAGGATTCTTTTGATAATATGATATTAAAACATATACAAACATTCCAACAGAATAAAATTTTGTGGTAGTTATGAGTTCAAGAACAGAAATTGCAACATTGGGAGAATTTGGCTTAATACGCCATTTGACAGAAGATATAAAGTTGAAAAATGAGAGTACATTAAAAGGTATTGGTGATGATGCAGCCGTGTTGGATTATCAGGATAAATTGACATTGGTGACAACCGACTTATTATTGGAAGGTGTGCATTTTGATTTGACTTATGTTCCATTGAAACACCTGGGGTATAAATCGGCTGTGGTGAATTTCTCTGATATTTATGCGATGAATGGATTTCCACGCCAAATAACAGTATCGATAGGCTTGTCTAAGCGTTTTTCTGTTGAAGATATGGAGGAGTTATACAGTGGAATCCGTTTAGCATGTGATGTCTATGGTGTTGATCTGGTTGGTGGTGATACTTCTGCTTCATTGACAGGCTTGAGTATTAGTATTACATGTATTGGAGAGGGAGAAAAAGGAAAAGTAGTGTATCGGAATGGGGCACATGAAACAGATCTGATTTGTGTTTCGGGTGATTTGGGAGCTGCTTATATGGGACTTCAGTTGCTGGAGCGCGAAAAGAGGGTGTTCCAAGGAGAGAAAGACTTTACTCCTGATTTTTCAGGAAAAGAATATTTATTGGAACGTCAGTTAAAACCGGAAGCCCGTAAGGATATTATTGAAAAACTGCGTAAGGCAAATGTCCTTCCAACTGCGATGATGGATATATCGGATGGTTTGTCTTCTGAATTATTGCATATTTCGAAGGAAAGTCATGTGGGATGTCGTGTTTATGAAGATCGAATACCGATAGATTATCAGACAGCTGTTATGGCCGAGCAATTTAATATGAATTTAGTAACAGCTGCTTTGAATGGTGGTGAGGATTATGAATTACTTTTTACTGTTCCTTTAACAGATCATGAAAAGGTCTCTGAAATGGAAGGCATAAAGATTATTGGTCATATAACAAAGGCTGAACTTGGGAATTTCCTTGTAGGACGTGATGGCGGAGAAGTCGAATTAAAAGCACAAGGTTGGAATTCTCTTAACTGATACTATAAGATTATGCTTGGATTTTTTTTTCAAAAAGTCCAAGCATAATCTTGTTCTTAAATTGTTGTTTATTAGCTGGATAATTAGGATTGTAAAAATGAATGAATATTTTTTATGACAAAAAAGTTGATTAAACTATTGCATATTCAAAAAAAGTCCTTACCTTTGCACCCGTAATCGAAACAATAACGGTTACAAATAAAAAGAAAAGGTGCCATAGCTCAGTTGGTAGAGCAAAGGACTGAAAATCCTTGTGTCCCCGGTTCGATTCCTGGTGGCACCACTTTGAAGAAAAGCAAAAGACAGTAAAATCCTGATTTCCAAGCGAAATCGGGATTTTTTGTTTTCCCCAGGCACGCAAAAAACGGCAGAATATTACCGTTCGAGGTGGAGCAAAAGGTGGAGATAAAAGGTGGAGCAAAAATCTCCACCGAATTAGGCTCTTTTTCACTGATTGTCAATATTTTGCATAGCAAGAAAACGGGTTCGGTTTCCTACTTTTGTACAAACTAAAAACTGTAGGAAAAATGAAAAGAAGTTCATTCAATGTGCTTTTCTTCTTGAAGAAGACCAAGCTGCTGAAAAACGGAGAAGCATCCGTGTGTATGCGTATCACTGTAGATGGTACGCGAGTCGAGAACAACATCCGTAAAAGCATTGATCCGTCTCTCTGGAGTCAGGCAAAGGAATCTGCCAGAGGAAAAAGCCGCAAATCATGCGATCTGAATGCCTATATCGAAAATGCGAGAATCAAATTACATCAGATTTTTTGTGAACTGGAAGAACAGAACCAGCCTATAACAGCGCGTCTGTTGCAGGAAATATTTTTCGGACAAGACAAAGAACCGGAAGCGGTACGCACTCTTATCGGCACCATGCAGGAGCACAATGACCAATGCCGTGCCCTGGTCGGGAAAGACTACGCCCTGATTACCGTTCGCCGTTATGAAAGCTGTAAGCGCTATCTTGCCGAACTTATCAGACAGAAATACGGAAAGGATGATCTGCCGCTGGCGGAAGTCAACGGTGAGCTGGTACGTGCCTTTGAATTTTATTTGAAGACTGAAAAGGAATGTCAGCAAAATACCGTTATCCGTTATATGAAATGTCTGAAGAAAATTACCAATCTGGCACTGGCCAATGAATGGATAGCCAAAGACCCGTTTATCGGTATCAAATTCCACGAAAAAGAAGTAATCCGTGAATTTCTTACCATGGACGAACTGCTGACTATCTACCACAAGGAATTTCCTCTGGAGCGAATCACCGTAGTCCGTGATGTTTTTATTTTCGCCGCCTTTACCGGTTTGGCTTTTATCGACGTGCAACAACTTTCCTCTGAGCATATCGTAAAAGACAACAACGGAAACCTGTGGATCAGGAAGCCACGTCAGAAAACAAAGAACATGTGTAATATCCCGCTGTTGGATATTCCTTTGGAAATCCTGAGAAAATATGCAGATTATCCTGCCTGCAAAAAGAAAGGAGTATTACTGCCTGTCCCCTGCAATCAGAAGATGAACAGCTACCTGAAAGAGATTGCCGACCTGTGTTTGATAAAGAAGAACCTGACTACACACACTGCCCGTCACTCGTACGCCACATCTGTCTGTTTGGCCAATGGAGTAAGCATAGAGAATGTAGCCAAAATGCTCGGTCACTCCAATATAAAGATGACGCAGCACTATGCAAGGGTACTCGACAGTTCCATTCTGAAAGATATGAATAATGTAAGGGATGTACTTTCAGGCAATCTTTCTCGTTAATAGCAGTTCATTCAAACAATTCAGGAACTATGAATCATTCTACCATACGGATAATAAGCCGCAAATTCTGCGGTTAATTATCCGCATGAATATCTTAACAGCTTTAGCCTTAATTTCCAAATCATAAGAGACACCCATCAGTCGCCTATTTCCTCGCCGTCCATAGAAGTTAGTACAGACTCTCTTGAAAGTGAAAAGGTCTGGCGGCTATGCCGTTTCGGGCAGAATCTTCCTCTTTCAGAGCGTATTCAGCCCGAAAACCTTTTCCCTTTCACGTCTGTACAATGAATGTCGACGGCAGCGGAAACAAGCGACTGACGGAAAAAGTCAGAAAATAAAAACTCAAACAGCATATGGATGGATTTTAAAATCACGTCCGATTCTATATGCTGTTCTCAGCACCTAAAGAAGGATATTTTTTAATAATACAATAAAATGGGCAGACGGCAAACTGCGCTCCCTCCAGAAAAATCAATCCGTTTTTTCTACGACCTGCCAGTGTCCGCCTTTATCCGGTCCGACACGCTTGAGTATTCCTTCTGCCTTCATCTTGGCAATATGCTTTTCCACAGCTTTAGGGGTTATGCCTATCCGCTCGGCAAGGGCAGCTGCACTTAGTGAATTGTCTTGAGATAGCAGAGCAATAATTTTCTCCCTACTTTTCACCTTTTTCTCCCTACTTTCTGTCTGTTTCTCCCCACTCTCAGGAATATCTTCAATGGATTTCCGATAAGTATCAATGTCATAAGCAAGATTCTTCACCATAGTGGCAGTCATAAAATTCCGGAATATACTTAAATCTTCATTTTCCCGAGTTTCCACCAATGCTTTGATGTATTCCTCCTTATCATCCTTAAGGATTTTGGTCGGAATCAATCCAAACTCAAATTGAAGCATGTTCATTACAAGACGTGCCATTCTGCCGTTACCATCAGCCCACGGATGTATAGTCACCAAATGATAATGGGTATCAAAACTGAGCTCGTATAATTGTGCAACACTTTTGCTTGCATAATTTTTTCGTTCTTGATTCAGCCAATTGCAAAATTCCGCGAGTTTTACCGGGACTTTACTGTAATTCATATACGATTTGCCTCCAACTCCTGCCGTAACATTCAACAGGCGTAAGTCTCCCTTTGCAGATGAGAAATCTCCCAATGCAGTCTTATACTCCTGTCCGGTATTTTTCATGACAAGAGCAGAGAGACTTTTCAATAAATCAATAGTGATATCAGTATGTGCATGAGCTAGTTTTATGGCAGTCTCATAAGCGTTTTTAAGATCAAGATTCATGTTCTGCTCCGTGATACTTTTCCCTTTCAGGCTGATTCCCTGGTCGAACATGATTTGATTTTCAAGCTCTGTTATAGTCGATCCCTCGATAGCTGTGGAATGAGTAATGAGTGAATACAAATAGAACTTGTCATAATCTATCTGCTTGTCTATTTCCAATCCCCGATAAAGGGAAATCAATTTTTCAAGTTCGGTTTGCATATTATCTTCTATTTTTCACAAATATATATTTTTCTCCCTACTTTTCATTATTTTCTCCCCACTTTATTTGCTTTTCTCCCTACCTTTTGCAATAAAACAAATAGAATCTGCATCACCTCCTGTTTGATAAGTGATACAGATTCCAATAGAGTGATACCGATTTTATTCATTAAGTCGGTACGCCTCCTTGTAGCCTTTCATCAGTGTCTTTTCTATGTCGGAAGCCCGGTAGAGAATCTTGCCGCCTACCTGTGTGTAAGGCAGAATGCCGTTGTTGCGGTAGTCCTGCAAGGTTCTCCGGCTTACTTTCAGCAGGTATGCCACTTCCTTGTCTGTCAGCAGTTCATCGCCATAGGCAGACGGTTGCCGTTTCTCCAACAACTTTTCGAGCAGGGCCAGCAGCCTGTCGAAATTCGAATGGAATGTCTTTACCCACTCGTGGTCCTTTTCTCTGATTTCATTACTCATACGCGTTTGATATAGGGTTATACATTATTTTTGTACTCGTTCAAATGGTCTTGCCTTTCCAGCGCGCTTCCTTGCGTTTGTCCTCCACGTTGCCGACTACCCGTTCCACATCGTCAGGACGGTAATAAGTCCGGTTTCCGATTTTGGTAAAGGCAAGCGTCCCGTTATCCCTCAGGGTCTGCAAGGTTCTCGGACTGATACGTAACCTGCGGCAGACCTCGTGGTTGTCCATCCATTCACTTGTTTCCTTCCCGCCGTGTTCACTGCACAGGCTTTCCACCCGCTGAACGAAACGATCCAACTTGGCGGCAATCTCCTCGAAAGTCCTTTTTTCAAAGCTGATGATTTCCATTGTCTTCTTTATTTTCTAGTTAAACATATATTCAAATTTCCGGAACAGAACAGGTCTTTTACAGCCGATATTCCATCATGTATCGTCGTCCTATTCTCGGCTGGAAATATGACTGTTTTATCCTGTTCCCACTGCAAATAAAAGCAGTAGAAATCACACTACAATGGATTTTCAGACCGGTGACGATGCGTTGCCCGGAATGACATCATGTTACATATCAAGTGCATACAATGAGCCTTCTTCATAAACGGAATCCGCTTGAACAATCCGGTATATAGGAATCACTCCGGCAAATCACGGCAGGCAGCACCGACCGCCCAATCGGTATAGTGCATAGGGTAACATAATTGCCACGGTACCTCCATTTGCTTGATTCTGTTCACTATACACATTTCCTTTGCTCACGACAATGAGTCAAGGTGCGCACCGAGACCAGTGAGTAAACCGATTAAAATCAAAAATGTATGGTAACAAAAAAGAAATTGACCAAAGAAGAATGGGAGGCCATGACAGGTACGGACATGTCATTCATACTCCCGTCAGATGGCGGCATTGAAACTGCCATGGAATCATCCTTGAATGATACCGGAAAAGAGAAATCAAAAGGCACGGTAGAACGGACCGATACCCCATCCGAGAACCAGCAACCATCAATCGGAAAAGAGGAAGCTGTTCCCGCATCTCAACGTCGTATAAGCAGCAGACAGAGAAAACTTTCCCTGGACGAATACAGGAAAACCTTTCTTATGGTTCCGAGAATAGAAGACCGCAAGCCTGTATTTGTTAGCGGTGAGGTACGTGACAGGCTGGACGAGTTTGTCCGTAGGTTAGGAGGACGTAAAATGAGCGTTTCCGGATTGCTTGAGAACATCGCCCGGCAGCATCTTGAAATCTACTCGGAGGACTTCGAACAGTGGCGAAAGCTGTGACATTTTCCGGAATGACCGACTTGTTTACTGACTCCAGTCATTACAGTATTCAGACTGTCAGCAACCAGCCTGAGGGGGTAACGGACAAAACTTCAGTTTTGGGAGTTAGCGAGGTTATCTTTCGGGCATCCCGAAAAACCTCGCTCCACTCCCGAAGAGTGGAGGCAATCCGCTCCCGATGGTCGCAGATTGTGAGAAAAAGAATAATCAGAAATCAAACGAAGAAAATATGAATGACAGAAAGAAAAACAGACCGAGGGGACGCCCCAGAGTAAGCGGAGTGTGCAAACTCAGCAAAGCCGTTACAGTGAAATTCTCCAAGATAGACTATGAGCGGTTGTGCCGACGCAGCAGACAGGCCAACCTCACGCTGGCAGAATTCCTCCGCGTATCAGCCTTTGAGACGACGATAACGGCCAGGCACTCTGCCGAGGAGACTGCCGTCATACGCAGCCTCACGGGTATGGCGAACAACCTGAACCAGCTGACCCGTCTGTCCCATCAGGCCGGATTCCACCGTACCCAAAGGACGGTGACAGAACTCCTGCAGAAACTCAAGGAGATTATTGTCCGGTACAGGTACGGAGAAAGGAGGCCGTCATGATTGGCAAGATCAAGAAAGGGAAATCCTTCGGCGGCTGTATCCGCTACGTGATGGGCAAGGACAACGCGGAAATCATCGACTCAGACGGTGTACTGCTGGAAAATATCCGGGAAATAACGGACAGTTTCAACTACCAGCGTGAGCTTAATCCGAAGATAAAACAGCCTGTCGGGCACATCGCATTGAGCTTCAAACCGGAAGACAAGGCATTGCTGACGGATGAGTTTATGGCTAAAATAGCCCGGGAATATATGGAACTGATGGGGATAAAAAACACTCAGTTCATCCTGGTAAGGCATCATAACACGGACAATCCGCACTGCCACCTGGTCTATAACCGCATCGGGTATGACGGCAAGGTAATCTCTTCCCAAGGCGATTACAAACGTAACGAAATCGCCACAAAACTACTTAAGAACAAGTACGGGCTGACATACGCCGAGGACAAGGGCAAGACTAACGTGGAGAAACTCCATGCTTCGGAACGTGTAAAATACGAAATCTTCAATGCCGTCAAGGAGGCTTTGAAGCACTCCGGAACATGGAAAGAGTTCAACGATTATCTGCTTCGCCGGGGCATCAGGCTGGAATTTGTAAAGCGTACCCGAGAGATAAAAAGGCCGGAGGACATACAGGGAATCCGGTTCACCAAGGACGGGCAGACCTTCAAGGCTTCACAGATCAGCCGGGAGTTCAGCTTTGCCAGACTGAATGCCCGGCTGGGCTGGAAGACTTCGGAATCCCAACAGGAATCCGAACGTAAGGTGCAGCAAAGGATACCAGACGGAGGCCATCTTCTCGAAAGTACGGGACCGGGACTGTTCAGCCCGACAAGCGGCACCGCTCCCGAAGAGCCGTTATCTCAGGAAGAACTCTTGCGCAGACACAGGAAAAAGAGACAAAAAAGGAAAGGTTTCGGATTGTAGTCCGTCCTTTCCCATTCAAATTATTCATGAACATTAAAATTTCAGGAATATGAAAATGGAAGAATGTATCGAGAGCATCTTCGGATGCCTGGAAAGAATCGAGGACAAAATCAACGGGTTGTCCGTCCCCTCGCCGGAAGGCAACAGCCCGACAGTTAATAATACACAGGATGAGTCCGTGCTGAATGAAGTCCGGAAAGGTCATGAGACATTTCGCAAATTGTTGGCTCGCGTGTACGAAGGCCTTGCCGCCATCAAGAACGATATGGTTTCCATGGACAGGAAAAACTCGTCACAGGAAAGACTTGGACAGGTCTTGTCGGAAATGCATAATGAACAGCGGCAGAACCAGGAGAAAGTGGAAAACCTGTTTTGTGAGACCAATGACACAATCAGGAAGAATGCCGTCAAGACAAGCAACATCAACCATCATTTCAGCCTGAGCTTGGAATCCCCGTACATCCTTGGGAGTTTTTCCGTGATGTTCGCGGCAATCGTGGCCCTGTCCGTGGCGCTCTATTTTTCGACGAGAACAGATAACGCACAAGTCGATAATGATCTGAAGTACCGTTATGTCAAGATGAAAGGAGAGGCTACCCCCGAGCAACTCGTGGAACTTGAAAACCTCTTTGGACCGAACCGGGATAACGGACGGATAGAACAGATGCGTGAGGACGTGGAAGCCTACGAGGAAGCAGTACGGAGACAGGCCACCCTGACCGAGCAGGCACGGCTGAAAGAACAGGCCGCGAGAGAACTGGACAGTAAGGCGAAATCCATCAAGGACAAGTCTATTACGGACAAATCTAAAAAGTAAGCCCATGGCCAGTGTCAAAGTGAAATTCAGACCTTCCACCATAGAGGGAAAGGAAGGTACCATCTATTATCAGATTATCCAAAACCGTGTAATCCGTCAGTTAAAGACGGATTACCGGATATTTACGAACGAATGGAACGAAGCTGGAAGCTGTATCATTGTCGGTAGTTCGGAACGAAGCAATCTGCTTCTTTCCTTGCAGGAACGCATGGAGTGGGACTTGAAACGACTGGACATGATTATCCGTCAACTGAATAACCGGAAAGCCGGATATACAGCAGATGATATTGTCGCTTCTTTTCAAAGCAATACAGAGGGACAGTCGTTTTTCAACTTCATGCAAGGCATCATAGCCCGTCTAAAACAGATGGGCAAGATACGCACTGCTGAAAATTATTCCTGCACCCTGAAAAGTTTCATGCAGTTCAGAGGAGACAGGGATATTCTGTTGTCTGAAATCGATTCGGACTTGATGCAGCTTTATGAAGCCTATCTTCATGGAAAAGGTGCCGTACGGAATACCAGTTCGTTCTACATGCGTATTCTTCGGGCGGTATATAACCGTGCCTTGGAAAAGGAACTGATGGAACAGCGCAATCCTTTCAGGCATGTCTATACGGGAGTGGACAAGACCGTCAAGCGTGCTGTTCCCTTATCCGCCATCAAGCGTATGAAGAATCTGGATCTGTCCTTACAGCCTAATCTGGAATTTGCAAGGGACATGTTCCTGTTCAGTTTCTATACCCGTGGCATGTCGTTCATTGATATGGCTCACCTGAAAAAGAAAGATCTTCAGAACGGATTCTTATCATATCGCAGACGAAAGACCGGTCAGCAGCTGGTCATCAAGTGGGAAAAATGTATGCAAGAGATTGTCGGCAAAAAACCGGAAGACAGCCTCAGTCCTTATCTTTTGCCGGTATTGAAATATCCTTTTAAGGATACGCACAAGCATTACAGAAATGTCATGTCCGGAATAAACCGAAACCTGAAAGAAATAGCCAGACTGGCCGATATATCCGTTCCTCTGAGCATGTACTGTGCCCGTCATTCATGGGCAAGCGCAGCCAAAGGCAAGAACATTCCGATTTCGGTTATCAGTGAAGGAATGGGACATGATTCCGAGACGACTACACAAATTTATCTGGCCTCATTAGATAACTCCGTAGTGGACAAAGCTAACGCACAAATTCTGAAAAGTCTGTAGGATTGGAGAATGTTTAGCAAAAGCATTCATTTCTTAGACAGAGGGACTCACTCTTGCGCAAAGTTATACATTTTATTGAAAATCCTGCAATTCCGGCCGTTGGATTTTTATCCGGAAGTCATTGAATTTCAACTGTTGTTTAGCAATTCTACATATAATTCATCAGCAAATCAGCCTTATAGCCTGAAATCTCCCTCTGTCTAAGAGAGAATAAATTCATGTATTGTATTTTGTTTGGAGGGGCTTTGTATTAAGTATAAAATTATGAGTACAAAGTTTTTCAATAATATACCGGGTAATACTCTTTTTGATAAGTTAAAAGGTATTGCGGCGGAGATGGTAACATTCGAACGTTTTTTAGCTGTAGTGGGCTTCTTTCGTTCATCTGGATATTTCAAGTTGCGTAAAGAATTAGGTAATATATCAGAAATCAAGATATTGGTAGGTATCAATATTGATGATATTTTCCGGAAGCATAACAAGGCTCTTTTGATGCTTGCTGATGAAGATAAAGCAAAAGAAATCTATCACAACGGTTTCAAAGAGGATATTGTAAATGCTCGATATTCTCCCGAAGTAGAGGAAGGCATATTGCAGATGTGTGAAGACCTTGTTTCCGGACGTTTGCAAATGCGTATTCATGCAACCAAAAATCTGCACGCTAAATTTTACTTATGCCTGCCACAAAACCATAGCGAGAATAGCGATGGTTGGGTAATAATGGGTTCTTCCAATATCTCTGATTCGGGCTTGGGGATCAAACAGCTTCCACAGTACGAACTCAATGTGGCAATGAAGGACTTTGATGATGTAAAGTATTGCTCAGATGAATTTTGGGCTTTATGGAACGAAGCTGTTCCATTGACAGCAAAAGATATTGAAGAGTATAGAAAGAATACATACTTGGGCTATCAGCCTACTCCCTACGAACTATACATCAAAGTACTTATTGATACATTTGGCGACCAAGTGGAAGATGACTTCTCCATTCAGCTGCCTGATGGTGTCAAGGATTTGAAATATCAGAGAGATGCCGTTATTCAGGGATATCAGATGCTGATGCAGCATAATGGTTTGTTCCTTGCTGATGTCGTGGGGTTAGGAAAGACTATGATTGCAACAATGATAGCCAAACGTTTTGTAGAGGCTAACGGTAAAAACACCAATATCCTCGTTGTATATCCCCCTGCATTGGAAGATAACTGGCGAAATACATTCAAACTTTTCGGAATATACAAGAAAACTCAATTCATTACTAATGGCAGTCTGTCAAAGGTTCTTGAAAGTAAAGACAATTACAAGGACAAAGAGGAATTTGATTTAATCATTGTCGATGAAGCCCATAGTTTCCGCAGCGACAGTTCTGGCAAATATGATGAGTTGCAAAAGATATGCAAATCCCCCTGCCTGAATATGGGCTTGCTGAAAAGCACTCAAAAGAAGGTAATGCTTCTTTCTGCGACACCGCTCAACAACCGCCCTGATGATTTACAGAATCAGTTACTATTGTTCCAAAATAGCCAAAACTGTACCATTGACGGAGTTCCCAACCTCAAAGGTTTCTTTGCTCCGCTTATCTATGAATATAAGAGATTGATGCGGGAGCGTGACCAGCGTGATGTTACTGCTGAGGTGGATAAAATCTATGAGCAGATACGTAGTAAGGTTATTGATAAGGTAACAGTACGCCGTACACGCAACAATATACTCAACGATCCCGATTATAAGGCAGATATTAAATCACAGGGTATCATATTCCCAAATATTCTACCACCGAATGAATTGGAGTATGTAATGGGCTCAGATACAAGCAACCGCTTCTATGAGACGCTTAAGCAATTGACTGATGGGAAAACGGATGAAAATCCAGAAGGCAAGGGACTAACCTATGCCCGCTATCGTGCTGTTGAGTTTTTGAAACCTGAATATCGTAGCAAGTATAAGAATGCTGTACATATTGGTCAGACATTGGCTGCCATTTACCGTGTTCATATGGTAAAGAGATTGGAAAGTAGTTTCTATGCTTTCAAGAAGTCGCTTCGAACACTTCTTCGTATTACAACTGATATGATTAAGATGTTCGATGAGGACAAGGTGATCATCGCCCCCGATTTGAAGGTGAAAGACCTGCAAGCAAAGAATATGGAACTTGATGAAATTATCGAGTATGCCATTGCAAAAGGATATGCAACTGAAGATATTCTCTTCCCAGCCAATGCTTTTAGTTCTGATTTTCTTGAAATGCTCCATCATGATCGTGAGATATTGGAGCAACTCAATGCAGATTGGGCGAAAGAGAATGATGATCCGAAGTTTGACAAGTTCCGAGAAAACCTTACTAATGTCTTTTTTGATACGACCATCAATCCATCTGGCAAATTGGTGTTGTTCTCTGAAAGTGTCGATACATTGAATTACTTATACGATAGATTAACAAAAGAGATTGGTCGCACAGATGTTTTGATGGTAACAGCAAGCAACCGCAACCGTTTGGGACAGACTATCAAAGAGAATTTCGATGCCAATTTTGACAGTAATTCAATGAGGTACAACATCATTATTACTTCTGATGTATTGGCCGAAGGTGTGAACTTGCATCGTTCCAATGTAATTGTCAATTACGATTCGCCTTGGAATGCCACACGTTTAATGCAGCGTATAGGTCGTGTAAACCGTATCGGTTCTGTTGCTACGAATATCTATAACTATATGTTCTACCCATCGCAACAGGGCGACAAGGAAATTCAACTCTATAAAAACGCTCTTGTTAAATTACAGGGGTTTCACTCAGCATTTGGCGAAGATGCTCAAATCTACTCTAAGGAAGAGATTGTAAAGGAGTTCCAAATGTTTGACAACAATGTAAAGGACAGTATCGATAAGAAAATTGCCCTATTGCGTGAAGTGCGTGAGCTCTACAAGAGAGACCGTAAACTATATCACAAGATTAAGGCTTTGCCAATGAAGAGCAGAGTAATACGTGATACGGGAAAGCATAGTGGAAAGTCAGTCATCTTTGTTTCTTCCAATGTCAAGACCGAGTTTTATCTGGCTACTCAAACTGGTATTGAAATTATTGACTTCCTAGAAGCAGTAAAGTATCTCAAAGCAAGGCCCGAAGAACAACCATCACAATTTACTAATGAGAAACAACACTACAAACATGTCAATAGCGCATTGGCTCAATATACAACCGATTATGTAGAGGCTGCAGATACATCATCTATCAATCGCACAGACCTTGACAAGACTTCGCTTGAAGCTAATAAATTTCTGCGGACCATTAAGCAAATAACCACCGACTGTGAGCTGAAATCGAAATGCGATGTACTGATGGGATACATCAATGAGGGTATATATGCCCAACTTCCCCGCTATCTGAAGGCTTTATCACGAGAGTACAAAAACGACCGTTCTAAAATGAAGCAAGACGAATATAGCTTGCAAAACAAAATATCGGAATTACTTGGAGAATATCAGACGATGGACAAAGAACAACGCCATGATGCCCAAGATATTTCTAATCCTCAAATCATTATATCAGAATCATTTAAGTAAATATTTTTATGACAGCTACATATACACCGGATATTTTGAGAAAACTATTCCGATCATCTTTCAATCTGACTCAGTGGTACACTTTCCTACAATATTTTTTCAATGCAACCGAATTGAAAGAAGAACCAGAAAGGATCATAGGAAGCACCTCTGATGATGGTTACTATTTGGGAAATATAGATACTACAGACAGTTATCGTATCGGTTTATTTCATTACAATATTACAAAAGGCTCTGTTGCAAACAGGCGTATAGGGCTACGCAATCTTGTAAAGTCATTCATCAATCCGACTTGGGGGGAGTTTGATGCCGCATTGGTGGTATTTGATAGTGGCGACCATTGGCGTTTGTCATTTATTTGTGATATCAAGGGAGAAGCGACATCGCCTAAACGATATACATACGTTTTTGGTAGTGATGATTTGCTATACAGAACGCCTATTGAGCGTTTCAACTTCTTAAAGAAAAAAGGTATTTCATTTGAAAATTTGAAATCTGCATTCTCTGTTGAAGCCCTTTCTGATGAGTTCTTCGACAGATATCGCGAGCAATACGCCGACTTTATCCAATATATTACAGGTAAGCGTTTTGTTAAGGTGGGCAGTAAGTGGGAAGAGAAAAGACTTAGTGAGCCCAATGCAGCATTGATGGGAGCGTTTGACTACAACGAAAAGAAAATCCGTGATTATGTAAAGAAGATGATGGGTCGCATCACCTTCCTTCATTTCTTGCAACGCAAAGGTTGGATATGTGGCGACCTCAACTATATGCAGAATATGTTTGAGAACTCACCGTACAAAAACGATTATCTCGACTCAGTGCTTGAACCGTTATTCTTCGGTATCTTGAACACTAAACCTGCCGAGCGTGCAGCCCTGTTTGCCGATTACGATTGGGATAAATCACTACTTAATGAATGGAAAGATATTCCATACCTAAATGGTGGTTTATTTGAGCGTGATAAGGAAGACGAACCCGAAAGTCGTTTCCCTGCTGATTATTTCAAACGCTTGTTCCAATTCTTCAGTGAATACAACTTTACCATTGACGAGAATGACCCCAACGATGCCGAAGTGGGAGTAGATCCAGAAATGTTGGGTAAAATCTTCGAAAACTTACTTGAAGACAACAAGGACAAAGGAGCATTCTACACACCGAAAGAGATTGTACGCTATATGTGTCAGGAGTCACTTATTGCCTACCTCGAAACCAATACAAGTATAGCAAAAGACAAAATTCGTCAATTCGTACTTTCACCAGAAGAGGGAGTTAAGGATATTCCAGAGAATAAGAAACCGAAACTTCTTACAGCACTTGAAGAGGTGAAGATTTGTGACCCCGCCATTGGTTCAGGAGCATTTCCTATGGGTTTACTTAATGAACTGTTACATTGTCGTGAGGTTTTGAGTGGCGATTATTATGACCGTGCCGAAATCAAAAAGAGCATTATCCAAAACAATATCTATGGAGTAGATATTGAGAAAGGTGCAGTTGATATTGCCCGCTTACGTTTTTGGCTCTCCATCGTGGTAGATGAGGAGACTCCATCACCATTGCCCAATCTCGACTATAAGATTATGCAGGGTAACTCGCTTATTGAAAGTTTCATGGGTGTGGACTTAAGCAAACTTACCTATGAAAAGGAACACAAGAAAGATAAAGGGGAAATCTCGCTTTTCGATAATGAGAAAAACCGTTTGCAAAAAACAGTCTCACATCTGCTATTGGCATATTATTCTTGTAGCGAGCATGACAAAAAGGTAAAACTACAACAAGAGATTTCGGGCACCATCAAAAAACAACTAGAGGCACAATACTACAACTCTACTATTCTCCATGAACTGAAACAAATCAATCTTGCCGAAAATGATAAATTCTTCCTCTGGCACACTTGGTTTAGTGATGTCTTCAATCGTAATGATAACAGGAATGGCTTTGATATTGTAATTGGTAATCCGCCGTATGGAGCCAATATTGATGATTTAATTTACTTATATGAGAAATTGTATCCTAACACTTCACATGGATATAAAGATATCTATAAATACTTTTATAATTTTGGATTGTCTATTTGTCGAAATAGTGGTATACTTTGTTACATAACACCTAATACATTTTTGCGTCAACCTCGTTATGGGGATTTAAGAAGAGTTTTATTAAATTTTAACATAGCCCAAATCATAGATTTAGGTGAGAATATATTTATAGATGCTGTAGTTCCTGTGGCAATTTGTTTATGTAAATGCTTTGCAGAAACTCATACCGTAACATCTTTTGCTGATTTGACACATATTGTTACAGCTCAAAACTCTAAGGAAATATTAAGTGACATTAAATTTAAGAATATTCCACAAGAATATTGGAAGACAACACTAAATAACTCTTTTATTGAAGAACTTAAACTATTTCCTCAGAACATTATAGAATTGGGCTCCATCCTTAAATTCAAAGATGCAGGTATAAATTACCAACGAGTTAAAGTGGGACTTTCACAAAAAGGAAAATCTGATTTAAGTTCAAGACTCCTATATGAAGGAGAAAAAGAATCATCGTTAGATGTTGAATTTTGGAAGGGTGTTGATATTGATAGTTTTAATATATCTAATCATACATCAAGATTCTGCCGTCCTAATATTTCATTAAGAGACGGAGAACGTGTAATTCTGAATAAGCATTATTTTAGCATATCTCCCAAATTATTGTGGAGACAAACAGCCTCTCATCCTATATGTGCAGTAGATTATAAAGGAATTTGGTTTGGACGTAGTATTCAAGCAGGAATAATTAAATCAGAGTATACTGATAAACTATCATATGAGTATCTATGTGGATTGTTAAATTCAAAATATATAAGAAATATATATGAGCAAAATGTAAAAGAAGGCAATAGAGTATTTCCACAAGTCAAATTAGAAAAACTTAAGCCACTTCCCATTATTATACCTACTCTTAAAGAGCGAAAAATAATTGAGGATTTAGTGAATCAGATCATTTCATTAAAAGCAAAAAATGAAAATGCAAATAAAATTATCGAGAATTTAGATAACATGGTAGATAAACTGTATCGTAGGTAAAAGCTTCTGTTTTTACTAGCACAACTAAAAAACTATAGAAAATTGTATCACACAGGCTACTAATGTATCTTTTAATTTTATCTCTGATAAAATTAAAAGATACAAAAAAACTATATTAAATAAAGGAGTTTACCTGATTCTAAGTATATTTGCAATATATTAACTTGCAATATATTGTTTTTTATTGTGCACGGTATGTTTAATATAAGAGACATTAATAGTTGGCGGAAGAATTTTGGCTTATTTCCCATGTACATAAAGCCTACTAATAGAGATAAATACGCTTTATTAAATGGTGGGCAGAAGGATTTTTGCATTGATTTAAATCCTGGCAATGACATAGATCAGTTTAATTCATATGCATGGTCTGCAAATACAAAAAATTATTTAGCTGTTGCAGACAATCGTGTTATAATATATAATTGGCTAAAATCTAATCCAGAAAAAATAAAAATTAATGACATTGAAAACAATATTATCGCATTTTACAATTATTTAGGTAAACAGACATATTATACTGGTAACGATGTCGTTCCATTCGTGATTAATTTATTCCGAAAGATGAGGAATATTACTCGCGAAAAAAATTCGCCTCAAGAAGCACTTAACCTATTATATACCCTTTTAATATCTCTTGAGAATGACCTAAATCATTTAGATTATGAAAAATGGGCTATTGCAAATGTAAGGCTTCCAAATCAATTTGAAGTATTTGTTGATGAACTTAAAAATGGAATAGGAAAAGCTAAACCTGATTTAGGTATAATACTTAGACATTGCTCCGGGCCTATCTTTCAAGAAGCGCATAGGGTTGTTCAAACTTTTTACTCAGACAGGGATTTGTTTGGAGATATAAGTAGTAAAATTATAACCTCATCAAGAGAATACTCCAGTTCGCACTATACTCCACAGTATGTCGCTAGGAGCGTTGTAGAACAATGTTTAAAAAGAAGGAATTTAGATCAGGAAAATATTACAATTTTTGATCCAGCTTGTGGTTCAGCCGAATTCTTGATGGAAGTATTAAAGCAACTATATGATAAGCAATATAATGGACACATTACTATAAAAGGTTGGGATTGTTCAGAAAGCGCTATTAGTACATCTAAATTCTTATTGAATTATGAAAAAGAAAACATTTGGCATGATAAGTTGTCAATTGATTTACGCCTCGTTCAAGATTCATTGGTAGAAAATTGGGGAACTGATAATGATATAATACTAATGAATCCACCTTTTGCTTCTTGGGAATTATTAAATAAGAATCAAAGAGAAATTGTGTCAAGCTGTTTGTCAGAAAAAGTATCAAAACCTAATCAAGCTATTGCATTCTTTAAGAAAGCGATTGATGCATTACCTGACAATGGTATTTTAGGATGTGTAACACCAACTTCTTTGTTTGAATCAGATGCCTATAAAGGAATTCGGAATCAATTAAAAGAAGAAATTCATCCTTATTTTGCAGCAAAGCTAGGTAATTTTATTTTTGATAATGCTTTAACTGACGTGAGTTTATACGTAGGTCAGAAACTTACAGAAGTTTTTGTAACACCTAAATTATTATGGTGCAGAAATGAAAATGGAGTTGCACAAGAAGCTCTATGTTCATTAAGAAAAATAGAAGCGAGTGGCCTAATTGAAAAAGACACAAAAAAATATAGTATTTATTCGCCTGTTTCATATCCCGACGCTCAAGGATCTTGGAAAATTGTTTCAAAACAAGATGCACTTTTCAAAGATAAATTGAATGATGCACTTTTGAATGGACATCTTGTAAGACTTCAATCTATTTTCACTGTAAAGCAAGGGATTAGAACTGGAGGCAATGATATTTTTATCATTGGATCAGATGAATATGAAAAACTGTCAACCAATGAGAAAAGATATTATAGAAAATCCATTGATAATGAGGCTATCTCATTTTCCAAATTAAAAGCTAAGAATTATGTATGGTTTCCATATGATAATTCAGGATTAATTATAACATCTGAAGAACAGCTAAAAGTTGAATGCCCTAATACGTTTCAGAGATTAATAAAACACAAGAACAAATTAGAGAATCGCTCTTCATTAAATAATAAACATTATTGGTGGGCTTTAAGTCGTCATAGAGAGTGGCTTCTAAAGAAAGAGTGCCGTTTAGTTTCAACTGAATTTGGAACTACCAAATCATTTTCTCTTGATGTAAAAGGAAATTATGTGATTGAACGGGGATATGCTTGGATTCCTAAAAAAGAATTTAAGCAATCCGATTACTACTTTTATCTTGCCCTGTTTTCAAGTTCTTCATTTGAAAAACTACTTTCTATATACGCTAGACAATTGGCTGGTGGAGATTGGTATGACTTCGCCGCGAAATACACCAATTCAATACCGATCCCAAATGTTAATAATCTCGGGCTCAGAGAATCGAGGTTATATTTAGAATTAGTTGCACTTGGGAAGGCAATTTCTGAAGATGGCTCATACTTTTATTCAGAACGAATTAACGAACTAGCTAAAACATTGTTTGGAGTAGAATATGATAAAGGATTATGATAAACTTATACCGAACTTAAATGAAAAGTGCAAGCTAATTATTGGAAATGGTTTCCTATTAAAAACATACAAAAAAGACGGTCATAAACTTCTGATATTTAATAATATTGGAAGTTTTAAGGCTGTCAATAGATTAGATGGAGATGCTGATTCTGAAGTCGATGTATGCCATTGGTTTGGTAGGTATTATCTTTATATTGAGGTTAAGTTTGTTTTTGATTCTAGAGTTCCTAAAGGAAAAAGAAAAGCAGATATTGTTATTACTCAGTGTTCAATCTCCATATCTGTATTTAAATCATTAAGCGAAAAAATTATTCAGCTATTTAGGGCAGAATGGGATGATTATGATAATGAACAAATTTGTCATCCACAACCTCACTGGCATATAACATCAGATACTTCCGTAGCAAATACTTTTAATGAATATGCAAAAGAATTTGGCGAGAATGGATTTATGGCCATTCTTGAACCAGAGAAAGAGCAAGTCGCATCATTAAAAAAATTCCATTTTGCAATGAAAGGGAAATGGGAGGATGATATGACTCATTCTACCTCTATAGAATCAAGTAAGCAAGTATCCGATTGGTTTAGTGGCTTGTTAAGTTCTATACGAACTGAATTAGAATATATAGATAATGATTAGGATTTATAAATTCAAAATATTGTTTTTAGTAATTAAAACGCGCTTAATATGATTCCAGAAGTATTTATCTCATATTCTCATGATAATGATGAACATAAAGAATGGGTTTTGCAATTAGCAACTAGATTGCGTTCTAATGGAGTTGACGTTATTTTAGATAGATGGAATATCAAATTAGGCAGTAACTTGGCTGCTTTTATGGAGAAAGGTCTAACTAAAGCGCACAGAGTAATTTGTATATGTTCTGAGAAATATGTTGAGAAAGCAAATAATGGTACAGGTGGTGCAGGATATGAAAAACAAATCATATCAGCAGAATATCTTCAAGATCAAAATAAAGATTGGGTCATTCCTCTAATAAAGAATAATAAAACAAATAAGAAGGTGCCTACATTTTTAGCTGGTAGACAATACATTGATTTTTGTGATCCTAATCTTTATGAAACTAAGTATGAGGAATTGTTAAGAGATATTCTAGATGAACCAGTACTTCCAATTCCTCCAATAGGGAAAAATCCATTTGAGAATATCAAAAACTTTTCAAAGCAGAAATTTATACCACAAAATGAGAAATACTTTTCACCAGCTGTTCAAGGTCAAGTAACATTCGATTATTCAAATAACAATGGAAGATACTGCATAGGACAAGATGAGTTGATGTTTGAATTGTGTTTTTCAAAGGCGAGCAATGAAAGGATACACATTTATAATGATTCGGAAAGTGTTGATAATATAGCCTTAGTAAAAGACTGTTTAGAAATAAAACAAATTGTAGATGCTCGTATTTATGATAATTCATCACGGGTAAGAACTCCTAAAATTGGACAAATAGTCATATTGCAGAATATTAATGGGTTTTATTCTGCACTTAAAATACTGGTAATAAAAGATGACACACGAGGAGATCAGAATGATGAAGTAAGTTTTGAATATGTGATACAAACAAATGGCACTCCATTTTTTTCTTAAATTAAATTATAAAAAATTTCAGTCTTAAAGATTTAAGATATTTATAAGAAACTGATTATCACAACAATATTGAACGATTGATTAATTTATCTTATCATCGAATGCTATTAGATTCTTATTAATCTTTTCTCAGTTATTTTTTTGTCTGGTAATAATGTTTGTATAATCTAAAAAATCTTGTTTATGCTTTGCATATTCTTACTCAAGGATAGAATTGATAAAGAATAACATTTTGGCCTCAAAGATACATCGACATTACGTTTATAGGTTTAGCAGAAAAACAATTATAAATTTAAATCTAAGAGAATGATTCATTCTAACTAAGGTGGAGCAAAAACACAAGGCATCTGCTTGTATTTCAAAATAAAGCGTTACCTTTGTCGTATAATAGGAAATCGACTCCGCAAGGCACTGCAAAATATAGCAAGCCTCTGGTGGAGCAATAGCGGGAGATTACGTCTTTAGCTAAAAGATACATCAAAGATATTCAGCCACTTATCGTTAGATTACGATTCCTGGTGGCACCACTTTGAAGAAAAGCAAAAGACAGTAAAATCCTGATTTCCAAGCGAAATCGGGATTTTTTGTTTTCCAAAAGCACGCAAAAAACGGCAAAATATTTCCTCTAGATTAGTTGTGTTTATTTATTATAATGCCTTTTATAGTATAAAAGCCGAATTGAAAATGAATATGATTCTCGTGTTAGCAGGCTAGGGTTCCCTTTCAGTAATGAATAATTAATGCTATAAAGAGATTGTGGAGAAGGTGGAGAATCTCAAGGAACATCGTGTGTAGAGAATGAAGTTGACAAAAATAAAGGAGATCTGTAATACCCGTAATTCCCTTCTTGTTTATTTACTTTGATGTTTTCTTATTTTAAATCAGATAGAAATATGGCAAGTGTAAGAGTGAAATTTAAACCTTCTGCTGTAGAAGGAAAGGAAGGCGTTATCTATTATCAAATTATTCAGAATTGTGTTAGCCGCCAGTTAAAGACAGATTATCGGATATATTCAGAGGAATGGGATGAGATAGGAGGGAATATTTTGGTGAAAGCAACTGAACGAAGAAATTTTCTTCTTTCGTTGAATGTGTATATGAAAAGGGATTTAAAAAGATTGTATGTGATCATCGGGCGTTTGGATAAACTAAATATAAAGTATACAGCTGATGATGTTATTCGTTCGTTTCGAAATAAAACGGGGGAACAATCTTTTTTTAGTTTTATGAAAGAGATTATTATCCATTTGGAACAAATGGGAAAACTTCGTACGGCCGAAAACTATTCTTATACTTTAAATAGCTTTATGCAGTTTAGGCATTACGAAGATATATTTTTGTCGGAATTAGATTCTGATCTGATACAACTTTATGAAGCTTATCTTCTGAAAAAGGGTATCGTACGAAATACAAGTTCTTTCTATATGCGTATTCTTCGTGCGGTATATAATAGGGCTTTGGAAAAGAATCTTGTCGAACAGCAAAATCTTTTTAAGCATGTGTATACAGGGGTGGATAAAACTGTTAAGCGTGCCATATCATTATCAGCAATCAAAAGAATAAAACAATTGGATTTGTCGATACAGCCTCATTTGGATTTTGCCAGGGATATGTTTTTGTTTAGTTTTTATACCCGTGGAATGTCTTTTATTGATATGGCTTATCTGAAAAAGAATAATCTTCAGAATGGTTATTTGTTTTATCGTAGACGAAAGACCGGACAACAATTAGTTGTCAAATGGGAAAAGTGTATGCAGGAAATAGTTGATAAGTATCCAACTAGCGATCTTATTCCCTATCTTTTACCTATTCTTAAATATCCAGATCAGGATACTTATAAACTTTATAGAAATACCATGTCAAGCATAAACCGATATTTGAAAGTTATTGCAAGACTGAGTGAAATATCGATTCCTTTAAGTTTATATTGTGCTCGGCATTCATGGGCGAGTGCTGCAAAAGATAAGAATATTCCGATTTCGGTTATCAGTGAAGGGATGGGACATGATTCTGAGATAACTACTCAGATCTATCTGGCTTCTTTGGATAATTCTATAGTAGATAAAGCAAATGCGCAAATATTGGATGATTTGTAGAAATGAAATTGATTAATAAGAGCTTTTGTTCCATAGAATTTATACGGGTGGAGACAACATAATTATAAATAGATTGTTCCTTTATAAGGGAAAAGATCGGAATCTATCTTTTAAAGACTCTTTATGAATTACATTGAGTGGTTAAAAAATGAAAAATGATAATTATTTAATATGTTTTATAGCATAGTTGTAGAAATAACTATTTATCTTTGCATCGAAATAAGACAATAAGAGAGTTTAGGTTTATTTAGTATTAATCAGTCTCAGGCGTGAGGCATAAAAACCAAAATGGATATGAATGAAAAAAATGAACAAGTAACGAAAACATTAGAAATGTTGCGTTATCAGGTGAAACGTTATCAGGCAATGAAGAATGGTTTGATGTGCCAGATGTTGAATACACAGATTCGTCGTTTGGAAAATTCGTTGAATCTTTCTACAGTTGCAGGTAATTAATTACAAGGGTTATAATAGGTAAAGTTTAAAGATTTATGAGGGAATCTCTTGCCACCGGAAAGGTTGGTAAGAGATAAAGAGGTCGGGAGCTTTCGAGTGCAAAATGTGGCACGAAGGAAGATCCTTTTTTTATGTCTGTATTTTTCTGGAGATTTTTTGTAGCTTTGTCTCAAATTTAATCAATTACACAAATAAAATATGAAACAAAAAGCTGCTTTATTTTGCCTTTCCTTGTTTATGGGTACTTCCTTGTGGGCTGAAAATGCCGAGAAAAAAGGAGTAGAATCAATCAATCGATTAACCGCCGAAGCTCATGTAGAATTTTTGGCGAGTGATGAGCTGCAAGGTCGTGAGGCCGGATTTCCCGGAAGTCGTATCGCTGGACATTATATTGTCTCTGTTTTGAAGTCGCTGGGTATTCAACCGGTAGGCGATTCATATTACCATCCGTTTGATGTCTATCATGCCGAGCGTCAGAAAAAGGGACAGCGGTGGCAGGTTGAGCCGGATTCGATTGTAAAATTGAAGAATGAAGTACATCAGAAATTATCATTGAAAAATATTCTGGGAATGATTCCGGGTAAGAACTCGGATGAATATGTAATTGTGGGAGCTCATTATGATCATTTAGGTATTGATCCGATGTTGGACGGTGACCAGATCTATAACGGTGCAGACGACAATGCTTCTGGGGTATCTGCCGTTTTGCAGATTGCTAGGGCGTTTTTGGCAACTGGAGAACAGCCGGAACGAAATGTGATCTTTGCTTTTTGGGATGGAGAAGAAAAAGGGCTGTTGGGATCACGTGCCTTTGTTCAAAGTTTTCCTGACATGAAAAAGGTAAAGGGATATTTGAACTTTGATATGATTGGACGGAATAGTGATGAATCAAATCCTGAGAATGTAGTTTACTTTTATACGGAATCACATCCGGCTTTTGGTGAGTGGCTGAAAGAAGATATACAAAAGTATGGATTAAAATTAAAGCCTGATTATCGTCCTTGGGATCGTCCGGTTGGAGGAAGTGATAATACTTCGTTTGCTAAGTTAGACATTCCTATTATTTGGTATCATACAAACGGACATCCGGATTATCATATGCCTACTGATCATTCCGAACGTATCAATTGGAATAAATTGGTGGATATTACGAAGGCTTCTTTCCTGAATATGTGGAATATGGCGAATGAAAAAACTTTCTAGTAATAAGGTTGAATAGAATTCGTTAGATTCGTTTTTAAAACTCGTTGGAATTAAAATTGATTCCAACGAGTTTTAAAAAATGATGATCAGAATGATGATTTGAATAAGGATATCATTTGATTCCGTTTTCTTCCAATAACCCTAAAAGTTTGACAAGGGCTGTTTCGGCAGCTGCCTCGATGTTTCCGCTTCTGTCGAAGGGGAAATGATGGCAATCTGCTACTACCTGATTTTTATAGGCTGCTGCAATCCAAACTGTTCCTACTGGTTTTCCGGGAACAGCTCCGCCTGGACCTGCTATGCCTGAAGTAGCAACAGCGCAATCACAGTTTAAAACACGAATAGCGCCTAATGCCATTTGTTCGACGACAGGACGACTTACAGCTCCAAACTTTTCCAGATCGGCAGCTGAAACACCCAAGACCTGTTGTTTCACTTCATTGCAATACGAAACGATTCCTCCTTTGAAATAAGCAGAGCTTCCAGCCTGGCTCGTTATCTTGTGAGCAATTTTCCCACCAGTACAGCTCTCTGCTGTTCCCATTGAGAGTTGATGTTTCTGAAGCAATATGGCTAATTCTTCTACAATCATATTTGTACTCTTGAAAATGGAGCGGCATCCATCGGACAAAATTCTTTGTCCATGTATTTATAATATCCTGTAATAGCAACCATGGCTGCATTGTCGGTTGTAAAAGAGAACTTGGGAATGTGTACTTTCCAACCATATCGTTTCGCATGATCAAGGAAGGCATCTCTCAAACCTGAATTGGCTGAAACGCCACCAGCAACAGCTACTTCTTTGATGTTTAAATTTTTGGCTGCCATCCTTAGTTTATGCATGAGGATGTCGATAACGGTTGCTTGAAGAGAAGCACATAAATCCTTTTTGTTCTTTTCAATAAAGTCCGGATCTTTCTGCAATTCATCTCTTAGCGTATAGAGGAATGACGTTTTTAGTCCGCTGAAACTATAATTGTAACCCGGAATATGCGGTTTACTGAAAGTAAAGGCTTTTGGATTCCCTTCGTTGGCAAGCCGGTTGACAATCGGACCTCCTGGGTATCCAAGTCCCATTACCTTGGCACATTTATCGAAAGCTTCACCGGCGGCATCATCAATGGTTTGTCCGATGACTTCCATGTCATTGTAAGCGTTTACTTTGATAATCTGAGAATTTCCTCCCGATACAAGCAGACATAAAAAAGGAAAAGAAGGAGCATGATTATCATCTTCACTTTCTTTAATGAAATGGGCTAAAACATGTGCCTGCAGGTGGTTTACCTCAATCATCGGAATACCTAACGCGGCAGAGAAACCTTTGGCAAATGAGGTTCCAACCAAAAGAGATCCCATTAATCCTGGACCACGGGTAAAAGCTATAGCATCAATTTGAGATTTATCTATACCTGCTCTTTTGATCGCTTCCGAAACAACGGGAATAATATTTTGTTGGTGGGCACGCGAGGCTAATTCCGGAACTACACCACCGTATGCTTCATGTACGGCCTGACTGGCAATTACGTTAGATAACATAACACCGTCTCGAATGACAGAAGAAGAGGTATCGTCACATGAAGATTCGATACCAAGAATTGTTATACTCATATTCTCTTGTTTTTTTTGCAAAATAACGAAATCTATCGCGATATTGTTTTATTTTTGTCCTTAAATTTAATCGGAGGCGTTATTAAAGGACTAAAATACATAGTAATATTTTTGCTCTCGCTGGTTTGGATTCTTTATGTAGTGCCAAGCCTTTTGGTCAATATTCCGTTTGTGCAGAAAGAAATTGCAACGACGGCAACGCAAGAATTGTCTCATCGTTTGGGCGTGCCCGTGAAGATCGAACGCGTAGATATAGAGTGGTTCAATCGATTGGTGCTGGAAGGTTTATATTTGGAAGATCAACAAGGAAAGGTACTGTTTAAGGCCAATCATGTGGCTGCCGGGTTTGATATTTTACCTTTGTTTGAGGGACGACTGACTTTCAATACAGTTCGGTTGTTTGGTCCGCATGTTCATTTAAGTAAAAAGACAGCTTCAGATCCGTTGAATTTAAAGTTTGTGATAGATGCTTTTGCTTCAAAAGACACGCTGCCCAAAAAGAAATTGGATATCGACTTGCGGTTTAATACAGTCCTGATTCGTCAGGGACATTTTAGCTATGACGTGGAAGACGTTCCTACGACTCCCGGGAAATTTAATGCCAAGCATGTAGATGTTCGTGATTTGAGTGCCAAGATCTCATTAAAGGCATTGAGGAAAGATAGTATTCATGCGCAAATAAAGAAGCTGTCTTTAACCGAAGGTTCCGGTTTTTCGTTGGATCGACTTTCGTTATCAGTCGTAGGAAATTCAGACAGCATTCATGTGAAGGATTTTAAGATCGCTTTGCCTCAAACTGATTTGCGGATATCAGAAGCTAAGGTGGATTTGACGGAAGTAGATAGTACTGCTTCTAATTTTATTGATAAGGCAGATCTGTCTTTACGGATTGCTCCCTCTCATGTTCGTCTCCAAGATTTATCGGCATTTGTTCCTGCTTTTCGGAATTTTACGGATTCTATTGAAATCTATGCCCAGGCAGATGGGCATATCAATCATTTTGGTCTGAAGAATCTGACTTTGCGTTATGGTAAAAAGATGCTTCTGGTAGGAAAGATGGATTTGAAAGGTATTACTCATCCTCAGGAAGCTTATGTCTATGGACAAGTCAGCAAGATGTACATAACGACTGTTGGGTTGAATGATTTGTTGAATAACTTCAGTAAGGATAGGGTACAGCTTCCTTCGCCTTTTGTAAAGTTAGGGACAATCAATTTTTCAGGAGAAATTTCCGGTTTCTTTGATAATCTGGTGGCGTACGGTAAGTTATCAACTGCAGTTGGTTCTTTGCAGACGGATTTGATCTTTGGACGTAATCATGAGAAAAAAGTAGCTGCGTTCTTGAAAGGACGTGTTTTGACAGACGAATTGAATTTAGGAGAACTGCTTGGAGAAAAATCTCGGCTGGGAAAGGCTAAATGTGGAATCGAAATTGATGCCAAACGTCCGGAAGGTGGACATTTCGCAGGAAATATTCAAGCGAATGTAGAAAGACTGGACTATAAGGATTATACATATCAAGATATCCGATTAGCTGGAAACTTCAAACGAAATGCTTTTGATGGAAGTTTGCAAGTTGAAGATCCGAATGTATCGTTATTGGTAAATGGACTTGTAGAGAGCAAACGAGAAAATACGGTGGTAAACCTGTCTATCGATCTGGAACACTTTAAGCCGGATAAACTTCATTTACTGGATAAATTTGAAGAACCTGATATTTCGTTTGCCCTGAATGCGGATTTTGTCGGGAATAATATTGATAATGTAGTTGGACGAATCGATGTGGATGATTTGTCGTTTAAGACACAACCAGATAGTTTCTATTTGAAGAAGTTGTCGGTCGAGGCGGGAACGGAGAATGGATTGCGTCAGTTAAAGATTGCTTCCGATTTGATTAATGGAGAAGTAAAAGGAGCTTATTCGTTTGGTACAATTGTGCCCAGCTTTATGAATACCCTGAAAGGATATATTCCTGCATTGATTAATGCAAAACAAATGTCTGGGAAGTTCGATGCGAATGACTTTACCTTATTGTTGACCATCGAGAATACAGAGGCTTTAAGCCATACATTGAAATTGCCGGTCACTATGATTCAACCAGCGCGAATAGCCGGTTCTTATAATAACTCGTATAATAAGTTCCGTTTCGAGGCCTATTTACCCCAGTTCCAATTGGGAACTTCCAACTTTGAAGGTGGTTATGTACATTGTAGTAATCCGGGAGAGAAGATGGATTTGGCTTTGAAAGCTACTCAATATAATGCGAAAGGTCTTCGGAATTATTTGGATTTACACTTGGATGCGAAGGATGATTGTGTGAATACATTCGTGAAGTGGAACAACAACAAAGAACGGCGTTTTAGTGTGGACTTATCGGCTACTACTTGCTTTGTGATGGAAGAGCCGGAAGAAGATGCTGCAGATTCCAAGCCGGTCTTAAGAACAGAAATAGCCTTGCATGAAACACCTCTAGTGATTAACGATACGACTTGGTATGTTCGCCCTTCATCCGTGACTTTGCGGAAAGGAAAAATTGGTATCGATAATTTTGAAGTAGAACGTGGTTCGCAATATGTGCATTTGAATGGTACGGTATCTCAAGATGTAACCGATACCTTAAAATTGGATTTGAATAACTTCGAACTGGGATATATCTTTGATATCCTGAATATCGAGAATGTCAAATTTACCGGGAAAGCTACCGGCCAGTTTAATATTTGTGACCTTTACAGCAGTCGGATGTTAAGTACGGATTTGGTGATTCCTGATTTCTCTTTCAATGATGTACGGTTAGGTCGCCTCAATTTGTTTAATGAATGGGACGATGCACAACGTGGTATTTTGATGTTGGGAAGTATCTATAAGAATGATTCAACGTGGACTGATGTAAGTGGATATATCTATCCGGTACGGACGCCAGAACGGGAACCTGGATTGTCTTTACATTTTGATGCTAACGACATTAATATTGCCTTCTTACAGCCTTTTATGGAGAAGATAGTTCAGCAAGTGAAAGGACGGGGATTCGGAAAAATCCATCTTTTTGGTCCATTTAAGGCCTTGAATGTGGTAGGAGATGCTTATGTGGCTGATGGTGGTATGGGCATTGGTTTCTTAAATACTTATTATACATTCTCGGATTCCATTCATTTGGATACAACAAGTATCCAGATACGTAATCTGGCCTTTTATGATAAGTTTAATCATACCGGTCATGTGGATTTACGAGTGAATCATGCTCATTTCAAGAACTTCGATTACCATGTCAATGTTCAGGCGAATAATATGTTGATGTATGATGTCCCTGAAAAACAGAATCCGCTGATTTATGGTCAGGTGTATGGCACAGGAACGGCTGCGATTAATGGAAATGGACAGGTGACGAACTTCGATATCAATATGCAGAGTCGTCCCAATACTCATGTGTATCTCAATTTTATGGGTAATTCGACAGCTTCAGAATACGATTTCATCACTTTCGTTGATAAGAAGAAGTTACGCGAAGAGGCTTTGCTTCGTGAAGAAGCCGTGCGTGATTCAATTGCTGGAGAGTTGTTTGCCAGTGAGGAAGGATCGGATTTGCGCATGAACTTCCTATTGGATATTACACCTGATGCCAATATTGAGCTGATTATTGATCCGAATGCCGGCGACCGTATCAAAGGTTATGGAAGCGGAAGTATGCAGATACAATACGGTACGCGTTCGGATGTCCGCATCTTTGGTAATTTCGGAATAGAGAGCGGTAACTACAACTTCAGTTTGCAGCAGTTGATCCATAAGGACTTTAAAATACGGGATGGCAGTATGATCAGTTTCAATGGCGACCCGTTTAATGCCAATCTGGACATCAATGCTATTTATAATGTAACAGCTAATCTGAGCGACCTTGATCAAAGCTTGGCTTTGGAAAGTGCTCGAACGAATGTTCCAGTCAACTGTGTGCTACAGTTGAACGGAATGTTACGTCAGCCCAGTATTTCGTTTGACCTTGAATTACCCGGTTCGAATGAAGAGTTGGAACGCCAGATGAAGAGTTTGATCGATACCGATGATATGATGACGCGTCAGATTATCTATCTTTTGGTTTTGAATAAATTCTATACGCCCGAATATACGGGTGCACAAAACTCGAACAATTTTACAGCTGTGGCTTCATCTGCTTTGTCGTCTCAGATTTCCAGCTTGCTGAATAATATAACAGACAAGGTACAGATCGGAACGAACATTCGTGCCAGTGAGGATGGCATTACAGATACCGAAGTCGAGATGTTGCTTTCAAGTCAGCTTCTTAACAACCGACTTATCTTTAACGGTAACTTCGGATATAAGAATAATCCGACCCAAAAGAATGCTATTATCGGTGAGTTTGACCTGGAATATAAGCTGACCCGAAGCGGCGAGATTCGCCTGAAGGCTTACAATCACGCCAACGACATGTATCAGTATTTGAAACAAGCCCTTACGACACAAGGTGTGGGTATCATGTTCAAGAAAGACTTTACGCGCTTCTCGGAGTTGTTCCAGCGCCGGCGTCGTCTGTTACCTCCTCCGTTGCCTGCCGATTCTGTGTCTGCACCGGTTGTACCTAAAGATTCTGTCCGCTAAAAAGTATTCCGAAAAACGTGCAAAATGCGAGAAAGACCTCTTTCTTTGGCTTTACACGACTTGCAGAGTGCGGGAAAGACCTCTAAATCGTTTCTCGCAGATGTGCAAAGTGTGAGAAAGACCTCTTTCTTGGGTTTTGTACGACTTGCAGAGTGCAAGAAAGACCCCTAAATCGCTTCTCGCAGACGTGCAAAGTGTGGGAAAGACCTCTTTCTTGGATTTTGCACGTTTTTTGAAGTATATTTTATGCCTCTTTCATTTGGTATGCCTGCTTTACGGATAGGTTCGGATTCTTTTTTTACATTTGCAGCCGGAAAAATAAGGTGGAAACAATGAGAAAATGGATTCTTTTGCTGGTTTGGATAGGAGCAGCCTGTACGGTAGGAGCACAGCTTGATGCAAAGCTGTATCGTTCGGAAACGAAGATTGACTCAATGAATCAGGGAAAATGGCTGGTAGAAGTAGATAATATTACTTACTTCAAGGACAATGAATACGATGGTAAATTGCAGAAAGGCTATTCGTTACCCGGTTTCTGGTTGCAACCGAAGATGGTGTATTATCCTTTACCAAATGTTAAGTTGGAATTAGGTGCTCATTTATTACATTATTGGGGCGCATTCAATTATCCTTATACGGCTTATCAAGGTATTGCAGAATGGGACAGTCAGACGTATCAGAAAGGATTTCATGCTTTGCCGTGGTTGCGGGCGCAAGTTGATTTAGGAAAATGGTCGCTTGTGTTTGGTGATATTTATGGAAAGAGTAATCATCGGCTGGTAGAGCCTTTGTACAGTTCGGAATTAAACTTGACAGCCGATCCGGAAGCTGGTTTGCAGGTTCTTTTCTCGTCTCGTCATTTTGATCTGGATGTATGGTTGGATTGGCAAAGTTTTATCTTCCGTAATGATGTACATCAGGAAGCTTTCCTGCTTGGTTTGTCATCACGGCTTAAGCTGAATGAAGAAGAAAGTCCGTTTCATGCCTATATGCCTTTGCAAGTTATGGTACAGCATCGAGGAGGTGAGATTGATACGATTCATGTGAATTCAGTTCAGACATATCTATGTGGAGCGATAGGTGCCGGCGCTTATTGGAATCTTCCGCATCCGGTTGTCAAACGGGTAGGAGTGGAAGCCGATTTTGTCTATTCCTGGCATGAAACAGTTTTGAACTGGGGAAAAGGATATTATCTGAAAGCTTATACTGATCTGAAAGACTTGCGTGTTAAGGCTGCGTGGTGGACAAATAACTCCTATGTTCCGTTGTTGGCCAATCCATTCTTTAATACTATGTCTGTTGATGAACCGGGAACAATGTTTGATTCAACAGGGATGTTTTGCTTGGGCTTGGAATATGCCCGTCGGTTAGGAGCAGGAATCACATTGGGAGCTGATGCTGATTTCTATTTGCACAAGCAATACCGCCGGGCTGCATTAGGCGAAGACTGGAGTATCAGACCGATGAGCTACAGCTTCTCTGCCGGAGCTTATTTGCGGGTGAATCCGTCCATCTTGATCAAGCAATTCAAGAAAGAATAGGAGCTCAATTACCTATTTTCATGTTTTTTTAGAAATTCGCTTCAATATATTTGTAATAGTCGTTTATTCGCCTTATCTTGTAGCAAGAAATAAATGATATCAAATACTGAAGCGAATGATCTCTAATAATGACATATTTAAAGTCGTCCACAATGATTTGCATCCTCAACCTGGTCGTTTGTTGATTTCGGAACCTTTCTTGCGTGACGCCTATTTCCAGCGTTCGGTTGTCTTGTTGGTCGAGCATTCAGGAGATACAGGATCAATGGGATTCATCCTGAATAAAAAGACGGAACTGACTATCAATATGCTGTTTCCTGAACTTGAACATCTGCCGGAAACCCCAATTTACCTGGGTGGTCCTGTTGCTTCGAACCGTTTGTTCTTTGTTCATTCATTGGGCAATGCGGTTATTCCGAATTCATTTCCTATTAACGATCACCTTTATTTTGATGGCGACTTTGATGCGTTGCGGGATTATATGCTTTCAGAACATAACTTTGCGGATAAGGTGAAGTTCTTCATCGGATATTCCGGTTGGGGAAAAGGACAGTTGAAGGATGAAATCAAGGCTAACTCTTGGGCCGTAGGACATTCCGACGATCAGCGGGTATTTGAAGATGCCGGTGAAGCATTCTGGAAATATACTGTTGTCAATTTAGGAGAACAGTACAAGCCTTGGATTCAATTTCCGAAAGACCCGTTCTTGAATTGATAACTTTTTACCTTGCGTTGATCCGTTGCAAGACCAAGACGTCTTTGTATCCTTCTGTTGTATGCAGCCAGTCTTTAAGGGTTCCTTGAATGCTAAATCCGCTTGTCAGGAATAATTGCAGACTGGCTTTGTTGTGTGCCGGAATGTGTACATATAATTGATGTAGCTTCAAGAATGAAAAGCTATATTCCAACATCAGGTTGAGTGCTCTTCTTCCTATTCCTTGATGCTGGTAATCGGGATCAATCAACATGCCCATGGCAGCCCGACTATGATACGGATCGAAATTGAAGAGATCCATCATACCGGCAGCTTTCTGGTCTTTCTGGTGCTCAATGATGAGCCGCAGTTGCTTCAGGTCATAAATATCCCGGTACGATTCAGCAATGTATTCCCGCAATACATATTTGGAAAAGGGCGCTAATGTATCGCCTACTTCCCATAAGTCTGCATTGTTTTCCCATCGGTATAATACTTCCAAGTCTTCCGGCTCAATGGCTCTTAGTTGGATTAGGTCGTCTCGTAGTAATGTCATGCTACAATTATTTTCCGGGTGAAACAAATAAATTATGTTCTCGATGGAAGATGTGATAAGTCATCTGCTTGTTTGGCATCAGATCCATAAGCAGGAACATCTGTTCGAAGCGGGTATCCGGATAAACAAATACAATATCGGTAAAACGTTTCATCTGGTTCTTCCGACAGATGGCTGCTGTGATTCGCTCTTCATTTAAGTCCCATAAGTTGATATGTTCACATGTTGGGAACTTTTGGGCGATTGTTTTCTTGGTTTCTTCCAGAGATTCTTTCCGGCAAACAACCAATATGCGACGATGTCTGGGTGTAGCAGACTTTTTACCTTTTATATTACTGAGCGAAGCCAGACCGGCTCTGATCATAACTGCGGCTTTGACTGCTCCATTTAATAGCGGAGATGACTGAGCGTAATGTTTCCGATAGAAGATCAGCATGGCTCCGTAAAACCGTTGGAGGAAACGATAGGATAACTTCTGCGTGCTTTCTCCTTTGTAATGCAACATCCGTTCCGGCATGTAGAAGTTTTTGTATCCTCCCTGAATAAAACGATAGGAAAGATCAATGTCCTCGCCATACATGAAAAAGTCTTCGTCTAATAATCCGATCTTGTCGAGGGCTTCGTGACGCATTAACATGAAGGCACCGCAGAGAACATCCACTTCGTGTTGTTCGTCGGGTGAAAGATACGGTAAAGCATAGCTGGCATACTTCGGCGAGTTGGGAAACAGTTTGGATAATCCGAATAACTTGCAGAATGAAACCCAAGGTGTCGGGAAGGAACGTTTACTCTCAGCCAGGAATATTCCATTGCCGTTAATCATCTTCAGTCCTAAGGCTCCGGCTTCGGGATGATCTTCCATAAAGAAGTAAAGACTTCGCAGGGATTCTTCGCCAATGACGGTATCGGGATTCAGTATCAAGACATATTCTCCTTTACAGATCCGGAGTGCCTGGTTGTTGGCTTTGGCGAAACCTACATTCTCAGTGTTTTCAATGAATGTAACTTCCGGAAACAACGGACGCAGGTATTCAACAGACTGATCTGTCGAATGGTTATCCACTACATAAATATCTGTTTCGAGTCCTTGCGTGGCAGCCCGTACTGAATACAGACACTGTTGCAGGAAATATTTGACATTATAATTGACAATAACAATAGATAACTGAGTCTCGTACATGCAGAAAACCGATTAATTAAAGTTTGATAGCATCATTGAAGCTGGTCCGGTTCAAGATGGAACGGCCCAAGGTTACTTCATCGGCATATTCGATTTCATCCCCAATGGAAACTCCACGGGCAATGACACTTATCTTTACATCGAATGGAGATAGCTTACGGTAGATGAAGAAATTGGTCGTATCTCCTTCCATTGTCGTACTCAAGGCCAGGATCACTTCTTTTACTTCTCCTGTCTTGACACGTTCTACCAGACTGTCTATTTGCAAATCGCTGGGACCAATACCATCCATAGGAGAAATGATTCCGCCCAAGACATGATAAACTCCGCGAAACTGTCCGGTGTTTTCGATCGCCATGACTTCTTTAATGTTCTCCACTACGCATACCAATGAATGGTCGCGTGCCGGATTGGCACAGATAGAACAAATATCTTCGTCGCAGATGTTGTGGCAGACCCGGCAATATTTGATCTCACGCCGCAAGTCCACGATTGCTTTGGCAAAACTTTCTGCATACGGTACGTCCCGGCGCAGAATATGTAAAGCCAGTCGAAGAGCCGTTTTCCGGCCGACTCCGGGTAAAGATGCCAGTTCATTGACGGCATTCTCCAATAAAGCAGAAGGATATTTGTTGTTCATGAATGGAAAACAGCTATAAATCGTATGAAAAATCAATCATTGCCGTATCCGTCATCATTCAGACGACACACGGCAATGATTGAGTAGGAAAGGATAATCTGCAAAGATTATTGTTTACCTTCCGTTGTAACTTCTTTGTTGATCTTCTTGATCAGACCCTGCAGTACAGCACCCGGACCTAATTCGATAAAGTGAGTAGCTCCATCAGCAATCATGTTCTGAACAGACTGAGTCCAGCGAACCGGAGCTGTCAGCTGAGCAATCAAATTAGCCTTGATGGTATCCGGACAAGTTTCACCTTTTGTACTTACGTTCTGATAAACCGGACAAGACGGAGCTTTGAATGAAGTAGCTTCGATGGCTGCAGCCAGTTCTGCGCGTGCCGGTTCCATTAACGGAGAATGGAAGGCTCCACCTACTTTCAGCTTCAAGGCGCGTTTAGCACCAGCAGCCAGCATCTTTTCGCAAGCAGCATCGATACCCGGAATTGTTCCTGAAATAACTAATTGTCCCGGGCAATTGTAATTGGCGCAAACTACTACTTCGTCTTGAATGCTTGCACAGATTTCTTCAACCTTTGCATCCGGCAAAGCCAATACAGCTGCCATTGTTGACGGTGTCTTTTCACAAGCTTTCTGCATTGCCATGGCTCGTTTTGAAACCAATACCAAACCATCTTCGAACGATAAAGCTCCGGCTGCAACCAATGCAGAGAATTCTCCTAAGGAATGACCTGCAGTCATATCCGGCTGGAACTCTTCGCCCAATGTTTTAGCCAGGATCACGGAGTGAAGGAAGATAGCAGGCTGAGTAACTTTCGTTTGTTTCAAATCTTCATCTGTACCTGCGAACATCAGATCCGTAATACGGAATCCCAGAATATCGTTCGCTTTTTCAAACATCTCTTTAGCAAGAGAATTGTTGTCGTACAGGTCTTTGCCCATACCTACAAACTGCGCGCCCTGACCGGGGAATACATACGCTTTCATGTTTCTTAATAATTTTCTAATTTTAGTTTTTTAAGACGGCACAAAGGTAATAAATTTCGAATAATGTGGGTATAATTCATTTCAAATAGTATCTTTGTGCCCGTTAAAGATTTATTAATAGATTATTTTTAATGTAATAATATCATGGACAATTTACTATTTATTGGAAATTTGGGAACAGGCGAAATCATTATTATCGCTTTAATTGTGCTTTTGTTGTTTGGTGGTAAGAAAATTCCTGAACTGATGAAAGGTCTGGGTAAGGGAGTGAAGAATTTTAAAGACGGCGTTAAGGGCTTAGAAGAAGATATCAAAGTTGACGATACGGAAAACAAAGGTAAGTAAGAAAGATGGAACAACAAGATGAAATGTCATTCTGGGATCACCTGGAAGAACTTCGTTGGACCTTATTTCGCATCATTGTAGCTCTATTTATCTTTGCTATTGCCGGTTTCTCGGTAATGCCGTGGTTGTTTGACAATGTGGTGACGGCTCCTTGTTATTCTGATTTTATTACGTACAGGGAAATGTGCAAGATCAGTTCGGTTCTTTCCGTTCTGCCTGATTTTTGCAATGATGATTTCCATGTGAATATTGTCAATATCAAGTTGGCGTCGCAGTTTTTTACCCACATGACGACTTCGTTCTGGCTGGCTCTTTTACTGACATTCCCGTATATGATGTACGAGATCTGGAAGTTTATCAGTCCGGCTTTGTATGAGAACGAAAAGAAAAACGTCCGCTGGGTATTTATGTGCGGTACAATCATGTTTTTCGTTGGTTGTGCTGTTGGTTACTTCCTGGTGTTTCCGATGACGCTTCGGTTTTTGGCTACTTATCAGTTGAGTGAAGCGATTGTCGAGCAAGTATCTTTGGATTCGTATATGGACAATTTCCTGATGCTTATTTTTGTGATGGGAATCGTCTTTGAGATGCCGCTCGTGTCGTGGCTTTTGTCGCAGGTTGGTGTGTTGAACCGCTCATTCTTCCACAAGTACCGCCGGCATGCCATTGTCGCTTTGTTGGTAGCTGCTGCCTTTATTACGCCAAGTAGTGATCCGTTTACGTTGGGTATCGTCTTTTTCCCGCTTTATGGGCTATATGAGTTGAGTGCATTCTTCGTAAAGAAAGCACCGAAAGAAGACGAGGAAGAAACGGCGCTCGAAACGGAATAAAAACAATAAAGTTCATTTATCTGAATAGAAAGATCGCTTCGGCAGATTGAATCTCTGTCGGGGCGATCTTTTTTTGTCGGTAACTTTCGTATAAATCTGTTGATCCTTATTGCTTTTCTCGTTACAAACTATATCTTTGCATACAGGATGTTATCTTTCCTCCGATCGAAGGAAAGGTGTCCTTCGGCCGGAGGAATAGTGTCCCCCGATCGGAGGAAACCCATCCTTCGACCGGAGGAATAGTGTCCCCCGATCGGAGGAAACCCATCCTTCGACCGGAGGAAGGATAAGGTCTCGTTGGTTTTAACATAAATCTCCGTTAGACAGGTATTAGTTTCCCGGGAGGAAACAGATAACGGTACGGAGGAATAAACAGAAAGGAAGGGGAATAATGACAGCAAATTACAAGTTGGTAAAGAATTTGACTGCCCGTAAATCGGACGGAAAGGTATTATATCATGCGCGTTTTGCTCCTGAAATGACGGCCCGTTCAGGTGAACTGATCGATCAGGTACGCGAGCGGACGGCTTTGTCGCCAGCCGATTTGAAGGCGGCTTTGCAAGTGTTGCAGGATCTGATTGTCGAGTCGTTGAATAACGGCCGGAATGTAGAGCTTGAAGGGATAGGAACTTTCAGCGCCGTTCTGACACATCGTCCGCTTGAAGACAAGAAAGTTCGGGCTGAATCCATTCGTTTTCGGGATGTTCATTTCCGGTCGTCGGGTAAGTTACGTGAACGTTTGCGTGCGATGTCGTTGAGGCGGGTGGACGAAGAGACACCTTCGGGACTGACAGATACAGAGCGGGAAGAACGTACCTTGGCTTATTTGCAGGAACATCCTCATATCACTGGAAAGGAATATGCTTCGCTCAACGAATGCGGACGCAACAAAGCCTCGGTCGATTTGCGCCGGATGGTTGAAGAAGGGAAGCTGCGCCGCGAACGTTTTGGCGGGATGTGGTTGTATTCCATCTGATTTTTCTATACATTTGCAAAGATGAAAACTATAAACAATTAATACATTCATAAGCATGAAACACAAATATGCTTTCTGGTTCGCCTTGCCGTTGTGCATGGGGTTGGCGTGTACACCTGCACCTCAAGAAAAGGTTGAGGAAGATTTGATCGGATATACGAATCCGATGATCGGTACAGACTTTACCGGAAATACCTATCCGGGAGCTCAGGTACCGTTTGGTATGGTGCAATTGAGCCCGGACAACGGATTGCCGGGTTGGGACCGTATCTCCGGTTATTACTATCCGGATTCGACAATTGCCGGATTTAGTCATACACACCTTTCAGGAACAGGTGCCGGTGACTTATATGATATTTCCTTTATGCCCGTCACGAATCCGTATAAGACGGGAGCAGAACCGTTGGGAATTTATTCTTCGTTCTCGCATAATGACGAGTCGGCTTCTGCCGGATATTACCGGGTATTACTGAAAGACTATAATATTAATGTAGAACTGACGGCAACAGAGCGCTGCGGTATCCAGCGTTATACCTTCCCCGAAGCAGAATCGTCTATCTTCTTGAATCTGAAGAAAGCGATGAACTGGGACTTTACTGCCGATTCGCATATCGAAGTAGTCGATTCGTGCACCATCCGCGGATATCGCCATTCATGGGGCTGGTCGCCGAAGCAATACATCTATTTCCAAACCCGTTTCTCCCGTCCGTTTGATGCCTTCCAGCTGGATACAACCGCCATCACGACGAAGGACAAAGGACGTATCGGTACGGCTGCCATTGCCCGTTTCGATTTCAAGACCAAGCAAAACGAAGAAATTCTGGTAACGACAGCACTGTCGGGTACCAGTATGGAAGCTGCGGCCCGCAACCTGGAAGCCGAAGCTCCGAAGGATGACTTTGATTTCTATATGAAGCAGGCTCAGGAGAATTGGACGAAAGAACTGGCGAAGATCGAGGTGACATCTGATGATGCCGATAAGAAAACGATTTTCTATACGGCGATGTATCATGCGATGCTGGCACCGACAATCTATTCGGATGTAGATGGTTCGTATTTTGGTCCGGACGGACAAGTACATCAGGCTGAAGGATGGACAAACTATTCGACTTTCTCTTTATGGGATACGTATCGTGCTTCTCATCCGTTGTTTACCTATCTCCAGCCGGAGCGGGTAAGCGATATGATTCAGTGTTTCCTTCATTTTTATGAGCAGAACGGAGCGCTTCCGTTGTGGAACCTGTATGGTTGGGAGACCGATATGATGATCGGTTATCATGCGGTTCCGGTAATTGTGGATGCTTATCTGAAAGGAATCGGCGACTTTGATCCGGTAAAAGCCCTCGAAGCTTGCGTAACAACAGCCAACCGGGATGATTATCGTTCGATTGGTTTCTATAAGGAAAAAGGTTATGTAGCATGTGATCATGAAAACTGGTCGATGTCGAAGACAATGGAATATGCCTACGATGATTATTGCATCGCCCGTATGGCAGAAGCGATGGGAGAGAAGGAGATTGCCGACGAGTTCTATCGCCGTTCACAAAACTATAGAAACGTATTCAATCCGGAGACTTCGTTCATGCAGCCGCGTGATTCGAAAGGAAACTTTATCCCGAACTATGATCCGGAAGCCTATATCGAAGATATTTGTGAAAGTAATGGATGGCAATACTATTGGTCGGTAGCCCATGATATCGATGGCCTGATTGAACTGACCGGAGGTGAAGCCCGCTTTGCCGAACGTCTGGACAGTATGTTCACGTATGAAACGGCCGACAAGAGCAAGCTGCCGATTTTCAGTACCGGAATGATTGGCCAGTATGCGCATGGCAACGAACCGGGTCATCATGTGATTTATTTATACAATCGGGTAAAGCAGCCTTGGAAGACGCAGCAATATGCAGCTCAGGTAATGCATACTTTATATAAGAATACGCCAGACGGTATTTGCGGTAACGAAGATTGCGGACAGATGTCATCGTGGTATGTATTCAGTGCCATGGGATTCTATCCAGTAGATCCGATAAGCGGACTATATGAAATCGGTTCGCCGATCTTCCCCGAAGTGAAGATGTATTTGGCAAACGGCAAGACCTTTGTTGTCCGGGCAGAGAATGTGAGTGATGAAAATATCTATATCCAGTCGGTTACTGTAAACGGACAGCCATACAACAAGAGTTATATCACCCACGAGATGATTATGCAGGGCGATACGATTCATTTTGTTATGGGCAACAAGCCGGGTCCCGTTTGGTATGAATAAGATAACGTATAGTTTAATATAAAATACATGTTAGATTTAATCTGTTTGATAGGAGGATTGGCGCTTATTCTGATAGGCGCCAATGCATTGACCGACGGCTCGGCAGCCGTGGCAAAGAAATTCCGGATTTCGGATTTGGTAATTGGTTTGACTATTGTGGCTTTCGGTACATCAGCCCCCGAATTGGTCATCAGTTTGTTGTCGTCCATCAAAGGCAGTGCGGAAATGGCTATCGGTAACGTAGTCGGAAGTAATATCTTCAATATCCTGATGATTATTGGTTGTACAGCTTTGGTCTTGCCTATGAAAGTAGGCGAGGGCACGATGAGTAAGGAAATACCGTTGGTTATTTTATCGTCGTTTGTCCTGGCTTTCTTTGCCAACGACATTTTATTAGACGGTGGGTCGGTGAACGTCATCAGTCGGATTGATGGTTTGGTATTGCTGGCCTTTTTCTTGATCTTCATGCGTTATACCTTTGCCATTGCCCGCAACGGATCGGATACTGAATCTGGTGAAGAACAGAAGATCAAAGAGATGCCGGGTTGGAAATCCGCTTTGTTTATCTTGGGTGGTCTGGCCGGACTGATTGGTGGCGGACAATTGTTTGTAGAAGGCGCCAGTGGGATTGCCCGTTCGTTAGGCGTCAGTGAGTCCATCATTGGTTTGACATTGGTTGCCGGTGGAACTTCTTTACCTGAATTGGCAACCTCTATCACGGCAGCCTTGAAGAAGAATTCAGGTATAGCCATTGGAAACGTAATTGGTAGTAATTTATTCAATATCTTCTTCGTGCTGGGTTGTAGTGCAAGCGTTTCTCCGTTGCCGATGGGGAATATCAATAATGTAGATGTAGCCGTATTGATTGGTTCCTCTCTGCTATTCTGGCTGGTTGGCTGGTTCTTCAAGAAACGGACCATCACTCGTATCGAAGGTGCTTTGCTGGTGGTTTGTTATGTGGCTTATACAGCTTATTTGATCTCTCAGCAGGCGAGTGTCTGAATGAATAGCCATGAAAAACAATCAGCCCATCAGGTTAGGTCTGGAAGAGATTAACCGCTTTCAGATAGATATGCGAAATAAGAACCGCATTCTGTTGCCGGAATTCGGCATACTGAATGCGGTCGATGAAGAGATCCGTACGCGGATGGTTCGTGGACTGCCGTACCGGTTAACGGAAGGGCGTATCGTCTTGCTCTTGAAAGGAGAAGGTATTATGCATGTCCGCTTACAGACTTTCCATGTAAAAGCGCCGGCTGTTGTTATCCTTTCGCCGGGCGTAATTGCGCAGATTGAGGATATATCCAAAGCCGAGCAAGTACGATTCTTGGTTTTCCAGAATGATTTTATCTGCGAGCCCAAGCCTTCCGATTTGCTGCAGAAGTATTTGAACGGAATGCTGAATGTATTTCTTCCCTTGAAAGAGGAAGAAGCACTTTGTGTGGAACAATATTATCAGACGATTTGGCAAACCTTGCAGACCAAAGGCTGGCAACGGGAGGTAATCCGTCACTTGGTATTTGGTTTGTTTCATTATTTGTCCTGCCTGTTGCAAGAACAGATGCTGTACGAAGAGAAACACCAGTCGCGGCAGGAGCAAGTATTCAATCAGTTCATCCAGTTGGTCAATCAATATGCCAGTCAGGAACGGAATGTGTCTTTCTATGCCGACAAGCTATGTCTTACTCCTCGGTATCTGAACAGTCTGATTCGGCAAGCCAGCAACCGGACGGTGATGGACTGGATTAACGAAGCCGTTATTATCGAGGCGAAAGTCTTACTGAAATACAGCAACAAATTGATTTATCAGATAGCTGATGAGCTGAATTTCCCCAATACCTCTTTCTTCTGCAAGTTCTTCAAACGGATGACCGGAATGACTCCGCTGGCCTATCAAAAGAGTTGAACCGTATGGATCCGCGTTGGATTTTTCCCGACAAAAGACAACAAATCCCGAAAATAATTTGTTCCTTTATAGAGTAAAATAAATAATACATCTTAAACAATAATATGATGAAAACAAATTTAAGTTCGCAAATTACGTTGACACGCATTCCTACCCGGTATTATCGTCCGGAAAATGCGTTTGAACATTCGGTGCTGACCCGTTTGGAAAAAGTGCCGACTACTATTTACGAATCGATGGAGGAAGGCTCGTTTGCCGTTGCCAAAGAGATAGCTGCCCAAATCCGGAAGAAACAAGAGGCTGGACAGAAGTTTGTACTGGCGTTGCCGGGTGGCCGCTCTCCGGAAAGTGTTTACAAGGAGCTGGTACGGATGCATAAAGAGGAACAGTTGAGTTTCCGTCATGTCATCGTTTTCGTTGAATATGAGTTTTATCCTTTGTCATCATCTACGAGCGGAGTTGTAAACCGTCTGAAAGCCGAGTTATTTGATCAGGTTGATATATTGCCGGAGAATATTTATTATCCCGATGGCCGTATGCCTAAAGATGCTATTCTGGAGTTCTGCGCCCAATATGAAGAGAAGATACAACAAGTCGGAGGGATCGACTGTATGTTGTTGGGAATAGGCTCAAATAGTAATATCATGTTTAACTCGGCTGGTACATTACAGAGTTCACGTACCCGGATGGTATTGCTGGAAGGAGCGTCTCGTAAAGAGGCTGCTGCTACGTTTGCTTCGACCGATAATGTTCCGGCTGGTATCATTACGATGGGAATCTCGACGATGCTGAAGGCTCGCAGTGTTATTCTAATGGCTTGGGGTGATGAAAAGGCTGCTATTATGAAGGAAACGATCGAAGGAAAGATCAGCGACGGTACTCCTTCTACTTATCTGCAGATTCATCAGAATGCGAAAGCGATTGTTGATCTGTCGGCTGCTTATAGCTTGACTCGTATCAGTCATCCTTGGTTAGTGACAAGCTGCGAATGGGATAATAAGTTGATTCGTCGTGCCATTGTCTGGTTATGCCAGAAAACCGGTAAGCCGATCCTGAAACTGACCAACAAGGATTACAGTGAAAACGGCTTGGGTGAATTATTGGCTTTGTATGGTTCTGCCTATAATGTAAATATTAAGATCTTCAACGATATTCAGCATACGATTACAGGTTGGCCGGGCGGAAAGCCGAATGCTGATGATACCGATCGTCCGGAACGGGCTACTCCATATCCGAAACGCGTATTGATCTTTAGTCCGCATCCCGATGATGATGTGATTTCGATGGGTGGAACCTTCCGTCGTTTGTGCGATCAGCATCATGATGTGCACATAGCTTACCAGACTTCAGGAAATATTGCCGTAGGTGATGAAGAAGTGGTTCGTTATTGTGAATATCTGCGTGATGTATGCAGCAAGTATTCTCCTTCAGATACAACAATCAAGGATAAAGCGGATGAGATTATCCGTTACCTGCGTTATGAAAAGGTGGAAAATGACGCAGCCGAACGTCCGGATGTCCTCTTTATGAAAGGAACGATCCGTCGGGAAGAAGCGCGCCATGCCTGCCGTTATACAGGTATCAAGGATGATAGCCATATTCACTTCCTCGACTTGCCGTTCTATGAGACTGGTTTGGTGAAGAAGAACCCGATCAGCGAAGCCGACAAGGATATTATCAAGAACCTGTTGGAAGAATTGAAGCCGGATCAGATCTTTGTAGCTGGTGATTTGGCAGACCCGCATGGTACGCACAAGGTTTGTCTGGATGCAATCTTGGCTGCTGTCGATGAAATCAAGGACGAAGACTGGCTGAAAGCTTGTCGTATCTGGATGTATCGCGGAGCTTGGGCTGAATGGGAAATGGACCACATCGAGATGGCCGTTCCTATTTCTCCGGAAGAGTTGCGTCACAAACGGAATGCGATCCTGAAACATCAGTCGCAGGCTGAAAGCGCTCCTTATCTGGGCGACGACGAACGTCTGTTCTGGCAGCGTGCAGAAGACCGCAACCGGGCAACGGCTGATTTGTATCGGCAGTTAGGCTTGGCTTCTTATGAAGCGATGGAAGCCTTTGTACAGTATATTCCTTTACGCTAATAATAAGTAGTGTGTTAATTTTAGGCACGGATTTCACGGATATAGAAGGATAATCGAATCTGTGAAATCCGTGTAATCTGTGCCTATAAAATCTTTATAATATCATGAAACAGTTCAAGAAAATAGGGCTTCTCCTGGCGGCCTTTATGCTGGGAATCTTTTCTGTCTGGGCTCAGAAACCTATCAAGACGTTGGTCGTAACCGGACAAAACAACCACAACTGGCCGGTTAGCCACATTGCCATCCAGAAGATTCTGGAAAACTCCGGCTTATTTCAAGTTGACTTGGCTATTTCTCCTCAGAAAGGAGAAGATATGTCGGCTTTTACACCCGACTTCTCAGCCTATCAATTGGTAGTACTCGATTATAACGGTGATCCGTGGCCTGAAAAGACCAATCAAGCATTTGTAGAATATGTCAAGAAAGGCGGAGGCGTGGTGATTTATCATGCTGCCAACAATTCTTTCCCCAACTGGAAAGAGTATAATGAGATTTGCGCATTAGGTGGTTGGGAAGGACGAGATGAAAAGTCGGGCCCGTATGCCTATTGGGAAAACAATCAGCTGAAGAAAGACATGACGGCAGGTCCGGGCGGTTCACACGGCTCGCAGCGTGAATATGTATTGACGACACGTAGCCAAGGACATCCGGTTCTGAAAGGTTTACCCGAACAATGGATGCATGCGCAAGACGAACTCTATGACCGGATGCGTGGTCCTGCCAATATCGGCACATTGATGTACACCGCTTTTGCCCTGAAAGATAAAGGTGGTTCAGGTCGCGAAGAACCGCTGGTCTTTACAGTTGATTATGGGAAAGCCCGGATTTTCCACCTGATGTTAGGACATGCCGGCGAAACGTTGGAAAACAATCCCGCCATGCAGTGTACCGGATTTCAGGTCTTGTTACTGCGCGGTTCTGAATGGGCGGCAACCGGAAAGGTAACCCAAAAAGTTCCCGCCGATTTCCCGACAGCCACCAAGATTTCTTATCGGAAAGATTATAAGTAAATAAAAATGGACAGTTACCGAAAGGCCGCTGTCCATTTTTTCTTATTTCTATTACTCATTTGAAAGCTATTCGTTGGGAATATGCTTTCCAATGATAGGTAAGCTTGGTTTAGTTTTCCATCGCCAGTCGTTCATCCCGCAGTTGGCGATTGATGGATTGGATGTAATCCAGAATCTCTTCCCGTCCGTCTTTGGTTTCAGAGGATGATAATAGGATAGGAGGCAATTCTTCCCAGGTTTCCAAGAGGCGCTCTTTGTATTTGTTCAGGTTTTCTGTCAGTCTGCCCCGACTGATCTTGTCAATCTTAGTGAAGATGATCGCAAACGGAACTTCATTCTCTCCCAGCCATTCCATAAACTCCAAGTCTATTTTCTGAGGCTCGTGGCGACAGTCCAGTAAGACAAACAGGCAGGTCAGCTGTGGACGTTGCAAGACATAGCTTTCGATGATGCGGCGGATATTCTCGCGTCCTTCTTTTCCCCGTTGGGCAAATCCGTATCCAGGAAGGTCAACCAGAAACCATTCCTTATTGATGAGGAAATGATTGATCAAAAGCGTTTTCCCCGGTTTCTGGGAAGTCATGGCCAAACCTTTACGGGCTGTCAGCATGTTGATAAGGGATGATTTTCCCACATTACTTCGTCCGATAAACGCATATTCCGGCCGTGTTCCTTCCGGACATTTCCTAACGTCGGTGTTACTGATTACAAATTCTGCGCTTTTTATTTCCATGTTTTATATTATTTCGTTTGATGTTTATAGGATAACAGCCAAAGTCCCGTAAAGGTTATAAGGCCGTTCAGCATGAGCATCTCGTATCCGAATGTATATCCGATGTATTTCTCTACCAGATAGCTGGTGGAAAAGCAGATCAACGGAGAGGCGATGCAAATATACGGAACAAATTTGTCTCTTGGATGCTTTTGGGTGAAAAGTCCGAAAACAAACAGACCTAACAACGGACCGTATGTGTATGAGGCGATCATGTAAATGGCATCAATAATACTTCGGTCGTTCACTTCCCGGATGATGATAATGATCAGGGCGAACAGGATGGAGATCAGCAAATGAACTTTCAGTCGTGTTCTTTTGGCTTGTCTGGGTTCTTGGTGGGTAACACCCAGAATATCGACACAGAAAGAAGTTGTCAAAGCCGTCAGAGCCGAGTCGGCACTGCTGAAAGCGGCTGCAATAATACCGATGGTAAAAAAGATCAGGATACTGCTACCCAAGATACCTGATGTGCAAAACATGGGTAAAATATCATCGCTCATCGCGGGTAAGGCAATCTGTTCTTTCTCGGCCAGGATTAACAATAAGACACCTAGGGAAAGGAAAAGGAAGTTGACCGGCGTGAAAGCGAAGCCGTATGTGTACATATTCTTCTGAGCATCTTTCAGACTTTTGCAGGAGAGATTCTTCTGCATCATATCCTGATCGAGACCGGTCATTACAATGGTAATGAAGATACCGCTGAAGAACTGCTTGGCAAAATGCTGGGTGCTATGCCAGTCGGAGAACTCGAAGATCCGGAAGTGCGAATCTTTACCGATGGCATCTACCATACCAGCCATGTCAAGTCCCAGTTTGTCCTTGACTTGCCAGATAATAACCACCAACATGGCCACCAGACAGATGGCTTGAATCGTATCGGTCCAGATAATCGTCTTGATACCGCTTCGGAATGTGTATAACCATACCAGAAAGATACTGATGACAACCGTTATGCCGAATGGAATATTCCAGGTACTGAATACGTAATGCTGCAAGATCAGTACGACCAGATAAAGCCGGGCGGCTGCTCCGACCATCTTGGAGAGAAGGAAAAAGGAAGCTCCCGTCTTGTAACTGTATCGTCCGATCCGTTCTTCTAGGTAGGAATAGATAGACGTCAGTTGCAGCTTATAATATAATGGTAAGAGAACTTGTGCGATGAGGATGTAACCGACAAAGAATCCCAATACGGTCTGCATGTACGTCATATCAATGCCACGTACCATGCCCGGTACGGAAACGAAGGTTACACCCGAAAGCGACGTACCTACCATCCCGATGGAAACGATATACCAAGGCGACTTTCGGTTCCCCAGGAAAAAGGCTTCATTACTGCTGTTCCGTCCGGTCAGCCAGGCAATGAATAGCAGCAGCCCGAAATAGAGGGCGATAATCAGAAGTATCAGGTAGCTGTTCATCTTTAATAGCGTTTGTCCAGAATGGATCCAGGAAAGTAATGGGTTAATATCTGCCGGTAATCATATCCTTGCGTACTCATCACGGCTGCCCCGATTTGGCAGAGACCGACTCCATGTCCCCAGCCGGCTCCCTTCAATACAAAGCGAACCGGAATTTGCGGATCTTCTTCAAAGAACCGGTCAACGACGAAAGCTGAACTGTACAGATGGGATTCGGATAGGATCCGGCGTATTTCCAATTCCTTTCCGATGATGTAAGAACGTTCTGAGCCGACGATCTTCAATTCTTCTATCCGACCGGACTTCCCGCGCTTCAGGGGAAGCAAGTCGATGATCTTTCCGAAAGGAATACCGCTTTTCCGGTAAATCAGTTCGCTGAGTTCCTCCTGTGAATAACTGACTTCCCAACGGTAAAAGTTCGTGGACTGATCGTATTGGTTGAGAATTATTGAGAGCAGATCCGTGTCGCTTGTCTGACAAAAGGCTGGAGGACAAGAACGGATCCATTTCTCGGCTTCTGCTTCTTGTGTTAAGTCTGGAACAGGTTCGGTATTGGGACAGTCGGTTACACTCGACAAGTAAGGATGATGAACCGGTTCCCAACAATGTTCAAACTCTTCGGTAACGCCACCGCAGCATTTTGAGAAGCGAGTGTCGCAGATTTCTCCTTCGTAAGTAAGTACTTCTCCCCTCGTCGCTTTGATGATGGCTTGAATATACGGATTCTTGGCCGCACGTGTCATACCTTGGTAACGCTGGCAATGATCGTCGGCGCAGACATCAAATAAGGTATGGTCTTCGCGGTCGTACCAACGGATCAGTTTCTCATTGTCCCGGAAACAACTCTGCGGATGTTCCGTCTGTTTACGCTTCTTTTCGATCTGTGCCAATACCCAGCTTCGGGAAATAACGGCATGGGCTTTCAGAAATTCTCTTGGAGAACGGGCATTCATCTCAGAAGCAATCACGCACGTCAGATATTGTTCAAGGTCTATATGGTTGATTGCTACCAGACCTTCTTTCGAGGGAGTAATTTCGAGTGCTCCCTGGAAGCGTTGGTCTTCCTGCTGTTGCCAGTGAAAATCTACACCGATGGTTACGGCCTGCAAGTCGAATGTAGCATCCGGCGAAGTAGGCTCGAAGAAAAGCTGGTTATACATTTTCCCGTTGAAGACGATTTTCCCGTCGATAAGTATCGCCCGTTGTTCGCCTTTCAGAAAAGCTCCATCTTCTACCATGACGTATTCCTGATTGAAGGTAAACGTAATGGCTTTGCGGGTCAAAATGCCTACATAAATAATTGGTGCTCGCATGATTTGTGTGTTATTCCTTTCTTTTATTGGTGTTTGATTGTATTCCTTTCGTGTGAAGGGAAATGTTCCCTCCGTTCTAAGGGAGATCTTCCCTCAACAGTAAGGGAAAGTCTCCCTTACTGCTAAGGGTAATCGTCCCTTCGAGCGAAGGGATTATGAATTGGTTTCTTTCTTAGCCCGCAATGAACTGTAGGTCAGATAAGCCATCAAGGCCAAATACATGAAGATGGCCAAGACTTCGGCTCCCTTGCTTCCGGCCCAATCAGCTTGATATAAATCGACTCCGGCAAAACGAAGAGCTGCGCTGACAACACCCATCAAGGCTCCACCGGCAATGAATCCGGATGAAAGCAACGTACCTTTTTCCAGGCGGGCATTGTTCAATGCCTGGTCTTTACTCCGGCTTCCAACGTACCAGTTAATAGCACCGCCGATCAACAACGGTGTATTCAGTTCCAACGGGATAAACATACCCAAGGCAAATGCCAGTGCCGGAACACCCATGAAGTTAAGCACAATAGCCAGTACGGCACCGATACCGTAAAGAGCCCAAGGAGCACCGGCTCCACTCATCAATGGTTCGATTACGGCTGCCATGGCATTGGCTTGCGGAGCTGCCAACTGTCCGCTGGTAAATCCGTAAGTCTGATTCAGGATCAGGATAACTCCGCCGACAGTAGCTGCCGAAACCAGCGTTCCCAGGAATTTCCAAGTCTCTTGTTTTGCCGGTGTAGTACCCAGCCAATATCCGATCTTCAGGTCGGTAATGAAACCTCCGGCCATAGACAAAGCTGTACAAACAACGCCTCCGATAATCAGGGCTGAAACCATTCCGGCTGTTCCTTTCAATCCGCAAGCAACCAAGATGATGGAAGCCAGAATCAGGGTCATTAATGTCATTCCGGATACCGGGTTCGTACCGACAATCGCAATCGCATTGGCTGCTACCGTAGTAAACAGGAAGGCGATGACGGCTACCAATAGAAGTCCGATGAAGGCATAGAAAGGATTATCCAGCAAACCAAACTGAAAGAAGAAGGCTGTTACGATCAACGTTCCGACAACTCCCATAGAAATGATCTTCATCGGGATATCCCGTTGCGTACGAGGTAAACGTTCCATATTGGCTTCTCCTTTATTATTCATTTCCTTAACGGCCAATCCTACGGCTCCTTTAATGATTCCCCACGATTTGATGATTCCGATCACACCGGCTGTGGCAATACCACCGATACCGATGTGGCGGGCGTAGGTGGTAAAGATTTCTTCAGCACTCATACTTCCTACCGTTGCGGTGATGGCGTCATTTCCTAAAGTCAGAACGTCGGTACTGAAGACTGCCGACATCACCGGGATGATGATGAGCCAAACCAGGAAGGAACCGGCACATATAATTAAAGAATATTTGAGTCCGATGATGTAACCCAATCCCAATACGGCTGCACCGGTATTAACCTTCATTACCAGTTTTACCTTTTCTGCCAAGGTTGCTCCGGCACTGACTATCGTTGTACTGACAGTTTCGCTCCATCCGCCGAAAGTAGCAACGATGAAGTCGTATAAACCACCGATCAGTCCGGCAAAGATCAACGGCTTAGCCTGGTTACCGCCTTTTTCACCCGAAACTAACACCTGCGTGGTAGCTGTTGCTTCCGGGAAAGGATATTTTCCGTGCATGGTCGAAACGAAATACTTGCGGAAAGGGATCAATAACAAAATACCTAAAATACCACCAAGCAACGAACTCATGAATACTTCGAAGAAGTTGACCGTGATTTCCGGATATTTGTCTTGAAGAATGTAAAGAGCCGGAAGCGTAAAAATGGCTCCTGCCACGATAACACCACTGCTGGCTCCGATAGATTGGATGATGACATTCTCGCCCAAAGCATTCTTCCGCTTGAATCCGCTGGAAAGTCCGACGGCAATGATGGCAATCGGAATGGCAGCTTCGAATACCTGTCCGACTTTCAATCCTAAAAAGGCTGCGGCGGCACTGAATACGACAGCCATAACCAATCCCCAACCAACCGACCAAGGCGTTACTTCCCGATAGGTTTTATCCGGACGCATCATGGGTTGGTATTCTTCTCCTTCTTTAAGTTCGCGGTACGCATTTTCGGGCAAACCGCTCATCTGATCTTTCTTTTCTTCCATTTTATCCTGTTTTTTTACGATTAATCGTTACATTTTGCTTTTCAATCAACACAAAAATAGGCTTTATTTTTCAAATGGCAAATTAAGATGGCCAGTTTATCCGGCAGATGAATCGGGCATAAACAACTTAAAAACTCATAAACTCAGTAATCAAAACGGAACGCAGACGCCGAAACTTAAATTTTTTACTACATTTGTTGCCTGAAAAATAGAACAGTTTTCTAGTCTCTGAGTTTTTTCTCGGCTTATGGTTCTTGTTTATGGTGAGGAATAAGCCTTTTGATTTAAAAGTAAAAGGACTTGAGAGCATAATGAATTTGCAGACACAATATTATATATAGAACCCGTTGGCGGAATTAAATTAGCGCATATTTAACTTTGCCAATGGGTTTGTTGTTTTTATAGTTGATGTATTGTAGGATTGTAAGTGCGCTAATCTTCCCTATAATTCG
>NZ_JAKZMM010000013.1 GCF_022809355.1 Parabacteroides faecalis | reverse complement strand
TATTATCTTTCAATGAGACTTGGGCTGATATATCACCAGTGCAGGCATAAGGATACGGCCTTAACCAGACTTGCAAGATGGTACGATGAAGTAGACAAATCCGGATTCCTTACTTTCGGCAGAGTAGCTAGATCCATACAAACCCATTATCAGCAAATCATAAACTTCTTCGACAAGCGGTCTACTAATGCAGCTTCTGAGTCCTTCAATGCTAAAATAAAGAACTTTCGTTCTCAGTTCAGAGGGGTTAAAGACAAAGCTTTCTTTCTCTTCAGACTTTGCAATATTTATGCTTAAATTTCTAATCCCTCATATTTTTACGTTGATCCAATATCAACTATTGCATTAGGTTTTGGATATAAAAAAAGAGCTGAAACTTATTGTGTCAGCTCTTTTAATTTCGTCGGGGTACCAGGATTCGAACCTGGGACCCCCTGCTCCCAAAGCAGGTGCGCTAACCGGACTGCGCTACACCCCGTTTTTGCTTTCATTGAGTGTTGGTTTGTTTCTCAATTGCGATGCAAAGGTACGACTTATTTTTGAACTACCAAACTTTTGAGATACTTTTTTTGAATTATTTTTCATCTATTTTCATAATATCCTATTAATCAAAGAAATAAAAATGATATTTTTTCGCACAGAACAACAAATATTTTTGATTACTCTTTAGTTAATCTTGAATGAATACACAAATTACAAGAAAAGACACAGCCTTGGACATAAAATTAACTGGAATCATTTTTGAATCCAACGAAAATCAGATTCAATTCTCGTTACTTTTAAAATCGATTTCAATCCTATCCTCTTTTTTAATATTCGGATTTTACCCATTAATCTCTTTTCGGCTATGCGTTCTATAAAAGAGTTGCGTTTTTCATTCATTAGATTTGTCCAACTAACCAAATTTGTGTTTCTTTGTACATTCATTAAATAAATAACATTATGTCTTTAAACAAAGTTATTCTTATCGGAAATGTGGGAAAAGATCCGGATGTCCGTTATTTCGACAGCGGTTCGGCTATTGCCAGTTTTCCACTTGCCACCTCAGAAAGAGGATATACCTTAGCTAATGGAACTGTTATCCCTGAACGTACAGAGTGGCATAATATCGTTGCCAGAAGAGATTTAGTCTCTTTTGTAGAAAAATGGGTAAAAAAAGGATCCGGCCTTTATGTGGAAGGGAAAATCCGGACCAGAACTTACGATGACCAGAATGGCATCAAACGTTATGTAACCGAAATCCATGCCGACCGTATTGAATTTTACAGTACAGGATCTCGTCCTGCTGATTCGTCTATGGCACAAACTGCCACAAACACGAGCAACACCATGTCTCAGCCTGTACAACCCAATACCGGTTATCAGCAGCCTGGAACGGCCATACAATCGCCGTCCCCATCATTTTCAGAATCAAATGAAGCAGATGATCTGCCATTTTGATCATGTCTAACTAAAAGAAAATTCCTTGGACTCAGATTATATATCAGAAATATTTAGCCAAGTAGGTGTACAGGATCTGACAGCAGGTCCTGTCATCGCCTTGGCGCTGGCTGTTTTACTTTTATTTGCCTCAGGTTTTATCTCAGCCTCCGAAGTTGCTTTCTTCTCTTTAAAGCCTAACGATATCAACCGAATCAAAGAAGGGAATCATCCCGCTGATTCTGTCATTCTGGATTTACTCAACAATTCCGAGTTTCTATTGGCCACGATCTTAATAGCCAATAATTTCGTCAATGTAGCCATCGTCATGTTATGTACATATGGTATCAACGAATGGCTGGACTTTTCGAATGTTCCCATGCTTGGATTTGTGTTGGAAACAATTGTCCTGACATTCCTCTTGTTGTTGTTTGGGGAGATCATGCCTAAAATATACGCAAAGCAAAACACTTTGCCTTTCATTCACAAGGCAGCGCCTACCCTGCTGAACATCCAGAAGATTTGTAAGCCTCTGGCAGCATTGTTGGTTCATTCTACTTCTACCATCAACAAGACATTGGCTAAAAAGAAATATGATATTTCGGTAGATGAATTGAGCAAAGCTCTCGAATTAACGTCCAAAGCTATTCCGGAAGAAAAAGAGATGCTGGCTGAAATCATCAAATTCTATAACAAGACAGCTGATGAGATCATGACTTCCCGACTGGATATGGAAGATCTCGATATCAAGGCTAATTTCAAGGAAGTCATTGATACGATTATCAAGTGCGGATATTCACGTATTCCGGTTTATTCCGGTACAGAAGATAATATCAAAGGCATCTTGTATATCAAAGATCTTCTGCCCTATCTGGACAAACCTGAAACCTTCCGGTGGCAAAGTCTGATCAGACCTGCTTACTTTGTGCCTGAGACGAAAAAGATTGACGACCTGCTGGAAGAATTCCGGACTAACAAAATACACATGGCTATCGTTGTGGATGAGTTCGGAGGTACTTCGGGTATCGTAACGATGGAAGATATTCTGGAAGAAATTGTCGGTGAAATTTCAGACGAATACGATGAAGATGAAAAGCAATACATCCGACTGGCCGATGGCAGTTATATCTTTGAAGCGAAAATCCAGCTTACGGATTTCTTCCGAGCTACTGATACGGATCCGGCCGAGTTCGAAAAGATCACTGAAGAGGTGGAGACTTTGGCGGGATTATTGCTTGAAATCAAAGGAGACTTTCCGCGTCGGCGGGAAGTTATTGAATACAAGAATTATCGTTTCCAAATATTGGAAATGGATAATCGTCGTATCCTGAAAGTAAAATTCAATGTGATTAATGCCTCGGAAGATGACAAAGAAGAGGAATAAAAGATATGGCTTAGTCGTCCGAGCAGGAATGTTTCTCACATTAGCAATCGGGATTGGCTGTACAGATTATAGTCCCAAGCCCAGAGGCTATTTCCGTATAGAACCGAAGAAAGCTACATATATGCCGTTGTCTCTTCCGTCTTTGCCTTATTCGTTTGACATTTCACAGGAAGCAAAAGTGGATTCGTCGGTATTGGCAGCAAAGAACGGATGGGTCAATCTGACCTATCCCGAACTGCATGCTACTATTTATTGCAGTTATCTGCGAGGGAAACAAATAGGGCAATCGCTGCAAGACAGTTATAAGCTGGTCGACAGACAGCAGCGTATCCAGGACGTTCAAGAAAAAGTCTTTGAGAATCCGGAGAAACAGGTATATGGTTCGTTATTTCTCTTAAAAGGAGATTGTATCTCTCCCATTCAATTCCATCTGACAGACAGTACCGATCATTTTTTCCGAGGTGCTGTTTACTATGCCTTTGAACCGAAAGCCGATTCCATCGCTCCGGTTACCCAATATCTGATTCAGGATGTCATGCACCTGATGGAAACCTTTAATTGGAAAGAATAGACATGTCCGTTTTATCAATTATACCTCCCATTGGCATTTGGAAGATGGAAGAGACGACCGAAGAAATGTGGTCGCTCCTCCAGCAAAAAGCATGGTACCTGCCGGAGTTCAGCCGTCTTAAAGCGGAACAACGCCAGAAAGAATGGTTAGCCACCCGCTTGTTGTTGAAAGAAATGCTCGGACACGAAGCCATTATTCATCATCATCCGAATGGAGCTCCTTACCTATCCGAAACAGAAAAGAAGCAGATCAGTATTTCGCACACCAAAGATTTTGTTGCCATCATGCTGACAGATGCCACCCAAATGGCAGGAATTGATATCGAATACCGGTCTGAACGTGTCCGGAAAGTCAGAAACCGGTTTCTCAATGCCGAAGAAGAACTATTCATTGATCCGGCTCATGAAACGGAACATCTGCTTATCTGCTGGTGTGCGAAAGAGACCTTATATAAAATAATAAACCGGCAGGAAGTGGACTTCTGCCGGCATTTACATATTCAGCCTTTCTCTTACGCAGAGCAAGGTACACTGATTGCCTTCGATACCTGTAGTGAATCAACTCAACACGTTGTTCTTCAGTACCGCGTAGAGATAGATTTCGTCATCACCTGGGTAAAGAATCCCTGATTTAACGCTGCCAGATTTCCCATGCTGCAAAAGCCTGGAGCAGCAACATCTCCAATCCGTTCTTGACGACAGCACCTTGTTCTTTTCCTTTACGCATAAACAAGGTTTCATCCGGATTGTAGAGCAAATCGTACAACAGATGGTCTGGTGTCAGCAATTCATACGGGATCTTCGGGCAAGCATCTACATTCGGGAACATACCTAATGGAGTTGTATTGACGATTACTTTATACTGTTGCATAATTTCCGGAGTAATCTCTTCATACGTAATACAATATTCCTTCTTCGTACGCGAAACAAACGTAGAACCTACTCCCAGTTGTTTCAATCCTTGAACAACAGCTTTGGAAGCACCACCAGTTCCCAAGATCAAAGCCTTTGAATGCTTTTCGGTCAATAGAGGCTCGATAGACTGCTTGAAACCGATAATATCCGAATTATAACCCACCAGTTTGGTCTTTCCAAAAAGACCTTTCGTAAACTTGATCACATTTACGGCGCCAATCAGACGGGCGTCTTCGTCCAGATCATCCAAATACGGTATAACTTGTTCCTTATAAGGTATCGTTACATTCAACCCGTTCAGTTCCGGGTTCTCTTTCAATACTTCTTTCAAGTCCTTAATTGTCGGGATTTCGAAATTAAGGTACTGGGCATCGATCTTCTCTGATTCAAACTTCTGGTTAAAGTAATTACAGGAAAAAGAATGTCCCAACGGATATCCTATCAAACCATACTTCTGCATAACTAGCCTATTATTATTTAGTTCCTGTATACAACGAACAAATTCCGAAAGTTAAAGTACGCGCTTTCGCCTCTTTGTATCCGACTCTGGTTAACAAATCAGTCATTACCTTACCTTGCGGAACTACTTGAATAGAAGCTGGTAAATAATCGTATGCAGCCTTTTCCTTCGAAACAAACCGACCAACCGTCGGAATGACCACTTTCGAATAAAGCTGATAAAGCTGCTTCATCGGAAATGATTCGGGTGTAGAAAGTTCAAGAATCATCAGATGCCCTCCGGGTTTCGTTACCCGGTACATTTCCCGTAATCCTTTTTCTATATCCTCAAAGTTCCGTACGCCGAAGGCAGCCGTCACTGCATCAAATGTATTATCAGCAAATGTCAATGCGGTGCAATCCTGGTATTCGAATGAGATATGGTCCTGCAAGCCGGCCTCTTTCACCTTCTGCCGTCCTACTTCCATCATACCTTCCGATATATCTGCACCGATAATTGTTTCTGCGTGCAATTGTTTCTGCATCGCAATAGCCAAATCCCCAGTTCCCGTCGCAATATCCAAGATCTGCTTCGGTGAATAAGGGCGCAGAAAGCGAATCCCCTTTCTGCGCCACCCTTTATCAAAACCGAATGACAATGTATGGTTCAGCAAATCATATTTTCCGGCGATCGCGTCAAACATTCGTCTGACCTGTACTCCTTTATGTTCATCCTGATTATAGGGTAAAATCTTTTCCGAACCGTACTGCGTCATATCGTCACTTTCTTATCGTTTGTTCAAATATTCAGTTACATTCTTTTCGATACGCTGAGCCAAGTTATCGGTATCTTCCTTCACGAAAGTTTCACCGGTAATGTGTTCATACAACTCAATGTAACGATTGCTGATGCCTTCTACAATTTCAGGAGTCATTTCCGGAACTGTCTGTCCTGCCTTACCCTGGAATCCGTTATCCATCAACCATTCACGAACGAATTCTTTTGACAGCTGCTTCTGCGGTTCGCCTTTGGCAAAGCGGTCTTCGTATCCTTCCAGGTAGAAGTAACGAGAAGAGTCCGGAGTATGGATTTCGTCCATCAGATAGATTTCACCGTTGTGCTTACCGAATTCGTATTTGGTATCAACCAGGATCAAGCCGCGTTTTTCAGCGATTTCACTACCTCTCTTAAATAAAGCCAAAGTATATTTTTCCAACAAAGCATATTCTTCTGGTGTAGCCAAACCACGGGCCAGGATTTCTTCCTTCGAGATATCCTGATCGTGCTCTCCGATTTCAGCTTTGGTAGTCGGGGTAATGATCGGTTCCGGGAAACGCTGGTTCTCACGCATGCCTTCCGGAAGCTTTACGCCGCAGATTTCACGCACACCACTTTTGTAAGCACGCCAGGCGCTTCCGCACAAATAACCACGGACAATCATTTCTACCGGGAATCCTTCGCAACGTACACCGACTGTTACCATCGGATCGGGAGTAGCCAACTTCCAGTTCGGACAAATATCAGTTGTTGCATCCAGGAACTTGGCAGCAATCTGGTTCAACATCTGTCCCTTGAACGGAATACCTTCAGGCAGAATAACGTCGAATGCCGAAATACGGTCGGTAGCTACCATGACCAGTAAATCGTCACCTACACTGTACACATCACGTACTTTACCATGATAAACACTCTTCTGACCCGGAAAGTGAAAAACTGTTTTTACTAAAGCTGTTTTCATAACTTAATCTATTTTATTTTCTGTATGACTTGTATCCTTTTTTGCAGCACGAAGCTTACTCTTGTCAAACTTATCGTAAGCCTCCACAATACGCTGTACCAGCTTGTGCCGTACAATATCTTTCTTGTTGAATTCTACCCGTCCGATGCCCGGCACATTCTTCAACACGCCCATCGCTTCCTTCAATCCGGAAGTAACCGAGGCCGGCAAATCGATCTGTGTCATATCGCCCGTCACAATCATCTTGGCATTCATGCCGAGACGTGTCAGAAACATCTTGATCTGATGGGTGGTCGTGTTCTGGGCTTCGTCCAGGATAATGACGGCATCATTGAGGGTCCGCCCACGCATAAAAGCCAAAGGGGCAATCTGGATGACATTGTTTTCCATATATTCCTTCAGCTTGACAGCCGGAATCATATCTTGCAAGGCATCATAGAGCGGTTGCAAGTACGGATCGAGTTTGTCTTTCATCTCTCCTGGTAGGAATCCCAGCTTCTCTCCCGCTTCCACCGCCGGACGGCTCAGGATGATCTTGCGCACTTCCTTATTCTTCAGGGCTTTCACGGCAAGGGCAATGGCCACAAAGGTTTTTCCCGATCCGGCAGGACCCGTCGCAAAGACCAGGTCGTTTTCCTCAAAAGCCTTAACAAGAAGTTGCTGGTTTTCGGTCCGCGCGGTAATGGGTTTGCCATTCATCCCGTGGATAATCAGATTTTCCTGTTTGACCACGGTCGGTCCTTTTCCCTTAATAATGTCGATGATGACTTCCTCGCTCAACGAGTTGAATTCTTCGCAGTACTTTTCAATTTCACGAATCTTCTTTAAAAACAGTTCCGATTCCTCTTCATCACCAATTACTTTCATCACGTTACCTCTGGCCACAATCCGAAGTTTGGGAAACAGCGTCTTGATGAGCTGCATATTGCTGTTATTCACACCATAAAATATGACCGGATCAACCGTCTCAAGAATATAAATTCGTTCAATCATTCAGTTTTTATTTTAGTTAGAAAGAAATGCACGTTGCTTTCTTTTTTGAATAGGCAAAATTAAAAATAAATTTCCAAAATTAGTCGCTTCCGGATGGAATATTCCGTAGTGTCGCCGATGTGGTTCGGATAAGGATTTATGGCAGAGAAAGAAATAAGAGTTTTGGAAGAAAGAGAAGCAATTAGCATTTTTTATAAGGAGACGCAACGTTGCGTCAACCGGTAGCGCAATAGTGCGTCGGGTGTCAGCGCAATAGTGCGTCGGGTGTTAGCGTAACGTTGCGTCGTGTGTTAGCGCAATGGTGCGTCGGGCATCGACGCAATACTCCGTCGACACCCAACGCTATGTAACGTGGTTTTTATTCGACTTTCAATGCCACCGGACAAACCAGTGTACGTGGATTTTTCAACATAGTGGATGTGTTTGAGAAATAGGTTTCAATCTCCAGCCGGTAATTGCCTGCCAATAGGCCGGTCGGGAAGATGAAGATGATTTTCGACGGGTCATTCACTCCTAATACTTTCACTTCTTCGGCCGATTCGCCCTCATTATACAAGCGGAAATGGCCGATGCCGCTACCATCCTCGTTGAGGCATTTGATCTTCGAACCGGTAACTTCCACCATGCCGCCCGGCGTAACGGTTCCGTCGGTCTTGCCGGTGGTAAGGTCTTTCACGCGGTCGATCTTCGCGCCGCCCAGTTCCTGCACGCTGTCAATGTAAAGCTTCACGCCAGCCAATCCATCTTTTACAATCTGGTTGACGGTTACATTCACCCCGCATTTCATACCTTTGTCATCCAGCACCTCGCCGTGCGAATCGAACGAGCCGGTGATGGTGGGCGAGAAACGCACGTTCTCGGTCATGACCGGATAGCCGGAATAGAGGACGTGGCGGATCTTCTCTTCCACTAGCTTCATGATGCTGAGGATGGTATCCAAACGATATTCGGTACGTTCGCGAACAATCTCTTTGGCGATGTACTCCAGCGACTTGGTATCACTGAATGTCTTAACGGAAGCGGTATAATCGTCCGTCCGTTCCGTAATCTTATTTTCCCGCAGTTCCACGGGCCAAACATACTCTTGTTTTTTGTTTTCGTCAGCCATGATATTAATGGATTTAGAAAGTTAATAATATGAGAATTTAGGATAAGGTGTCATCCAACGAGATACCTTATCCCTTATAAATTTTAAAACGTATAACCGGCAGTGATAGAAACTAAGTTCTCATTCCCCATATCATTACGCCGATACAAATTGGTCTCGTAATTAAGATTAATCGATAAACGATTGGCATGAAGAGACAGACGAGAACTGAAACCGGCATCGAAGCGGTTATACATCAACAGCTCATACGGCGAGTCATATTGAATGCGTTGATAATCCTGCTTCTTATCTTCTACCGAATAGGTAAACTCATCTATCTGATGCTTTCCGCTGATACCCAAAGCTACGTAACCACCCACTGCTGCCGAAACAGCATATGTATCGTTAATCTGCCACTTGTATTTTACCATTACTGGAAGTTGCAAATAATCACGGCGCATATAGGTATCATCAGAGGTTATATTTTTCAATGTCATATCATCTGTTGGTTTCCGTTCATTATATAAGCCGGTTGGAAATACATAATTCTCGCCTTTTCCATCCTGATATGTACTCCATACCAATGTATAATCATCCTTTTTTTGATAGAAATATAAACCGGACATCAATCCCCAGCCGTTCTTCTGCTGATTAAAGAAATAATCAACTCCAACACCTATACGCGGAGAAATTGTTGCTTTGCCTTCCACTTTTATTCTTCCTTCTTTATAAATGCTTGTACCAACTTCAGGTGTTATTTGGATTTGGGCATTAACGATAATAGGGAAAAATAAACTCAGTAATATAAAACTCTTCATTTTCATGTTTTGTATCCTTTTATGGGTTATGGATTTACGTATTCATAAGAATATACTTCATCTCCTTTTACAGCGTTTTTACAAAAACGCCAATTCACATGTACCTTTAATTGATTAATCAAGTTTGCAGCTGTTAATGGAATGTCGGGTACAGTAATGGTTTGTATGTTCGTTTTTCTTTCGCTCATTGCTCCTGGGTGGGACATGTTATCATTAACGAGGATTCCATCACAATGAATTTGTCCCCAAACTAATTCGTCATCAAACGGAAGTTTCCATCTTCCCAATGGACCTTTCTTTTGAGCTTGCCCTTGCATTTTTAATTTTACGTACTTTACTCCATTAGCTTTAGTACTTGTTGAAACAAAAAACTTCACGTATTCTCTTCGTTTGGAAGATACATCGATCATAAGACTTCTTTCCCCATCTGACACTGAAGAATAAGTTTCTGATACACAAACTAGTTTTTCAGTGTGTTTATATCTTATGGATTGATATTCATCGGGATTAGAAATAATATCGTCAAGTAAATCAACATCTGCTATGTTTACTTTATATACATATTCATCTATTACTTTATAAATCGTATCAGCAACGACTAATAATCCATTTTGATTGAATAATGTAGCTTCTACTTCACTACTCAATCGGTTCTGTTCTATTGTATCTATCTTATTTTCGTCAATAATAGAGAGTTCTTTTAAATTCGTATATGATTCCAATAGCGAGGTATAATGTTTGTCTTTACTCCAATCTATAAGTTCGTCTTCTGTTTTGTTGTTCAAAGTATTTGTTAAAGCCTCATAAGAATCCATGTCTTTTATGTGTAGGCAACTATCAATTACTGATATTGGGGAATCTAAGACACTTCTAGTTTGTAGAGTGGACAATTCATCAACATGGATTATATCTTCGCTTTCCGTGCAAGAGAACAAAGAAAAAATCCCAAGCATTCCATAAATAAAATTTCTATTCATAAACTACATTATTTGATTGTTGTTAATTTATTTATTATCAAAAACTAATCTCTCCATATACCAAATTCACTCCATCGGTAACAGTAACCGTACCATTCTGAACAGACTCATCTAAAAATACTGTCCAATTAGGCGTATTTCCGGTAGCTACCGTTTCCTGATAAACTGTTTTTCCAGACGCATCCGTCACGGTTACTACTACATCGCCCAAATCTTCCGTAAACTCTAATGTCAGTTCTCCGGTTGTTTCTTCAATACTACTTTCAATAGGGATAAAAAGCTTATTATCCTTATACTTTTTTTCCCAACTTCCTCGTAAAGGGACCTTCCTTTTTCCAAAAGCCGGTACAGCTATGATACATGCTGCCACCAAGCACATCCATTTTGTTAAATTCATATTTTATGACTTCAAAAATTTACGGCGGCAAAAGTAGAAGGAAATACAAACCGGAAGAAGAAAATAACCGGTTTTGAATAGGAAATGCCTATTCTGATAATCAACAGGTTAACAATAAACAAATAGGATAGCGGATAGGACAATCCTATATATAATTATATACATATCAAGATATTACATCATTTTAGACAAGAAATCGTATAAATCTATATTTCTGTCGTTTATTTGGAGCTTTTTACGCAAGGTCTGACGGTATTTATTGATTGAACCGAGAGGTTGGTTCATTAAAACCGCTTCAGCATTTGCCGACAAATTGAATAAAGTCAAATAGCAAACCATCTTTTCCTTTTCAGTAAGGTCATAAATGGCTACTACCCCCGAAATGGAAGGATAAATGGTATCGATTAATTCATAGGCAGCTGCCCAGTCTTTTGCCGACAAAGGAGATTTCGTTGCGTTCGGAACTACCTTTTCCGATAGTTTACGTACTTTTTGCGTAATCGCAGCCTTTTCAAGCATTTCTTGGTTCTTCTGCCCAATTTGCTGCCGGATCGATTCCACTTCCTGTTCTTTTTGCCGATAAAGTTGTTCCATTCGTTGATTCAACAGATCCGTTTGTCGTTGTAGTTGTTCCGATATGGCCGACATTTCTTTTTCACGGTTGCGTAATTGGTTTTTCAAGGCGTTCATTTCATTTTCTTTTTGCACCAATATCAATTGCCGGGATTTTAGCTTCAGCCGATACAAAACAATACAAATGATCAGAATCAAACACACCACAACAAAACAGCCTACATACACCCGTTGTCTGTTTTTGAGGTGAAAAAGATGCATCAATAATTGGGTATAGTTATGTTTTTTCTCTGCCTCAATTAGATTCGTTTTGTTTTTAATATCCAATTGCGAATAAATAGAGTCCACATATTGTTCTAATGACTCTAATGCTCGATCTGTATTCCCATCTTCTTTTTCCAATACAAACAGTAAGTAAAACTTATCAATAAAAACATCTTTGTTGTAAGATGAACTTTTTATTTTATTTAATGAATAACGCGCTTGATCTAACTTATTTTGTGTAAGGTATAAATCTGCTAAAGCTAAATAATCAGCAGCAACCTCTGTTGTGTCAAAATTGATAGCTTGCTCTAAATATTTCTCAGCTAAACAATAGGCCCCCCTTTCTTTATAGATATTACCTAGTCCATTTAAAATCTCTGATTTAGCTAAGGAATCTCCCCAAATAGTTATCATCGAATCCGCACGCAGCATATACTTCAAAGCGATATCCAACGAGTCCATAAAGGTATAATTCCGACTGACATCCCTAAAAGCAAAGGCTTGGCTACGATGGTTTTCAGCCTGCCGGAAATAACGGGAAGCCGTCAAGTATTTCTCGACAGCCTGCTGGTACATACCTTGAAACTGATACACATCACCCATATAGCTGGAAATATAGCCCGACTGGTTCGGCTTGTTTTCCAGGATACTCTGCTGCAAGGCTTCGGTATAAGTCCGCAAGGCGGCTTCCTGGTCCTGATCGTCCATATAGGTACGGCCTAAATAAAGGGCGGCTTGCAGTTGTTCATCTATTGTGCCGTGTCGTTTCACATACCGGTATGCCCGCTTCATTTGGGGCACATAGGGCAGCGGCGTACCAATCGAATCAGCCAGTTGGCATAGCATCAAGCACCAGCGGGCATTGACTTCCGGACTTAACAACTCTGGATGGGCAACACTGTCTGCCAACAAGACATGAGCCGCCTCGGGATCAGACTGCATCAAAGGAGCTGCCTGTTCCATCTGCCGGATGGCGTTGCGGTCTGCTTCATTCGTGCAGCCTTGCGTGATCCAGCCCAAAGCGATGACTAAAAGTGCCAGGAAGATTCTCATGGGCACAAAGATAGAGTGTTTTTCCCGATTTCCTAAATATGAAAGAGGATAGTTTTCGCACGGCAGGCAGCAAGCTCAAGAAGTAAAAACGCCAAAACTTAAAACTTATTTCTTATTTTTGCATGGAATAACAATGGTATAAAGAATTATAAAATGAAGAACTTGAAAGCATGTTTATTGGGCCTTTCTGCCGGATTGCTGACGCTGGCTATCATGCCATCGTGTAAAGAAGAACGAGGCCCATTGAAACGTATCTGGTATAACGGAAGTTACAACCGTGACTTCAACGACTTGAACGATGTACAACTGGAAATGGCCAAGAAGATAGGAATCAAGCCTGCCACAACCCGCGAAGAGGCCGAAGAGGTAAAACACGAAATGGAAGAGATCAAGACCAATGAGTATTACGAGGTAGAAGAACTCACCCACTCGATTCCGTACCTGATTCCGCAAGCTGCCGAACTGTTGCACGACATCGGGAAGAACTTCCAGGACTCGCTGACTAATCTGAACGCGTCTCTCTACAAAGTCAAAGTAACCAGCGTTACCCGCACTATTACAGACGTCAAGAAACTAAAGAAAAGAAACTCCAACTCGTCGGTCAACTCTACCCACCAGTATGGTACGACATTCGATATTTCGTGGGTCCGCTATACGAAGGTAGATGAAAAAGACACCCTGAATATCGACAAAGACGAGCTGAAAATGGTATTGGCCATGGTCTTGCGTGACTTGAAACGGGAAGACCGCTGCTACGTCAAGCACGAACGCCGGCAGGGTTGCTTCCACATCACCGTGAAAGACGGAGAATAAAAGCAAAAAGCTAGCGATACCGGAGAATACTCCTGCTTCGCTAGCTTTTATTGTATACGATTCATTCCATACGCTTCCGGCAGCACCACCACGAGAACAGGAAACGGCAGCCGGTAATTATCAGTGCCAACGCCAAGCCGGTATAGAACACGGCGATAAACGATCCCGGCAATAATTGAAACAGCCGGACACAGACACCCAATGAAATCATCACGCCCACCACCAGCCAACTTTTCCCATCAAAGAAGGAAAAGACGGGATTCTTTTCCGGTTTGTGAATAATCCGAAGCGTATGCTTGCGGTACAGATTCTGAAAGATAAACCCTAAGAAGACGAAGAATATCACCAGCATCTCGGACAACTTAAACAAGAAGTATCCGGGATTGTCCATCCAATAGCGAATACCCAAACGCAGCACGTTAACTCCAGCCAGTGTCCAGAAGAGACCGGCCAACAGCAACAACGTTTCTCTGCTTACTCGATAAGGCATATTCTTACAGCAACTGGATAAACAATAAGCCCAAAACAACAGATACCACCGTAGCAATCAATCCCGGCATCATAAAAGAGTGATTCAAAACGTACTTTCCAATTCGGGTAGTACCGGTCTGATCGAAGTTAATGGCAGCTACCACAGTCGGATAGTTCGGGATAAAGAAATAACCGTTTACTGCCGGAAACAAAGCGATCAGCATCCAAGGAGAAATACCCAGCGCAATACCTAAAGGCAACATCGCCCGGATCGTAGCCGCCTGACTGAACAAGAGGATGGACATGACAAATAGAGCCAGACCAAACAGCCAGGGCATCTGCGTCACGATATCAACAATTCCGCTCTTCAGTTCTGCCATATTACCGGCAATGAAAGTATCGCCCATCCAGGCAATACCGAAGATCGCCACGACTGCCTGCATACCGGCCGAAAAGACCGAACCTTGAGCCGCCTTGATTCCATCCGTCCGTGTCACCAACAGGATCAATGCAGCAGCCGACAGCATCAGGATTTCTATAATATGCGACATTTCCATGACTACAACACCCGACTCCAGTTCAAACCGTGGGCGCAAAGATTCCATCGAACCAAATAAGACAATCCCCAAAGTAGCCAACAGGAACAACGCCACAGCCCAGCCTGCTTTCTTCGGATCGGACACCTCTTTGGCTTTATAATGACTATCCGACAATTCGCCATTGGCTAACCGGCGCTGGTATTCCGGATCGTCTTTCAACTCTTTTCCTACCCGCAATGAATACAAAGCACCAGCCAAAACGCCTAACAATGTGCAAGGTACCGAAATCTTCAGGATATCCATCAAGGAAATGTCATATCCGGCCAGCAAACTCAACAAGGCAACTGTCGCTGCCGAGATCGGACTGGCTGTAATAGCCTGCTGCGAAGCGATTACGGCTATCGCCATCGGCCGTTCGGGACGTATTTTTGTATCTCGTGCCACCTCGGCAATCACCGGAAGAACCGAATAAGCCACATGTCCGGTTCCGGCTACAAAGGTAAAGAAGTAAGTCACCAGCGGACTCAACAGCGTAATCTGTTGCGGATTCTTTCGGAGCAGCTTCTCAGCCCATTTTACCATCAGGTCCAGGCCTCCGGCCGCCTGCATACAACTGGCTGCCGCAATAACAGCAACAATCATCAACATCACATCAATCGGAGGCGCTGTTGGAGCCAGTCCAAAAACAAATGTCAGCACAGCCAACCCGATTCCACCCATCACTCCTAATCCGATTCCACCGATCCGGGCACCTATCACGATGGCCACCAGCACGAAAAATAATTGTAACAGCATATAAATAATGATTTAAACATTGCATGCAACAGGACGAAATGCCACATTTGTGTTGCGAGTATGCAAATATACGCTATATTTGTAGGATAGACAAATAAACTAATTAACACAACTCACGTATGAAAAGAACTTGTATGCTATCCCTCATGGGAATCGTCGGATTTCTTTCCAGCGTTTCTGCCCAGGTCAGAACAGAGTTTCTGTTGGAAAAGGGCTGGAAATTTACCCGCGAAGACAATCCTGAATCCGTTCAACCTTCATTCGACGACAGCCAATGGCAGTCGGTTACCGTTCCTCACGACTGGGCCATTTACGGTCCGTTCAGTATCCACAACGACAAGCAGAATGTTGCCATCTCACAAGACGGGCAAAAGGAAGCTATGGAACATGCCGGACGAACCGGAGGTCTGCCTTTTGTCGGTGTCGGCTGGTACCGGACTACACTGGATATTCCACAATTCGCTCCCGGTAAAAAGGCCTTCATTCTTTTCGACGGAGCGATGAGTCATGCCCAAGTATATATAAATGGTAAGAAAGTAGGCTATTGGCCTTACGGGTATAACTCATTCTGGTTTGACATCACACCTTTCATCGAGGCCGGGAAAAGCAACACGCTGGCTGTCCGCCTGGAAAACATGCCGGAATCTTCCCGTTGGTATCCGGGAGCCGGTTTATATCGGAACGTACACGTAGTCGTAACGGAAGATGCTTATATCCCTATTTGGGGAACTTACATTACAACTCCGCAGGTGAATGATAAGTTTGCCCGCGTCAGAGTTGAGACAAAAGTCAATCTGCCGGAGCAGGCTGATCCGAGCCAATACCGTATCAAGACTATCTTATGCAAACCAGACGGCAGTCGGTTGCAAGAGAAAATACAACCTCTCACCGACATTGTTTACAACAAAGACGTGTTGGTGCAGGAGTTTATCGTAGAAGATCCGGAACTCTGGTCGCCCGAACATCCTACTTTATACACCGCCATTTCGAATGTCTATAAAGGAGAAGATCAGCTGAAGGATGAATATACAACCCAGTTCGGAATCCGCTCCATCGAAATTATCCCCGACAAAGGTTTCTTCCTGAACGGACAACGTACCGTATTCAAAGGTGTTTGCAATCACCATGATTTAGGTCCGTTGGGTGCTGCGGTCAATGATGCAGCCATCCGCCGGCAAATCCGGATGCTGAAAGACATGGGTTGTAATGCGATCCGAACTTCCCACAACATGCCGGCTCCCGAACTGGTCCGTGCCTGCGACGAGATGGGAATGATGCTGATGGCCGAAAGCTTCGACGAATGGGACAAGGCGAAATGTGCCAACGGCTATCATACCTTGTTCGACGAATGGGCTGAAAAAGACCTGATAAACCTTATCCATCATTATCGGAACAATCCAAGTGTCGTGATGTGGTGTATCGGTAATGAAGTACCGACGCAATGGGACGAAGGAGGTTGTAAAGTAGCCCGCTTCCTGCAAGATATCTGTCACCGGGAAGATCCTACCCGACCGATTACCCAAGGTATGGATGCGCCGGATGCTGTTGTCAACAACAACTTTGCCGCCATCATGGATGTTCCGGGATTCAATTATCGTCCGTTCCGTTATCAGACCAATTACGCCAAACTGCCGCAACAAGTCATTTTGGGAAGTGAAACGGCTTCGACAGTCAGTTCAAGAGGCGTCTATAAATTCCCGGTTGAACGAAAAGCCATGGCCGTTTACGATGACCATCAGAGTTCATCATACGACGTAGAACATTGCAGCTGGTCAAACCTGCCGGAAGATGACTTTATCCAGCACGAAGATCTGCCCTATTGTATGGGCGAATTTGTGTGGACCGGCTTCGACTACCTAGGTGAACCGACTCCGTATTATACCAATTGGCCCAGCCACAGTTCGCTGTTCGGTATCATTGACCTGGCTGGTATTCCGAAGGATCGTTATTACCTGTACCGTTCTCACTGGAATAAAGGCGAAAAGACCTTGCACATTCTGCCTCATTGGAACTGGGAAGGACGCGAGGGCGAAGTAACGCCAGTCTTTGTTTATACCAATTATCCTTCGGCTGAACTGTTCATCAATGGAAAGAGCCAAGGTAAACGGACAAAAGACCTCAGCGTTGAAATAGACAGCAGTTATACCGAAGCAGCTCAAAAGAGCTTCGAACGGCAGAAACGTTACCGCCTGATGTGGATGAATACGAAATACGAACCGGGCACTGTAAAGGTGGTTGCTTATGATGAAAATGGAAAGGCCGTAGATGAAGCAGAAATCCATACAGCCGGCAAGCCGCATCACATCGTTCTGACAGCCGACCGCGATCAGCTTCAGGCTGATGGAAAAGACTTGTCGTTCATCAATGTCAAGATTGTGGATAAAGACGGAAACTTCTGTCCGAATGAAACCCGACAAATCAAATTCAAGGTGAAAGGCGCCGGAACCTTCCGGGCTGCTGCCAACGGAAACAGTGCCAGTCTGGAATCATTCCAAGAACCGCAAATGAAGCTATTCAGCGGACAGCTCACAGCCATCGTACAGTCTGCAGAAGAAGCCGGAACAATTACGTTCGAAGCTTCTGCTCCTGGAGTCAAGAGTGCGAAACTGATCTTAAAAGCCGAATAAGAAGTGAAAAGAAAGGCACGAATTTCACATCTGGAAAACAGGTGAAATTCGTGCCTGAATTATATCCGGGAATCAGATGATTCCCTTCTGATTACTTACTTCTTCTCGTCAGGATAGGTAAACGGAAGGAAACGGACCAGAATCAAAACCGGTATGGCGGCAAACAGAACCACAATAAAGTACTGCGCATAACCCAACCAGTCACTCAAGAAACCACTGATCATTCCCGGAATCATTACACCCAGATTCATAATTCCCGACGCAAAAGCATAATGCGCCATCTGATGCTTTCCGGGAGCTACCTGTTGCATCATAAACAACGTTAGTCCGACAAACCCGAATCCGTATCCGAAGTATTCAAACGTGATGGCACCACCGATCAGCCAAGGAGAATCCGGCTGGTAAAGAGCCAACAAAGGATAAACGACGAACGGGAAGTTGAATACGCAGCACAAGGTAAACAACGTCTTCTTCAATCCGCTATGAGAAATGTAATAACCGGCCATAAAAGAACCCAGCACAAAGGCTGCCGCTCCAAACGAACCATAATACAATCCGATCTGTTGCTCGGTCAGACCTAATCCACCATCAGCCAAAGGAGCTTTGAGGAACAAGGGAACGATCTTCATCACCAAACCTTCTGCAAAGCGATACAGAATGATAAACAGAATATATAAGGCAATATACTTCTTCTGAAAGAATGTAAGGATCACATCTTTCAAAGCATTCCATGTATCTGCGGCAGAAGTAACCCGATTCTCTGATACTGCTTTATCGCTTGGCAACATCTTCCAGTGGTATAATCCCAGCAAGAGCATGATAGCACCACAGCAACCCATGATCAACATCCAGGCCTGAACGACACCCACATGTTCAATCAAATAACCGGCCAGATACACCAAACCGCCGGTAGCCGCCAGCTTCGCCACATTATAAAAAGCTCCTTGCCAGCCGATATACTTGGCTTGATCGTCTTTATCCAAAACGGCCATATAGACACCGTCGGTTGCCACATCATGCGTGGCACCGCTAAAGGCAATCACGGCCAATAAGGCAATGGATACCGCAAAGAAGTTCGGCAACTGCAACGACAAGGCCACCAGTCCGAAAAAGATACCGGAACAGAACTGCGTCAGTACGACAAAGAACTTTTTGGTCTTGAACATTTCCAGGAACGGACTCCACAACGGCTTGATCGTCCATGGAAACATAATTACCGAAGTCCAGAAGGCAATCTGGGCATCCGAGATACCCAGTCCTTTAAACATTAAAGCAGTCACCATGTTCAATACCACGAAAGGCATACCCATGGCGAAGTAAACGGTCGGAACCCATGCGACCGGAGAAATCTGATGTTTTGGCTGATTGGTATTCATCATTGTTTTTGTTTAGAGTTTATAACCACTGGTTCATAAAACCATCCATTTCTTCTGCATGTGCTTCCAGGCTCTGCAACAACTTGAACTGAGCTTTCGTACGGATCAAGTTATGCTTCGGACTGTGAATCTTATAATAAGTATCTCCATTCAGATAATCGGTCAAGAAACGAACAGTCTGCATGTACGTCAGCAAACGACCGCCATACGGCAACATCTTAATTTCAAGCGGAGTCAGGAAATCTTTGGCTTTTTCCATATATCCACGGGTATAAGCCTCGAAGATAGGCAGGTTTACGTTTACATGATCCAGATTTTCATCATCTTCGGCACCTGTGTTTGCAGCAGTACGGATGAAATCACCGATATCCGACAAGACAAAGCCCGGCATAACCGTATCCAGATCGATCACACACAATACTTTATCGGTATCCGCATCAAACATCATGTTATTTACTTTCGTATCACAATGGTTAGTACGTTTCTTCAGCTTTCCTTCCCGATACAAGCGTTCCTGGATACACATGGCTTCAGCCCGTTTCTCAATCTCTTCAACCAAATCCTTTACTTCTTCCAGACGACCGGCCGCATTTGCCTCAACTGCCTCATGGAATTGCTGCAAACGGAACTCCATATTATGGAAATTCGGAATCGTTTCTCCTAATGTTCCTTCCGGAAGATCCGACAACATCAACTGGAAATCTCCGAATGCCTTACCGGCTTCGTACGACAATTCCGGCGTTACTTCCTCATAACTCTTGCTGCGAGGAATGAAAAGACAGACACGCCAGTAGCTGTCACCGTCAAAATAATAGTATTTTCCGTCTTTTGTAGGCAAGAAAGTAAGGACTTTCCGATCGATATCCGTTTCCCCTTTCGCTTCCAGTTTCTCACGGATATGTGTTGTCACGACATGGATATTATGTTGTAACATCTCTACATTGGTAAATACCAGATGATTGATCCGTTGCAATACATATTTGATCTCACCTTTATCTGTTGTGACTTTTAACGTATCGTTGATATGTCCATTACCAAAAGGTTCTGCAGAAACGACCTTTTCTTCCAAAGCAAACTGGCTTAGAATGGCCAGCAATTCATCATTTGTTTTTGCCATGATATTTGATTTTAAACATTAATTTGCAGGCAAACTTACAGAAAAATCTGGAATAACCGAAGAAAATTCACAGAGTTTATGTGGACGTTCACTGAAAACTAAGTAAATCCCAACCGTTTTTTCCTGTTTTGCTTAAAACAAACTAAATAATTCACAATTATGAATTAATCAAATCACAATAGTGAATTAATCAATTCATATGGGTAAATCAATTAATTCACCTATGTGATGCAAATAATTTATAACTAAAAATTCAAAAGAATCAAATAGGAAAGAAATTAAATCTGAACGGGAATCACCATAATTTGTTTCCAGAACCCAACAGCATCCTTTGCCGATTTCATCTGAAAATGAATATTATTTTCTCAAAATATTGCCTGAGCCTCATCTCTTATAAACCTAATTCGCAAATATTTACAGTGAGTGTGTTGAACAACATATTTGTACTAAGTACAATTTGATGGCATATCTATTACTTTTGTAAATAGAAAACGGATAGAAGATGAGATGAGAATCAATCAAAATAAATCCAAATAACTTAAATATAATGCTATGTATTTATTAGGATATGATATTGGCAGCTCGTCGGTCAAGGCGAGTTTGATAAACGCTGAAACAGGGAAATGCGTTGCTTCAGCTTTTTATCCCAAAACAGAAGCAGAGATCATGGCAGTCCGCTCCGGTTGGGCTGAACAGAATCCGGACAGTTGGTGGGAATATCTGAAACTGGCTACTGCCGCCGTTATGGATGAATCGAAAGCCGATCCGGCAGATATCCGTTCGATTGGTATTTCCTATCAGATGCACGGACTGGTATGCGTGGATAAAAACAAACAGGTTTTACGTCCGTCTATCATCTGGTGTGATTCCCGCGCCGTTGAAATCGGACAGAAAGCATTCAACGACTTGGGAGAAAACTACTGCCTGGCGCACCTGCTTAATTCACCGGGAAATTTCACAGCCTCCAAATTGGCGTGGGTAAAACAAAACGAACCGGAGGTATTCGACCGGATATATAAAATCATGTTGCCGGGAGATTACATCGCCATGCGGTTGAGCGGAGAGATCTGCACGACGGTTTCCGGTTTGTCGGAAGGTATGTTTTGGGATTTCCAACAAAATGCGTTGGCCAACGAATTATTGGATTATTATGGTATTGATGCTTCTTTGATAGCCGATATCAAGCCGACTTTCGGTCTGCAAGGCGAAGTTTCCAATGCAGCCGCAGCCGAATTGGGGTTGAAAGCCGGTATTCCGATTACCTACCGGGCAGGCGATCAGCCGAACAATGCCTTGTCATTGAATGTATTCAATCCGGGAGAAATTGCTTCTACGGCAGGAACGTCAGGAGTTGTCTACGGAGTGAACGGACAAATCAACTACGATCCGAAATCGCGGGTAAATACGTTTGCCCACGTCAATCATACAACCGACAACCCTCGCCTGGGTGTTCTACTGTGTATTAACGGAACAGGAATCCTAAACTCTTGGATTCGCAAGATGGTTGGTGCCGACGGTCTTTCATACGCAGCCATGAACGAACTGGCTTCGCAAGTAGCAATCGGCAGTGAAGGCGTATGCATCCTTCCTTTCGGCAATGGTTCCGAACGCATGCTCGAAAACAAAGAAACCGGATGTTCGTTGCTGAATGTCAATTTCAACCGACATGATCGCCGCCATCTGATACGCGCTGCCCAGGAAGGTATTGTCTTCTCGTTTAAATATGGTATTGATATCATGGAAGGCATGGGCATACCGGTCAAGAAAATCCATGCCGGACATGCGAATATGTTCCTGAGTCCGATCTTCCGGGATACATTAGCCGGAGTGACTGGTGCAACCATCGAGTTATATGATACCGACGGTGCTGCCGGAGCAGCTCGCGGAGGTGGTTTAGGAGCCGGCATCTATCAGAACACAGAAGAAGCCTTCTCGAATCTGGAACGGATAGCTGTCATCGAACCGGATACCTCAAAAGCCGAACAATACCAGGCGGCTTACGAAAACTGGAAACAGGAACTGGAACACCGGATACAATAATCCGGAACGGCAAAAGACAAAAACAAGAACAAATTATTCAATAACAAACATAAAACATTTTATATCATGGAAACAAAAGAATACTTTCCTGGCATAGGAAAAATCAAATTCGAAGGAAAAGAAAGTAAGAACCCGATGGCTTTCCGGTATTATGATCCCGAAAAAGTAATCATGGGCAAGAAGATGAAAGACTGGTTGAAATTCTCAATGGCCTGGTGGCATACATTGTGCGCTAAGGGAAGCGATCAGTTCGGTGGTGGAACCAAACAATTCCCCTGGAAAGGTAATCCCGATAAATTGCAGGCAGCTAAAGAAAAGATGGATGCCGGATTTGAATTCATGCAAAAGATCGGAATCGAATATTATTGCTTCCACGACGTTGACTTGTGCGACGAAGCTGATACAATCGAAGAATACGAAGCTAATCTGAAGGAAATCGTGGCATACGCCAAACAGAAACAGGCTGAAACAGGTATCAAACTGTTGTGGGGTACTGCCAATGTATTCGGTCATGCCCGTTATATGAACGGAGCTGCTACGAACCCAGACTTCAATGTCGTTGCCCGTGCTGCTGTTCAAATCAAGAATGCCATCGATGCTACTATCGAACTGGGCGGAACAAACTATGTATTCTGGGGCGGCCGCGAAGGTTACATGTCTTTGTTGAATACCGATCAGAAACGCGAAAAGGAACATCTGGCTCAGATGCTGACCATGGCTCGCGATTACGCTCGTGCCAAAGGTTTCACCGGTACATTCTTGGTTGAACCGAAACCCATGGAACCGACCAAACATCAGTATGATGTCGATACAGAAACCGTAATCGGCTTCCTGAAAGCACACAACCTGGATAAAGACTTCAAGGTTAACATCGAAGTAAACCATGCTACACTGGCAGGTCATACATTCGAACACGAACTGGCAGTAGCCGTAGATAATGGCATGTTAGGTTCGATCGATGCCAACCGAGGCGATTATCAGAACGGATGGGATACAGACCAGTTCCCGATTGATAACTTTGATTTGATCCAAGCCATGATCCAAATCATTCGCAATGGTGGTTTAGGCAACGGCGGAACTAACTTCGATGCCAAGACTCGTCGTAACTCAACCGATCTGGAAGATATCTTTATCGCTCACATCGCCGGTATGGATGCGATGGCACGTGCTTTGGAAAACGCAGCCCGTCTGTTGGAAGAATCACCTTACAAGCAAATGTTGGCTGATCGTTATGCTTCATTCGATGCCGGTAAAGGTAAAGAATTTGAAAAAGGTAAGATGACCTTGGAAGAACTGGTGGCTTATGCCAAGACTCAAGGTGAGCCGAAGCAGATCAGCGGTAAACAAGAATTGTATGAAGCAATCGTCAATATGTATTGCTAATGACTGCACATTCAACAACTGAAGGAAACAAGTTGTACTTATATTCCATAACAATGGTCGCCGTTATCGGCGGCCTATTGTTTGGATATGATACAGCTGTTATATCCGGAGCAGAAAAAGGACTGGAAGGATTCTTCCTGACAGCAACCGATTTCCACTACGATAAAGTCATGCATGGCATTACTTCGTCGAGTGCTTTGATCGGCTGTGTGATCGGAGGAGCCGTATCCGGTTATTTCGCCTCGTTATTAGGGCGACGTAATTCGCTGCGTCTGGCGGCTGTCCTTTTCTTTCTTTCGGCATTAGGTTCCTATTATCCGGAATTTCTGTTCCTGGAATATGGGAAAGCCAATATGAGTTTGTTGTTAGCCTTCAATCTCTATCGTATCATCGGTGGTATTGGTGTCGGATTGGCATCAGCCATTTGCCCGATGTACATTGCTGAGATTGCCCCCTCCGAAATACGAGGAACACTCGTCTCTTGTAACCAGTTTGCCATCATCTTCGGTATGCTGGTCGTTTACTTTGTCAATTACCTGATTTTAGGAGACCATACCAACCCGATTGTCTTGAAAGATGCCGCTACAGGACTTTATTCATTAAGTCCGGAATCGGATATGTGGACTGTTCAGAAAGGCTGGCGCTATATGTTCGGTTCGGAAGCTATTCCGGCAGCCGCTTTCGGTCTGTTACTTTTCACTGTTCCGAAAACACCACGCTATCTGGTTATGACCGGACAACATCAGGTTGCACTTTCTATCCTGGAGAAAATCAACGGAGTTAACAAAGCCCGCGAAATTTTAGCCGAAATCAGAGCTACTGCTACTGAAAAGACCGAAAAGTTATTTACCTACGGGTTTGCCGTTATCTTCATCGGTATTATGCTTTCTGTGTTCCAGCAAGCCATCGGTATCAATGCCGTCCTTTACTACGCACCTCGTATCTTTGAAAGTGCCGGAGCAGAAGGCGGTGGCATGATGCAAACAGTCATCATGGGAATCGTGAATATTCTCTTTACCGTAGTAGCGATCGTAACGGTCGATCGTTTCGGACGCAAGCCGTTGTTGATTATCGGTTCTATCGGTATGGCATTCGGAGCCTTCATGGTGGCCATCTGCGACAACTGGGGCATTAAAGGAATTATTCCTGTCTTGTCGATTATCGTCTATGCCGCATTCTTTATGATGTCATGGGGACCAATCTGCTGGGTATTGATTGCCGAGATCTTCCCGAATACCATCCGTGGTCAGGCAGTTGCCATTGCCGTAGCCTTCCAGTGGATCTTCAACTACCTGGTATCATCTACATTCCCGGCATTGTATGATTTCAGTCCGATGTTTGCCTATAGCCTTTATGGTATCGTCTGCGTCATTGCCGCGCTATTTGTCTGGCGTTGTGTACCAGAGACCAAAGGCAAGACACTGGAAGAAATGAATGCTCTCTGGCAAAAGAAATAAAAATATTGGTGAGCTGCATGGTTCAATCAAACAAGTGAAAAGCAGAGTTCTCTCCTTTGAAAGAAAAGAGTGCTCTGCTTTTCTTCTTTTCCGCAATCGTAAAAGGAAAAATCAGTTTCCTTATAACCCTATTCATAGATATTTTTTCCCTATTAATCGATTTTCCTTGTAAACTTCAAAAAACTTACTTTATTTTGAAACAACGAAACAAAAAAATAAGGTATGAAACAGACAATTGTACTTTTCTTTCTCTTCCTCTTTGCCATTAGCTGCCAGGAAGAAATAGAACCCAATTTTTCATTTACAAACGAACAAGAAGAAATAACCATAGATGGAAACGAAAAGGCGGAAGTAACCTTCAGTTTCTCCAGTTCCCGTGAATGGGAAGCAACGACAACCAGCGACTGGCTAAGCATTTCGCCAACCTCGGGCGATGCAGGTAGCCATCAAATCACATTAACTGCAACCAGCGAGAATACAACAGGCACAACACGAACGGCTACCGTTCTTCTTTCTTCCTTATCGTTGACACACGAAGTCACGGTTAAACAACAGGCCACCGATTTTGTGGAACTTGAGCAAGAAACTTATCAAGTTCCGGCAGCAGGTGCACCCATACGTATTCAATTTTTGACCAATGTGGCAGATGACGAACTGGCTATTTATGGTTCTGCCTCTTGGTTGACCCAAGATGTAAAAACCCGTTCCACCAATTCCTATTACATCAGCCTGAAAGCCTCACCCAATACAGACAAAAATTCACGAACAGCATACATTCTTTTCTATAAAGAAACAGAAGGCAAACAAACCTTGTTGAACACCGTAACCATCGTACAGGAAGGTACGGCTTCGGGAACATCTACAGATTATTCGGCAGACAAACAGGTACGCATCTTGCAACAAGCCTCTTTAGGAAAAGGATTGCCCATCGTTATCATGGGAGACGGATTCATTGATACAGACATAGCCGATGGTACATACGACACGGTCATGGACAAAACACTGGAGAATTTATTCACCGAAGAACCGCTGAAATCATTACGCGGCTATTTTCAATGTATATGCCATCACGGCTGTTTCCAAAAACAACAATTTTGGTAGCAGATTCGAAACGGCTTTCAGCTGCGAACTGGAAGGTGGTAACAGTACCGGCATTTCGGGCAACGACGAAGCCGTCATGGAATATGTTGAAAGTATTGAAGGTGTTGATCTGGAAAAAGCATTAGCTGTCGTCATCCTCAATTCTTCTGCGTATGCCGGTACGACTTACTTTGGATACAGCGATGGTTCGAAAGCCGTCGAGTTTGCCATTGCCTATTGCCCGGTCATCGATAATCTGGAAAGTGAAAGCTTCCGGCAAGTACTCGTACATGAAGCCGTCGGACACGGATTTACCAAACTGCAAGATGAATACAGCTATGAAGAAAACGGAAGTATCCCGGCTTCGGAAATCAAATCGGTAAAAGAGTTACAAGCCTTGGGCTGGGCCTTGAATGTTGATTTCACCACCGATGAAAATGAAGTCTTGTGGAGTGACTTCCTGAAAGACAGTCGTTATACCTCTGAAGGAATCGGTATTTACGAAGGTGCATGTACTTATATCTCCGGAGCCTATCGTCCGACTTACGAGAGCATGATGAACAGCAACATCAATGGTTTCAATGCTCCTTCCCGAAAAGCGATGTATGATATGGTGATGAAACGTGCCACCGAACAAGAGCCTACATACGAAGACTTCGTAACATTCGATCTGCCTATACAGGCACAAACCCGCTATACAACGCGGACAACTTCTGCCATGACGAAACCATTGCCACGTCCGCACTTCGTCCATAAGAAACTGATCAGTAATAAATAAGTGATTCAACATAAAAAATCCCACCCATCGGATCAATCAGAAAACGACGGGCGGGATTTTTATTCCACACAATTACGTAATACGATCATGATTATCGTCAATCAAAATAAATAGTCTCCAATTCTTTCCATTCCGGATTGACATCAATAACCAAATCTTTGCTGGTGGACAAATCTATGGGTTCGTCCTCACCATAAGACTGTTCATGATTCTTTGCACCCATAGAATAAAGATTGTTTCGTGCTATATTAAATGTGATCGGTGTTGCCGGATTTTCTTCCGTGATAACCTCCGGAATACCCGACTCACCAGGTAACACCAACGTTCTTGTCTCCGAAAACTCTTCCGCCTGCCGCACTTCTATATTCCAATACGTGAGAATCTCGTCATTCTTTCCGACCAACTGCAACTGGAATGTCGGAATACCGGCATCAGCCTCTTCCTGCGTGATGCTTATCGGCACCCAATAACAACTGTTGAAGACAGAACCTTGCAGAACCCTTATTATTCCGGCTTCCTCCAATTCCTCATTGACTTTCCAGTTCGTATCTTCCCCGTCCAGAAAACCGTCGCCGTTAGCATCCAAAGGCATTCCATCTTCTCCACCCGGAAACCATTTACCTAATTCTATATCATTAGCTACAACGAAAGCGTCATTCGTTTCAGAGCCATAAAACCGGGTGTCATAGTCTGTCCTCGGATTGAATCCGTTTATCACTTTCAGTTTGCTGAAGTCATTAGGATCATACAGCGAACGGAAGCCTCCGAATATAATGGATCTGTTCACCTTCGGAGTCACCAGGCGAATCGACTTGACCGCCTTCTCTCCTATCACAGCCGGAATACACGTATAATATCCCATCAGACCAGCTACCTGACGGCGCAGGCGGATTGCCGGAATTTCGGAGATCTCTTCATCTTCCGGATTGGCTATTATCTCCCCATTTTCCACATAAAACGATTGTGCTCCGGCAAATATCTCTGCCACACCATCACCGTCAGGAACTGTTACCATTTCCGAATTCGGGAACTTATCGCCCAACGACAAACCTTTGAACGGTTCATAGTCACCATAAGTTCCGGAATGGAATCCAACGCCATAAGCAATATATTCTACTCCTTCCTCAAGCAGACTGTTACCTTCCAGCACAACTTCCCGCAGTCTGCCGCGTTTCTCTCCATTCACATAAGGCACACTGACCTTATTTTCCGTATCACTCCAATTGATGAAAGTTCCTTTATAAACAATCTCGGCGGTTAATGCCCTCTTTATGATGATCACATCCACACGATCGATTGTCTGCTCCGGCGAGAAACTGTAAATCGGACGGCTTTGGGATTTAGCAGTTGTTGTGTGTGACGACACTTCACCCACACTTTCCACCTTAATCAAGAAAGACTGCGTAGGTGTTTCCGATGAAGACTCATCCGGTGAGATTTCTTTCTTTTCGCAAGATGAAAAAAGAAACAAGGAAACAAAGAGGAATAACAAGCCTGTTATTCCTCTTCTATAATATATTGTAAAGGATTTCGTGTTCATCAGTCTATTGCTTATTAAGAGACATAACCACGGAGAAGATAAATAACGGCTCCGTGGTTTTGTGTTTGTTTACTTATTCTTCTTTATAGATTAAATCATGGTTACCATCCCATGCATCATTAATTTTCAACAATAAATATTCAACTCCTGCATTAGTATTAATGTCCAATGGATCGTCTGTATCTTTATCATCTTCCTCATCCGGTTCTTTTCCGTCATCCGGTTCTGACTTTGTTTTTGTACCTAAAGAATAAAAATGATTCCGCTGAATGCAATAAGCTTCTTCTTTTCCATCGGCAAATTCTTTCAGATTCAAAACTTTCAGAACTTTATCTTCTTCTCCCCAAAAAACAAGATGCAAAGCTGTTCTTGCCTCTTTCTCACCCTCAAATTGACGTGTATAATTAAAGCCGGAAGTAGGAATCAAAAAACAACTACCAAACAATGTATTTGGAATACACATTAAGTTCTCAGTTAATATTTTCTTAACTTCGTCATCCATTTCATCCGGAAGCAGAAATTTCTTACCTGACCCACCATTAAATTGATAAGTAGCACCCATTGCGACAGTATTCCAATTGCTTACAGTATTTTCATTAAATGTAAAAGTCAACAAATCATCTTTAGCCCAATCTGTTACTATACCATTCTTATCTGAAAAAGGTGAACTATTTTCAGATAATAAAGTATGAGGGAAATAAAAACCTATATTTTCCGTAATAGTTGTAATCGTAATTTTATGGACTCTTTCTTCTCCAACATAAGCGGGTATATTTTCCAGATAAGCCAACATGCCTGCAATCTGACGGTATAATGTAAGTGTATATTCTTGAGTAAAATTTCCATAGTCATTCGCGCTCACTTCTAATGAACCAGCAAACAATTCTTCGAAGAATTTATCTTCATCTTTAGTTAAAGCTTTTAAGTACATTTCACTTGTAACAGATTCTATAGTATATGGACAAGTATCTCCATTATATCCATAAGCAACAATAGTATATACACCCGTACTTAAACCTGATAACTTCAACTGTTGCGGAGTCTTTGCCAATGCTTCTCCATCAACAGATAAGATATAATCATTCAATTCAGTATCAGTAGAAATTGCTTCCCCATTCCAAGAAGTAACTTTCACTCCTGAAACTTGGTCACCACTATTATTATATATCCTGAAACCAATCTTATTTACATTGTTACCACCACTAACAAGATCTGCAATTGGATCAAAATGATCAATCGGACGTGCAGCGCGAGTAGTGATATCCGATAAGGATATTGTCAAAATTCCTTCACCCGGCAACAATTCAACGTCGTTTTCCTTTTCTACATATATTATTTTCTCTTCTGTACATGCGGCAAAAAGCATCAAAAAGGCAAATGCCAGTGCCATAAACAAATTTGTCTTCATACTCTGACTTTCTTTTTAATTAAACAAGTATCTCTTTTCAAAAACGTTATGTCACAATATATAAATGGGGCATAGAGGCACCGAAATGCCTCTATGCTTTATTACATATCTGATGACATGCCTTTCTTTAGATTTCTATTATAAATAAAAGGAATTAATCAATTTCCAAATCGTGGATAAATTCCCACTGATCATTAATCTTGATTGTCAGCTCCTGATCTTTATCCAATGGCTGTGGTTTATCCGGATCAGTACCTGGATTCGTTGGATCATCGCCATTTCCACGCTGACCTATCTGATATAAGTGGTTACGGTAAATATTGAATACATATTCACTATCACCTTGCGTTTGGTCAATAGACATTTCATCCAACTTAACATTCCAAGATTTAAGGACTGAATCATCAGCACCACCAATCAATTGTAATTCAAATGTATTCACATTAACATTATCTGCCACTTCAAACGGAATAACAAATCTACCTGCCAATACAGAATTTGTTGCTACTCTTGGATTATCATTTGCTTGATCAAAAGCATTTACCCAAGTTGTCGTCGCAGTTTGATCTTTAGAACCTGTATTTGTTGTTGAATATTTAAATTCAGATCCCAACGTTGGAGCTTCATCATAATATATATCCGAAGTTATATTATACCAATAACTACCATCAACTGCATTCGAATTAGCAGGTTTAAACCATTGTGCCAAATCTATTTCATAAACTGTATAAGCATTATCAGTACTAGCTTCATTATATTTTGCATCAGCAGAAGCTAAATCAAAACCATTCACAACATTCTCTTTTCCAACTTCTGTTGCATCATCTTTCTGATTACCTAAAGCATGAGTAAGGTCTATACGAGTATTCTTTGTTGAAGCAACAAGGCGAATTTTTTTAACAGCATCATACTGTGAAAGCCTTGAACCATCACCTTCTTCATTTCTAACCATTGCTGGAATTTTACTAAAATATCCTAACACACCAGCTACCTGACGTTTCAATAGGACCTCAGTAGTAAAACCTCCATCAAATTGTAAGGTAACAGGTTTTGAGATACCTGAAAAGATTTCAGCTTCAGTTGTAGATGTTCTGCCATCTTCCGTCAACAAGAAACCTTCACTTACATTTGAACTTGCATTCCAAGTCAGACTTGAACTAGTCAGAGTACTCCAATCTGCATTAATCCAAGCTGCAGCTTGATTACCTGCGACTATCTTATATGGAGCTAAATCTGTTGCTGATGTATTAGATTCATCCTGACCAACAGCAAGGATCGTATAGCTTTTACCTTTTTCCAACTTATCACCATCTTCCAACTTAAGTGAATATTTACGTCCATAGTTGTAATCAACAGAATTTTTATCCCACATATTTATTTTCAAAACTTTGACAAGTTTCATTGGAGTTGCAACATTTTCTGAATGTTCAAAAACTAACAACTGAACATCCGTAACATTTTCAGCTCCTTTATTCTCTGTCGAATATAAAGGGCGAGACTTGGTAGAAAGAACATCTGTATCCTGCATGTCCAACACAATTACCTGTTCACCAGTGGCAACTTCTGAGTTCTCACCTTCATTAATGATTTCATCCTCATTACTACATGATGTAGAAATCGTCATTAAACCTGCAGCAAACATGGCTGCATAATAAAACTTCTTTTTCATACAAAATAAATTTAGTAAGTTAAACATAATGTCTATATATCTTTAGCTGACAAGGATATATATCTTGTCACTCTATTTCCATCGAATGCAAATTCTCCCAATTGTCATTTACAAGTACATACATCTTGAATTTACTGTTCCCACCGCCATCCGGATCCGGATCTTCAGGATCAGGTTCTTCCGGATCGGGATCTTCGGGATCTGGATCTTCGGGATCTGGATCTGGATCTGGATCGGGTGGATCTGGCGGATCAATTGGTTCTCCGCCACTCTCGTAAATGAAACGAAGGATGGTTAGCGTGTTTCGCTTCATAGAAATATTGATATCCTCTGGGGCAATCCACATTCGGCTACGCCCGGCACGTAACTCGTCGGGAAAAATCTCATAAAAATTGATGCTTAAGGTTGAATTGTCGATGTCTGTTGACGGACAAAGCAATGTTCCTGTAAGAATCTCGTTTGGTTTCTGCCACAAGGTGTCGGTATGTACCAAAGCTTCCCGCGAATAACTGAAGTCCGCTTTCACGTAGGCATACACATTCGTAATGTCTTTTGTAGAGAAACGAATCTCGTCCGGCAGATTTTCGGCTTTGATAAGTAACTTGCCTTTAACGCGTTCAAGTTCTACGGTATAGAGATACTGATTCTCATCATACACGAATGTATCGCTACTCAGATAAATATCGTTTCCCTGCGCATTGTATAAATGCAAGTCTGACGATGTTGCATCGTCGCCTAGCGGAACCTCACTCTGCATGTTTCCCCACGTTGTCATCACATAAGTGCCGAAAGGTATGTCTTCGGGGAAAGTCACACCAACTTCTTTGTCACCCGAAGAGACAGTGAAAAGTTTCTGTTCCACCATCATCTCACCCGTCTCAAGCCTGTCTAGCCTGTAATAAAGTGTCGATACATAATCCTTGAAAGGAAGCGTTTCGTCTTTCTTTACATCGTATCCCCATTTTACAGCAGACTCAATATTGAAATAATTCTTGTCTTTCACGGAGATGTTCACCTGCAAAGGCGGACAAGGCAAAATCTCATCACGTATGCACGACGGCAACAAGACCAGTGACAAAACATATACTATGTATCTGGCGTATCCCTTCATCTTATCATATCTCGTAATTGTTCAATTCCTTTCGTATCCTTGGGTAAAGAGTTGATTATCTTCTTTGCCTCAGCCTTCCTTCCCGTACGTAAAGCCAGTATCGCAGTATTTAGATCAGCGAACGGAGCCAACAATGTGTAAGCCTCTTCCCATTCACCACTTTCCGCCTTCATCACACCCAAGTTATAACATGCTTCCGGCAAATCTGTATGCTTCTCCAACAGAGCCACAGCTTCGGCCGTACGTCTGTTACGGTGATATATCACAGCCAGGTTGTTGGCTGCTGCCCCCGATTCCGGAAAATAGCGTAACGTCGTACGATAAACCTCTTCGCACTCATGTTCTGTCTTCACCAATTCAGAAACACGCAGCAATTCTTCCTCACTGAAAGCATCCGGACGCGTCTTATAAAGCGACAAAAGTTGTGTATCCGTTGTGAAACTCTTCATTGTATAGGTATATAGATATTCCACCACACGGTCTTTCTGCAGATAATTGTCTTTTATTCGATTCCAAGCAGGCAGGTGGCGTATATGATATTCTTGTACATCATCGTTCTTGTCGCTATATTGGGCAAGGATTGATGCAACAGCAGACGCATCTTCATCTTCCGCACGGCGCATGGCTTCAAGAACCGGTTTCCATCCTTCAGGACGGGATTTTACGGTTATCAGTTGGTGTACCTCATAAGGCAGATGTAGTTTATCGGACAACCATCTCTTTGCAGACAAAGCCCGGTTGCGTGCCAGCGTGGTGTTGAAAGCCAACGAACCGTCGGCTGACGCAACACCCACAATCTCCAGTTTATTCAACATCGACAAGGAGTCGTTCAGAACAGGACGAAGCCTATTGAGCATTTTTTCCATCTCAGTGGCATTATGTCCCATATCCATTTTTATATCGAAACGGTTGATTTCAAATTGCAGGTTTGCTTTTCCTTTCCCTTCCCGGATTTTCGGAGGGGCTACAAAATCCGGATTCAAACGTACCTGTTTCATTTTCGAACGGAAAAAGTTCATCGGATCTGCCACCTCTGCCAATATCAGCGTATCCGTTCCGGTACACTCACCGCAACCATCTGTCGATACGACTGCCTGAAGATGTACATTGGTTATTCCTGCCGGAAGAATAACCGGACAAGTGTATGGTATTTCGTATGACTTCCTGTTATCTATCATGCGTGCTTCCTGCACATAAGGATCACTAAATCCGTCGAGCACTTCCAGCCTTTCCACTTTCTTCCGGTAGATTGAGGCATCGAGTACCACCGGAGGATATTCACCATACACCGAATCACCAACCACCAGTTGAGGAGTGATTACAACACGACTTCTCCGTGTCAAATAGTTCTCTGGAAGAAGAAAAATCACATCGATACGTACACTATCATCTACTCCGGGCATTAGAACCTGTGAAGACGGTAATGTTTTCAAAGGTGCCGTCTGTCTTGTAGCGCACGATGAAAGTACCGAAGCCAATACGAACAAAGCAACAAACAACGACCTGAGGTTTCCTGCTTGGATCGAATCTATATTATATAATGTATGCTTATATTTCTTCATATCGAGTCCGTCTAATGGTTAGAAACTAAAACATATAAACTAGAGAAATGGCAGCCTGCGTAGGCCCTACATAATTTTTGGTTTTATTCTCGTAACACTTCTCACAGTAAATTCTGTCGCTCTCTTTGAACCACAGACGGGCATATCCCAAACCAATCGCAGCTTCCAGATTCCAATGCGGTGAAAGAATCCAGTTATAACCATAAGAAATTCCTCCGCCGGCCAGATAGCCGTCGTAACGTTTATCCTTAAAACCTCCAAAGAATTGAGCACTGTGTAGATGTAACCCCACAAAATGACCTTCAAATTTTTCACACAACCAATATTTCAATTCCGGTTGTACTAACCAGAACCTCATTTTTTTATCGTCTTTGAATGTCCAAGGATTATAGGCGGCGTTTAGCTCAATGGTCACCTTATTACTGGTAGCAAATTCAACTCCTGCGTTCAAGGTTGTAGTCAGCCAATACAGCCCATTCGTCTTCACGGCTATTTCCTGAGCCGACAAACGAACCATAAAGACAACCATTGTACCTAATAATAATATACGGGTCAGGTGTCTTCTATACACAACAGATGTCACCATAAAAATATCTTTTTTATACAATCAATACAATCTAAGCTAGCAATTACAACGGATCATCGCATCTAAAATTACACTTTCCAATTCCACAAAAGAGAAACCTGATCCGCCATCGTCATTTTTTCAATAAGACAAAGCTAAAGACAAAACAGATACTTGGTACATCGCCGAAACAACGATGAACCTTTTGGTATTTCATATATAGAATCTGGTACAAAAAGTAACAGGCTATGAATAATATGGTACTAAATGAACGAATTGATACAAAATAAAAAAGCGGGCTCAATACTTTTAAAGTACTGAACTCGCTTGATGATACATTAAATCAAGACTACAATCTTGTTAAAACTTCCGTTGCTTTAAGAACTGTTTCGGTGTAAGTCCGGTAATTTGCTTGAACTGCCGATAGAAGGAAGTCCGGGATCCAAAACCTGCCTTTTCGTAAAGCATATCCCAATTATCTGATCCGCTGGTAGTCATCAGATGAATCACATAATTCACCCGGTATTCAGCCAACCATGTACTGAAGTTTGTACCCGTCATACGGTTGATAGCCGTTGAAAGATGTGTACGATTGGTAATAGCGGCTTTAGCTAGAAGCGAGATAGTCAGTTCCGGATTCAGGAAAGGACGGTCTTTTTCCATCACCAATAATACACGATAATACAAGTTACGATAAAAATCATCATCACTCGTACCTTCTGAATCAGACGATTCCTGGAGAGTTTCATCAGTTGTAGCTTCGAGGTCTTGCCCAACAGCCAATAAAGGCAAAGATTCTCCCTGTTTGGATACTAAATAAATTCCCATCTCGCGCCACTCAATATACCGTCTCATCAATACTTGGAATAACGTTTGAAGCCGACGTTTCTTGTTTCTCCAGTAAAAAATCCCCCATACAATGATTAGCATCAGCACAATGACAACCATCACAAGGATTACAATCTCCAACCGGCGCTGGGTCAACTTCCCTTCTGCTTCCAGAATCTGTTTTTCCATACCGGCCACATCCTGCTTTACAGAATAATAGGCCAGCATTCCATTCAGCTGATTATCATAATATTGTTCTGATATCGTTTTCCAAACTGGCAGAAGTTGCATGGCGTTCTTCGTGTCATTCTCTTGTATATACGTGCTCATCAGCGGTTCTGAAGTTTCAAACAACTGGAAAGAAACGGGCCTGGTAAGAATCAATTTTTTAGCCTCCTGATAATAAAAATCCGCTTTTTTCGGATCTCCTGCCCGCTCATAAGCCTTTCCTAACCGGAAACAAACCGATTCAAAAGAAACCGTTTCTTCCTTATGGGCATGATAATCGTCATACAGACTTTGAAGTAACTCAATCGAACGGTTCAACGAATCAGGTATCTCGCTCAAACTCCAGCCTTTATAAAAACGAGTGGTATAATCAACTGATTTATAAGAACCCGGAAGCATATCCTCTTCCTGGATGTTCAACTTGTCAATCAGCGACATATAATAGACTGCCGAATCATATTTCATGGTATAAACCATGTGCATAGCTTTTGCTAAATAGGCATTTGCCATCGACAAGGTATCGCTTTTATCAGAATTGGCTATTACCTGATTGAAAAGTTCATTAGCCTCGTCGTTCATCTTCCAGTTTGAATACACCAATGCCAAGGTACTGGATATCCGATTTTTACAAAGTGGATCGTTTAGCGAATCTGACAAAAACAATCCTCGCTGAAGACAAGCTAATCCTTTTTTCAAATCATTATTATTAAAATATACCGATGACGATAAGGCATAAGAATAATTCCATAACCTAAGCTGACGAGGTTCAAGCCGGGAAGGTGATGTGGACATCAATTCATCGCATAACATCAATAGCGTATCCATCTTCTCATGAGTCTTCAGCATATTATTGACTACATAATGATAATTACGGTCAAACCGCTTTTGGAACTCAAGATCATCAGGTGAGCAGGTTGGCTCCGATTGACAAGAAAACAAAATGCAACATGGAGTCACTAGGGAAAAGCCCCACAATTTACAGTAGTGTAACAACTTCTTCATGGATAATTATATATTTATGTTTAGTTACAATTTCGGAGCCAAAACACTACCAGTGACTTTGCTTATGCGAAGATACAAAAAAAGTGAAAAACAATGCCAGCTTTTCATAAAAAGCCGGCGTCTTTTTCACTTTTTCTGCCTATGAAATGAAGAATTTTCAATGGCAAAAATTCCCAAAAGTTCAAAAGGTTCAAAAAGTTCAAAAAGTTCACAGTGCCCTCCCTGAAATTATCTGAATCTGCGGTGCAATGAATAAAGACCTAGCAAACACTTGCCTACTTGACAACGAAAGATGTATTTTGTACAATAAGTACAGTTATAAGAAGCTTTGCAAAGCCCGACAGCTCATCGAGATTTCCTCAGCGGATCTATACGAAACAAGCCATCCAACACAGCTTTTTTTGTTACAACTACAATCCTCGCATTTCTCGGCAGACACCTGCTTCCGTAATACGAACAATCATCTTGCCAATAAACAATCCGACAAAACTCTTCTCTCTTTGTCTTCTGTTTTGTACCACGCTTTCTTAAACAACCACGCCGAAAGTTTCAGCCGTGGGGACACAGTGAACTTTTTGAACTTTTTGAACCTTTTGAACTTTTAGGAATTTACCCAACTACAAAAGTAGCAGCACAACAAACTATAAATCAGAATATTACCTCAATACCACCCATAAAAGTAGCTTTAGGCATCGGGAAACCATCGTTAATGGAATAACGCGTAGCCGTCAGATTCTCTCCCTTCACGAAAATATTCAATCCTTTATCCGGATTCTTCCCAAAATGATAAGCAGCACGGGCATTCAAGACGGTATAATCTTCCTGCTTCGTGCAAGCCTCGTCTGTATAGAGATCAAAAATTGATTGAACAGCCAGATGGAACGAGAAACGCCCTGGAAGATAAGTCGCTCCTGCATAGAATTTATGTTTAGGAGCTCCTGCAATCGGGTCACTCTGATCCAAAAAACTATAATTGGTCGTAAACGAAAGATTCTGCAGAATCTGGTATTTCACTTCGGCCTCTACTCCCTTATTGGTAAATTCCCCTGTATTGACATTCAGCGGATTGCCATCAATCATAGCCGTACGGATCATATCTTTCCCGTCGATGTAAAAGGCTGTCACCTCGGCCGACAAACGTCCGTCAAGGAAAGACTGCCCTACCGAGATTTCATAATTCATCATATTTTCCGGTTTCAGATCCGGATTCTTCGGCTTAAACATATATAATTCACGAATATTCGGGCTACGGAAACCTTTGGAAAGAGAAGCTTTCCAGACATTCCCTTCAAACGGCCGATATGTCAAACCTGCCTGTGGCACCCAAGCACCGCCAAACGAACTGTTGTGTTCGTAACGGACACCCGCATTTACCCCCAGTTTATTGAAAAAATCCTGTTGCATAATGACATAACCAGCCACTTCGTTGACAGATTTATCAATGATCTCCTGATCTGCAGAACCATCATTCATCTGATTCCAAGCATGACCACCCCAGTTTTTATAATCGATACCCACCGTGAAGTTATTCCCTTCAAAGAGCCGGAAAGATTCGTAAAAAAGAACGCCCAAATTCCGGTCGGTCGATCGGAATAGATAATTCTGGGGATCTTCGCCCGTATAATAGCCATCGTTAATCTCATGATTCCCCCAGTTATAGAAAAGCCGGATTGCCCCACTCATTTTCTCATACTGGTTTTCGAGAGCCAATGACGAAGTACCACGCCAGACATCCATCTTATTGTCAAAAATCGGATTGAATGTTTCTCCCGGATTCTGGAACTTATACTTTGCCAGACTTACATCTCCGCGCAATTGGTAAACATCATTAAAACGATATCCTAAATTCGCAAAGCCATTGGTGATTTGGAAATCAGAATTAGGGCGATGTCCGTCCGTCCGATCATGATTTATCGAGACAAAAGAACTGAAATTGCCCACATTATATCCATTATTCACCATATATTTCTGTGTATTATATGACCCGTACATCACCCGAGCCTGTGTACGACGTCCCTGCTGATGATGCCGACGCGTAATGATATTGATCACACCACCCATAGCATTTGAGCCATACAACAGCGAACCCGGTCCGCGAATAACTTCAACCTTTTCTACATCCGAAGCCACATAAGTATCCGGCAAGGCATGTCCAAAAAGTCCGGCCCACTGTGGTTGGCCATCAAATAATACCAAGACTTTGTTTCCACTTCCTACCCCACGGATATTGATGGTACCGGCAGCATTGGTAGAAACACCAAAACCGGTAATGCCTTTTTCCGTTACAAACAAACCTGGCACCTGCTCGGAAAGTACTGGTAAAAGAGCCGATTCACTGCTGTTTTCAATCTGACTACGCCCTATCACCGAAATAGTCAGCGGAACACTATTCCGATTTACCTCAATCTTATTAGCAGAAACAACCAAACTATTCAGATGGATCAAACTGTCTACTTCCAGCGGTGTTTCTGCCATAACAACACCCGAAGCAACCAAGCCTGCTACAATCAATACATTTCTTTTCATCTATCTCTTAATAAATATATACACTGTGTTACCTTTCCAAGAAAACGTGTTACCATATTACTAAAAAAATAAGGCTCAATCGGCCCGGCTCATCACCAGTTTACCATGCTTGATACCTTTAATCGTAGTCAGACGATCCGACAAATCCGTCAATCGATGCGCCTCACCCATCACCGTAGCAATATGCAAACAGAAATTCTTGTTTATAAAATACTGCGAAGAAGAAAGAATCACATCCTGATAATCCTGCTCAATCAGATTGATTTTCGAAGCAATCTCCTTTTTCCCCTGGTCATACATGATTATAATCGTACCTGCCACGATATGATTACAAAGCCACTTCTTCTCCGCCAGATTCTTCTCAATTAGGAAACGGATAGCCTGTGAACGATTCGAAAAACCATTCTCCAGTACATATTGGTCTAACGACTCCAACAAATCGTCTTCCAAAGAAACCCCAAATCGCTTTAACGCCATCCTGATTACTAACTAAATTATGGCACAAAAATAAAAAGATAAATTCAACTATACAAACCCAAGACGTTTATCCCAATGGAATCACATTTCCTTCTTCCGAAATAAGAAGCAGTTCCAAATGTGCTGACTGCAAAAGTGGAGCACACGAACGATAGCAATCCTGCAAGATCATCTGATAAAATTCAGGATAGATCTCGGGAGAGATCAATTGCCATAACTCACGCGCCAAAGTCAATGACGGAATTGCAGATAAGATATCCGCTGAACAGGATGTCTTCCCGGCTACCTGCAGCAAATAATCCCGATTCATGATGACTTTCTTACTATGCGTATCCAATGCTCCTTCTGCCAGCTTGACAGCTTTTCCTAACATCAGTCCCATAATGATATGCTGAAACCCAGTCTCAACAGCAATCTGAAGAGTTGCTCCAATAAAATTACCATAATGTACAAATCCTTGCTGCGGAATAGACCGATCAGCCAAATAAGTCTTTAGATATCGCTCGCTCTTCGCCCCCGAATTAATCACCAGCTGCGAACATCCAACTGCTTTAGCAACCTGGACTTCCTTCCGGATAGAAGCCACAAATGCTTCCGATGAGAACGGACGTACAATACCCGAGGTGCCAATAATGGAAATACCACCAACAATACCTAATTTTGGATTGAAAGTACGTTTGGCTAATTCCTCTCCATGCTCCACAGACACTGTGACCCATATAGAAGAAATCTTTCTTCCGGAAGCAACAACCAAACGATGCAGTTCCGTTTCCATCATCCGTCGGGGAGTCTGGTTGATCGCTGGTCCGCCAACTTCCAGTCCCAAGCCGGGTAAAGTAACCGTTCCCACACCCGGACCTGCTTGAAAACGAATCAGAGGTTCTTCTTCCGTTTCTCCATCCACCACCGAAACATGTACTTTGATCCGGCATCCATTTGTCACATCCGGATCATCACCAGCCTCTTTAATCACCGAACATGCCACTCCTGTTTCATCTGCTTCCACAGAAGCAACAGGCAAAACAACCGGTTCTCCTGAAGGCAACTGGATTTCCATAGAAGGAATTTCCTCTCCATACAAAATCTTATGCAAAGCCGCTTTTGCAGCAGCCGTCGCACAAGCCCCAGTCGTCAATCCACAATGCAAATCAAAAAAGTCAGGCAATAAACGATAAATTTCCCGCCGCAAACCAAATTCTCCATAGACACACAAAAATGAGTCCGGAAGCACAGGGCGTTTGATCACATACACCGGAATATGCTTTTGGAGAGCTACTGCTGTTTTCTCTTCAAAGAAACCAGAACTGCCACTCTCTTTTGTCAGAATCGCATCTGGCAAAACCTGCCTGATCATACTCTCATCCGATTGTTCCTGATAAAAAAGCAAATGATCTGAAGGAAAACCCTGATCTGAAGCTATTCGCCGGGAATCTTCTCGATTTAATATCCGGAAGAAAGACTCATGCGCAGACCAAAAAGGTCGAAGAGGACGAATCGTATTCACGCCCGTCCACGCCAACAGTCGGGAAACACCGGCCAATTCCATTTTCTGCATGGCATCTGCATAATCATCACACCATACAAAATCAGGGTTCCTTGGAGAATATTTCCGCTCATAACGAATAACCGGCAAACTCAGTCGGGCTGCAACAGCAGCAATCGTTTGATGTAATTGGACTGCAAACGGATGAGCGGCATCTACAATCAAACGAACCGAAGCCTCTGAACAACAGTCCGCCATAGCCTCTTCATTCATGGCTCCGCAAAGACGTTTGCCATGGACCAGCTCCATTTCTTGTCCCTCTCCTTTCGTGGAATATAAGAATGGCTTTCCGGCCTCTTCCAATACCTGGGCAACCAATCGTCCTTCAGTTGTTCCGCCAAAAACCAGTATCATGTCTTTACTTCCTGAACAAATGCTTAAACTCATCCGCATACAAACGAGACAAACCTTCCCGATGTCCGATCGCCTCTCCTACCACCAACAACGTAGTTAATGTCAAATGGTTTTCCCGTACGATCCGAGCTAAATCTTTTAGTTCACCCCGGAAAATACGCTGTTCCTTCCAAGTCAATTTATAGCAGACAGCGACCGGTGTATCCGGAGCATAATGCTGTAATAACTCTTGCTCCACTTTATCCGCAATAGAAGCACTCAGATAAATACACATGGTACTTTGACTGGCTGCCAGTTTATGCAACTGTTCTTTTTCCGGAACAGGCGTACGTCCTTCACCGCGGGTCAAAATAATTGTCTGGACTTTTTCCGGAACCGTAAATTCAGATTTCAATTCAGCTGCAGCAGCCTGGAAAGCGGAAATACCCGGAGTAATATGATATTCCATACCATACTGGTCGAAATAATTCATCTGTTCCTGAATGGCCCCATACAGACAAGGATCACCCGTATGCAAACGGACAACCAGTTTTCCTTTATCATAAAAGGATTTCATCAACGCAAACTGTTCATCCAAATTCATGTCGGCAGAACTACGGACTATCGCACCAGGCTTAGCATAATAAGTCAGCTCTTTGGGCACCAAGCTTCCGGCATAAAGAATCAGATCAGCCCGCTGGAGGAAATGTTTTCCCCGTACAGAAACCAACTCCGGATCACCAGGTCCGGCACCCACGATTTCAATATGTCCTTTTTGTCTCGGTTTTCCACTGTCCAAAGCTACCGCCCAAGTAAACTGCACATCCCCTTCATGATAAATCTGTTTAGGCAAGACCAATAAACCGTCTCCCGAAGCCTTGATAGCAGCAGCTTCACTCACACTGGGGATACCAATATTCGATTCTACAACAGCCGATGGTGTCGGAACCTCAATTCCCTTCAGTTCGGTTGCCGGATATGTATAAAAAGGAACATGCCATGTTTCTGCCAACAATAGTAAAGCTTTCTCGTCTGCTTTTATGTCAACCGAATCCAACGAACAAATTGCCTTTTCAGAGAGATGCTGTTCTCGCAAAGATGTCAGAATCTTTTCTTTTAACAACTGTACATCCACCAGCAAATCCCGTTTGCAGCCCATACCGACATGCAATACTTTCGGAACATATTGGATACACAACGCCGGATACGCATGAATCCATGGAGTTACAGCAATAACCAAGCTATATTTATCTACAGGTATCGACGCAACATCCTGATACAAATCCACATGAGAAGGTAAGGTTTCTATCAGATATTCACCACCTTCTACTGGACATTCCAATAAAAGCGCTGTTGGCTTCCGGTCTACGAAAAGAGCAATAGCCTGATTCAACCAAGAGTTCCTCTGTTCGTCTGAAACTGGTGTTGTATTTCCTTTCGGCAATACTTCCAATGCCCAATCATACTTTTCAGGCAACGTATCCAATGCCCATAAACCGACATTGTCACTTTGAGTTGTAATAACAGGTTCAGCCGACAACAAGCGAGCTAGCGAAACCGTTAGTTCGTTTGCACCACCAACGTGTCCCGACAAAACAGAAATCACCTGCTTTCCAGTGGTATCTATACAAACGACAGCCGGATCCGTATGCTTATCCTGAATATATGGTGCTATACTTCTGACACAAATACCTAAGGCTCCGATAAAAATCAAAGCATCCGAGCAAGAAAACGCTTTTTCCACCTCAGCTAAACGGGAGATCGTCACTTCGTCATAGTGCCGTGATATCCGCTCAGCTAATTCCTTCCCTTTCTCTGAAATAGCTATAATTGTTATTTTATTTATCATCTTGTCTTATTTTTTACTTCGTTCAGCTTTACATATCGTTATCGGATTGAAATCATCCACCGCCATTCGGATTTCCTCTTTACATTCAAATCCGATAGCCAGCAACGTATTCTTAAACAGTAACAGACTCTCCTCTGATACGGAATTAAATACGATTGTTCCGCGCTCCGCCAAACATGATGAAACCTTCCGGAGCATTTCTGGTAATTTTCCTCCATGACCACCAATAAAGACCGCATCCGGAGAATCTAAAGAAGAAACATCATACGTCATGAAATCAGTTATTATCGCTTCTATGCCCGGTGTTCCGAAACGGTGAGAATTTACATCCATCAACTCAGCTCCTTCCGTTCTCACTTCAAAAGCCGTAATATGTAAATGAGGAAATTGCAACTTAGCTTCTATGGAAACCGAACCTGTACAGAAACCGATATCCCATAAATTCGTCTTATCATGTAAATCCAACAAACTTAAAGAAAGTAACCGGACCGGCATCTTGGTAATCATCCGAGTACGTCCATCCAGATGCTCAAAAGACGCATCCGGAATTCCAAACGGACGGGGCAAAAGTTGTCCCTCTTGTTCCAAGATCACACAATTGGGCGTCTGATAAGATTCCGTAGCAGCCTGTTGAAGCGAGAACTTACGGATACTCTGCTTATCCGGATTTCCCAGATTAGTTCCTACATACATCACATACATTGAATAACCATATTCAAGCATGCGTCTGGCTATTTGTGCCGGCGTATGAACATGATCTGTTAAAACTCCAATCTTTGACGAACGTTCTATCAGGGCACGATCCAATTCATGCCACGGACGCCCGGTCAATGAAACAATACGCATATCATGATACGGAATCAATAACTGATGTGCCAGCATCTGCAATGAATTGAATGCCGGATAAAGAAAAATCCCGGCATGCGGCAGTCGTCTCTTGATCGTATTGGCAAAGCCAAAGAACAAAGGATCACCAGAAGCAAAAACAACAATACTTTCATTGACGTTTTCATACTGCTGGAACACCTCATCCATAGGGCTCTTTATGTCAATCCAGACAGCCTGTTGGGGAAGCAATGAACGGACAATCTCATGATGCCGTATACCACCCGAGAAAATCCGATGAGACTTGATGATATGTAAGACTTCAGGCGAAAAGTCCGGATTCGGACAATCGTTCATTCCTATTACATAAAAACGGCTCATACGTCTCTTCCTGGTTTTAATTGTTCTGCATCATCAAAACAAAGAATGGCATTAACCAAAGTAGCCGCTAAATTACTTCCTCCTTTTCGTCCTTCCACTATAATTTTCGGAATGGAAGTAAACGGTTTCACCATGTGTTTTGACTCCTTCACATGGACAAACCCAACGGGAGCTGCAATGACACCAGCCGGTTCTGTCTTTCCTTTCCGGATCAAATCACATAATTCCATCAAAGCAGTCGGTGCGTTTCCAAAAACAAACAATGCATTCGGAGTTTCTTCTACAGCCAAACGAATACCGGCCTGCGTACGGGTAATACCTTTTTCCTTGGCCATTTCGGCTGTCCGAGGATCACTCAGATAACATTTTACCTCAACTCCTAAACGCTGAAGCGCACCTTTCCGAATTCCCGAAGCTGCCATGGTTACATCCGTGACAATGGTTGTAATTGCTCCTTCCTTCAATTTCTGGAATAAGCACTCCACGGCATTCGGATCCGTATAAAGAATATCCTCCATATCAAAGTCGGCCGTCGTATGAATAGCATGCAATAAAGCCCATTTCTTTCCCAATGGTATATCCGGATGCTTCAGCTCTTTCTCGATTGTCCGGAAACTCCGGATCATGATGTCTTGACCGATTCCACATTCACCCGACTTGTTTTTCTCTTCGCCGTAATAACCACGAGGCGTAATCATCACCTGGTTCGAATGCACATCCTGACCAAAGAAACTTTGGGAATTACCAATCAGCAGCACTGTAAACATATCAATCTGCTCCGGATCCAGTTCTTCCAATGTGCAAGTATGAATTTCCTGTTCCGGTCGTCCTGCCTGACGAACATAGCCAACAGGCGTCTGTCCACAACGTTCCTGCAGAAATATCTCTTTCAACCGATACAGTTGCCAATACCGGCCATGACTTTTCGGATTATAAACGGCTGTTACGAAATCTGCCATTGCCGCAGCCCGAATTCTTCTTTCAATCAAATCCCATGGTGTCATCAAATCAGACAATGATATCACACAAAAATCATGTCCAATCGGTGCTCCCAATAAAGAAGCTGCCTTCTGAAAAGCGCTGATACCAGGCAAAGAAAGGACCTCAACAGTCGCATTCAACTGTTCACGCATTTCATAAATCAAAGGAGTCATGCCATATATTCCTGCATCACCCGAACTGATCACGCATACGACATGTCCATCCAAGGCATATCGAAAAGCTTCCTGTGCCCGTTCCTGCTCTTTCTTCATGCCGGAATCCAAGCAAAGGGCATCCTGCCGGAGTAACGGTTGAATAAACTGAAAATAATACTTATATCCAATAACTACATCAGACTCACGAAGAGCTGTCAATACAGCCGGCGTGATGTCGTCCAAACCACCAGGTCCAATACCAACGACAATGATCTTACCCTTGTTTGCTACCATAAAACTATTATTTTTCCTTTCTGAAAATGATCCTGATCCCGAGATACATTTTCTTTTCCTGATTTGTATGGCAGGTTTCCTGACTCCATCAAAAAAGATAGCCTTCCCATTCCTCTGTTATAGAAATAGTGGCTTCAAAGTGCTTATCTTTTCACCTTTAGATGTCACAGTAGCGGGCACTGTTCCGGATTTCAACCGGATTCCCTTTTCAAATCAAAAGCCGAAATAGCTTTTGTTTCACCAATACAACGACAAATGTATAGATATTTTTCGGGTTAGGCTAATCTTTTGATTATATTTGCACCGAAATTTATGAATGGATGAAGAATTCCCAGCAAATACTCCGGTTCATTATCATTGGTACATTGAACGCATTCATCACGGCTTTAGTCGTTTGGCTAATGATGGATGTGCTACACTTTAATTATATAGCCTCAAACATAGCCGGTTATATAGCAGCTTTACTTAATAATTTCTTCTGGAGCAAATTCTGGATTTTTCAATCCGGGAAAGGACATTACCTTCCACAAGCACTCTTCTTTCTGCTGGCTTTTATCTGTGCTTACGGTTCCCAATTCATTTTTCTATTATGGATGGTTGAATTGTTAGATTGGAATGAATATATATCTCAATTCATCGGGCTATTCATTTATGGTTTTGTCAACTTCCTCATGAATAAAAAGATAACCTTCCATTCCAAAAAGCAGTCAAGTATTAATTGCGAATAGGAAGCCGTTCCCACATAGAAGAAGGTATCAATCGCCAGAAAAAGACCAGAATCACATATTTCCAATCCAGGATAACTCGTTTCTTACGCTTTAAGATGGCTTGAACAATCAATCTTGCAACCTTTTCCTTTTGCATCAATAACGGATATTTCTTCCCGTCAGCCAACAAATCCGTAGCAACAAATCCCGGACGAATATCTGTTAAACTAATCGATAAATGATTCAAACGGGCCAATTGTGCCAGCGCTTCCAAATAACAATTCTGAAATCGCTTAGTTGCAGAATAAGCCGGAGCTGCTCCCAGTCCTTTGGTTCCGGCAATCGAACTAATAACAGCAATATGTCCTTGTCCTTTTTGACGGAAATAATCCCATGCCGCAGTTATCATACGCACAAAACCTTCACCATTCGTCTTGATGGTAGCCAGTTCAATAGCTGAATTCAACGAATAGTTCTGTTTTCCTATACCTGATACATGGAAATACACATCCATTCCTCCACAGGATTCAATTAAGCGGGACAAACCAGCCGTTGCTTCTTCCGTAGTGATATCGATTACTTCCGTATGGATCTGTTGGGGATATAAAAGCTGGAGTTCTTTCAGTTCTTTTTCCCGGCGTCCTGCCGCACCAACTATCCAACCTTGTTGGGCGAAAAGGCAAGCAACCTCTCTTCCGATTCCCGATGTAGCTCCAACAATAACGATCCGTTTCATATGAATAAGTTTACAGTTCTTCCACTTCTGTATTCACCACCAGGTCTTTCTTCTTTTGGAAAGGCATTCGGAATTTACAATCGCGATATACAAATATCCGATGCATATTATAATTCCAAAACCAGCCCACCAATAAGGAAACTACAGCTTTACATACAATAAATATATTATCGAAGAACTGAGCCAGTGTTTCCTGTACCCAAGGAACACGTTGAATAGACTCCGTCATCCAGTAAACGCCCCATGTATTCAGACAGATACTGCCTATCCATACTAATGTATATTTGATAAGGACATATTTCTTTTTACACTCTTTGCTTTTGAATGTCCAGTAATAATTCACCGTACAATTCACTATTCCTCCGGCAACAGCTCCCAAACTTGTTGCAACCACATAATAAACGTCAAAAGCTTTAGCCAAAACAATAGTTACCAGAAAGTCGGTTGCACTAGATATCTGCGAGGTAAACTGAGCACGCATAAAGGTAAAGAAACCGTCTTTCTTGCATATCTTCTTCGGTATATTTTTTATCCTACCAAACATGAATTCTGTTTTTAAGTCAAAAATCCTGCAAAATTAGAATTTATTCCCCAATTTCCTGACCAGAACTGACGAAAAGATTAATTTATGGCATTCTCTGTAAAAGACAAGACTGACAATGGGAATATATAAAAAAAGAAAAGGTTGTCTCACGACAACCAATTTCCATTGTTAACCTTAAATCTAATACCATGAAAAACACAGTGCAAATATAGAGCTTTTATGTTTTACAGCACACATTATTGGCATAAAAATTATGCCTTTTAATATTATTTAATAACTACCGAAAGTTTTCCCCGATTGAACCGATATAGAGAATGGATTTATTTCTAAGAAAGAAAAGTTATGGATAAAACAGGAATGGCTATAAAAAGAAAAAGGTTGTCTCACGACAACCAATCTCCATTGTTAACCTTAAATCTAATACCATGAAAAACACAGTGCAAATATAGAGCTTTTATGTTATATAGCACACAAGTTTGCTTGTTTTTCTCATCAATTTAACTTGATTTAAGCCATCCACACTAAAAGCAGATGTTATTAAACACATTTTTCATTCCATTCTATTTTCATTCACAAAAAAAGCTTCCTTCCAACGCTGTGGAAGAAAGCTTGATTCTATATTCTCTGTTCGATTTGATCAGGCCAGCGTATTGGTTCCTCCAATTTCGTGTCCCATTGACCAAACTCCTCTTACCTTTAACTTCCGGTCCAAGATCAATATATCCGCATCCTTACCACGCGCCAATGTTCCTTTCCGATCATCAATACCAATCAGACGAGCCGGTGTCTCGGAAGCCATCCGGATAGCATCAGCCAATGGTATATCTGCTTTCTGCACCATTGTACGAACCAGATCATCCATTGTAGCCAGACTTCCTGCCAATGAGGAATGATCAGCCAATTTACAAACGCCATCTTCTATCACAAAGCGAGGATCAACCTGCGGATGCTCACAAGCAGCATAAGAAACGGCATCCGTTACCAAACAAGTCTTTTCTACGCCTTTCAATTTATACACCAATCGCAGAATTGTAGAAGGAAGATGCATACCGTCTGCAATCACTTCGACAGTCATATCATCCATCAGATAAACACTTTCTACAGTTCCTTCATATTTATATTCACGACGTTTATGGAAGCCGGGCATTGCATTATAGAAATGTGCCGCATGGGTAAAACCAGCTTCATTAGCAGCCTTGATCAGATCATATTCTGCTTCTGTATGTGTTACAGCCAGCATTATCCCTTTCGACTTGACATATTGGGCAAAATCCATAGCTCCTTCCAATTCCGGACTAATATCCCAACGCTTGATACATTTGATATCTTCCAGCAGGGCATGGTATTCTTCTTTATCAAGATCTTTCACATGATCGGCAAATAATGCTCCCGCCATTTTCCGATTCAGATAAGGACCTTCCAAATGCAATCCCTGTACCGGACCCTGCTGAGCCATCATCGCTTCACAAACTGCACCGGCTTTACGGATTTCATCTGCTGAAGAAGCCGAAAGCGTTGGAATAATGGAAGTCGCACCATGCTTCAGGTGAGCTTGAACGGCAGCTTGAAAAGCTTCTTCCGTTCCTTCTTTAAAATCATGTCCGCCACCACCGTGTACATGCATGGCTACCAATCCCGGTACGATATACATACCTTTAGCGTCAATTACCTTGGCTCCAATCACTGCCAGATCACTATTGGTTACTTCCAGGATCTTTCCGTCGCAAATCAAGACAGAACCATCTTCCAACCAACCTTGTGGAGTTAATATTTTTCCGTTTATTATTTGTGTCAACATACCTCTTTCTCCTAACTAATTACCAAATTGTGCTTGTTATCCGTTAATCAGAACAATTTATTTGTTCCTTCAACCAATTTACCCATTGCCCAGACAGCACGTACATTCAAATCTTTATCCAATACCATGATGTCTGCATCTTTACCGCGTTGCAAAGAACCTTTCCGATCGTAAACACCCATGATACGAGCCGGTGTTTCAGAAGCCATCCGGACAGCATCAGCCAAAGGTATTTCTGCTTTCTGCACCATCGTACGGATCAGACGGTCCATTGTGGCGATACTTCCAGCCAAAGCCGAGCGGTCTGCCAACTTACAAACGCCATCTTCAATAATGACACGCGGGTCAAAAGCTACCTGACTGTCACTTGCCGCACAAGCCAACGCATCAGTAATCAAACAAGTACGTTCTACACCTTTAATCTTATATACCAGACGAAGAATAGTTGGCGGAACGTGAATTCCATCTGCCACTACTTCGACAGTCATATCATCAATCAAATAAATACTTTCAACAGTTCCTTCATATTTATACTCACGACGCTTATGGAATCCCGGCATCGCATTATAAAAATGGGTTGCATGTGAATAACCGGCTTCATAGGCAGTCAGAATATCTTCATATTCGGCTTGCGTATGTCCGACAGCGGCCAACACACCCTTTGAAGTAATGTATTTACCAAACTGCATAGCTCCAGGAAGTTCAGGAGCGGCATCCCAACGTTTAATACAATGTGTTTCTTCAAGCAACGGGATGTATTCTTCCGGATCCGGGTTCTTGATGTTTTCAGGCATTTGTCCGCCGGCCATCTTCAAGTTGAAATAATGACCTTCCAAGTGTAAGCCTAAAACCGGACTATCCGGCTCTGCCATCAATTTTTCAGTCGTTTCGGCAGCAGCGCGTATCATCGGAATTGTAGAAGAAGACAAAGTCGGGAATATAGAAGTCGTACCATGTAACATATGTGCATGCACAGCCGCACGGAAAGCATCTTCAGTTCCTTCCATAAAGTCACGGCCTCCACCGCCGTGCACGTGTATTTCCACTCCACCGGGAACAATATACATGCCCTTGGCATCAATCAGTTTGGCTCCTACAATAGCTAAATCACAATTCGTTACTTCCAGAATTTTATTATCCTGCATCAGCACTGAGCCGTTATTTAACCAGCCCTGCGGGGTAAGAATCTTACCGTTTATAATTTGCGTCAACATAAAGTATATTTTTAGTTTTGTGTGTTATTCTTGTATTATCATACAAAATTATAAAAAACATCCTTATCATTGTCTCATTTCCATTTAAAAATAATCCGCCGGTCACTTATATTTTTTTACAACCCGCCTTTCTTTTCTGGATCCGCTTATCATATTTTCTTTATTCGCCGATTCCGAATACATATTCAGCGTGGGCGAATATATATTCACAAACGACGAATATATGTTCGCCCTGGGCGAACAAAGTTTTCATAGTTAATTCTTCTGTTTTTAACCGGAAGAAAAGGAATTTTATCTCCACTACTTCGGGAAAGGCTCTCAATACAAGCAAAAAAATAACCCAACGGAAATGACTGGAAAACCATCCTGTTTTCTTGTCATTTCCGCTGGGATTTCACCTTATTTCTTCCGGTTTTAGCGGATCAATTCTGTTGCATTTCTTCCAATTCCATCGTCTGTTCTGTCCACAGATCCATCGTTTCGGACAAAGCCTTCTTCAAATCGGCATATTGGGTATAAAGCGCTGTGTCCGAAGCGCCTTCGGGAGTAGCCAGTTTGGCCTCCAAATCGGCAATCGAAGTTTCCAGCTCTTCTATTTTCTTTTCCGATTCAGCAATCAGTTTCTCCTGCTTTTTAATGGCCTTGTTCAGTTCTTTCCGGGCCTCATACGAAAGCTTGTTCTGGGTCGGCACATTTTCGTCCGCCGCAGCCTCCGTTGCTTTGTTTGCCGAAACTTCCAACTCCTGCAAATTCTGCATTTTCTTCCGTTCCAGGAATTCATAAATGCCACCCAAGTGTTCTACTACCCGCTTGTTGCCAAATTCATAGACTTTCTCAACCAGACCATCCAAAAACTCACGGTCGTGCGATACGACAATAACCGTTCCGTCGAAATCTTTCAAGGCATTCTTCAAGACATCTTTCGAGCGCATATCCAAATGGTTGGTAGGCTCGTCGAGGATAAGCAAATTGACTGGTTCAAGAAGCAAACGGATCATCGCCAGACGACTGCGCTCTCCTCCCGACAAGACCGCAACTTTCTTTTCGGATGCTTCTCCACCGAACATGAAAGCTCCCAGAATATCCCGAATCTTCGTCCGGATATCTCCTTGGGCCACATAATCGACTGTATCAAATACCGTCATATTATCATCGAGCAGTTGCGCCTGGTTCTGTGCAAAATAACCGATCTTGACACCATGTCCCAGCTTCAAAGAGCCCTCAAACGGAATCTCATTCATGATACACTTCACCAACGTAGATTTACCTTCACCGTTTTTACCGACGAATGCCACCTTTTCTCCCCGCTTGATCGTCAGATTGACATGTTCGAAAATCAAATGATCCCCATAACTCTTTGAAACTTCCTCGGCAATCACCGGATAAGAGCCTGAATGAGGCGCAGGCGGGAATTTCAGGTTCAGCATCGCCGTATCAATCTCGTCCACTTCGATCCGTTCGATCTTTTCCAACTGCTTAATACGCGATTGTACTTGCGTTGATTTAGTAGCCTTATAGCGGAAACGCTCGATGAAAGCTTCAGTATCCGCCAATTTCTTCTGCTGGTTTTCGTAAGCCCGCAACTGTTGTTCGCGACGTTCTTTGCGCAACACAACATAATCGGAATACTTTACCTTATAATCATAGATATGTCCCAGCTCAATTTCAATCGTACGTGAAGTCGTATTGTCGATAAACGCCCTATCGTGCGAAACCAAAATAACCGCATTGGCCCGGGTTGCTATAAAGTTTTCCAACCACTGGATTGATTCAATGTCCAAATGGTTGGTAGGCTCGTCGAGCAATAACACATCCGGTCGGCGAAGCAACAGTTTGGCCAGCTCGATACGCATACGCCAACCACCACTGAACTCGCTGGTCGGGCGGTCGAAGTCTTCACGCGAAAAGCCCAAACCGATCAAGGTTCTTTCCAGTTCGGCATGATAATTACTACCTCCCATCATTTGGAACTGCTCCGACAGATGCGTTACTTTATCAATAATCTTATGGTAAACTTCCGATTCATAATCGGTCCGTTCTGCCAACTGTTCGTTCAGCAAATTGATTTCACGTTCCATATCGTGAATATGGTCAAAAGCCATCTCGGCTTCTTCGCGTACTGTCCGGATATCTTTCAGTTGCATTTGCTGTGGTAAATACCCGATGGTTGTTTCTTTCGGAATACTTACGACTCCGCCTGTAGGCGATTGCAAACCGGCAAGAATCTTCAACATGGTCGATTTTCCGGCACCGTTCTTCCCCACCAAAGCAATCCGGTCTTTCTTATTAATGACAAAAGAAACATCATCAAATAAAGTAAAACCTCCAAACTCTACGCGTAAACCTTCAACTGAAATCATAATTATTTTCTTTAAATGTGTGTGCAAAGATACAACAGTTCAAAGTTTTTTTTATCTTCGCAACAAATTATCATTCTAAATTAGTAATATCATGAAGAAAAAAAGTCTTACACTAGCTGTAGCTGCCACACTGGCGGCAAGCATGACATTTTCGTCTTGCATCGGATCATTTGGACTGACAAACAAATTATTAAGTTGGAATCAAAGTATCAATAGTAAATTTGTAAACGAACTTGTCTTTATTGCATTTCATATCATCCCTGTTTATGAAATTACAATTCTGTCAGACATTCTGGTACTGAACTCTATTGAGTTCTGGTCAGGCAATTCTCCTGTTGCTGATGCCGGTAAAACTCAAAACGTAGAAACTGAAAACGGAATCTACACCGTTGAAACGAAGGCAGATGGCTATCACATCGAAAAAGCTGGAGAAGAAGACAAGGCTATTGATTTGGTTTATAACAGCCAGGAAGAAAGCTGGAGCGTTAAATCAAACGGAGAAATGCACAAATTGTTGAAGTTTGATGGAGCTAACGATGTCGTTATGTACTTGCCGAATGGCCAGGAAATGAACGTCGAACTTAGTCAGGCAGGAGTTCTTGCTTTCCAGGAAGTAGCCCAGAACTACACATTCTACGCTGCCCGTTAAACATGAATTAATTATAAACAACACAAGCTTATTTGCAGACAACAGGTAAGTTTGTGTTTTTTTATTGTATCAGTTATGAAATATATCATTAAGACAATTTTATTGTGTGGAGCATTAGGCGGCCCGGTTGTTTTAGGTCCCGGAAATGTCTATGCAGAGAACAACGTATCGGTTTGTTCCCTTCCTTATTGGAAAGATATTCAAACCGTATCCGTCAATAAAGAAACGCCAAGGAGCGCCTTTATGACGTATCCCGACAAAAACACGGCACTCACCCTTGCTTACGAGAAAAGTCCGTATTACCAGTTACTGAACGGAACCTGGAAATTCTACTTTGTCAACTCGTACAAAGATCTTCCGGATAACATTACCGATCCTTCTACCAGTACAGACAACTGGAATGACATTCAAGTTCCGGGGAACTGGGAACGACAGGGTTTCGGCGTTGCCATTTATACCAATCATGGATACGAATTCAAGGCTCGTAATCCGCAACCACCGTTATTGCCAGAAGAAAATCCGGTTGGAGTCTATCGGCGGGATATCGAAATCCCGGCAGATTGGGACGGACGAGATATTTACTTACATATCGCAGGAGCCAAATCAGGAACGTATGTCTATGTAAACGGACAGGAAGTTGGTTATAGCGAAGATTCCAAAAATCCGGCAGAATTCCTGATCAACAAATACCTGAAACCCGGAAAGAATGTTCTTACCCTAAAAATATTCCGTTGGAGTACGGGCTCCTATCTGGAATGTCAGGACTTCTGGCGTGTGAGCGGTATTGAGCGTGATGTTTATTTATGGTCACAGCCTAAAACTGCCATTCAAGACTTCCGGGTTATCTCAACACTCGACGATACATACAAAACAGGTATCTTCAAATTGGCTATCGACCTGAAGAATCATGAAGAAAAAGCGAAGAATCTGACTATTTCTTATGAGTTGCTTGATAAAAGCGGCAAAGCCATTGCCACAGAAAGCAAAAACCTTTGGGTCAGTCCGGCTGTAAATTCTACGGCGTCTTTTGAAACATCTATTCCGGATGTTGCAACCTGGACTGCAGAAATTCCGAATCTTTATAAAATGGTGATGACCATTAAAGACGGAGACAAAACAGTGGAAGTCGTTCCTTATCATGTGGGTTTCCGCCGCTTCGAAATGAAACAGACGAAAGAATTAGCCGGAAACGGAAAGCCTTATACCGTATTCCTGGTTAACGGACAGCCGGTTAAATTCAAAGGGGTTAACATTCACGAGCATAATCCGGAAACCGGACACTATGTACCTGTCGAGTTGATGCGCAAAGACTTTGAGTTGATGAAAAAGCATAACATCAATTCTGTCCGTTTGTGTCATTACCCGCAAGACCGGAAATTCTATGAATTGTGTGATGAATACGGACTGTATGTATATGATGAAGCCAACATCGAATCACACGGTATGTATTATAGTTTGAGCAAAGGCGGAACCTTAGGTAATAACCCGGAATGGCTCAAACCGCACATGGACAGAACAATCAACATGTATGAGCGGAATAAGAACTATCCGAGTGTAACCTTCTGGTCATTAGGCAACGAAGCCGGTAACGGATATAATTTCTATCAGACTTATCTCTACATCAAGAATAAGGAAAAAGACGGAATGAATCGTCCGGTCAATTACGAACGGGCTTTGTGGGAATGGAATACAGATATGTATGTTCCACAATACCCAGGAGCCAGCTGGTTTGAAGAAATCGGACAAAAAGGAAGTGACCGTCCGGTTGTTCCTTCTGAATACGCACATGCCATGGGTAATTCAACCGGAAGCTTGCTGGACCAGTGGAATGCAATCTATAAATATCCGAATCTGCAAGGTGGTTATATCTGGGACTGGGTTGATCAGGGATTCCTGGAGAAAGATGCAAACGGTCGTCCTTATTATGCCTACGGAGGAGATTACGGTGTAAATGCTCCTAGCGACGGAAACTTCTTATGTAATGGTATTGTCGGTCCAGACAGAACGCCTCATCCGGCAATGGCAGAAGTAAAATATGTTTATCAGGACGTTGCCATCACGGCCAAAGACTTGGCCAATGGTTCCTTTGAAGTATTCAACCGATACTACTTCAAAAACCTGAAAGACTATATGATTACTTATACCATTATGGCCAATGGTAAAGCTGTCAGACACGGAAAAGTATCTTTGGACATTGCTCCGCAAACATCGAAAGAGTTGCAAGTAAACATGGCCGGCTTGAAGCCTCAAAAGAATACTGAGTATTTCGTTAACTTCAGTGTTGTAACCGTCCAGCCTGAAGGTTTGATACATGAAGGACATGAAATCGCCAGCGAACAATTCCGTTTACCGATAGAACCTATAAAATCTGACCTCAAGACATCAGGTCCGGCATTATCAGTCAGTGAAAACGGAGATGAACTCGTCGCTTCTTCTTCAAAAGTAAACTTTGTATTCAACAAGAAGACTGGTCTGGTTTCATCTTATAAAGTCGGTTCTACCGAATACTTCAGCGAAGGCTTTGGTTTACAACCGAACTTCTGGCGTGGTCCTACCGACAATGATTACGGAAATGGCCAACCCAAACGCGAACAAATATGGAAACAGAGTAGCAAGAACTTCAATGTATCGGATGCAACAGTCAAGATGGATGGAAAAAATGCCATTATGACTATCAACTATCTGTTACCGGCAGGTAACCTGTACATTGTTGATTATACAATCTATCCAAGTGGAGCCGTTCATGTTGCAGCACATTTCACTTCTACTGAAATGAACGAAGCAGAAACAGAAGTATCTGAAGCAACCCGCACAGCTACATTTACTCCGGGACGAGATGCAGCTCGTAAGGAAGCATCAAAACTGACTGTTCCGAGAATAGGTGTTCGTTTCCGTATGCCGGCCGTAATGAACCAAGTAGAATATTTCGGTCGCGGACCTGAAGAAAACTACTGGGATCGCAAAGCCGGTACATTGGTAGGTCTTTACAAATCTACAGCTGAAGATTTGTATTTCCCTTATGTTCGTCCGCAAGAAAATGGCCATCACACAGATACTCGTTGGGTTTCTGTTAGCTCAAACAAGGGAAAAGGACTAAAGATTGTAGCAGACGAGCTGATCGAATTCAATGCATTACGTAATTCTATCGAAGATTTTGATGATGAAGAACAGACTAATCTGCCTCGTCAATGGAGTAATTTCACTCCTGAACAGATTGCTAATCATGATGAAGCAGCAGCTAAAAACGTTCTACGTCGTCAACATCACATCAACGATGTTACACCACGTAATTATGTTGAAGTTTGTATTGATTTAAAACAGCAAGGTGTAGGTGGTTATGACAGCTGGGGCGCACGTCCGGAACCACAATATACATTGCCTGCAAACAAAGATTATCAATGGGGATTTACTATCATTCCTGAATAAAAATCCCATTCATTAATTATCCAGCCGCAATCGGGAAACTCAAGCATATAAGAGCCGGTTGCGGCTGTTTTTGTCCTTAGATGTTTAATTTTCGTTTAAAATACATGCCACTTTATCGGTATTCACATTTTATTCCTTACATTTGGTCTGTAGAAACAACTTATATAATCTAATTTCAATTTAAGCATTATGAAAAAGTTTTTAATGGCAGCATGCTTATGCTGTATCTCATTTCTGCCGTCCAATGCAGAAACACAAGGTAAATGGAAACCTTTGTTTGGTAACAACCTGGAAGACGCAACCTACAATCCTGAAGTATGGAGTATGAAAGACGGAGTCTTGTCGGCTACCAAGGATGAATCCATTTGGACAAAGACCCAATACGAAAACTTCGAATTGGATCTGGAATTTAAGACAGACGAAGGAACAAACAGCGGTGTTGTAGTGTATTGTACCGACATCAATGACTGGATTCCAAACTCTGTAGAAATTCAGATTGCAGATGATTATTGTGAAAAATGGGCTAATGATCAACCTTATGCCCGTTCAGCTGCTATTTATGGACATCTTCCTGCTAAAAGAGATCGAGTTGTAAAACGTCCTGGTGAATGGAACCGCATGCGTATCAAATGCGAAGGTCAGCACATTACTGTAGAACTCAATGGAGAATTGGTTACAGAAATGGATATGAGTAAATGGACATCAGGAACTGTCAATCCGGATGGTAGTAAAATCCCAAGTTGGCTTCCGAAACCATTTGCCGAACTTCCAACGAAAGGATATATCGGATTACAAGGTAAACACGGTGATGCTTTAATCTGGTTCCGGAATATGGATATTCGTACACTCGATTAATAAACAGAACATTTAACCATTAATAATAAACTCGCTTATGTTGATAGTCATAATCCATAAGCGAGTTTATTATTTAAATATCATCACAAGCATGATTTCTGATATAAGACAAAGCAGCTCCGATAGCCGTTCTGTATTCGGCATATTTAGGAATAAGGAATCGTTTCCCAAACATCTTTTCCAGATTAGGAAATGTCTCGGCACATTGAGGCATACGTGTCAGATTCCCGATTAATACAAAATCATTAATATCCGAATTTAAAGAAGATAAAATAGCTGCTTGCCCTATGCTTTGCAAAACCATGTGTACAATTCCGGCGGCTATATCTTCCAGAGAAGCATTGGCAGCAGCCTTCCCAAAAATGGAGGCCGTTGCATCTAAAGGCAAACCAGGTAACGGACGATTACAAATATCTTGAATCTGCAAATCAATAGACGAAACAGAACCTTGTTGAGCCAAATCTATGATCTGCTTGAAATCTTGTGTCTTCAATAACAAGCGGGACAAACCTAAAATGGTTCCGCCACCAATACCTATACCTCCGATATGTTGCACATCATTGCCGTCAACCTTGACAAAAGAAGTACCTGTTCCCATACTGACAACAATCAGCTTATCCAAGTTTGTCATATATTGTGCGCCCAAACCATTGGCTAGAAACTCATCTACTCGCGCTGTTGGCAAACCATACAACGGTTGAGAAATATAAGCACTTCCAACACCCGTCAATATAATTTTCTCGACCTTACTTAAAGGAATATTATTATCATACAAATATTTACCTAATGCACCAAACAAAGAGGCAACCGGATCTGTTGCACGAACAAACAGAGGATTACAAATCTGCTTGTTCCTTATACCTACAACTTTCGTTGTACTTCCTCCGACGTCAATTCCAATAACGACACTCATCTTAATACATAGCTATTTATTATCGCCAAAAGTACATTCTTTATTTATAACTTGCAAATCACAAGTCCATAGTAACAACAAAAAGTCTTTTCTGAAAAATCAATCAAACAAAGGCAAATTCGTTTCTATTCATTTAACAAACCAAAACATTTCCCTCATTTTCCCACCTAAAACGAGCTAAAAACTGGATGATAGCTTATAATTCCGGCACTTACTCATTAATAGCAAAAACACACAAATTGGTTTATTTTCAAAAAGAATTAGTCTATTTTTCTTCAAATACGTCATGTAGAATGTTTAACATATTACAAAAAGACAAAAAAAATAGCTCAAACGAAAAACAAAACTAGATCTTTTGTAATATTGCAACCGTAATTTAAAGGCAAAATTCTAATGGGAGAAATAAAAGGTTTTATTTTACAGGTTATCGGTCCAGTCGTGGACGTTCATTTCGACAAAACGTCGGATACACCCATCGTACTCCCTCATATCCACGACGCCATGGAAATAACTCGCCCCAACGGGAAAAAGCTTATTGTTGAAGTACAACAACACATAGGTGAAAATACCGTTCGTACAGTAGCCATGGATTCAACAGATGGTTTAAAAAGAGGGATGGAAGTCATTGCATTAGGTTCACCTATCACAATGCCAGTAGGCGATCAAGTAAAAGGACGTCTGCTTAACGTCACAGGAAATGCAATCGATGGAATGGAAGAACTTGATCACAAAGGAGCATTTCCCATCCATCGGGAGCCACCTAAATTTGAAGAATTAACGACAAGTAAAGAAGTTCTTTACACAGGAATCAAAGTTATTGACTTGTTGGAGCCTTATTTAAAGGGTGGAAAAATCGGTTTGTTTGGTGGTGCTGGTGTTGGAAAAACAGTATTGATCATGGAGCTGATCAACAACATCGCCAAGAAGAATAACGGTTTCTCTGTTTTCGCCGGTGTTGGAGAACGAACACGTGAAGGAAATGACTTACTGCGTGAGATGATCCAATCAGGAGTTATCCGTTACGGAGAAGAGTTCAAGAAAAGCATGGAAGCTGGAAATTGGGATCTATCCAAAATAGATCATAACGAATTAGCCAAATCCCAAGCGACACTTGTGTTCGGACAGATGAATGAACCTCCTGGAGCACGTTCTTCCGTTGCTTTGTCAGGACTGACCATTGCCGAATCATTCCGTGATTTATCAAAAGAAGGAGAAGCTAAAGATATTCTGTTCTTCATTGATAATATCTTCCGATTCACGCAGGCGGGTTCTGAAGTTTCAGCCTTGTTAGGACGAATGCCTTCGGCTGTAGGTTATCAACCGACACTGGCAACCGAAATGGGTGCTATGCAGGAACGAATCACTTCTACCAAGAAAGGTTCTATTACATCCGTACAAGCAGTCTATGTACCTGCCGACGACTTGACAGACCCAGCTCCGGCAACTACATTCACTCACTTGGATGCTACAACCGTACTTAGTAGAAAGATTACAGAATTAGGTATCTACCCGGCTGTTGATCCATTGGAGTCAACTTCCCGTATTCTGGATCCATTAGTAGTAGGTAAAGAACATTACGAATGTGCTCAACGCGTAAAGCAAATCTTGGAACGTAATAAAGAATTACAAGATATTATTTCCATTTTGGGTATGGAAGAACTCTCCGATGAAGACCGGCAAATTGTCAATCGGGCCCGTCGTGTACAGCGATTCCTCTCCCAGCCCTTTACCGTTGCTGAACAGTTTACCGGAGTTCCGGGTGTAATGGTTTCTATTGAAGATACAATTCGAGGCTTCAACATGATTATGGATGGTGAAACGGATGATATTCCCGAACAGGCATTCTTGAATGTTGGAACCATTGAAGATGTAATTGAAAAAGGTAAACGTTTGGCTCAACAAGCGAAGTAAAGAAAATGAAAGTTAGAATTATCACCCCTGAAAAAGTCTTATTTGAAGGAGAATCTGAGTCGGTTACATTTCCGGGAATCAATGGTTCTTTTGATGTGCTGCCTCATCACGCTCCTTTAATAACAGCACTGCAGAAAGGGACCATTCGGTATCTTGTAAATGGGACAAAATACGAACAATCCATAGGTAGTGGATTTGTCAAGATAGAGAATGATATACTCACAGCTTGTGTGGAAAAATAATTCAAATCATGAGTGGAAGATTAAAAATAAAGCTTTTCGGTCTTATTACATTTATTAATGTAGCTATTGGAGTCACATTAGGCGGACTTCTTTATACGATTTGGCCTGACCATTATTTTGAATGGTATCCATCTATACCACTTTTTTATTGGATCATGGCATTAGCTATGGTATTCTTTCTTGACAAAGTGAAACGGAAAAACGGCGATGTGTCTGTGACGACATTCATGCTCGTTCGATGTTGCAAGTTTTTGATGGCTTGTATCTTCTTATGGATGTACGCCAATTGGGTAGGAACTCAATTACGCACGTTCGGATTCACTCTTATGTTATTCTACTTCATTTATTTGACTTTGGAAACATACACTATTTATTTGTATGAAAAGAAAAGAATGAAAAGAGAAAAAAAGGAACAAGATGAACAGAATAAACTATAAACATTTTAAATGGCTATTATCTATCTGCTTGTTGTTAGTTAGTTTTCAACTAAGAGCTGCAGAAGAAGAATTGAATGTGCAAGAAGTTGTATTCTCGCATATTCAGGATGCTTACACATGGCATATCACAGAATGGGGAGATCATGAGATCTCAATTCCGCTACCTGTCATCGTTAAGAGTCAAGAAAATGGTTGGCATGTTTTTCTATCATCCCGTCTCCATGAAGGAGAAAACTATCAAGGATTCTCCATAGCTCAGGAAGGAGATTATGCAGGAAAGATAGTGGAGACATTATCATCTGGCGAAGTTGTTCGTCCGTTGGATTTCTCCATGACAAAGAATGTATGCGGACTGCTTCTAAGCTGTACCTTGTTGTCAATCCTTATCCTAAAAACAGCTCAATGGTATAAGAAACATCCGGGTAAAGCTCCGGGAGGATTTTTCGGGCTTATAGAAATGGTTATTACATACATTTATGAAGATGTAATCAAAAAAAACGTAGGTGAATCTTATCGATTCTTTTCTCCCTACTTATTGACTGTATTCTTCTTCATTCTGATCAATAACCTACTGGGTATTATCCCAATATTTCCTGGTGGAGCAAACTTGACAGGCAACATTACCATCACGATGGTATTGGCAGTTTGTACATTCATAGCAGTTAATGTTTTCGGTACAAAAGCTTATTGGAAAGACATTTTCTGGCCTAATACGCCTATTTACCTGAAATGTCCGTTACCCATCATGCCATTTGTTGAGTTCTTCGGAGTATTCACCAAACCGTTTGCCTTGATGATCCGTTTGTTTGCCAATATCATGGCAGGTCATACCATTATTTTGGCATTAACTTGTTTGATTTTCATCACTGCTTCTATGGGCGTTATCATTAATTACAGTATGACGGTTGTGTCAGTCGTTTTCTGTATTTTTATGAACTGCCTTGAACTATTCGTAGCTTGTTTGCAAGCTTATATCTTTACACTTTTATCGGCCAGCTACATAGGTATGGCACGAATAAAAGATTAATCCAGCCAATTCAACCCTATAGAGATTGAATTGACATTTTAACGAGTGAATAAATAATTAGGTTATAAATTAAAAAACTAAAGACGTATGTTATCAACTATTTTATTACAGGCAGCTGCAGCAGGTGTAGCAAAATTAGGTGCAACAATGGGTGCCGGTCTGGCAGTAATCGGAGCAGGTATTGGTATTGGTCTAATCGGTAAAGGTGCCGTAGAAGCAATCGGTCGCCAACCGTCTGCAGCAGGCGATATCCGTACTTCAATGTTGATCATGGGTGCTTTGATTGAAGGTGTAGCATTGTTTGCTATCGTTGTTTGTTTCCTCGGATTATTCCAATAAGCCAAAAGTATAGAATATGTCATTACTAACACCGGATTCAGGACTTCTGTTCTGGATGATTCTTTCGTTCGGTATTGTTTTGATCATTCTTTCCAAATATGGTTTTCCGGTGATCGTGAAAGCGATTGAAGACCGGAAAGCCTTTATCGAGGAATCGCTGAATACAGCTCGCCAAGCCAATGAACAGTTGGCCAATATCAAAGAAGAAGGAGAAAGAATCATATCAGAAGCGAAAGAAAAACAGAATGCCATTCTAAAAGAGGCTTTGAAAGAAAAAGAACATATTATTGAAGAAGCTCACCAGAAGGCTGCTGCTGAGACTCATCGGCAAATGGAAGAGGCAACACGTCAGATTCGCGAAGAAAAAGAAAAAGCAATCCGCGAAGTCCGCAAGGAAATCACAGATTTGTCTATTGCCATTGCTGAGAAAGTCATGAAAGAGAAAATCAATCGGGATAACAGCCAGGAAGAGATCATCAATAAGCTGCTTGATGAGATGTCATTCAATAAATCGTAAGTTATGGATTTAGGAACTATTTCATCCAGATATGCACGAGCTTTGTTTTCTCTGGCAAAAGAGAAGAATGAAGAAACCCGTGTATATAACGATATGAAAATGCTTAAACAGAGTTTTTTGCTCGTTCCTGAATTGAAAGAGACATTACAAAATCCGATTGTTTCTGCTGCAGATAAAGAAAAGTTGTTGATCCATGCTGGTGGAATAGAAGTTTGTGAATTATATCGCCGATTCATCCACATGGTACTGAGCCATAAACGCGAAAGTTGTTTACCTTTCATTACATACATCTTTATTTATCTGTACCGGAAGGAAAAGAAAATTACTCGAATTCGATTCAGTGCGGCGACTCCTATTCAGGAAAATACGCAAAAGCATTTAATAGAGAAGCTTCAGCAGGAAACCGGAAATATTATCGAGTTTTCTGGAGAAGTGAAACCGGAACTAATTGGTGGTTTCTGCTTACAAATCGGAAATTATCGTCTGGATGCAAGTTATGCATCTCAGTTGAAACACATCCGTGAGCAGTTACTGCAAAGAAAATAAAACTGAATATGACAGACCAGATAAAAATCAGCGAAGTTTCAGATATCCTTCGGAAAGAACTGGAAGGAATCAATACGAGTATCCAACTGGAAGAAGTTGGTACCGTATTGCAAGTAAGCGACGGTGTAGTCCGTATCTATGGATTGGACAATGCCGAAGCCAATGAATTGCTCCGCTTTGACAATGGAATGGAAGCCATTGTCATGAACTTGGAAGAAGATAATGTCGGTGCCGTGTTGTTAGGTCCTACCGATCTGATTAAGGAAGGTGATACAGTTACACGTACAGGCCGAATTGCTTCTATCAATGTAAATGAGAATTTGATCGGACGTGTGATTGACCCTCTGGGAAATCCGATCGACGGTAAAGGTGAAATCACTGGCGAAACTTGCGAGATGCCATTGGAAAGAAAAGCTCCAGGTGTTATCTTCCGCCAGCCGGTAAATGAGCCTTTACAAACAGGTATCAAAGCCATTGATGCGATGATCCCGATTGGTCGTGGACAGCGTGAGTTGATCATCGGCGACCGTCAGACAGGAAAGACTGCAATTGCCATTGATACCATTATCAATCAACGGACAGCCTATGAAGCCGGAAATCCAGTATATTGTATTTATGTAGCAATTGGTCAAAAGGGTTCTACTGTTGCAGCTCTTGTCAATACCCTGCAAGAGAAAGGCGCGATGGATTATACCATTGTTGTAAGTGCAACGGCTTCTGACCCGGCAGCCATGCAGTATTTCGCTCCTTTTGCCGGTGCAGCGATCGGAGAATATTTCCGTGACAGCGGTCGTCACGCCTTGGTTGTATATGATGACTTGTCGAAACAAGCTGTTGCCTATCGTGAAGTTTCTCTGATCTTACGTCGTCCTTCGGGTCGTGAAGCTTATCCGGGTGATATCTTCTATCTGCACTCCCGTTTGCTGGAGCGTGCAGCCCGTATCATCAACCAGCAGGAAGTAGCTTGCCAGATGAACGACCTGCCCGACAGCATGAAATCTCGCGTTAAAGGTGGTGGTTCATTAACTGCACTGCCAATCATCGAGACTCAGGCCGGTGATGTTTCTGCCTACATTCCGACTAATGTGATTTCTATTACCGATGGTCAGATTTTCTTGGAGACAAACCTTTTCAACCAAGGTAACCGTCCGGCTATCAACGTAGGTATTTCCGTTTCTCGTGTAGGTGGTAATGCCCAGTTGAAGGCGATGAAGAAAGTAGCTGGTACGTTAAAGATCGACCAGGCTCAGTTCCGTGAACTGGAATCATTTGCCAAGTTCGGCGGAGAAATGGACCCGGTTACTGCCTTTACTATCGATAAGGGACAGAAGAATACCCAGCTGTTGATCCAGCCTCAATACAGCCCGATGCCTGTCGAGAAGCAGATTGCCATCTTATACTGCGCAACAAAAGGACTGTTGCGTGATGTACCGTTGAATAAAGTACATGAGTTTGAGAATTCATTCTTAGAGTCACTGCAGGTAAACCATCAACGTGACGTACTGGATGTACTGAAGAAAGGTACAATCAATGATGAAATTACAACGATACTGGAAGAAACTGCCAAACAAATAGCAGCTTCTTATAAAAAATAACAGACGACTATGGCCTCATTGAAAGAGATTAAAAATCGGATTAATTCGATCCAGAGTACGCAGAAGATTACAGCTGCCATGAAAATGGTAGCTTCAGCCAAACTGCATCATACGCAAGCTGCGACCGAACGGACACTGGCTTACGCTGAGCAGCTGACGGATATTCTGCAAAGTCTGCTGGCTGCCGAACAAGAATTCGATTCACCTTATACAGTCCGGCGTGAGGTTAAGAACGTAGCCATCGTGGTTTGTTCTTCCAATACGGGCTTGTGCGGTAGTTTCAACGCCAATGTTTGGAAGTCGTTAGAAGAGTTAATCCAGTCGTATAAAGCCCAGCAAGTTCATATTGAATTTTATCCTGTGGGTAAAAAAATAGCCAAAGAACTGCAAAAGGCAGGATATGATTATCATGATGAGTTTATTTCCATCGCTGATAACCTGGAATATGAAAAGGTTGCCAAGCTGGCAGCACGGTTACGGGAGTTATACATCAGCAAGCAAGTTGATCAGATAGACTTGTTATACCATCACTTCAAAAACATGGTACAGCAAATCCTGACGCATAAAATATATCTCCCGCTATCTATTCAGGAAGAGACAAAGTCTGTTGACAATACAGCGTATGCAACAGATTATATTCTGGAGCCTTCGGTTTATGAATTACAACAGCTATTGTTCCCGAAGATGTTGGATCTGCAAATTTATACAACTTTGCTTGATACGACCACTTCCGAACATGCGGCTCGTATGATGGCTATGCAAACGGCCAACGATAATGCCAATGAGTTGATCCGTCAACTTACCTTGCAGTACAACAAGACTCGTCAGCAGGCCATTACCAACGAATTGCTCGACATCATGGGCGGTGCCAGCCAGTCTTCTTGATACAACTTCACGAATCATACAAAAGAATCTCCGGTACTCACAATATCGGAGATTTTTTATTCAACCACTTCCCTTCAATAATTAATCAGCCTCATACATAAATAATTCAAAGCATTTGAATAACTTTGTTCCTGATAAACGATATACAATGAAAAGAATTCTATTTGTCTACCTCTTTTTGGGAGGTTTGCTGCTTCACGAAGCAGGTAATGCCTGTACCTCCGTGATTGTTTCCGGGAAAGCGACACCCGATGGCCGTCCGCTGATGTGGAAGCATCGCGATACGGGAACACGTTATAATCATATTACATTTGAAAAGGGAGAAAAATATAATTTCCTCGGGCTGGCAAACAGCGATTCGACGGATTATGATATCTGGACAGGCGTTAATGAAGCCGGATTTGCGATCATGAATACCGCATCTTTCAATCTGAAAGACGACGATGTACAGGAAATGGATCATGAAGGTCGCCTGATGCGACGTGCATTGGAAATATGTAAGAATCAACAGGATTTCGAACATTTTCTCGATACCCTATCTCGTCCGATGCGAGTAGAGGCTAATTTTGGCATCATTGATGCCTATGGCGGAGCAGCTTATTATGAGACAAACAACACAAGCTACTATAAAAAGGATGTAAATGATCCGAATCTGGCACCCGACGGGTATCTTGTCTACACGAATTTCTCCTTTGAAGGCAGAAAAGATGAAGGGTACGGCTATATCCGTTATGAAAGTGCCAAAAAGATTTTCGCCGATATCTATCCGCAAGGACTGACTCCTCGCTCAATCTTCCAAGAAGTATCCCATTCATTTTATCATAGCTTGTTCCGAAAAGACATGAAAGAGGAGAAGAACACGGAATGGCAACTCGAACAGGATTTGATTCCCCGATTCGAAAGTACGGCATCAATCGTGATCCAAGGGGTAAAGAAAGGAATGAATCCGGAACTGACAACGATGTGGACCGAATTGGGTTATCCGCCTACAGCCATTGCTTTGCCTCTTTGGGTGAAGTTAGGTGAACAACAGCCGGAACTGGTGTTGTATAGTCCGCAATTCAAAACGGCTCCCTTGTGTTACTTTGCTACCCTGCTGAAAACACAGGCCTATCCCATCCATCGGGGCAACGGACAGAAATACATTCACTGGTCTGAACTTTGGAATGCCCAAGGCACAGGTTACATTCAAACATTAACGCCCGTATGGAACGAAATCTATGATCTGTTCGCCCGCCATCAGGCTGAATGGGAAGAAAAAGGGCTGGATGTGGAAGCCATAAACCGCCTTTACCAAGAAGCGGAAGAAAAGATCAAACCGGCCTATTATCACCTGATGCGCGTAGATTGATTCCAGACGAAGAAAAGCAGGCAATCCTGCTCCGTAACTCGCATAAAACTATTAACTTTACAGAACAAAAGCAATAAAGATAAAACAACTTATGCAACTTAGCAATTATCATAGCCATTGTAACTTCTGCGATGGAAGAAGTTTCCCGGAAGACTTTGTCAAATTCGCCATTCAGCATCAATTTCGAGCTTACGGGTTTTCCTCTCATTCTCCCCTGCCCTTCGAAACCTTCTGGAACATGTCTAAAGAAGACATGAATGAATATCTGGAAGAAATTGATCGGCTCAAAAAGAAATATGCCGGACAACTGGAAATTTATACCGGACTGGAAATTGATTACCTGGATAAGACCTATAACGCGTCGATCGATTATTTTACGAGTCTGCCACTGGATTATCGGATCGGCTCCATTCATTTCCTCCCCATCGCCTATCCGCTGGCAGAAGAGAACATGATGTGTATCGACGGGGCTTTCAGTGACTTTGCCCGTGGCGTCGATCAGTATTACGAAGGTGATATCCGTAAGCTGGTCAAGCATTACTACGATTCTTCTTGTGCGATGGTAGAGGCCGGAGGCATCGACATTGTTGGCCACCTCGATAAAATCTACATGAACGGACAACGATACACAGGTTTCTCGCTGGATGCGGACTGGTACACCAAAGAACTGTTTGCCTATCTGGATTTGATTGCCGAGAAAGGACTGATGGCCGAAATCAATACGAAAAACCTGAAGAAGAAAGGGGAAATTTATCCGCACGAAAAGTTCCTGGATGCCATCCGTGAACGTCATATTCCAATCATGGTCAATTCAGACAGCCATTATCCGGATCTTGTCAACGACGGTCGCGAGGAAGCTTTCGAACTCCTCAAAGCAAAAGGATTCAGAGCAACTTGTGAATTAGTGAACGGGAAATGGGAAGAAATGGCAATTGAATAAAGCCTCCCGACAAAATAAACGAGGATCATTTTCAATCCTCAAGGGAATCATTTTTGATATACGTTAGATTTGAAAGAAAAGCTGGCGTATTTTTATAAAAAGCCGGCGTATTTTGATGAAAATACGCCGGCTTTTTCAGGATTCAATTAAACGATTGAATGAGTCTTTACAAATTCGATAATTTCGTCGATATAACCGAATGCCATACAAACAACTGTATCAGCTGCACCATAATAGACAGCTACACGTTTGCCATCCTGCAAAGCGGCACATGGGAATACAACATTAGGCACATCGCCCTGTAATTCATAAGGAGCTGCCGGAGCCAGGATATAATCGCGCGTACGATACAGTACCTTTTCCGGATTCTCTTTATCCAAGATAACTGCACCCATCGAATAACGGTAACCGTTGCAAGTCTGGATAACGCCGTGGTAGAACATCAACCAGCCAGCTTCTGTCATAAACGGAACAGATCCGGCACCGATCTTCAGGCACTGCCAAGCACTTTCCGGGAAAGGAGTTACTTTCATCACACAACGGTGTTCGCCCCAGTATTTCATATCCGGACTGTAGCTGATGTAAATATCACCAAACGGAGTATGACCATTATCGCTCGGACGACTCAACATGGCATATTTACCGTTAATCTTCTGCGGGAACAACACACCGTTACGGTTGAATGGCAAGAAAGCATTCTCGCACTGGAAAAATTCCTGAAAGTCGAAGGTATAAGCAATACCGATGGTTGGTCCGTGATAACCATTACACCAGGTAATCCAATAACGGTCTTCAATCCAGGCAACACGCGGATCATATTTATATTCTGATTCAATCATATCCGTATTTCCGGCTTTAAACTGGATCGGTTCATGATTGATTTCCCAGTTAATACCGTCTTTACTGAAGCCGGCAAAGATATTCATCTGTACAGCTTTGTTGTCGCAACGGAACACTCCGGCATACCCATCCTTGAACGGAACAACGGCGCTGTTGAAGATACTGTTGGATGTCGGGATGTGATAACGTCCGATCACCGGATTCTTTGAATAACGCCACATCACGTCAGTGCAACCTTCGGGGCGGTCTTCCCACGGCATTGCTGCGATTTGCTTCAATTCACTCATATTTGTCGTTTTTAGTTTAACTTATAATTACCTGCAAAAGTAATACTTTTCGGGATTATTTGCCAAACCTGACACCGATTTGTAGTCCGATATTCAATGGATTCTCGGTCCGGTACGTTTCCACCTGACTGGTTCCCAACATATCGAAGTAATAACCAAAATTGGGTTCCAGATAAATGGAGACTGATTTATATACCTGAATCTGGAATCCTAATCCGCCCTGTATCGAAGTCTGCCAACGGTTGACGGGTAATGAATAGGACGATTCGCCGATGAATTGCCTCCGTGCCGATACACAATATTCCTGCAACCCACCACCAGAGAGATAGAACGACAGATTGTCTTTCCGCCAGAATGTCCAATTCAGCTTGAGAGGTATTCCTAAATAATGCAATGATTGTTCACCCGTCCGGTAGCTTCCCGAACGTAACGACGAATAAAGCCAAGTGTATGTCAGCCCCGTTTCTATGCCTAAATCCGGTTTCCAAGCATAACGTGCCGACAAGCCAAACGAGATCGGCAAGCGATGATGATAATCAAACGACGGCTCTCGTATACCTGATACGGCCGACAATCCGCGGGTTTGCAAGTCTTCTTCCGGTTTATCCTCATCGCCGTCTCCATAACTGCCATCTCCTCCCGGTTGCGTAGGATCTTGTGCCACATAATCATTGTCTGCCGAAGCCAACGAAAGGTTCATCGCCCCGCTTCCACCGGCTGCCAAACCAAACGACCAGCTTCCTTTGCGGCGACGGGGTTGTTCTTCTTCAGGCAATGTCCAGACCGATGTTTCCGGCATAGCTTCTTCTGTCTCTTCAGTTTCCTCGGATGATGAAACAATCTCCGGTTCTTCAGAAATAGATTCTGTCTTTTCTTCCGGAATAGCGACAGAATGCAATGGAAATTCTTCTTCCGATACGGAAAGATACGCCAAAGGCAAGACTTCCACCTCGGGAATAACCGGACGGACCTCTTCGGGAACGGATTCTGTCACGACTTCTTCCGGCAACGGTTCAACCTCCGGCATTTGCCACAGCCACCAACCGGAGAAAGTAATTCCTGCCAACAACGCTGCTGCCGCCAGCCAACGCCACCAGACAGACCGACGGCGCGCCGGTTTCTCCAGTTCTTTCAGATCGGCTTCGAGGCGTTCCCATCCGTCCACAGGCAATGGAAGCCGGAATTCTTCTTTCCGCCTGCGACAGACTTCGATGATGTCATGCTGCTTTTCTTCCATTATTCTGTTGATTTTAGATAGTTTCTTACTCGTTCCATCAGCATTTTACGCGCCCGATTAAGTTGCGAGGCCGATGACTTCTCCTGTATATGCAAATAAGCGGCAATCTCTTTGTGCGACCACTCCTCAAACACATAAAGATTAAATACCGTGCGATAACCCGGCGGAAGTTCCGCCACAAGGCGCATCAATACGTCGATAGGCAGTCGGTTGGCATCTGGTTCTTCTGTTTCGTCCACGGTATCCGCTATCGTTTCCAACGGGACCAGCGAAGGCAATAATTTATTAGCTCGCAGAAAACCCAACGCCAGATTGGTAAATACCCGACTCATCCACGCCCGCAGGCTGCCTTCTCCCTGGTTTGTATAGGAAGAAATCGACGAAAAGACTTTCAGGAAACCGTCGTGCAGCAAGTCTTGCGCCTGTTCCAAATCGGCGACGTAGCGAAAACAAAGGCATAGCATCGGCTGGGCAAAAAGCTCATACAGCTCCTTGCGCGCCCGGTTGTCTCCTTTTTTACAACCTTCAGCCAACTCCTGTTCGCTCATCTTTCCGAAATCTTTTATCTACAGAATGCGAAGAAAGCACAAATACTGCATCAGAAAAATAAAAAAGACAGAAAAAAAGCCCTGTCAGCCGAAGCGACAGAGCTTTTCTCCGATTTTCCCGGTTATAAACGGAAGCGATAGAGCTGCGCCATCGCTTTCTGATATTCATTCTGCAACTGCAGATAATTCTGCATACTTTGATAGAAAGTCGTTACGTTGACGAAGTATTCGATCATCGAAATCTGCCCGGCCTGGATCGCCTTGTTCAGCAACGCGATATTATTCTGCTGCCGCAACACCGAAGCGTATTCGTCGGCCGACGCCTTCAGTTTCCCTGCCTGCACCCACACTTGGCGCAAAGCCGCCGTCTCGGTATCCGTAAAACTCTGTACCTTGGTTTCGGCATAGAAACGTTCGGCCTTGGCTTGCTTCACTTTCCCTCGGTTGGAGAAAAGGGGGATCGAGATACCCACCATCACACCGTTATAACGGTCGCCCCCACTCGAAGGATTCATTCGATATCCTAATGTCAAGTTGGGCAACCATTGTTGTTTGCTAACCGCCACCGAACGCGATGCCGCTGCCTGATCGCTTTGCAACGCCTGCATTTCGGGCAATGAAGCCAAGGCTTCTACCCGGAAAGCTTCGAAATCGGACGGATATTCCCAAGCTGACCGATAAACTGTATCGGCAAATGCCACCGGAACGCCACCGTTCAAGGCAGTCAACTCTTCCAGTTTCGCCTGGCGTGCCGCCTCATTCTGCCGTGCCTCATTGCGGGCATTCAACAACTCCAGGTCGATTTTATTCGTTTCGATAATATTGGTCGATCCCTTTTCCAGCTGTGAAGCATAGAAACGGCTCAAGACCTCGGCGTTAGCCAAGCGTTCATCCAACAAAGTCTGCAACTGATTCAGATAGATCAAGTCGAGGCAAGCCTGCTGTGCCTGCAACAGAATCTGCTGGCGCGAAACGGCATACTGAGCATCGAACGAACGGAAACGCGATTCGTTCAGTTTGTTGCGCTGGGCATAAAGCGTCGGGAAGTTGAACGACTGACTGGCAATGAACTCGCCCGTGAAACCCATGCCTTCCTTGTTTCCCCACAGATGCGAATACGTTACTTCGGGGTCGGGCAAATTATTCTCGGTCCGTGCCTGCCATTTGAAGGCTTCCGTCTGCGAAGCCCCCGCCTTCAAGTCCTTATTATTCTGCTCGATCAACTGGAGCAGTTCATCCATTGTCTGCGGCCGGCAAACTTCTTGCGAGAAGGCTACCGAGAAGCCGAAGCATAAAGCGATTGTAAATAGCTGTTTTCTTAGCATGTCTGTTTCTCCTCTTTATTCATAAGTAGATAAATGATTGGAATGATAAACCCGTTGAGGAAGGTAGAAGAAAGCAATCCTCCCAAGATGACCGTCGCCATCGGACTTTGGATTTCATTACCGGGCAGATCGCCGTTCACTGCCAACGGAATCAGCGCCAACGCCGAACTCAAAGCCGTCATCAGAATCGGGTTCAGACGATCCAGCGAACCTTGCACAACGGCTTGCTGCAACGCCATGCCTTCGCTTCGCAACTGTGTATAATGACTGATTAACAACATACCATTGCGCGTCGCGATTCCGAAGAGGGAAATAAACCCAATAATCGCCGGAATACTGATCTCGCCCGAAGTCAGGCACAAGATAAACACGCCACCAATCAAAGCCAACGGCAGATTGATCATCACCACGCCACTCTCGCGGGCATCTTTGAACTCATGATATAATAAAAGGAAGATAACGAGCAATGACATCAGCGAAGTAAGCAACAAAGTACGACTAGCCGCCTGTTCGCTCTCAAACTGTCCGCCGTACTCGATATGATAACCTTCGGGAAGAACAATCTTTTCATTCACCGCCTGCTGGATATCATTTACCACGCCACGCAAGTCTCGCTCCGAAACATTGGCACTGATTACAATCTTCCGGCGTACATTCTCGCGGTTGATCGTATTCGGTCCGGCAGCCGAACGGATCTCGGCCACATAACTCAAGGGCACTTTAGTACCGTTGGCATCGATCATCAGATTGCGGATATCGTCCATCGTCGCCCTACTCTCGTCGGAAGTCTTGACCGTCAAGTCGAAAGTCTTTCCGTCATCATATACCTGGCTGACTACTTCGCCGCCAAGCATGACATTCACATATTCCTGGAACTCCGGCAGCGGAATACCGAACTTAGCCAAGATATCACGCTTCGGTGTAATCGTCAGCTGCGGGCGTTCGATCTGTTGTTCTACTTTCAGGTCCACCAATCCTTCAATTCCCTTCACCGCATCCTTAATCTGATTTCCGATCTGGAACATCCGGTTCAGATCCGTTCCGAACAACTTGATGGCGATATTCGCTTCCGTACCCGAAAGCATCGCGTCAATACGATGAGATATCGGCTGACCAATCTCAATATTTGCTCCCGAGATAGTCGATAACTTCTCACGGACATCATTCGTTACTTCAGCTCTCGAACGGTCCTTCAACTCAAACGGAGCTTCAATCTCACTGACATTCACGCCTAAGGCATGTTCATCCAACTCAGCACGTCCGGTCTTGCGGGCCACCGTCTGGATTTCCGGTACCTGCAACAGTAATTCTTCTGCCCGACGCCCGATCTTATCTGACTCTTCCAAGGAAATACCCGGCAATGAACTGACATTAATCGTAAATGATCCCTCATTAAATGGAGGCAAGAAGCTGCGCCCCAATGTAAAGAATAATCCTAAAGCAACGACAAATACAACTATGGTAGAACCCAAAACGGCCTGTTTATGATGAATGGAGAAAAGCAAAGCCTTCTCATATACACCACGCAGCTTTCTCGCAACCCAAGCATCTTGAGTTGGTTTCTCTCCTTTCCGATCCAACAAATAACTGCATAAAACCGGAGTCAATGTCAAGGCTACCACCGTCGAAGCAAACAAAGCTACGATAAAAGCAATTCCCAGCGGAACCAGCATACGACCTTCCATTCCCGTCAGGAAGAACAAGGGAACAAAGCTCACCACAATGATCAAAGTTGAATTCAGGATCGGCATACGTACTTCCCGCGAAGCATCAAAGACAACATCTTTCGTCGGGCGCTGTTGTTCTACTGGTAATAACCGATTCTGGCGTAATCGCTTATATACATTCTCCACATCCACAATCGCGTCGTCTACCAATGAACCGATGGCAATTGCCATACCACCCAAACTCATCGTATTGATGGTTAATCCGAGGTAATGCAACGTCAGAATAGAAACCAGCAACGAAAGCGGCAAAGCTACCAGCGAGATTACCGTTGTACGCACATTCATCAGGAAAAGGAAGAGGACGATGATCACGAAGAAACTTCCCTCAAACAAACTGTTCTTGACATTATTAATCGAGCTATCAATGAAACGGCTCTGACGGAAAATATCTGTTGAGACATGTACATCACTCGGCAAATTCTTCTGTAAATCCGCCATCACAGCATCCAGTTTCTCCGTCAGTTCAATGGTACTGGTATTCGGCTGTTTGGTTACCGTGATCAGAACGGCTGGTTTAGTCCGTTCGGAAGCCAGACCCAACTTCGGTTGTTTACCGCCGATTTTTACCGTCGCAATATCTTCCAGGAGAATCGGAGTATTATCCGGTGTCATGGCCACCACTCCTTTTGCCAGCTCTTCGGCTTTCGTTGTCGTCAAGACTCCACGTATAATATATTCATTGGAATATTCATACAAGACACCACCGTTGGCATTCTGATTCATCTGGCGACAAACCAATAAGACCTGATCCAGACCGACGCTATAATGTTTCATCCGTGCCGGATCCAATAAGATCTGATATTCCTTGATGTCACCACCGATAACAGCTACCTGGGCAACACCTCCGGTAGAAAGGAGTCGCGGACGAATGGTCCAGTCGGCCATGGTCCGTACATCAAGTAAAGAAGTCGTATCCGAAGTCAATCCGATAATCATCATTTCTCCCAAGATAGAAGACTGCGGTCCCATTGTCGGGCGACCCACATTCTGAGGAAGATCATCCGTTACAATTGCCAACTTCTCCGATACAATCTGACGGGCCAGATAAATATCCGTTCCCCAGTCGAATTCCACCCAGACAACCGAGAAACCCGTTGTTGAAGAAGAACGGACCCGACGTACATGTGTAGCTCCGTTGACAGCTGTTTCTACCGGAAAAGTAACCAGACGCTCTACTTCTTCCGGTGCCATTCCATTTGCTTCCGTCATAACAACGACTGTAGGCGCTGTCAGATCCGGAAAGACATCCACATCCGTATGATAGGCTGTATAAGTTCCGCCTATCAGCAACAACACGGCACACACCAAAACGACGAGCCGGTTGTGCAATGAATAATGTATAATTTTATTCAGCATATCCGTATCGATTTCGTTTAATGACTATGGCTGTGAGCCGGAATAGCATTGGATGCCGATGCCAGCTTAATCTGATAAGCTCCCTTTGTAACGACCTGATCACCGGCTTTCAGTCCGGAAAGTATTTGGACACGTTCGCCGTTGTCTGCGCCTAAAGAAACTTCTTGCTTCTTATAACATTCTTCATCCAAACGGATGTAAACAAAGAATAACCCCTGTTCCTCTACCAAAGCACTATGCGGAACACTTAGTACCGAATCCATCGGATTACCCAGCAAATAGACTTCTACAAACGAGCCCGGTATGATTGCTCCTTTGTTATCAAACTCGAACAAGACAGGAATATAGAATGAATTATTGGCAGAAGATTTACCATACGAAAGGAAACGACCATTCAACTCGTCCAACTTATATACCTGGTCATCATACGGTGTCTTAAAATATGCAGAACGCATCATCGGAATATGCGCATAATACTTTTCCGACACATCGGCCCGCAATACCAACCGATTATTCTGAGAAATCGTTGCCAAAGGCTGACCTACGGCTACATAATCACCTTCTTTTACCAGAATATTCTTCAAGAAACCACTCATCGTTGCCGTAACAGCCACACCATTGGATGAATGTTTTCCATTTACGGCTTCGTAGGCAACCTTAGCGTTCTCATAGGCCAAACGAGCCTGTTCGAAGTCCTTTTCTGAAACGATCTTGTCGGCTACCAGTCCTTTCATTCGTTCATATTCTTTCCGGGCTGTTTCGTAAGCATTCTTCAAACGCAAGGCTACATCACCATCTGATAATGTCCGTGAAGCCAGAGATAAAATCGTCTGTCCTTTTTGTACAGCCGTTCCGTCCATCAAACGGGTTGTTCCTAAAGTTACCACACCTGGAACTGTTGCTACGACTACCGATTCCGAACCTTGCGCTGCCTGAATCTGACCACTGGTTTTCAATACTTCTGAAAAGGCAGCCGGAGTCATTTCTTCCGTCTGCAAACCGATAGCTTCAGCATTTGCCTTCTTGAATACGATCTCGCCGGCTGCATGACTTTCTCCGGCTTCTTCATGTTCATGATTATGCTCATCTTCTTCGTGCTCGTGATCATGTTCATGATTATGTTCCTCGTGTGCATGTTCGGTTTCTTCTTCATGATGATGTTCATGATCATGCTCTGTATGCACACTCTTTGCCTGACAACCCGCCAATAAATAGGCAGTTGCCAAGAATACCCAATATATTTTCTTCATTTGTTTTCTGATTTGATTAATTGTTATATTCCTCTGAAGACCGGACTTCCAATAAGTCTTGTCTTCTAAACAATCGATACAACAGACGTACAAACAGTCTATTATATCTTAACATCGGATCAAATCAGGGAAGGAGGAGCACGAAGTCCTTTAGCCCGTGGTATCCACGAGGTATGCAACGTCTCCTGATAGACGGTTCGCCCTTGCTCAAAAAGAGCAGATAGCCAGTCTGAATCTTGTCGACGAAGTAAATAGAAAAAGGAAAATATAGGAACCAGCCAAAGGTGTATATCTTCACCTACTACATGTTTCTCGATAGCTGGTTTTAATGCCTGATTATGTGTGCAGTCGGTTGCATGGTCATGATCTCCGCCATGGGAATGCGTATGCGCATCCGAAGCGGCTCCATACCATAACCATTCGTAACAAGGAGAGCCATCGGCATGGTGATGATGAGGAACAATTACTGACAGCAAAACCAGAAAGCTCGCTATCAATACCAAAACATAATATATCCGTTCCTTCAGTCTCATCCGTTTCTCTCTGCCGTTTATTAATTCTTTGCAAAGAAAAGGAAAATCAATCAATTTCGCAATAACCGAAATCAAAACATCGTAAAAAACAAAACAGAAGTCATATACAAAACCCAACCCACGAGTTTGGTTTTATACATGACTTCTACCTTATATTATCATCCGATCAAAATAACGGATTCGCTACCTTCTCGTCCAATAAAGCCAATTTAATGACTTCCTGAATATCGCTTACATAGTGGAATGTAACCCCTTTCAGATATTCCGGTTTGATTTCATCAATGTCTTTCTGATTTTCCTTACATAGGATAATCTCATTGATGCCGGCCCGTTTAGCCGCCAAAATCTTCTCTCGGATACCTCCGACCGGAAGAACTTTACCACGCAAAGTGATTTCGCCTGTCATCGCCAGATTACTCTTCACCTTCCGCTGCGTGAAAGCCGAAACCAAAGAAGTTACCATGGTAATACCGGCACTCGGACCATCTTTGGGAATAGCTCCTTCCGGTACATGGACATGAACATTCCAATTGTCAAACAGGTCTTCTGCTATACCAAACAGAGGAGCATGCGCATGAATGTATTCCAATGCCAGCATCGCTGATTCCTTCATGACATCACCCAGATTTCCGGTCAACGTCAGTTTGCCGCCTTTGCCTTTGCTCAAGCTGGTTTCAACAAACAGGATCTCGCCACCAACAGCCGTCCATGCCAAACCTGTTACCACACCGGCATAGTCATTACCCTGATATTTATCACGCGTATATTCTATCGGTCCTAAGTAATCGTGCAAATCTTCCGGTTTGATTTGTGCCGGAAGTACTTCATCCGAGGCTTTCTTATAAGCCAGCTTACGCATCAGCTTGGCAATCTTCTTATCCAGCTCACGTACACCGCTTTCGCGTGTGTAGGATTCGATGATCGCCTGGATTGTTTTCTTCGGCAACTTCACTTCCTTCTTATTCAATCCATGAATCTCGGCTTCTTTCGGGATCAGATGTTTCGATGCTATCTCTACCTTTTCTTCCTGAATATAGCCACTTACCTCGATCAACTCCATACGATCCAATAAAGGTTGGGAAATTGTATTCAGATTGTTGGCCGTAGCAATAAACATCACATGGCTCAAATCGTAGTCCATATCCAAATAATTGTCATGGAATGCACTGTTTTGTTCCGGATCAAGTACCTCCAGCAAAGCAGCAGCCGGATCACCTTTAAAGTCGCTCGACACCTTGTCGATCTCATCCAATATAAATACCGGATTGGAAGTTCCTGCTTTCTGTATATTCTTAAGGATTCGTCCGCACATAGCACCAATATATGTCCGGCGATGCCCTCTGATTTCTGCCTCGTCGTGCAAACCGCCCAAGGAAACACGTACATACTTCCTGCCCAATGCTTCTGCAATAGAGCGGCCCAAAGAAGTCTTTCCGACTCCCGGAGGACCATACAAGCAGATGATAGGCGACTTCATATCTTTCTTCAGCTTCAATACAGCCAAATGTTCAATAATACGTTCCTTTACCTTCTCCAAACCATAATGATCCCGATCCAATACCCGACGGGCATGATTCAAGTTAAAATTGTCTGTCGAATAGGTTTCCCATGGCAAACCGACAATGGTCTGTACATATTGCATCTGCACCGAATAATCCGGAGACTGCGGATGCAGGCGTTGCAGCTTATGAAGTTCTTTGTCGAAAATCTCAGCAACGGCTTGCGGCCATATCTTATCAGCCGCTTTGTCCTTCAGTTCCTGTACATCCCGATCATTCACGCTGCCACCCAACTCTTCCTGAATCGTCTTGATCTGTTGCTGCAAGAAATATTCCTTCTGCTGCTTATCAATATCTTCCTGCGTTTTCATCTGGATAGAAGCCTTCAGTTCGATCAGCTGAAACTCCCGGTTCAATAAAGTAAGCAACTTATAAGCACGTTCCTTCAGACTATCCATCATCAGCAACAGCTGCTTGTTGGCTACATCATTCAAAAGATTGGCACTTGCATAATTAATCAGATACAGTGCATTATTAATATTTCTGATGGCATAGGCCATTTCCCGTTGTCCAAGTTCGTTGGTTGCCATCAGGATCTTGATCATCAAATCCTTTACATTAGATAGCAAAGCCTTGAATTCTTTATCTGATTTTGCCGGGAAATGTTCATCCAATAAGGTAATTCGTCCCTTCAGGAATGGTTCGTCCTGTACCAGTTCATTTAATTCAAAACGTTTCTTTCCCTGTAAAAGAACCGTAGTCATGCCGTCCGATACATCCATAACTTTAAGTACGTCGGCAATAACACCTATCGGATACAAATCGTCTTTATTCGGATCTTCGACAGACATATCTCGCTGGCAGACTACTCCTATCATCGATTTCGAACTGCCCATGTCTTTTATCAGGTTCATTGATTTAGTTCGGCCTACCATAACGGGCAAAGCCACGCCGGGAAACAAAACCATATTACGCAACGGTAAAATAGGAACTTCGCTTTCCAGCTTGTCAATCCCTTCCGTAAAATCCTCATCGTTATCACAATTCGTCAGAATGGGTATTACAATATCCATCGGCTCGTCTGCTATAAACGAGGAGGCGGAGAATATTTTCTTTTTACTCTTCATACTTCTAATTAAGCGGTTGTATAATTTTTTATACAATAAACGTGCCAAAGGTACGAAAAATAGCAGAATCTCTCTAATTTTGCAGCTGGTAATCAGAAAAAAGATGGCAAATCCTTATTTCCAGTTCAAGCAATTTACGGTTTGGCACGACAAGTGTGCGATGAAAGTGGGTACCGACGGTGTTTTATTGGGTGCCTGGTGCTGTGTAGAAAACATAACACGCATACTCGACGTGGGTTGCGGAACCGGACTGATTAGTCTGATGCTGGCCCAGCGTTGCCAGGCAGAAATCGACGCAGTGGATATAGACGAAGCGGCCTGTATCCAAGCGCGCGAAAACGCCGACCGCTCACCTTTCGGTGACCGACTGCAGATTTTCCATCGTCCTTTTGCCAATTTTGTCAACGAATCAGCCGGAATCCGCCAATATGACTGTATTGTTTCCAATCCGCCTTATTTCATTGATTCACTGAAATGCCCCGACAAACAGCGCAATCAGGCACGGCATACGGATACACTCACATTGGAAGAACTGATTGAAGGCAGCAGGCAACTTCTGGCTCCGCAAGGAAAACTCTGTTTGATCCTGCCTTTCGACCAACGGGAAATCCTCTTACCTATTATATATAAGGAGTCTCTGTTCCTACACAAAGAAACGGCAGTTCTGCCCACTCCTACTTCTCGCCCCAAACGATTGCTGGTAGAAATATCCGACACACCGGTTACAGAAGTCCAGGCAGATACCTTGACAATCGAGAAGGAAAGGCATGTTTATACGGATGATTTTATAGCGTTGGCCAAAGATTATTACCTGCATCTATAGCAATAACAACTTGATCACTTTGAAAGGTTTTACAGTTGATAGCCAACAGTAAGACAAAATCAGCCTTAATCTGCTAACATCCATTCATATCATATTACACAAAAAACGGGCAAAAAGGGCTATTTTCACCCCTATTTTCGTCTACAAAGGAGGATTTTATGCCTACTTTTAACCCAATTCATGCCTATGTTTTACCAAAAACACGCCGGGAATTTGTTCAAAGCTAGTAGGATTTCCCGTAAAAAGTCAGGTATTTTGAAGATAATTCCCGTTTATTTTGTTCGTGACACGCTTTTTCGGCAGTTTTTCACCTGCCGAGAGGCTGTTTTCCTTCCATTTTCTTGTCCAAATCCAGTTACTTTTAATCTGCCAAAAAGTAATGTAAATCCAGCCACCAACCAACAAGATCTATTTTTCTTGCCCAGGACGTACTGAAGCAACAATCTTTTTTTTCACAAACACGCCTTTTACTTTCTTTTTGACAAATCTCAACTTCGCGAGAATCGCATAAAATCAAACAAGCCCATACTCCGAACCGTACAGCTCAGTTTTAAAGCAGTTAAATTGACAAAGTGTCAGAATGTCAATCTGAAGAGAAATGCCTGTCTGCCTAACTTCCAGTAACAGTTAAATAAGTCCTAAATCTTTAGCAATCCGACAAGCTTCGATAGAATTCTTAACCTGAAGCTTACTGAGAATCTCTTGTCGGTGCCTGCTGACCGTATTGATACTGATCGAAAGTCTTTCTGCTATATTTTTACTCATCAGTCCTTTATCAATCAGTCGGAGTACTTGCCTTTCCCTATCCGACAAGATCTTTAAATCATTCTTTACTTCCAGCTCTTCCGTTTCTCCTGTTACCGAATTGACCACCACACTCCCGTTTGGCAAATCAACGGTCAACGGAGTATATAAACACAAAGCCAACCATAAACTATTCCCATTGGGTTCGGGAACATAAAACAAACGATGCAAAACGGCATGATAATTTCCGGCAGAATCTTTCATCCGCAACTTGTTTGCCAAATAATAATGATGACGACGGCCTTTAGGCAAATGCTTCACAAAATGAAAAAAACGCAGTTCATGCAAGTATTTATTATGCAAATCATCCGGAGAAACAAGCTTTAAGATCTCCTCTTCCCAAATAGAACCAATACGATCTTCTTTATCAGTCATTTTTCCAAGTCCTAACACGTCAGAGAAATCACCATAATAAATATAACTGGTATTGGCATGCATATCACTTAATACAGCAATGGCGTTTTCAATTGTGGCATATCCCGAAGCAATTCTTTTATACTTATCCAGTTCTCCGGCATCCAGATCTTCTCTTGAATTCGTAAAATCCTGTCGTGAAAATTCGTTGGTCAGCTTCTTTACAATATCCATAGCGAAAATGGTTATTAATAATCATTGTACAAATTAATCTTGCCATTTACCTTTGCAAAGGTAAATTTAAAATGCAGTTATACACAAACTGCCAAATGAAAAATGAAGAAAAGATTCCATTGATTGATTCATTCATATTTAATTATACTAGCATTCAATGAAAAAGTTATTTTTTACCTTATTGGTTTTAGTGTCTTCCCAAATGGGGATAGCCCAGTCGCTGGAGAAGATGCAATGGTTCAATGAACCGGAAGAATGGGAAATCAAAGACAATTCGCTGTCAATGTTCGTAACACCTCAAAGTGATTACTGGCGGATTTCACATTACGGCTTCACAGTAGATGATGCCCCTTTCTACTACACTACCTATGGAGGAGAATTTGAAGTAAAAGTAAAGGTAACAGGAGATTATAAGCAACGTTTTGATCAGGCAGGATTAATGTTGCGGATTGATCACGAGAATTATATCAAAACCGGTATTGAGTTTGTCGACGGTAAGTTTAATATCAGTACGGTTGTTACGCACAAAACATCGGACTGGAGCGTCATCGCGCTCGATAAACCGGTTCCTTATATCTGGATCAAGGCAGTCAGACGCCTGGATGCAGTTGAGATCTTCTATTCACTCGACGATAAGGAATACACCATGATGCGTACGGCCTGGTTGCAAGACAATATTCCGGTCATGGTTGGCTTAATGGCCGCTTCGCCCGACGGCAAAGGATTTAAAGCAACCTTCGAACATTTTAAAGTAAAGCATCTTCCGGATTGTCGCAGACTGGAATGGCTAAAGAAAAATGCAGAAGAATAAGTAACTCACAAATGAATAATGTATCAAAGCAGGCAAAAGGATCTATTTTCTTTTACCTGCTTTCTTTATTATTATACCATCGTTCCAAACGGTATTTTTGTCAAATTGATTTCTCATTATATATTTGTATGCAAGAACAGATTTATCTGTACATATTATAATAACAATAATTCTTTATAAGATATGGAAAACGAATTTTTAAAACTCATTGAGACACGCCGTAGTTGCCGTAAATATTTACCTGAACAGATTACCGACGAAGAACTGAATGCCGTATTACAGGCCGGAACCTTTGCTCCAACCGGAATGGGCTGGCAATCTCCATTCATCGTAGCCGTACAACAAGAACAAATGAAAGAAAAGCTGGCAGCCATGAATGCGGCTGTTCGCGGGAAAAGCGGGAATCCTTATTACGATGCACCAACTTATGTATTGGTTTTCGCCCCAACTGATTGTCCGTTTGCCATTCAAGACGGAACTTGTGTACTCGAAAACATGATGCTTGCCGCCCATGCCATAGGACTTGCCAGCTGTTGGATTAACCGAGAGATCGAAATGTTCGCTACCGAAGAAGGCAAACAACTGATGAAAGAAATGGGACTTCCCGAAGGTCTGGGCGGAATTGGAGCCATTGCTTTAGGTTATCCGGCAACAACACCGGCCGAACCGAAAGCCCGTAAAGAAGGATATGCCCGGATCATCCGATAAATGCTTCCGATGGCGGAAACAGACTGACAGGTTGTCCTGAGGAAATATCCGCATTTGTCAGATTCGGCAATATTGACAGTCTGTCATCTTCCCAAATCGGTTTGGCACACTATTCGTAGAGATATTAGCGGAAGTCGTAAAAAGACTCCGGTAAATATCGATTATAAAATTATAAATTAAAACTTATACAGATATGAACATTAAACCATTAGCAGACCGCGTGCTTATCAAGCCGGCTGCCGCAGAAGAAAAAACTGTAGGTGGAATCATTATTCCGGATTCAGCAAAAGAAAAACCTTTAAAAGGTGAAGTGAAAGCCGTTGGTCAGGGAACCAAAGACGAAGAAATGGTTGTTAAAGAAGGCGATACTGTATTATACGGTAAATATGCAGGTACTGAAATCGAATTCGAAGGCGAAAAGTACTTGATCATGCGTCAATCTGATATTTTGGCAATCATCTAAATAAAAGCGACAAGGGAACAAGAGGAAAAGATTTCAGGAAACAAATCCATTACCTCGGTTATTCATTCACTTGTCAACTCACAAAAACAAACAAACTAACAAATTCAAAAACTAGAAAATCATGGCTAAAGAAATTAAATATGATATGGATGCCCGCGACCTTTTGAAGAAAGGTGTGGACGAATTGGCAAATGCCGTTAAAGTAACTCTGGGTCCGAAGGGTCGTAACGTAATTATCGAAAAGAAATTCGGTGCTCCTCACATCACAAAAGATGGTGTTACAGTAGCAAAAGAAATCGAATTGAGCAATCAGTTTGAAAACATGGGTGCTCAGTTGGTTCGTGAAGTAGCATCAAAGACTAATGATAATGCAGGTGACGGTACAACTACTGCAACTGTATTGGCACAAGCAATCATCGGTGTTGGTTTGAAGAACGTTACAGCAGGTGCAAACCCAATGGATTTGAAACGTGGTATCGACAAAGCCGTTGCTAAAGTTGTAGAAAGCATCGCTGAACAAGCTGAAGAAGTTGGCGATAAATTCGAAAAGGTTGAACACGTTGCTAAAATCTCTGCCAATGGTGATGAAGCTATCGGTAAACTGATTGCAGAAGCTATGCAAAAGGTAAAGAAAGAAGGCGTTATCACAGTAGAAGAAGCCAAAGGTACTGAAACAACTGTTGATGTTGTAGAAGGTATGCAGTTCGATCGTGGTTACATCTCTCCGTATTTCGTAACAGATACTGAAAAGATGGAATGCCAGATGGAAAATCCGTATGTGCTGATCTACGACAAGAAGATCTCAGTATTGAAAGACTTGCTGCCAATTCTTGAACCGACAGTTCAGAGCGGTCGTCCGTTGTTGATCATCGCTGAAGACATCGACAGCGAAGCTTTGGCTACTTTGGTTGTAAACCGTCTGCGTGGTTCTTTGAAGATCTGTGCTGTTAAGGCTCCGGGCTTCGGCGATCGTCGTAAGGCTATGTTGGAAGATATTGCTGTATTGACTGGCGGTATCGTTATCTCTGAAGAAAAAGGTATGAAGCTGGAAGGCGCTACTATGGATATGCTGGGTACTGCTGAAAAGATCGTTGTTAACAAAGACAACACAACTATCGTAAACGGTGCAGGCGACAAGCAAGCTATTCAGGATCGTATCGGTCAGATCAAAATGCAGATGGAAAATACAACATCTGATTATGATAAAGAAAAACTTCAGGAACGTTTGGCCAAGATGGCAGGTGGCGTAGCTGTTCTGTACGTAGGTGCTCCTTCTGAAGTTGAAATGAAAGAAAAGAAAGACCGTGTTGATGATGCTTTGCATGCAACTCGTGCAGCTATCGAAGAAGGTACCGTTCCTGGTGGTGGCGTTGCTTACATCCGTGCTATCTCTGCCTTGGAAGGCTTGAAGGGTGAAAACGATGATGAAACAACTGGTATCGAAATCGTTAAACGTGCAATCGAAGAACCGTTGCGTCAGATCGTTGCCAACGCTGGTAAAGAAGGTGCCGTTATCGTTCAGCGCGTAAAAGAAGGCAAAGGCGACTTCGGTTACAACGCTCGCAAGGATTGCTTCGAAAACTTGTGTGCTGCTGGTGTAATCGACCCGGCTAAGGTAACTCGTGTAGCTTTGGAAAATGCCGCTTCAATCGCTGGTATGTTCTTGACTACTGAATGTGTTATCGCAGACAAGAAAGAAGAGACTCCGGCTGCTCCGGCAATGAATCCGGGTATGGGCGGAATGGGTGGCATGATGTAATCTCATCCCATATAAGATAATAATAATCCCGGTTGCTTATCCCCAAAAAGAAAGCAACCGGGATTTTTTTGTCCTCAAATATCCTATCTTTCCCTTCAAAAATTATCTCCTGAAGCTTACATAACTCCCAGCGCGACACGCGGAGACTTTTGCATCTCTACAAAAACTTCAGCGCGACACGCGGAGACTTTTGTACCTCTACAGAAACTTCAGCGCGACACGCGGAGACTTTTGCATCTCTACAAAAACTTCAGCGCGGCACGCGGAGACTTTTGTATCTCTACAAAAACCCCAGCGCGGCGGGAAAAGCTTTTATCTGTATTAAGAACGGCTTACCTGCAAACCTTTATTCGAAAGATTCATTTCTACTAGGCGGGCGTTTGCATTCGCAGGATTTGTCATCAATGTCTGCCGAATCCGACGGGCTGCGTCCGGATCTTTTGCTACGACATATAAATATCCGCCACCGCCGGCTCCCGGTAATTTATAACCTAAAGCCTCGTCCTGGATACGATTGATAATGGCTTCCACAGCTGGAGGATTCGTTCCGGAATCAAGCGCCTTGTTCTGTTCCCAACTCTTCCCTACCAGACGACCGTACTGCTCGAAGTTCCCCAGCTGAATCGCCTCAAACATATCCAAGGCATGACGTTTCATCTCTCCTAAAATATGCAGATGAGCAGCACTGTTGAGAAACATTCCCTGAACAATCTCTGCCAATATGTGCTTTGCCGTCCGGGTAATTCCCGTATAATACAGAATATGACAAGACTGATAACAAGGATCTGTGAAGAGATATTCAGGCAACCAACGGACTTGCGGATGCTGATAAAAGCCATCGTTGGTCTGCAATAACTTCAGACCGTGCAACACACCGCCATATTGATCTTGCCAGCCTCCGCCGGTGGTGAGCAACTGCTCCAAAATCAAGGTACGGCTACCGATTTCATTCTTATCCCAACCCAAGCCACAGAAGTCGGACAAAGAACCCAAAACGGTTGCTGCCAGAATTGAACTTGTCCCCAAGCCGGAACCCGCCGGAATAGCAGCCAACAACGTAATTTCCAAACCACTGCCGAAGTCTTTCAGCTGTTCTTCCAATGAAGTAAACTTATCTGCTGAAAAACGGGGTAAGAATCCGGCCAAAGCCAATGCCGCTTTCGGGATTGAGAAAGGCGAACCCACTTTATTGAAATCGGACAATTCTTCCCAAGTCTGAATCTGCTCCATGGCTCCCAGATCAATCGAGCGCAAGGTAATCCGATAATCTTTAGAAGGCTTGATATAAACCTGCAAAGGAGGCTGTCCATTCAGTTCGATGGCCACATTTACCACATTTCCTCCGGAAAAAAGACAGTACGGAGGCGTATCCGTCCATCCACCAGCCAAGTCAATCCGGACAGGACTTCTTCCCCATACAATCTGATCGGGATAAACTTGCCGATGCGGACGCTGCAAATCCGAATCAAGCGTCTGCAACAAACCATCGCGCAGTAAAGCAAAGGCCGCCTGTTGCTCAGCTTCCCAAGGTTGTCCGGCCAATTGATGGGCTTTCGAACGGAACATATAATTATGAATGCGCTTCATGACCGGTTCATCGGCAGGCAATATATCCGGCAATGGCAACCGATAATGCGCAAAGGCTTGGGCTGCATCGGCCAAATCCAACTGATAGAAGACACTTTTCGCATGATTCTTGGCCAACATCGGCCAGTTTTCCCGACAATAGGAATCCCGCTGTTCTACCAACCGCAAAAGATTGGCCTGATCAGACAGTTGGTTTGCCGACAACTTCTCGGCTTTCTCCCAGACTTCTTTACCGGTGATCAACTCAGGTTCGGATATCATCCAGCGCAATACAAGACCTAATTCCTCGACAGAGGTACAAACCGGAAAGATAGGCGCTTCCTGCAAATCCGAGAAATCGGGCAATGCAACCTGGCGTTCCTGCATCCATTCCTGCACCGGTTTTCCCATCCATTGTGTCGAAGCATCATCGCGTTTTCCTTTGAAGGCATCATAAAAACCATACGGACGAGCCACAAATGCAGATTCCCGCAAGGGAACAACATCTACACAAACACCGGCAGGCAAAGTCAGACTCCAGTCGTTTCGTGGCACACCGGTTATAATATGTCTGTTGGCCAGTTGCCATTTTCCTGCCACATGGCTATTCTCTATCCATACTTCCGAATTATCAGCCGTCAAAGGCTTATCCAGGATTGCATTCTGTACAAACATCGCCGGATGCGGTTTGACTTTCCGATGCATAATGGCCCGCTGATCACGCACCAGGTTCTGTACGGCCAATGTTGAAGAAATCAATTCCCTACTCGTCCCATAATGATAAAACTCACCTCCCGGCAACGGCAGAATAACCACCTTCAACTGATTCAAAGCTTCATCCTTTACCTGCGGATTCCGTCCTAATGCCAACCCGAATTCTCCATACATATCGTAGAAGTTCCAACTTCCGTCGGCTTTCTTGGAGCGTTCTGCCAATAGCCGGACAGCTTTATCGCTTAACAACCAAATACCAATATCCATCAGGAACAAATGCGAACCCGACAAAGAAGCCAGTTGCTCCAAAGAAGGCTTTTGCCACATAAAATCCAGTTCGTCCGGACAATTCCGGTCTGATACAAAAACACCATGATTGGTTGCCAGTGACGGGTCAACCCACAAGCCATAACAAACGACATCGGCTTCGGGAATTTCCTGCAAAGGCTCGCTATTCCGGATATAAACATCTCCGCTGGCCACTAATGTATGCAAAGAATCCGGTGCCTTCTGCATGATTTCCCGATACAACGGAAGCTGCAACGAAAGCAGATTCTGCGACAACCGTTGCCCTCTAGCCCAACGAAACACCGGAACGGGCGTTAAAATCTTTCCCGAAGGTGCATACGAAGGCAAACGCCGACTTTGTCCGCCGGCATGCAACAAGATACGCTTTTCCAAAGCCAGCCAAGACTTAAAATCGATATCCTTATGCTCTTTCTGCCAGCACGATTCCAGCAGCCAGGTAGTTCCGCCTCCCGAACCCAGCCGGGCACCTACAGGATCGGATGTACAAAACCAAGCATCTTCTGATACCTTTTCTATCTGATGAAAACAGTCCACCAAATTAGGTGGCAATGAAAGTAATGTCTTCATGTAATTCTATTTATCTTGATTTTATTCTCATTCAATAAGGCGATAAAAGTACAAATTATTCATGAAAATACATTTCCGAAAAAATAGCTATCAATTGTTTTATTTATAAATTGCTATTACCTTTGTCGGAAGAAACAAGATAATAATTAATATAAACAGAATAAAGATGCACAACTGGTTTGAATGTAAAGTCTCTTTCGAGAAGATGCTTGAAAATGGTATGCAGAAGAAAGTAACAGAGCCTTATCTTGTAGATGCTCTGTCATTTACAGAAGCTGAATCACGTATTATCGAAGAAATTCGTCCTTTCATTACAGGCGAGTTTACGGTAACAGACATCAAGCGTGCACGTATTTCAGAACTATTCTTCAATGAAAACGGAGACCGTTACTATAAAATAAAAGTATATTTCATTACGCTCGACGAAAAAAGCGGAGCCGAAAAGAAAACAGCCGCTCAGATGCTGGCTCAGGCTTCTACTTTAAAAGAGGCAATCGCCGTACTGGAAGAAGGTATGAAAGGAACATTGTCTGACTATACGATTGCTTCGGTTACAGAAACTCAGTTGATGGATGTATTCCCGTTTGATCCGAACAGCATTCCTTCCGAACCCAAATCAAAGGAAGAACTGATTGCTGAACAAAAGAAAGCGGCAGAAACAACGATCTAAATCATATCATTATGGATATAGCTCAGCATATTCAAGAATTACAGGCTTCACTTCCACAAGGAGTGACGCTTGTTGCTGTTTCAAAGTTTCATCCGGTTGAAGCTTTGCAAGAAGCTTATCAGGCCGGACAGCGTGTATTCGGAGAAAGCAGAGCTCAAGAGCTGGTAGCCAAACAGCTTGTTCTCCCCAAAGATATTGAATGGCATTTTATCGGTCCGCTACAAAGCAATAAGGTAAAAGACATTGCCCCGTTTATCAGTCTCATTCATAGCGTTGACTCACTGAAGTTATTGAATGAAATCGAAAAACAGGCGGCCAAGCATGAGCGAATCATCCGCGTCTTGCTGGAAATCCATGTGGCAGCTGAAGAAACCAAACATGGATTTACACCCGATGAATGTCGCGAACTGGTAAATCATTTACCGGAATTACCCCATGTACAAATCTGTGGCATCATGGGTATGGCTACTTTGACAGACGATGAAAGCCAGATCCGCAAGGAATTCCATACCTTGCACGCGCTTTTCACGGAATTAAAGGAAACCGTATTCTGCCAATCAGAAGCTTTCTCGATCCTTTCCATGGGAATGTCGCACGACTACAAACTGGCAATTGAGGAAGGAAGCAACATGATACGTGTGGGGACTTATATCTTTGGAGAAAGAGAATATTAATAACTGATCAACAAAACGGTTGACTAACAATAAGTCTAATAAACAATAAAAAACAGAATAAATATGATTAACCTAAAGACACAATATGCGGGACTGACACTTCAGTCTCCTATTATCGTCAGTAGTTCCGGTTTAACCAATAATGCGGAACGAAACAAGGAATTTGAAAAAGCCGGCGCTGGTGCCATCGTTCTGAAATCATTGTTTGAAGAACAAATGGAAATGCAAAGCGATGCCATGTTGCAAGAATCCGATTATCCGGAGGCTGCCGATTATATCCGTGGCTATGTAAAGGCAAACCAAGTGGAAAATTACCTGGAACTGATTCGCAAATCCAAAGAATTGTGTACCATTCCTATCATTGCCAGCATCAACTGTTATCGGGCAGATACATGGATTGAGTTTGCCAAGCAATTACAAGATGCCGGAGCTGATGCTATCGAACTGAATGTTTTCTTCCTTGAAACCGATATCCATCACAGCTGTGAAGACTTGTATCAGTTATATACCCAGATTCTGAAGAAAGTAAAACAAGTGGTTACTATTCCGGTCATCATCAAACTCGGAAAATACATCTCTAATATGCCGGCTTTGGTTAATCAATTGAAGGCTAACGGTGCAGACGGCGTTGTTCTATTCAACCGTTTCTATCAGCCGGACATTGATCTGAATACAATGCAGTTGGTATCAGGCAATGTATTCAGCAGCCATTCAGATTTGAGCGATACGATTCGCTGGACGGCTATCGTATCCGGTAAGATTCCGAATATCAGCATTGCTTCTTCTACCGGAGTACACGACTGGGAAGACGTTGTTAAATGCTTGTTGGCCGGAGCATCTGCTGTTGAAATGTGTAGCGCTATCTATACACACGGAGCAGAAATCATCTCACAAATCACGACTTGCGTAGAAGAATGGATGCATCAGGCTCATTATGAATCATTGGATCAGTTTATCGGAAAACTGAATTATGCCAATATTCCTGATCCGGCATTATACGAACGCTCACAGTTCATGAAATATTTCTCCAACAGAGACTAAAAATCTTTGGAGTATATATATGGAAAAGAGAAAGTATCCGGTGAGGATATTTTCTCTTTTTCATTTTGACATTTTGTCAAAACTACCCTCTTATTTCTGCGATATTTGAAGAGATTTGTACAGATGATCGGGAATATGCGACGCACAGCGAGTTAAGGTTTAACAGAAAGCTGTTCAATCCTGATATTTTCTGACAATAAAACGAAAGAAAAAACATTCCTTATAGGATTAATCGACCAGCTGTCACTCTTTTTCATGTATAACGATCTTTTTATCATTCAAAAATAGAATGGATTTGAAATCATTTCTGACAAAAAAATCTGTCTTTAAAAACGAGAAAAGGAAAAATCGCCTCTATTTAAAACAGATTTTAACAATCTATTCCTGTTTAAAAGGACTTTCCAGCAAGATATCACGAGTTTTTCAGACAAAACGCACTGATTTTGTTTCTATTTCTCGTTACTTTTTCCCAAAAAGCTTACCATGAATTTACCCAAACACACCGGCTTTTGATCAAAACGCGCCGGCTTTTCAAGAAAATGCACCGAAAGAGCAGGAAAAAGCTTCCTTTTTCTCCTAAAATGTACGAGAAATCCATTTTACTGTGTCAGCTAAAAAAGAGAAAAAGCTATTTTTAGTCAGAAATACGAGGGATTTACTTACATATCAACCTTGGGAAAGATTTTGCCATCATTGCATCAAAAAATACAGTAATCATCTACTATACAAAATAACGCTATAACTTTTACCGTTAGTGATCATAGAGATCATTAATTGAGTAAATTACATGAAATATGCTATTTAACTTCTTTAAAATTTCGATACGGCGTTTTTGGAAAGAAAAGAAAAGAAATTGAATCTGCTGTTGATTCTATGCTTCTCTATAGGATTGATTTGCTTTGGGATGACGAACTATTATTTGGAGTTTATTCGTGGTCAATATTTGTACTATCCTAATAGCTCTAAAATAGCTAATATTTATAGTGTTGATCAAACAACAAAGAGATATGGTTCTAGCTATCAGGGGCGATGCATTAATAATATCTTCTTGTATAATCCATTAAGATGTGAGAAAATCGCATATTCGGGAATGCGTCAAAAAGATGATGTCACTTTCTTTTATGAAGGGAAAGAAATCTCTTATATATTGAATAGTTTGTGTGTAACAAAAGATTTCCCACAAGTTTATTCATTAGAGTTCATTGATGGCGACTTACGTGTAGGAAGTATTGTCTTGTCAGAAAGTTATGCTAGGAAAGTATATGGCAAATCCAATCCAGTAGGGAATTCATTGTTCGTTCTTTCTAATGAAAATGGGAAATTGTTGAAAAAAGACTATGTAATAACTGGAGTTGTAAAAGACCTTCCGAAAGGATTAGATGAATGTGCGGATATGTATGTGGTCATAGACGATAAGTTTACAGATGATAAACTGTATAGTGGAAAAATCGCATTGTTATTTAATGAACGTTTAGATGAAACACCTATTGAGACTTATTTGCCTAGTGAAAAGTATGAATGGGAGGATTATCGTTTGAAAGCAGAAAGTTTACATCAAGCTTATGATTAACTTTCTTATATCGTATTATCTATATCCCTATTGGGTTCTTTGATTTCATTCTTGGTGTTTTTCAATTTTGTAAAAAACTTTATTCAGGATTTTTATACACGAACAAGGGAGTTGGGGATTCGGATGGTATTTGGTTCAAGTCTGTTGGGCTTATATCTTTTATTGTTAGTGGATATATTTTTGTTCCTTTTTATTGCATTGATGGTAACAATGGGATTAACAGATATACTTTTGCCTTTGTATTATATGTATTTGCCAGACTCTGTAGCTATAGATGAAATTATACAAATTGATGTATGGGTATTGTATAAGTCTTATATTGAAATTGTCTTATCACTTTTGGTAATTTCAATGGTTATTGCATTTGGGGTTGTATATCGAATAAAAAAACGCATCTTGACTGAAAGCATCAAGACTGGACGCTCAGGAAAAATGGTTAAGGCTTTGTTGGCACTCCAGTTTATAGTATCTACTTTTTTTGTGGGCTCTTCTTTAGGATTGTTGTTGTTTTCGAATCATTCAAAGGTTACAATAAATAGGACATTGTCTGATGAAGAATCCGAACATATATTTCATGTAGTTTTAGATAATGTCCGTTTTATGGGTGCTGAAGAAGAATTATTGTCTTCTATAAAAGCTATCGATTTTGTTGAGAATATATCATTGGTGGGTTCAGAATTGACTCGATCTATTGTTTTGAATGATACTGTTTCTTTTGAGGGAATAGTAAAGGATGTAGATCGGAATTACTTTTCATTTTTTAATCTTCCTATGATTGCAGGTAGACTTCCTGCTACCGAAAACGAAATTGTTATTTCTAAATTTCTGAATTTAGAATTAGATAAATTGGCTACAAGAACCGTAATGATTAACAATGTGTATTATACGGTTGTTGGAGTTTATGATCAATTACCGTTTAAGCCAATGTCAAAAAACTTGTTACAGAAGGGTGAAAAGTATCGTTATAATGTAATATCCTTATCAAAAGGGAATCCAAAAGATTTTTATGTGAAAGTACAAGCCGGTAAAAAAGATTATGTACGCAGTGAAATAGAAAAAATAATTAGAACGAAACTGCCTAATACAATACCTTTCTATTTGAAAACTTTTAAGGAAGAACAACTTTTGACAATAGATGCAACAAAGTCGGTTACTGATTTATTCTTGTTGTTCTCATTTATGTCTATTGTTATCGTTGTATTGAGAGCATATACAGCAATAACCAAAGATGTTAATTCTATGGAAAAACAGATAGCTGTTCGAAAAATATATGGAGCTTCTTCGTTTGATATTTCAATATTATTAGGAGGCATCTATTTAGGACTATATATTACCTCATTAGTGGTGGCATTGCCTCTTGTATATCATTTTTTGTTAAATAATGTGCGTTCCGATTTGGATTACAATTAATACATAATTTCTTATTTTGGTTTTCAATAGCGTTGATAGTTGGTGTGATTATCTTCTTATCTATCGCATGGAAAATATATAAAATATCAAACAAGAAGGTTATCTCCATGTTGAGATATGAATAGTGTACTGTCAAAAGATTTCCAGTAACAGACGTGCCGAGGTCGGTTAGTTCTGTTCTTACATTCACAAACATACACAAGGAACTTCTCCATTTTCAACAGCTAGATCATCTTAAGGATGGAAAACACATTGAATGAACTTCTTTTCTTTTTTCCTACAGTTTTTATCTCCACCTTTTGGGATCAACGTAAAAATATGAGGGGTAAATTCGATAAAATCGTATCTTTGAGAACAACAAATCATTATCAGTTATGGAAACCAACGGTTATCGCCTCCTTCTTCCGGAAGG
>NZ_JAKZMM010000012.1 GCF_022809355.1 Parabacteroides faecalis | reverse complement strand
TAGAGAATATTTCCATTACTTCTTTGATTTTTATTATTATTATTATCCCTTTGACTCTCTAAAGATAAATACTTTTTAAAAGGTCTGGAAGTTTGTAATGCGTCAGCCCTGTAATGGGATTCTGATTCAGAAGATACGAAACAGGAGTTGCAAACCTGACTGAAAATAGGAGAGAATTGAATGGGAGAGGCATAAAAAAAAGCAAGGCATAGAACCTTTCTCACGAGAGACTCTAGCCTTGCACGGGCGTTTTACATGAAAAACATAAATGATATCAAGAATTATGTCCGGATGTCTGCTTTACTGAAGTGATGATTTTCTGTTCATTGGTATCAAAATCTACCACCATTGTATCACCACCTGTAACAGACGACCGGATGATCAGTTCCGCCATCTCGTCTTCCAAATACTTTTGGATAGCTCTTTTCAGCGGACGGGCACCGAACTGTACATCGTATCCTTTCGAGGCTACAAAGTCTTTGGCTGCATCGGTGATCTCGAGGGAATAACCCAAATCTTTCACACGCTTATACAAACCTTTCAGTTCGATATCAATAATTTTATAAATAGCTTCTTTATCTAATTGATCAAACATAATGATGTCGTCAATACGGTTCAGGAATTCAGGAGCAAAGGCTTTGTTCAAGGCCTTCTGGATCACACCTCTTGAGAAGTCTTTATCCACTTCGCCTGCCATTTGCGTATTGAAACCCACTCCACGTCCGAAGTCCTTCAACTGACGTGTACCGATATTCGACGTCATAATCAGAATTGTATTCTTGAAATCGATCCGACGGCCCAAACTATCCGTCAGACGTCCTTCGTCGAGTACTTGCAACAACAGATTGAATACATCCGGATGTGCCTTTTCTATTTCGTCGAGCAAGACAACCGAATACGGCTTCCGGCGAACTTTTTCCGTTAATTGTCCACCTTCTTCATAGCCGACGTATCCCGGAGGCGCTCCAATCAGACGAGACACGGCAAACTTCTCCAGATATTCGCTCATATCAATCCGGATCAATGCATCCGCCGAATCAAACAGATATTCTGCAAGCTTCTTAGCCAAATGCGTTTTACCTACGCCAGTCGGTCCGAGGAACATAAACGTGCCAATCGGCTTGTTCGGATCCTTCAGTCCGACACGGTTACGCTGGATAGCCTTGACAATCTTATGCACAGCATCGTCTTGTCCGACAACCTTACTTTTTAGAATGTCGCTCATTTCCAGCAATCGGGCATTCTCTGCCTTCGCGATTCGTTGAACCGGCACACCCGACATCATAGCAATCACTTCTGCTACTTTGTCTTCATCTACCGTTTCCCGATGCTCTTGCATTTCCTTTTCCCATTTAGCCTTGGCCGATTCCAATTCCATTAAGTATTGTCTTTCTTTATCGCGGAAACTAGCTGCCAACTCAAAGTTCTGCGATTTCACCGCTGCCAACTTTTCATTCTTCGTTGCCTCTATCTTGGCTTCCAGCTCTTCAATACTTTTCGGAACGATAATATTAGAAATATGTACGCGCGAACCCGCTTCGTCTAAAGCATCAATGGCTTTATCCGGGAAATTCCGGTCGCTGATATAACGTTCTGTCAATTTGACACACGCTTCTAAAGCTTCCGGTGTATAATAAACATTGTGATGTTCTTCGTACCGGTCTTTGATATTGTTCAGAATCTGTAATGTCTCTTCTGCCGTTGTCGGATCCACAATCACTTTCTGGAAACGACGTTCCAGTGCACCGTCTTTCTCGATGTTCTTACGATACTCGTCCAATGTAGTGGCACCAATGCACTGAATTTCACCGCGAGCCAAAGCAGGTTTCAACATATTGGCCGCATCCATCGAACCGGCAGCCGAACCGGCGCCGACAATCGTATGAATCTCATCAATAAACAAAATGATATTCGGATTCTTGGAAAGTTCGTTTAAGATCGCCTTGATACGTTCCTCAAATTGTCCGCGATACTTCGTGCCTGCCACAATAGATGCCATATCCAGGCTAATCACTCGTTTATCAAACAAAATACGAGAAACCTTCCGTTGTACGATACGCATGGCCAAACCTTCTACGATGGCAGATTTACCTACGCCCGGTTCTCCAATCAATACCGGATTATTCTTCTTGCGACGGCTTAAAATCTGTGCCAGTCGTTCGATTTCTTTTTCCCGGCCTACAATCGGATCCAAACGGTTTTCGGCAGCAGCCCGTGTCATATCGGTACCGAAATTATCCAATACCGGTGTATCATTGGGCGATTTTGACGGAGCAGCACCCGCATTTCCCGAAGAAGAGGAGCGAGGATTGTCCCGACGAGAGAAGTTGTCATCTTCATCTTCTTCATCATCGTCTGTATATCCGTCTTCAATTTCCATTAATTCTTCATCTTCAGGTTCATGGTCTGCATGCCTATAATTAGGTTCAGATTCTTCCCGCAACTTTTCAAAGAGAGAAGAATAAGAAATTCCGGCATCCATCAGGATACGGGCAGCAACATTATATTCTTCACGGATAATAGCCAGCAACAAATGCTCGGTATCCGTTTGGTCTTTATGTAAATTACGCGCTTCTGCATCGCTCATCCGCAATACCCGTTCAGTAGTTTTGCTAACGGTTATTTCCTGGGTTGAGTAATCAGAATCGACGGTATTTTTGATTTCCTGTTCAATCAGCCGTTTGATCGTAAACGGATCAACATGAAAATCCTCCAGCAATTGATAAGCTTTTCCTGAACCGTCGCGAATAATGCCCAGCATCAAGTGCTCCGGACCGATATAAGTATTCTGTAAGCGGCCGGCTTCCTCGCGACTGTATTCAATAACGTCAATCAATCTTTCTGAATATTTATTTTTCATCCTTATAATATATATAGGTGTATAATAAGAAATCTCATTCCTTTCAGCAGATCTTATTCCTTAAAATCCACATCAGGATTCGTGAATCCTTCCATCTATAATTGCAAGATGCAAAGATAAACTTTCTTGCGTAAACTTTATCTTTTGTAGCCTTAAAATTTATCCACAATTTGTTTTTAATAGTTTTATCAAATACTGTGCCACCATTCTTTAAATAGATTTAGAATGGGTTAAAATATAATTTTTAAGCCGATTTTCTTTCGTAATCGACAGAAAAGCCTTACTTTAGTGCACTTTTTAATAGATTTAAAATCTAGTGTAATTAATATAAAACTAAATGGTTGATCAAGACAGAATTATAAAGATTAACATTGAGGAAGAAATGAAGTCGGCCTACATAGACTATTCTATGTCGGTGATCGTTTCACGTGCTCTTCCTGATGTACGAGATGGTTTCAAGCCTGTTCATCGCCGTATATTATATGGTATGAACATGATTGGAAACACATCCGACAAAAAACATCTGAAATCTGCAAGAATTGTTGGTGAAGTTTTAGGTAAATACCATCCGCATGGCGATAGTTCCGTTTACGGCGCGCTGGTTCGTATGGCTCAATGGTGGTCCATGCGATATACATTGGTAGATGGCCAGGGAAACTTCGGCTCAATGGACAATGATAGTCCGGCTGCCATGCGTTATACAGAGGCACGCCTCAGCAAACTGGCTGAAGAAATGCTTCGTGATATAGATAAAGATACAGTCGATTTCCAACTGAACTTCGACGACTCTTTAAAGGAACCGACCGTATTGCCAACCCGCATTCCGAATTTGCTGGTGAATGGAGCTTCGGGTATTGCAGTCGGTATGGCTACCAATATGCCGACACACAATTTGTCTGAAGTATTAGACGGTTGTATGGCATATATCGATTCTCGTGGAGAAATAGAGATAGAAGACCTGATGCAATATATTAAAGCACCAGATTTCCCAACGGGAGCTACAATTTATGGTTACGACGGAGTAAAGGAAGCCTTCATGACCGGACGTGGTCGAATCGTTTTACGCGGTAAGGCTGAAATCGAAGTCGAAAACAACCATGAACAAATTATCATTACTGAAATTCCGTATCAGGTTATCAAATCAGATTTGGTAAAGAGTATTGCTGATTTGGTAAATGAAAAACGTATTGATGGCATTTCGGATGTAACAGATGAGTCAAGCCGCGCCGGTTTACGTATCGTTGTTGATGTAAAACGTGATGCGAATGCTCAGGTCGTTCTGAACAAATTATATAAAATGACGGCTTTGCAGTCTTCGTTTAGTGTCAACAATATCGCCTTGGTAAACGGACGTCCGCGTTTGTTGAATCTGAAGGATCTGATCAAAGCGTTTGTTGACCATCGTCATGAAGTCGTAATCCGTCGTACACGGTATGATTTGGCGAAAGCAGAAGAACGTGCCCACATCCTGGAAGGCTTGATCATTGCTTCCGATAATATTGATGAAGTAATCGCAATCATCAAATCGTCAACCAGTCCGCAAGAAGCTATTGAACGATTGATGGAACGCTTCTCTTTATCTGATCGTCAAGCTAGAGCTATCGTTGAAATGCGTTTACGTCAGCTGACAGGACTGGAACAAGACAAACTGCGTGCTGAATACGAAGAACTGGAAAAACAAATTGCCTACTTGAAAGAGATCCTTGAAAACGATGATCTTTGTATGAAGATTATCAAAGATGAATTGCAGGAAATCAAAGACAAGTATGGAGATGAACGTAAGACCGATATCATCTATGCTTCGGAAGATCTGAATCCGGAAGATTTCTATGCTGATGATGAGATGATCATTACTATTTCTCACATGGGTTATATTAAGCGTACTCCGCTGGCAGATTTCAAGGCTCAGGGACGAGGAGGAATAGGAGTGAAGGGTTCGGAAACACGCGATGAAGACTTCATTGAATATATTTATCCGGCATCTATGCATGCAACGATGATGTTCTTCACCTCTAAGGGCCGTTGTTTCTGGTTGCCGGTTTATCAGATTCCGGAAGGAACAAAGAATGCTAAAGGCCGTGCGATCCAGAATCTGTTGAATATTGAGGCAGACGATAAGGTACAAGCCTTTATCCGGGTTAAGAAACTGACTACCGATACAGAGTTTGTCAATTCGCATTATCTGTTATTCTGTACGAAGAAAGGTATTATCAAGAAAACTTGTCTGGAAGCCTATTCTCGTCCACGCCAGAATGGTGTTAATGCCATTACCTTGCGTGAAGATGACGGCTTGATTCAGGTTTGTATGACAAATGGAGATCGGGAAGTATTGATTGCCAACAGAAATGGTCGTGCAATCCGCTTCCATGAAAGTGCCGTTCGTGAGATGGGACGTACTGCTTCAGGTGTTCGAGGTATGACTCTCGATGAAGATGGTATGGATGAAGTAGTCGGTATGGTATGCATCAAAGACAAAGAAAAAGAAACGACATTGGTTGTTTCCGAACAAGGATACGGCAAACGTTCACACATTGATGACTACCGAATCACAAATCGAGGAGGAAAAGGTGTAAAAACTTTGAATATTACAGAGAAAACTGGTAAATTAGTGGCCTTCTTGAACGTGACGGATGAAAATGACTTGATGATCATCAACAAGTCAGGTATTACCATCCGGACGAAAGTATCAGATTTGAGTATTATTGGTCGTGCAACGCAAGGAGTACGCCTAATTAATTTAGGAAAACGAAATGATGAAATCGCTTCTGTTTGTAAAGTATTGACTGATTCGGAAGAACAGGCAGCGGCAGATAAAGCGAGCGGAGAGGCGAGAGAACAGGCTCAGGAAGCAACTAACGAAGAGAATGTAATTCAGCCGACTGATGACAATCAATCTGATGAATAATCATTAAAAACCGATAGATAAACAAATAGAATATTTATTTAAAACTTTTATTTACAATGAAAAAAGTATTATTGACAGCAGCACTTTGTATGGCGTTTTCAGCTTCGTTTGCACAAAAGAAAGCTGTAAGTGAAGCACAGAGTTTAGCAAAGGGTACAACCCCGAATTTTGAAGAAGCCAGATCAGTGATCAAAGGCGCTCTGGAAAATGCAGAAACAAAAGATCAAGCTAAAACTTGGTATGTAGCCGGTTTTATCGAAGATCAGCAGTTCAGCACAGAAAGAACAAAGCAAATGTTAGGCCAGCAGCCGAATGAAGTTGTAATGTATGACGCTTTGGCTAAGATTCTGCCGTATTTTGAAAAGGCTTATGAATTAGATCAGCAGCCGAATGAAAAGGGTAAGATCAAACCGAAGTTCACAAAAGATATTAAGAGTGTTTTGAGTGCTAACCATGTATATTATATCAATGGTGGTGCTTATTATTTCGATCAGAAAGATTATCAGAAAGCATACGACTTCTTCCAGCAGTATCTGGAAATCTCTGATCATCCTATGTTCAAAGATACTCCGACAGCTGCTCGCGACTCTAACTTCATGACTGTTCAGTTCTATGCAGCCGTTGCAGCTACTCAGTTGAAAGATTCTCAGAAAGCTATTGCAGCTCTGGAACGTGCTAAGAATACAGACTATCGTCAGAATGATGTTTATCAGTATCTGTGCTACGAATACGAACAAGCTAAAGATACTGTTAACTTGGAAAAAACCTTGAAAGAAGGTATGGAAAAATTCCCTGATGAAAAGTATTATATGCTGAGCTTGATCAATAACTACATCTATTCAAACAGAAACGAACAAGCTATTGAATACTTGAATTCTGCAATTCAAAAAGAACCGAACAATGCACAGTTGTATGATGTAATGGGTCGTGTTTATGAAACAGGCGTAAAAGATTATGCTAAAGCAGAAGAATACTTCAAGAAAGCTGTAGAATTGGATGGTGAAAATCCAGATATCTTGGCCAACTTGGGTCGTGTATATTACAACCAGGGTGTAAACAAATTGGGTGAAGCTAACTCAATTACTGATAGCCAGAAATATCAGGAAGAATCAGCTAAAGCTAAAGCTTTGTTCGAACAAGCAATGCCGTATTTCGAAAAAGCACATCAGATGAAACCTGATGAAAGAGATTATATGACAGCTTTACGTGGTATCTATTATAACCTGAACATGGGTGACAAGTTCGATGCAATCGAAGCTGAAATGAACAAATAATATTTCTGTAATTCAATAAACATATTAAGCCTGCTCTTCTTTTAAAGAGCGGGCTTTTTCTTTTTATCAATCTTGATCATGAAATAAATAATATCATCCGTATTTTAATCAATTTCTAATTTGTATTAAGTCTTTTCTAATCACCTTTATACCAGTTCTATAAACCACATCATCTATTTTTGTCGAACTTAAAATGAATAAGAGAGCATGAAAAGGATGATGACTTTATCACTGTTTGCTTCACTTTGTATATCAATTTATGCACAAGATGGAAAGCAACAGCTTGTAACGCTTCGGGATGCCGAACAATGCCTGATGACAAACAACTTACAATTATTGGCAGAACACTACGAAATCAACAAAGCCGATGCCGCTATCATTCAGGCAAAATTATTTGATAATCCTGTAATTTCATTTGAGCAGAATGTATATAACCGGATAAACGGAAGGTATTTCGACTTTGGGAAAAATGGACAATCGGCTGTTGAATTAGAACAATTGATTTATATTGCTGGTCAGCATAATAATCGTATAAAACTGGAAAAAGCCAATAAAGAAAAGGCTCAATATCAATTTGAGGAAATAGCAAGAACACTGCGTAGTGAACTCAAACAGGATTTTATCCATTTATTCTATGCTATCCAATCACAACAGGTATATGACGCTGAGATCAATTCTCTTGAAAAGATTATTGAAACCGCAAGTCGTCAACAAGAGCACGGCCATATTTCTCTCTTAGAACAGACACGTTTGGAAGCATTATTGCTTTCACTTCAGAATGAACGAAACGAATTGGCTAACCAGATAATTCATCTGCAAGTAACTGTTAAACTTTTAATGGGAATACCAGCAGACCAGCTTCTGGAACCCATCTTGAACGAATCCATTTTACCATCCATTGACCTGACAAGCATTCCTTTTTCTGACTTATTGGAATATACGCAGGCCAGAGGCGACATTAAACTAGCAAAAGCCCAGACATTAACTTCAGAAGCCTATATGAGACTTCAAAAATCACTCGCTTTTCCCGAAGTAAGTATTAAAGGGATATATGACAAAGCAGGAAACTTTATTAATAACTACTGGGCAATCGGTATCAATGTTTCTATTCCTATTTTCAATCGAAACCAAGGAAATATTAAAGCAGCTCAATACGCCATTAAACAATCCAAGAAACAAGAAGAGCTATCTCAAAGATTGGCAGAAAATGAGTTATTTACGGCTTATGCACGTCTTGATAAAGCTATCCAGCTATATCAAAAAACAAACTGGAATCTTGCCGATAATCTTTTAGAAATAATAGATGGTGTAAATCACAATTTTCTAAAAAGAAATATCAGTCTGTTGGAGTTTATTGATTACTATAATAGCTATAAAGAAATCTACTTACAATTAAATCAGATTAAACAAGATTTATTTTTGGCAATTGAGGACATCAATATCGTTACAGATCACAATGTGTTTGTTTATTAATTTCCATTCTCAACACAGAACAAGATAAATATAGAATTATGAAATATCAGAAATTATGGGTATGTTTATTCGTTTTGCCCTTTGTATTTTCATGTACAAAAAATAAGAAAGAAGAAGATGAAAGTAGCCCTGAGCTATTCTGTCTGACAGATAGCTTAATGCAAGTAGTTAGTTTAGATACGGTTTCGTGTCAGTCTCTTAAACGGGAGCTTTTATTAAACGGACGTGTTGATTTTGATATGGACAAAGTCACTCCAGTCTATTCTATGCTTAGTGGTGATGTAATGACCGTTCATGCAGAAATAGGAGATTATGTAGAAAAAGGGAGTGTGCTGGCATCTATACGAAGCCAAGAAATTGCTAATCTTACTAAGGAACGTCAGGCAGCAGAACAACAAAAACGGATAGCTGAAAGGAACTATCAGGCTGCCGAAGAGATGTTCTCTTCTGGTATGATATCCGAACGTGATAGGATGGAAGCAAGCCGATCATTATCGGACGCAGAAGCTGAACTGCAACGAATCCACAAATTATATGATTTGTATCCGACAGATCAAGATACTTACTATTTACTTAAAGCTCCCGTATCCGGTTTTATTACCGAAAGGAATATTAACGTCAACCGTTCCATCCGTCCGGATCAAGAAGAGAAATTATTCACAATTGCAGGGCTGGAAAAAGTATGGATCACAGCAGATGTTTATGAAAGTGACATTAATAAAGTCAAGGAAAAACAACCGGTCCGGATTACTACTTTAGCCTATAAGGGTATGGAATTTAATGGAGAAATAGATTGTATAAATCATGTATTAGATCAAGAAAGCAAAACGATGCGTATCAGAATCAAGCTTGACAATCCACAAATCCTTTTAAAACCGGGTATGTTTGCCAATGTGTATGTCACGCAACAAGAGGACAAGTTAGAACTGCCTTGTATTCCTGCTTCTTCTGTTATCTTTGAGAATGGCCATCAATATGTAGTTACCGTTTCAAATCAAGGATTATTACAAAAACAGGAAATTAGTATCTATAAACAGGATCAAACAAACTGTTTCGTGGAAAAGGGACTCAAACAAGGAGACATCTTGGTTAATCACAATTCATTATTAGTTTATAATGCCCTAAAATAATTATATTATGCATTCTTTCATTGACAATATAGTCACCTTCTCTCTGAAGAATAAATTCTTTATATTCTTTTGTACCGGTTTGAGTATTCTTATTGGAATAGCCTGTTTCACCCGTACACCTGTTGATGCTTTCCCGGACGTAACAAACACCAAAGTAACCATTATTACTCAATGGCCGGGGAGAAGTGCAGAAGAGGTAGAAAAATTCATAACGATTCCTATTGAAATCGCTATGAACTCTATGCAGAAGAAAACGGATATTCGCAGCTCAACCTTATTTGGTCTATCTGTAGTCAATGTGATGTTTGATGATCATGTAGATGATTTCTTTGCACGCCAACAAGTATATAATCTCTTAAATGATGCAGACTTGCCGGAAGGAATAACACCAGAAGTACAGCCATTATACGGACCAACAGGGGAAATTTTCCGATATACTCTGCAGAGTGACAAACAGACTGTAAGAGAATTAAAAACTTTACAAGACTGGATGATAGACCGAAAGCTGAGAGCTGTCCCAGGAGTGGCAGATATTGTCAGCTTTGGAGGAGAAGTAAAAACGTTTGAAGTCAGTATTAATCCTAATCAGCTGATGAGTTATGGAATTTCTACTCTAGAATTATATGAAGCCATTTCCAACAGTAATCTGAATGTAGGAGGTGATATTATTACAAAAAGTTCACAGGCCTATGTTGTCCGTGGAATCGGATTAATAAACGATATTAAAGAAATCGAGAATATCGTTGTAAAGAACATTGGCGGAACACCAATCCTTGTAAAACATCTGGCAACAGTAAAAGAATCTAATCTACCTCGTTTAGGCCAGGTCGGTTGTATGGACAAAGATGACGTAGTAGAAGGAATTGTCATCATGCGAAAGGGGGAAAATCCAGAGCTGGTCATTAATGCTTTGAAAGATAAAATCAGAGAAATACAATCGGAACTGCCGGAAGATGTCCGTATAGTTCCTTTCTATGACCGGGAAGACCTGGTACATCTCGCTATACATACTGTTACGAAAAATCTGACGGAAGGGCTTGTGTTTGTCATCTTCGTCATTTTGATCTTTATGGCAGACTGGAGAACAACGGTTATTGTAGCAGTTATTATCCCACTGGCATTGTTGTTTGCATTTATCTGTCTGTATATAATGGGGATGAGTGCCAACCTTCTATCAATGGGAGCTATCGACTTTGGTATTATTGTCGATGGGGCTGTAGTTATGACCGAAGGACTTTTCGTCATGTTGGATAAGAAAGCAAAAGAAGTTGGTATGCCAGCTTTTAACTTAATGAGTAAGATGGGTATCATCAGAAAGACAGCCAAAAGACAGGCTAAATCTGTTTTTTTCTCCAAAATGATTATCATCACGGCTCTCTTTCCCATCTTTTCTTTCCAAAAAGTAGAGGGGAAAATGTTTAGTCCGTTGGCATATACTTTAGGGTTTGCTTTATTAGGAGCGCTTCTTTTCACACTTACTTTAGTTCCTGTCTTGTCGTCTATCTTATTAAAGAAAAATGTGAGTGAAAAACATAATCCATTTTTAAATGCAGTTAATCGATATGCATCCAGTATGTTTGATTATTGCCATCGGTTTAAGAAACGAGTCATTGTTTCATCCACAATCATCGCTGTAGCTGGGTTATGGAGCTTTACTTGGCTAGGGACAGAGTTTCTTCCTCAATTAAACGAGGGTTCAATTTATATCCGGGCCACATTACCTCAAAGTATTTCTTTACAGGAATCTGTTAAACTAGCCAATGAAATAAGGGGGAAATTACTTTCGTATGCTGAAGTTAGAAAAGTCTTGTCACAGACAGGTCGTCCGAATGATGGAACTGATGCAACCGGATTTTATAATATTGAATTTCATGTGGATATTTATCCCGAAAAAGAGTGGAAAAGTAAACTGACTAAAAATGAACTGATCGAAAAGTTACAGAACGATATGGAAATATATCCGGGAATAGACTTTAATTTTTCCCAACCGATAACCGACAATGTGGAGGAAGCAGCCAGTGGAGTGAAAGGCTCTATTGCAGTTAAAGTATTTGGTAAAGATCTATACGAATCTGAACAAACAGCTGATAAAATATACAATGTACTGAAAACTGTTGATGGGATTGAAGATTTGGGTGTTATCAGAAATATTGGTCAGCCAGAACTGAGAATTGAACTAAACGAATCCAATTTAGCCAGATACGGTGTCGCTAAAGAAGATATCCAGTCAATCATTGAAATGGCAATAGGAGGGAAGAGCGCTTCTTTATTATATGAAGATGAACGGAAATTCCATATCATGGTTCGTTATGCGGAAGAATTCAGAAGAAATGAGGAAGAAATCGGTAAAATTTTAGTTCCGGCTAAAGATGGAGCCATGATTCCAATCCAAGAACTGGCCGATATCAAAACAATCACCGGACCGCTGATTATATACAGAGATAATCATACCCGTTTTTGTGCTGTGAAATTCTCTGTCAGAGGCCGAGATATGGGAAGTGCAGTAAAAGAAGCACAACAAAAAGTAGCCCGACAGGTATCCTTGCCGGAAGGTTATACCTTAAGATGGACAGGTGATTTTGAAAATCAGCAACGAGCTAGTAAACGGTTGGCACAGGTTGTTCCTATCAGTATAGCGATTATATTTATCATTCTGTTTGTTCTATTCGGTAATTCAAGAGATGCCGGCTTGGTTTTATTAAATGTTCCTTACGCTGCAGTAGGTGGAATAGGAGCTTTATTGATTACAGGATTTAATTTCTCCATTTCTGCCGGTATTGGTTTCATTGCACTTTTCGGTATTTGTATTCAAAACGGCGTCATCATTGTTTCTGATATCAAACAAAACTTATGGAATGGATTGAAACTGGAAGAGTCAATTCACCAAAGTGTGAAAGTCAGGGTTCGCTCTGTTTTAATGACTGCCATGATGGCAACTATCGGTTTGATGCCTGCTGCCGTAAGTACTGGTATCGGATCAGAAAGTCAACGCCCGTTGGCTATTGTTATCATAGGAGGTTTGGTAACAGCCACATTTTTTACCTTATTTATATTTCCATTGATGATTGAATCCGTTTACCGAATCGTTTTATTCGATAAAAATGGGAAATTAAAACAAAGAAAATTGTGAAGATGATTGATATGATTTAATTTTGTATAAATTCAATGTGAGCAATATGGCTAAAATTCTAGTTGCAGAAGATGAGATTAATATCGCCTCTTTCATTAAAAGAGGATTGGAAGAGTTTGGTTATACCGTTTTTATTGCCGGTAATGGGGAAGAAGCATGGGACTTAATCCGGCAGGAATCATTTGATCTATTAATGCTTGACATTATCATGCCTCAGATGGACGGTCTGCAACTTTGCCAGCAATTTCGTCAGATATTCGGATATACAACACCTGTACTTATGGTGACGGCTTTAGGTACAACCGAAGATATTGTTTCCGGTCTAGATGCTGGGGCCGACGACTATATCACCAAACCATTCAGTTTTGCTGAATTGCAGGCACGATTAAGGGCTCTTTTACGTAGGAAAGAAGCACATCCTTCTGCAGCCATTTTAGAGTGCGCTGATTTACAATTAAACACAGCCTCAAGGAGAGCCTACCGGAATGGACTGACAATAGACTTAACGGTGAAAGAATGTAGGTTGTTGGAATTCTTTATGCATAATCAAGGAGCCGCATTAAGTCGAATGCAACTCTTACGTGAAGTCTGGGAAAAGAACTTTGATACCAATACAAACATTGTAGATGTATATGTCAATTACCTTCGCTCTAAAATAGATAAAGGGTTTGATAAGAAATTGATCCATACAGTTGTAGGTGTAGGTTATATGATGGAAGCATGAAGACAGGCAACAAAATAGTATGGGTATATACATGGCTTATCGTAGGATTAGTTGTGTTTGTGGCAGTATTGTTCTATATCCTTACTGCAAGGTCTATTAATAAGGTATATGAATCTTATCTGGCAGAGCGAGCTATCGCTACAGCTGAAAAGTATTGGGAACGAGATGAATTAGATGATGCAAGCTATGATCTGGTACAAAAACGGTATGACCAAGCATTGCCTATTGCCAAAGAGTTAATACTGAACGCTGACTCAGTCATTAAAGTTCGGAAATCGTTATCACGCTATTTGTCAGACGATGAAATTACTGAATTATATACAAAACATATTGTACACTTTGAAGGGAAGGACCATCAATATGGAGTTGCTCTTTATTATCCTGATAATGAAGGAAATTTCATCGTTCTAATACGATCTAATAATCGATACGGAGCAGATATTATTTCTTATATGGGCTGGATGCTGTTGGCGGCTTTTGGAATCACAGCTATTTTAGTTTATGGTGTAGGGAAATTATATGCAGGACGATTAGTCAATCAAATTGACGATGCGTATCAAAACGAAAAATCCTTCATCAGTAATGCTTCCCACGAATTAAACAATCCGTTGACAGCTATTCAAGGGGAATGCGAAATCATGCTTTTAAGAGAACGGACTTCACAAGAATATATTTCTGCGTTAGAGCGTATTAAGTCAGAAAGTCAGCGAATGATAATTTTAATGAAACACTTACTATTTCTTTCTCGTGGAGATAAGGAGATAATAAATAGTGCTATTGAGCCCATTAATTTACAATCATTTATAAAAAACTTTGCTGTTCATCCTGTTAACTTCAGGGCAGAAGGCCCTGAAGTTGTTATAAAAGCTAATCCATATTTATTGGGTATTGCTATTCAGAATATTGTAAATAATGCTTGTAAATATTCGAAAGGAAAGGACGTATTAGTACGCGTCAAAGAATACAATGTATATATTGAAGATCAAGGAATTGGTATTTCTGCGGATGATATAAAACGTATTTTTCAACCGTTTTACAGAGGAAAAAATGCCAGAGGATTTGAGGGTCAAGGTATCGGCTTGACATTATCAATCAGAATATTAGAATCTTTTGGAGCTAAGATTAGAATTAATTCCGAAATGAATAAAGGAACTCAAGTGCATATATGTTTTCTGCCATTATCAAATTTTGCAATGCAAATTTGAAATAATCTCATGCATGTATTTAATAATGACATACAGTAGAAATAGGGTTTGTATATTTCATATTTCTATTTAACATAATCATAATTATAAATCAATAGGGATTTATCAACAGAAATAGGTATATATGAAACTAAAACCAATATGAATCAAAAACGATTCTCGTTGGTTTCGTTTTTGAATCTCGTATATTTTATCGCGAAATCTTTAAATCGCAGTTTTTATAGACATATGAATCTTGTCATAGCCAAGAAAATTTGGCAGTAGATTTATATATCATCTGAAGAAATGTCAGATAATATTCATTTTTGTCTTTGTTAATAACTTTGGTATTCTATTTGTAGATTAATAGATGATTTGTATGATTAAATTGAATGCAAAGAATAAGTTTGATAATAATAAAAAAATATCAATATGAACAAGAATGGTAATATCGGGGTTACAAGCGAAAATATCTTCCCGATCATCAAAAAGTTTCTATACAGCGATCACGAAATTTTCTTGCGTGAATTGGTTTCAAATGCAGTAGATGCTACGCAGAAATTAAAAACATTGTCATCTGTCGGCGAGTTCAAAGGTGAAATGGGCGATTTGACAGTCCGGGTTAAATTTGACGATCAGACTATCACAATCTCCGACCGTGGTATTGGTATGACAGCTGAAGAAATTGATAAATACATCAATCAGATAGCATTTTCTGGAGCTGAAGAATTCGTTGAGAAATATAAGAATGATGCGGCTGCAATTATCGGCCATTTTGGTTTGGGATTTTACTCTTCTTTCATGGTTTCAAAGAAAGTTGAAATTGTAACCAAATCATATAAGGAAGGTGCACAAGCTGTAAAATGGAGTTGCGACGGTACTCCTACTTATACCTTGGAAGAAACCGAAAAAGCAGATCGAGGAACAGATATTATCTTGTATATTGATGATGAAAACAAAGATTTTCTAAATCAGCAGAAGATTGCCGGATTACTGACAAAATATTGCCGTTTCTTGCCTGTTCCAATTGCTTTCGGCAAAAAACAAGAATGGAAAGACGGCAAATATGTGGATACCGACGAAGATAACATCGTGAATGATACAACTCCGGCTTGGGTTCGTAAACCAGCTGAGTTGAAAGATGAAGACTACAAAAAGTTTTATCAGGATTTATACCCTATGTCAGACGAACCGCTTTTCTGGATTCACTTAAATGTGGATTATCCGTTTAATCTGACTGGTATTTTATACTTCCCACGTATCAAGAGTAATATCGACTTACATCGGAACAAAATCCAATTGTATTGCAACCAGGTATTCGTCACAGATTCTGTAGAAGGAATCGTACCTGAATTCCTTACATTGCTTCATGGTGTGATCGATTCGCCGGATATTCCATTGAACGTTTCACGTTCTTATCTGCAAAGTGACCAGAATGTGAAGAAGATTTCTAGTCATATTACAAAAAAGGTAGCTGACCGTTTGGAAGAAATCTTTAAGGCTGACCGGAAACAGTTCGAAGAGAAATGGGATTATCTGAAGCTATTCATTCAGTATGGTATGTTGACGGATGAGAAATTCTATGACCGTGCAGCGAAGTTTGCATTACTGAAAGATATTGATGATAAATACTTTACACTTGATGAGTATAAGACTTTGATCAAAGATAATCAAACAGATAAAGATGGTACACTGGTTTATTTGTACACAACCAATAAAAATGAACAATACAGTTATATCCAAGCTGCCAAAGACAAAGGATATAGTGTATTGGTAATGAATGGACAGTTGGATGTTCATGCTATCGGCCAGTTGGAACAAAAATTGGATAAAGTTCGTTTCGTTCGTGTTGATAGCGATACGATCGATCGTTTGATTCCGAAAGAAGAAGTTGGAAAAGTTTCATTGGAAGAAGAACAACGGGAAGCTTTGCAGGAAATCTTCAAGAGCCAATTGCCAAAACTGGAAAAGACAGAATTTATGGTGACTCTGGAAGCTATGGGTTCAAATTCGAATCCGGTTGTTTTGACACAAGGCGAATATATGCGTCGTATGCGTGAAATGTCGGCTATGCAACCAGGAATGGCTTTCTATGGAGAAATGCCTGACAGCTATAATCTGGTTATCAACACGGATCATGCTCTAGTCAAAGATATTCTGGAGAACGAAGAGTCTGCTTGCAATGAAAAACTGCAACCTATTTTAGCTGATATGAAAGGCTGGAAAGCTCGTCAATCAGACTTACGTGAAACACAGAACAGCAAGAAAGAAGAAGAAATTACTGAAGCTGAAAAAGAAGACATGACGAATACCAATAAAAAGATTGCAGAGTTGCGTGTGGAATGCAATAAAATCATTGCTGAATACGCAGCTGGCAACAAGAAAGTCAGTCAGTTAATCGATTTGGCTCTCTTAAGCAACGGTTTGCTGAAAGGTGAAGCTTTGAGTAATTTCATCAAACGTAGTGTTGACTTGATCCACTAATCAATAAAATGGTGTATATAGTTTATTAAGGCAAAAAGGAAGAGATTGTCTGGAATCCTCTACTGAGATTCTGGATGATCTCTTTTTTATTAATATCATTTGATCACAAGTATGGAACAAGAAATCCAATTAAATGAACATAACAAACAAGAATATCCTCCCATGCATACAGCAGAACATATTCTGAATCAAACCATGGTAAGGATGTTTGGTTGCCCACGCTCGAAGAATGCTCATATCGAACGGAAAAAAAGTAAATGTGATTACGAATTGACAGATGCCCCTACTCCTGAGCAAATGCAAGAAATAGAACGTCGGGTTAACGAGGTTATTGACCAACACCTGCCGGTGACCATAGAATTTATGCCGAAAGAAGAAGCGGCTTCTATTGTCGACTTGAGTAAGCTTCCCGAAGATGCCAGCAACACACTACGTATTGTCCATATCGGAGATTATGATACGTGTGCATGTATCGGTGTGCATGTACAAAATACCTCAGAAATAGGACATTTCAAGTTATTGACCTACGACTATACAGAAGGGCGTTTACGCCTGCGATTCAAACTCATTGAATAAAAAATGCCTGTCAATAGCGAAATAAGAATATTTTTATGTAAGTTTGCAAGTACAAATGACCATATTTTTTAAATAGACAATATTATGACAATTGATCAGTTTAAATTTGCCGGAAAGAAGGCAATTGTTCGCGTGGACTTTAATGTACCTCTCGACGAAAATGGTAAAATTACAGATGATACCCGTATTCGTGGTGCGCTGCCTACATTGAAAAAGATTTTGGCAGACGGTGGTAGCTTAATCATTATGTCTCACATGGGCAAACCAAAAGGAAAGGTAAACGCCAAGTATTCTTTGAGTCAGATTGTAGATGCAGTATCAGCTCATCTGGGTGTTCCTGTACAATTCGCTCCGGACTGCGCAAAAGCTGGTGAAGCTGCTGCAGCATTGAAACCGGGTGAAGTTCTTTTGTTGGAAAACTTACGTTTCTATCCGGAAGAAGAAGGCAAGCCTGTAGGTATCGAAAAAGAAGATCCTGCTTACGAAGATGCTAAGAAAGCAATGAAGGCTTCTCAGAAAGAATTTGCCAAGACTTTGGCTTCTTACGCTGACTGCTACGTAAACGATGCATTCGGTACAGCACACCGTAAACATGCTTCTACAGCTGTTATCGCTGATTATTTCGATGCAGACCACAAGATGTTGGGTTACCTGATGGAAAAAGAAGTACAGGCTGTTGACAATGTATTAAGTAATATCAAACGTCCGTTTACAGCTATCATGGGTGGTTCAAAAGTATCTACTAAGATCGGTATCATCGAAAACTTGATGGATAAGGTAGATAACCTGATCTTGTGTGGTGGTATGACTTATACATTTGCTAAGGCTCAAGGCGGAAAGATTGGTATGTCTATCTGCGAAGACGATAAATTGGATTTGGCATTAGACATCATCGCAAAAGCAAAAGCAAAAGGTGTAAACTTGGTTTTGGGTACAGACTGTGTTGCTGCTGATGCATTTTCTAACGATGCCAATACACAAATCTGTCCGGCTAACGATGTTCCTGAAGGTTGGGAAGGTTTGGATGCTGGTCCTGAAACTCGTAAAGCATTTGCAGATGCAATCAAGGGTGCTAAGACAATCCTTTGGAACGGTCCTGCAGGTGTATTCGAATTCGATAACTTCACTGCTGGTTCTCGTGCTATTGCTGAAGCTATTGCTGAAGCAACTGCTAACGGAGCTTTCTCTTTGATTGGTGGTGGTGATTCTGTTGCTTGTATCAACAAATTCGGTATGGCAGACAAAGTTTCTTACATCTCTACAGGTGGTGGTGCTTTGTTGGAAGCTATCGAAGGTAAGATTTTACCGGGTATCGCAGCTATCAAAGGTGAGTAATTTTTCAATTACACATACATAAAGGAGGAAAATGGGGAAATCTGTTTTCCTCCCTTTTGTTATTATCAAATTAGTATTCATTTATACCGAAAGACACATGATGAAACACTTAATTTCAGCCTTATTCCTTTCCTGTAATTTAGCTTGTTTGGCCGCGCAAGAAATTACGATTATCCCTAAACCAGTTGAAATGCATCAAGGAAAAGGTTATTTCCAATTAAACCCACAAACAATCATAACATATCAAACAACTCTTCGCCCCCAAGCAGAATATTTGCAAGAAGTTATTGCTGCATCTACGGGCTGGGATCTAAAAATAACCGAGGGGAAACCCGTTTCTGGTAGTATCCATTTAGCTCAAAATACATCTTCCGGACAAGCAGAAGCTTATAATCTCGTTGTAAAGCCTGAATGTATTCACATTGAAGGTACAGATGCGGGAGGTGTTTTTTATGGAATTCAGACCCTATTACAACTATTTCCCAGTGAAATATATAGTGCTACCCGACAAAAAAATGTACAATGGGAAGCGCCAGCCATAACGATTTCGGATGCTCCTTCGCATCCTTGGCGTGGTATGATGCTTGATGTAGCCCGGTATTTCTATGATAAAGATTTTGTCAAGAAATACATCGACATGATGGCTATGTATAAAATGAACAAGCTGCAATTCCATTTAATAGATGATTCTGGTTGGCGTTTGGAAATCAAAAAATATCCAAAGTTGACAGAAATAGGTGCTTGGGCAGGTAAAGATCAGAATCGGTTGGGTGGATATTATACACAAGAAGATATCAAAGAAATAATTGCTTATGCAAAAGTACGGAATGTAGAGATCATTCCTGAAATAGAATTTCCGGCCCACATGCTTTCTGCGGTTGCAGCCTATCCCTGGTTGAGTTGTAAAGGTGAGCCCCGTGAAGTTCCAAGCCAACATTTCATCAGTCGCGATCTGCTTTGCGTCGGGAAAGAATCTTCTTATCAGTTCTTGCAAGATGTATTGGATGAGACTGTAAACCTGTTTCCTTCTCATTATATTAATATAGGTGGAGATGAAGCAGTTTATGATAATTGGGAAACATGCCCAAAATGTCAGCAGGTAATGAAGGATAATGGATTGACTAAAGCTTCAGACCTTCAAGGATATTTGACAAATCAAGTCTTACACATGATGAAGGAAAAAGATCGGACTGTCATTGGATGGGAAGAGATTATTCAGCGTGGTAAACTTGATGATCAAGTAGTAGCATTGTTCTGGCATAATGAAAAAGATACCATTCAAGCCGTAGAACACAATCATTTGGCAATTCTTACGCCGGCAACACATGCCTACTTGGATTTTCCGGAAAGTAAAACTCCTGGAGAAGTCAAGGCTGCCACTTGGATGCCTCCGATTTCCGTAGAAAAAAGTTATTCTCTAAATGCAAAAGACTACGCACCGGGTTCACATGTTTTGGGTGTACAAGGCTGTTTCTGGTCTGACCAGTTTATTCATGGAACGATTCTACAAGAGATTACCCCACTCAACGAAAACCGGTCTGAAAATTATGCTGAATACTTAACTTTTCCACGTCTGTTAGCTTTGGCTGAAGTTGGTTGGACAAAACAAAATCTACGGGAATACAATGATTTTGCACAGCGTCTAAAGTACCACTATGCACGTCTGGATCAGAAAGGATGTAATTATCGTGTTCCGGAACCGACTATTGTTTCTATGAAAGAGTCGGATAACGGTGACATAACATTTACTTTGACAGAGAGTGTTGCTGGGGCTCCAATTCGTTACACAACGGATGGAAATTATCCGACAATCCATTCTCCACTTTATACATCACCTGTAAAAGTTGAAAGTAAAAATGATTTTCGGGCAATGACCGTGGTTTCCAATCGGCATTATTCATTGCCGATCTATTTTGCCAATGATTATTCCCAATATAAAGAGTTTGGGCAGTTTACAGATGAATGGAGACCAACCGTCGTTTTAGCCAACCAAATTGCTCCTTGGAAAATAGATGCGACCGGAAAAATAGCAGGAAACGGAACCTATGAAGTGACATTCATCCAAACAAGTGGAGATAATAACCTGCAGATCCAAAGCATGAAAGTGCTCAAACGAGATGAACTTTTGGATAATCAGGAACAAGCACAAACCGTAACACGGGAGAAAAAGGTGACATTCCGTTTCCAGATTAATTCATTTGAGGCAGGAACACCTTTCTATCTAGAACCTCAAATGGCTGGACAAGGGGGAAATGATACCAAAGGTCTTGTATTTATCCGTAAAATTACAGAGTAATACTTTGTTTAAACCTCGTTATCAGGAGTTTTTTGAAGAAAATCCTAACATGAGGAAATAAGGAGATCACCAAAAACAGAAAAACTGAGCTTCTGAAATATGTAGAAACTCAGTTTTTTTGTTTTCTAAGAGTTTGAAGTATTTCGTAAAGAGTTACATTCGCACTAGCAGCTCTTTCTTGAAGAGTTAAATTTTAGACTTCTAATGCTCCAATAATTTCTTTTACGGAACGGAAACCATGGCGATCACAATAGTCATTAATTCCATCTATTACTTTAATAGAGACTGTCGGATCTACAAAGTTATAGGTACCGATTTGAATGGCTGTTGCTCCAGCTAACATAAATTCTACCGCATCCTTCCAATTGGAAATACCACCCAAACCTATGATCGGAATGTTCAAAACTTTAGCAGTCTGCCATACCATTCGCAGGGCAACGGGCTTCACACAAGGACCCGAAAGCCCACCAGTTATTGTAGATAAAACGGGTTTTCGTTTCTCTGCATTGATAGCCATACCCATCATCGTATTGATCATAGAAACAGCATCTGCACCTTCTGCTTCCACAGCCCGGGCGATCTCTGTTATATCCGTTACATTCGGAGAAAGTTTTACAATAAGGGTCTTCGGATAAACTTTGCGAACTGCACGGACGACCTCTGCTGCTCCATGAGCTGTCACTCCAAAAGCCATACCTCCCTGCTTGACATTCGGACAAGAAATATTCAGCTCAATCGCTGGAATCCGATCCAGTTCAGCTATTTTTTCGGCACATTCTACGTAAGTTTCAACCGAAGAACCGCTCACATTCACAATCATATTCGTATCAATATCCTTGATTTCGGGATAGATGTGATCGGCAAAATATTGTGCACCTTTATTCTGTAGTCCGACAGCATTAAGCATTCCCGACGGGGTTTCTGCCATTCTCGGATACAGATTACCCTCACGAGGTTGTATAGTTGTTCCTTTTACAAAAATACCTCCTAAACGGGAAATATCAATAAAATCAGCATATTCAATGCCATATCCAAACGTTCCCGATGCAGTCATTACCGGATTCTTCAACTGCAAATTTCCAATATTTACACTTAGTTCAGCCATGATAATTTCTCGATATTAAAAACAGGTCCTTCTGTACATACACACACATGGTGTTCATCTTTAGTCTTCTCTACACAACAAAGACAAGCACCAATACCACAAGCCATTGTGTTCTCTAAAGAGACTTCACAAGCAATAGATTCCCCTGCTGCATATTTAGCAACTGCCATCATCATAGGCTTAGGTCCACAGGTATAAATCTGGTCAAAATGAACGGATTTCAATATAGAATGATTAGTGACATAGCCTTTTTCACCCATCGAACCATCTTCGGTTGTGACATATACCTGTCCATATTGCTCAAACAAGTCCAGCTGAAGCAAATCATTCTTAGAACGGGCACCCAACAAGAATGTGGGTTCATATCCCATCTCTTTCAGACGAGCTCCCAAATATAACATCGGGGCTGTACCGACACCACCACCTATTAAAAGTAACTTCTTCGATTCTCCAGGATTAGGCATAGAAAATCCATTTCCCAATGGCAGTACAATGTTAATTAAATCACCGGTTTTTGCTTCAGCTAATTTACGAGTTCCATCACCCACCAACTGAATCAGTAGCCATAATTCATTCGTCTGTTTATCAACAAAATTAACTGAAATCGGACGTCTAAGAAAAGTTGTAGCAGAATTAGGCACACGCACTTGGACGAACTGACCAGGATTCATATCTGGCAATGGAAGATCTGCAGTAAGCTTTAGCAGACAATAATTATGATGAAGCCGACAATTGTCCGTCACCTTCATATCAAGCATACATTTCTTCATATATAAATGATTACAAAGTTTTCATGCAAAGATACGAAAGAAACCCATATAATTACAGGATTCACCTATGTGAAGAATAATTATTCAGACTCCTGTTTTTCCGGAACAAACGTATCGTATGTATTGTCCGAATAAAAAACCATGATTTTACTCACTGTTTTGGAAGACTTTTCTACCGAAACAGCCCATGCTTTTTCTGAATTTTCTAATTCTTTTCGAGATTCTTGAAAAGGAAGCTCCTGATGACCCTCTGGTACTACTTGTATCTGAGGGGGATTTTTAGCGATATTATCTGCAGGCTCCATAGCAGGAGTATTATCGCGAAGCATTTCGCCTTTTCCTAACAATAACCAATCCGGATTAATTTGCGGATAACGATGTAAAATCTTCGTCATCACATCCAGACTAGGATTATTCCTTCCTGAAATTATATGTGACATAGCCGCACGCTGAATTCCTATCGCACTTGCAAACTGTGCTTGCCCCATACGTTCGCATTCCATGATTTTTATAATCCGCTCTTTCATATTTGTAGCTTCAGATTCTATATTATCTGCCATTTTGACCTATTTTTTAATTCAAAACGTACTATTTTTTATATGATACAAAGATAAACAATTCTTGTAAACAAACAAATATATATTTATAAATTTATACATATACATTTCTATCATAAATAATACAATTGTATTCAGTATCACTTGTATCCATTTATATACAGATTAAAGTGATTATATAGGAATATTAGATAATAATTTGGTATATAGAGTATTATATTACATAAAACAGCTATAAATATAGAATTGTATCCATAGAATTACACTATCATCCCCATATATTTTATGTATTACTCTAGCTATATTTTGTATAATACTGGATTCTTATTTATTACTTCATACAAATAAGACTCCTACTTCTCTCCTACTTTTCTTTTGTAAACATATAGTATTGTAAACAAAAATATTATTTTATACACGACATATTCAGTGAATAAATATATTATTGTATACTTATTTTGCTCTTTATCTATATTATACATTTGTATATCGTTCCAATTTTGTGTATTATTGTAGAATAACTCTTCCTTTAAAGAAATACACAACTGACAAAATGACATTGCTTATTCAATAATGATTATGTAAAAGATAAATCTTCGAAGCAGAATATTCTTAACCCCTGAATTTGGACGATATTTCCGACCAATAGTAGAGTTTATTTCAAATATTCAAATTTTGAAGGGGATAAAATCGGGATAACAAGTAGAAAATCAAAAGAAAAGGACTATTTTTCTGTTCGTTTGAAATTGAAGAAAACAGAAAAATAGTCCTTATCTGTAAAATAATCTGATCAGAGAATTCTCTTTTAGTGTAAAATTTTGTAGAGAAGAAATTTCATGATTTCACCATCGCTAGCCGATGAATTTGCAACACCTTTTGATTGTGCGTCGGCCGATCTTATGTCAGCAATAATATTGAAAACTTTCATGGCCGAATAATTCTTCAGCCCGAAAGTGTAATCTTTCAGTTGAAAATTGGCTCGTAATCCCAATGCCGTCATCAGCCCGCTTTCCGATCTATCTTTGGTATAATAGCAAATCAGCAGATTTGAGAAATAGTTAAATAATACAGCAAGGGTCACTTGTATCGGATTGTTTTTAGGATTGTCACTGAAGTATTGAATAATCCGATTAGCCTTTAATACATCTTTCGTTGAAACAGCACGCAGAAGCTCGAAGTTATTGTATTCTTTGCTGATTCCTACATGTTGTTCTACTAATTCTGGGGTGGCGCGATTTAAGCCTTTTTCCGCCAAAATAATTCCCAGCTTATCTAATTCCTTATCCAATCGATTTAAATCGTTTCCAAGGCAATCAGAAAGCATTTGGGAGGCTTTTGGATCAATTGCAATAGATCGTGCCTGAAGAATACTTGTGATAAAGGCAGGCATTTTATATTCCGGAATTTTCTTTGACTCAAATAAAAGTCCGTTACTCTCTACTGCCGAAGCCAGCGCTTTCCGTCTGTCGAGTGTTTTATATTTATAATTAATCACCAAGACTGTAGATGCCAAAGGCTTCTTTACATAAGTTGCCAGTAATTCTATGTCGCGCATCTGCTGAGCCTCACGGACAACGATCAACTGGTATTCCGACATCATCGGGAATCTTCGTGCAGCATTAATGACTGAGACTGCATCCGTCTCAGCACCATAAAGCAATAGCTGATTGAAATCCTTTTCCGACTCATCCAGCACAGTAGCCATCAACAAATCCGTCAGCTTGTCTATGAAAAATGGTTCTTCACCCATGAGGACATAAACAGGACTGAAGCGTCTGCTTTTTATAGCACGGCATATTTCATCAAACGTATATTCTTTTTTTGCCATACAAGTTTACCAGCTGAAAAGGATGTGTTGAATAGTTTTCTTCTCGTCGATAATCTGCTTCAAAGACTCCATGCCTAAATGAACATGTTCTTCTACAAAGAGGCGGGTTACTTCTTTATCACTTTCTTCTGTCTTAATTCCATTTTCCTCCATAGGCTTATCTGATATCATAAGTAAAGCACCTGTCGGAATTTTGTTTGCAAAACCGGCTGTCAACAGTGTTGCAGTTTCCATATCAATCCCTGTTGCATGCGTTTTTTTCAAGTAATCTTTAAACTCCGAATCATACTCCCATACCCTTCGATTTGTCGTATAAACCGTACCAGTCCAATAATCCCGACCGTGATCTCGAATGGCTGAAGAAATGGCACGTAACATGGAAAATGCAGGAAGAGAAGGAACTTCGGGCGGCAAATATTCATTGGATGTACCTTCTCCGCGAATAGCAGCAATCGGAAGCAAATAGTCTCCTAAATTATTTACTTTTTTCAAGCCTCCACATTTTCCCAAGAACAAAACAGCATCTGGCTTTATGGCCGAAAGCAAGTCCATAATCGTTGCAGCATTCGAACTTCCCATTCCAAAATTTATGATTGTTATCCCATCTGCGGCCGCATTAGGCATAGAACCTTTTAATCCTAAAATAGGAACATGATAATATTCGGCAAAGATCTCTACATACTTGGTAAAATTGGTCAGCAAGATATGTTTTGTAAAATCTTCCAGTTTTCTCTCCGTATAACGGGGTAACCAATTTTCCACAATTTCCTGTTTCGTCTTCATATCAGCTTTCTCCTTTTAGATTCATGCACTTTCTCTTTTTCACAAAAACAAATGTACAATAAAAATAGAAATCTGATCAATCAAACAGTCAGTAAATATGGTTCATTCCGATTTATTCTTTACATTTGTGTGTATTTAACGGATTTATATGGACAAATTAGCATTACCCGAATTTCAGGTTCGCCTCTCAGAAAAAGACGGGAAAACATTTATTTTTGACAAGGTACGGAAAAAGCATGTAGCACTAACACCCGAAGAATGGGTACGGCAGCACTTCGTGAATTATTTAATAACAGCAAAGCATTACCCCATTGAAACAATCTCAAACGAAGTTGCGATTAAGCTCCATAACACATCCAAGCGTTGTGACACGGTTATTTTTAATACAATGCTCGAGCCATTTATCATCGCAGAATACAAAGCTCCACACATCGAAATAACAGAAGAAGTCTTTCAACAAATTCTCCGTTATAATATGTCACTGCATGCCCGGTATTTGATCGTCAGCAACGGACTAAAACATATCTGTTGTCAAATTGATTATACTCAACAAACATACAAATTTCTTAAAGAAATCCCGACATACGAAGAAGCTATAAAATAAATCAATTTGAATCATTATTTTTCCAACAAAACAAAACTCTCGAGAATTCAATCCGATTCTCGTATGAATCAAAATGGATTCTCGAGAGAATCAAATAAGAAATCTTATATATCAGAAAAAGCAGATCATGAGGATACAAAAAAAGCCAGACATCCAATCAGAGACATCTGGCTTTAAATAAAAAATTTCTTTTATCACCACCCACTAATAAGGCTTATTGTCACTCCACACTCATTGCTCTTTCTTTATTAGAGGAAGCAAGAAAGCTAATCGAATCAGTCGGGTATTGTCCTAAAGCCTCTTTATCAAGATTCATAGAACTATCCAATCCAAACTGATAATCACGTTCTCTTTTTTCATCTTGATCGAAGAATAAAGAGTAAATCAGAATTATTGCAAAAAAAGATAATATCAATGGTTTCATAAGCTATTCTATTTATAATTCTTTATTAGCTTAGATGTAATATAAACGTAAAATGCTGCACGATTATTGTACTTTTATTCAAAAAACGGTTAAATTTAGAGAGTAGCCTATGTCATAAGATAAAAAAGGATGTGGTCTTTGATGATCACATCCTCTTTTAATAAGTTCTGAATCTGTTTACTTATCTGATTAACCACCAAAGTTATCAAAATGCAACATCTCCATCGGAACACCCAGACTGTCAAGCATATTTTCTACAGCTTTTGACATCGGGCCAGGACCACACATGTAGTATTCAATATCTTCAGGAGCTTCATGATCTTTCAGATATGTATTGTAAATTACCTGATGAACGAAACCGGCTGTGTACTTAACGCCAGCTGCATCAGCGGCAGGATCCGGACGGTCAAGCGCCAAGTGGAAAGTAAAGTTCGGGAATTCCTTTTCCAGATCCAAGAAATCCTGCAAATAGAAGACTTCATTCAAAGCACGAGCTCCGTAGAAGTAAGACATCTTACGGTCTGTTGTTTTCAAAGTCTTCATCATATGCATGATCTGAGCACGCAACGGAGCCATACCAGCACCACCACCAATCCACATCATCTCACGCTTAGAATCAAAGATAGGATGGAAATCACCATAAGGACCACTCATCGTAACCTTATCACCCGGCTTCAGCGTAAAGATATAAGAAGAAGCTATACCTGGCATTACATCCTGGAAACCTACCTGAGGTTTCGGTTTGAAAGGAGGTGTTGCAATACGAACCGTCAACATGATACGGTCTCCTTCTGCAGGATAGTTAGCCATAGAATAAGCACGGATTGTAGGTTCATCATTTTTACATTTCAAACCAAACAAGCCGAACTTCTGCCAAGCTGGCAAATATTCATCTCCAATTAAGCTCTTATCAATATCTTTGTCATAGTCCATTGAGTATGCCGGAATCTTAATCTGAGCATAAGATCCAGGAATAAAGTCCATATGCTCGCCCTTAGGCAACTGAACAATAAACTCTTTGATAAAAGTAGCTACATTCTTATTAGAAATAACTTCGCATTCCCATTCCTTAACACCTAATACTTCTTCAGGAACTTTTACCTGCATATCTTCCTTTACCTTACACTGGCAAGCCAAGCGCCAATGTTCTTTCTGCTGTTTGCGAGAGAAAAAGCCTTTTTCAGTAGGCAGAATTTCACCGCCACCTTCAAGTACTTGTGCACGGCACTGGCCACATTTACCACCACCACCACAGGCTGAAGACAGAAAGACACCGCCACTCTGCAAAGCTCCTAACAGAGTTCCTCCAATAGGTGTTTCAATTTCTTTTTCTCCATTTACCTTCAGCTTAACATTTCCTGAAGGAACCAATTTTGCTTTAGCGTACAACAAAGCACCTACCAGTATCATTGTAACAATAAGGAAAACAACTGCACTGGCAATGATTGTAAGTCCGCCCGACATTAATAAAATCATATCTTAATTTATCTTTAATGCGTTAATACTTAAATCTTCAAACCTGAGAAGCACATAAATGCCATACCCATCAAACCAGTAATGATAAAGGTAATACCTAAACCTTTCAATGGTTTTGGAACATCTGAATAAGCAAGTTTCTCGCGAATGGCAGCCATACCCACAATAGCAAGCATCCATCCAATACCTGAACCTAAACCATAGATTGTTGCAACACCCACATTCGGGAATGCCTTTTGCTGCATAAACAAAGAGCCTCCTAAAATAGCACAGTTTACAGCGATCAACGGCAAGAAGATACCCAGAGAAGAATAAAGAGCCGGAGCAAATTTTTCAACGACCATTTCAACCAACTGAGTAAAAGATGCAATAATTGCGATAAAGAGGATGAATGCCAAGAAGCTCAAATTTACATCAGCAAACTGAGGCCCTAACCAAGACAAAGCTCCTTCCTTCAGTACATAATTCTCAAGCATATAATTGATCGGCAGTGTACATACCAACACGAATGTAACTGCGATACCTAATCCCATGGCAGTCTTTACGTTCTTTGATACAGCCAAGAATGAACACATACCCAGATAGTATGCGAAAATCATGTTGTCAACAAAGATCGAGCGGACAAACGTACTTAATAATTCTTCCATTCTTTTCTTAATTTATAATGGTTATCATTAGTTTTCCTGGAGTTCCTTGTTACGAGAACGATGAACCCAAATTATCACAGCTATAACAATCAATGCCATCGGAGGCAAGATCATCAATCCGTTATTGACATAACCGAAATCATAGAATGCCTGCGGAATAACCTGCAATCCGAAAAGTGTTCCTGAACCCAGTAATTCGCGGAAGAAACCTACAATAACAAGAATAACGGCATATCCCAAACCATTACCAATACCATCCAAGAATGATTCCCAAGGTCCATTACCCAATGCGAAGGCTTCCAAACGTCCCATCAAGATACAGTTAGTAATGATCAAACCAACAAATACAGACAATTGCTTATTTACATCATAAGCAAAAGCTTTCAATACTTCACTGGCAATTGTTACCAAAGCAGCAACAACGACTAACTGAACAATAATACGAATCCGGTTCGGGATTGTATTTCTCAACAATGAAATGATTACGTTGGCAAAAGCAACTACTGCAGTAACAGAAATACCCATTACCAATGCAGGTTCTAACTTTGAAGTTACACCTAAAGCAGAACAAATACCCAACATCTGAATAATAACCGGGTTATTTATGCTTAACGGGCCAACTAAAACTTCTTTATTCTTTTTAGATAATAATCCCATTTTCTTCTTACTCTTTTGAAGTTAAAAATTTCTCATAGCCTTTCAGACTATCGAAAAGCATTTTGCTTACGCCTTGGCTGGTAATTGTACCACCTGAAATTCCATCAACGTAATCTTGTCCTTCGGCAGTCTTTCCATGTTTAACGACAGCAATTGATTTGAATGTACTATCTTTAAATATCTGTTTTCCGGCAAACTGACCGCTAAATGCTGGTTTAGTAATTTCAGCACCCAAACCCGGAGTTTCACCTTGGTGGCTGAAGTCCGCACCGTAAACAGTATTCTTGTCGTCATTTACTGAAAGGTATCCCCACAGAGGTCCCCACAATCCTGCACCGTGTAATGCCATAATATACTTTGTCTGGCCATCCACATTGGCAACAAATACAGGGTAAGCATCAGCAACTTCACCAACAAAAGCATCACCCTCTACCTTTTCACCATTAGCATTTACCAAGAAAGCCTCTTTGATCAATTCATTATATTTTGCTTCAGCTTCATTGGCTTTAACAGAGACATTAATTGAACGTAATATCTGCTGGCGCTTGTCATTATCTTCATTTTTCTTTTGATAAGAACGTAATGACTGAGAAGTAAAGGCCAAAACAACTGCTACCAATACAACCATTACGGCAGCATAAACTATTGTATATACATTACTGTCTCTATCCAAACCTTTCTTTGCATTATCCTTTACTTCTTCAAATTCGGAAGCAGGAGCCTGACAAACAGGACATGTAGCCGGAGCCTTATCTCCTTCGTGGACATAGCCACACACTTTACATCTGAATTTCTTTGTAGCCATATTCCTTTTCTTATTTATTCAATTTAACACGGTTAATACGACGGTTAATGTTTGCTTCAACTACATAGTAGTCGATCAGCGGAGCAAATACGTTCATCAACAGAATTGCCAACATCATACCTTCAGGATAACCAGGGTTCAATACGCGAATGATTATTGCCATCGCACCAACCAATAAACCATAAATATATTTACCAGTTTCAGTACGAGCAGAAGTTACCGGGTCTGTTGCCATGAATACTGCACCAAATGCAAATCCTCCAAGGAACAAGTGATCAACCGGAGATACAGTCATTACAACAGTTGTTCCGATCATGTTGAAGATTGCTGTCATAGCAGCACCACCTACAAATACAGAGAACATTGTTTTCCAGCTGGCAATACCTGTTACTAACAAAATAACCGCACCAATCAAAATAGCGATTACTGAAGTTTCACCTATTGATCCCGGTATCAATCCAACGAAGTAATCCCATGTTGAAATCTGATTTCCCAACACATCGACTACATGGAAATTACCGATCATTTCTTTTCCTGCGATAGCAATCTGTCCCAGAGGTGTTGCTCCTGAGAAACCATCTACTACCTGTCCGGCTCCAAGTCCGAAAGTATCAGATGTACGAACGAATACTTGATCACCAGACATAGCTGCCGGATATGCAAAGAACAAGAAAGCACGAGTTACCAATGCTACATTAAATACATTGTAACCGGTACCACCAAATACTTCTTTCGCAAAAATCACAGCAAAAGCTGTAGCGACTGCAATCATCCACAGCGGAGTATCAACCGGAACAATCATCGGGATCAAAATACCTGATACCAGGAATCCTTCCTGAATTTCTTCCTTCTTCCACTGGGCTACCATAAATTCAATACCCAAACCTACTACATAAGAAACGATAATCTTAGGCAGGACAGCCAGGAAACCAAAAATAAATGTCATCCAGAAACCCGGATCTGAACCAACAGCCAGGTTATGCTGATAACCTACGTTATACATACCAAAAAGCAAAGCAGGCAACAAAGCAATGATCACAACGGTCATTGTACGCTTTGAATCGATGCTGTCGTGAATATGCACGCCTGTCTTGGACGTCGTATTCGGAACGAACAAAAATGTTTCGAATCCATCAAATACAGAACGGAACATCGCCAGCTTTCCGCCTTCCTCGAAGTTAGGCTTAATCTTGTCGAGATAATTCCTTAACGCTTTCAATGTTTTATGATTTTAATGTTATTAATTCATTTCTTTATACAGCAAGTTCAAGCCGTTTCTAACGATCTGCTGCAATTCAATCTTGGATGTGTCAACGAACTCACACAATGCAAAATCTTCCGGAGCCACTTCATAAATACCCAAATTCTCCATCTTATCGATATCGAATGTGATGATTGCTTTCAGCAAATATTCCGGCATGATATCCATCGGGAATACTTTATCGTATTCGTTTGACATGATCATGGCACGCTTACCACCCTTAATACGGGCATCGATTACATATTCTTTGCCTTTACCAACCAACCATGTAAAGTATGAGTGACTTGTACTATATTTACCAAAACCAGGAGTTCCCCAACCTAAGAATTCATGTACATCATCACCTTCCGGGATAACAGTAACCTGGCAATCATAAGCGCCTAAATAGCTGTCCATAGAAACTTTTGTTCCTGTCAGCACATTACCGCTGATCAGACGAAGATGTTCACCAGCCTTTACTTTATCACCCAAAATACTTTCAATCGTACAACCGGCGATAACCTTTACATAACCCTGCTGAGTTGTTTCAGAACCTGTAACAGCTACCAGACGAGTGAAATCAGCAACGCCCTTGTTGAAAAGACGTCCCATTAAAATAACGTCTGTTGCATTAACGGTCCATACTACTTCTCCTTTGTTAACCGGCTTGATGTGGTTAATCTGTACGCCAACATTTCCTGCAGGATGCGGACCTTCAAATTCAACTGTTTCAACGCCTGTTACTTTTACGACAGAACCTTTCTTTACTCCCACATAAACTTTACCGTTTGTCAATTTTGACAATGCAGTAAGACCTGCCTGTAAATCTGCTTCCTGTCCTTTTACCAAGAAGTCAAAGTTAGGGGCTAAGGGTGCAGAATTGAATGCAGTAACGAAGATATCCCGTGGAGAATCACTCGGAGAAGCAACGATATCGTACGGACGTTGTTTGATAAACGGCCACATACCTGCGTTCAAAAGTGTTTCTTTCACCTCCTCTGCTTTCAGAGATGCCACATTCTTCTTGCCGAAATCCTCGTACTCAATCTGAGCGTCTGGTGTTACCACAATGCTTAACACTTTACGCTTCTCACCACGGTTTACGGCAGCTACTTCACCACTCACTGGTGAAACGAACTTGATTTCGGGGCGGTTCTTATCAACCATTAATGCAGAACCAGCTTTGACCTTATCGCCCGGGCGAACCAATACTTTCGGAAGAATGCCAGTGTAATAATCCGGAACGATTGCATAAGATGCACTCTTTCCAGCATTTAGCATTGTTTCCGAAGCCTTGCCCTTCAGATTAATGTCTAAACCCTTTTTAATCGTAATCACATTTGCCATGATATAACTAAAATTGTTTAATGTAATTTTCTGCAAAAGTAACCATTTTTTCAGGTTTTTCAGCAGTTATTTCCAAATTATTACTGAAAAAATTCTGTATTAAAAATAGATTTCTCAAGATGAATGATTTATTTCTGTTTCTTCTACCTCACAGGAGGTAAAAAACATTTCTTGTTGAGATTTTTCTTTGGAGAATGTGAAATAAGTACAGACAGCTTCCGTACATATTTCCTTGGCCGAATTATAGATAGTAGCCTTTACGAGTATAATATTACGTTTCTGCTCTTGAATGGATGCTCTTATTTCTAGAAATGTATCATTGGTTGAGATAGACTTACGATAACGTGTTTCCATTTTAGATGTCACTCCGGTTGTCTGTAATTTACGGACAATCACCCAAGCACATATTTCATCCAATAAAACGGCTTGGATTCCTCCATGCAAAGTATCTAACCAACCTTGATATTCCGGCTTCGGTTTCCAAAAACTGACGATTTCATCACCGTCTTCATAAAATTCCATTTTTACTCCCATCGGATTTTCAGGAGAACATCCGAAGCAATAGTAGCCTTTCAAACCTTTCCAGGGGTTGATTATTTTCTTCATAAGCACTCGTTTTTGGCATCAACTGAAATTCAGTGTAAAAATAATAACTTTTTTAATGAAGCCTACTATAACTGTCTATTTTTAACGCAAAAAAGAAGAGACATATTTCTTGTTTTCGGTTTCGGCGAAATATTTATTCAAAACTCACGAGAATCAATCTTGAATCCCGTGAGTTTTGCATCCGATTCTAACGAGAATCAAATTGGAAAATGTACCATCCGATCAGTTGCTCATCTTCCATCAGTATTTCTTGAATACGTATCGTTTTCCTTCGCTTGATAATACCAGCTGTGTATTGCTCACTTTCTCCACCGTAAAATCGCGAGTGGCTTCTGTCCAATCAGTATAAGGTAAAAACTCCTGAACCGGACGAGGATCTGATAATAACTGCAATGTCAACTGATCCCCTTCATAAAAGTTATATCCATACGAATAACGATAGTTGTCCGAACTCCGGTCATAAATCTGATATTGGAACAAAGTTGTCTGAAAGTTATACCATACCGTGTCAACAGTCGCTACATTTCCTTCAGATTCAATCTGATTCAACTGCCACTTCCCTTCCAGATTTGTCGTCATCGTATCGCAAGCACCCAACCCGAGTAAAGCACTTATCGCTATTATCAAGCTTTTCTTCATATTAATTAAATAACTCCTTTTGTACTAGGCAAATTATAATGATAGATATCCCGCCGAACCGCCATTTTGATAGACCGGGCCAATGCCTTGAAAATACCTTCTATCTTGTGATGTTCGTTGGTACCTTCCGCTTTGATGTTTAGGTTCATCCGTGCCGCATCACTCAGACTCTTAAAGAAATGCAGAAACATTTCGGTCGGCATATCTCCTATTTTTTCCCGATGAAATTCAGCATCCCATACCAGCCAGGGACGACCGCCGAAATCCAAAGCCACACTACATAAACAATCATCCATCGGCAATGTATAACCATAACGCTCGATACCTCGTTTGTCTCCGAGTGCTTTTGCCAAAGCTTCACCTAAAGCTATCGCTGTATCTTCAATGGTATGATGTTCATCTACGTTTAAATCGCCTTTCACTTGGACCGTCAAATCCATTCCGGAATGTTTTCCTATCTGGTCTAGCATATGATCGAAAAAGCCTAATCCGGTAGAAATCGACGTTTTTCCCTTTCCATCGAGGTTCAAAGATACAAAAATATCTGTTTCTTTGGTTACCCGTTTGACTTCTGCACATCTTTCGCCCGCAAAAAGGAACTCGGCTATCCGATCCCAATCATTCGTAACAAGCACTGGCTGAATATCTTCATGTCCTGCCAGAATTTCTGCGGTGGAATCGTCATTTTCATGCAGCCAGATACCTTTTGCTCCCAAATTACGGGCTAATTCCATATCCGTCAGCCGATCTCCAATCACATAACTGTTTGCCAAATCATATTCATCCGACAAATATTTCCCCAACATACCGGTCCGAGGTTTCCGGTTCGGTGAATTTTCTTCCGGAAACGAGCGATCAATCAAGATGTCATCAAAAACCACGCCTTCACCGGCCAACGTTTTCAACATCAAATTATGTACCGGCCAAAATGTATCTTCTGGGAAAGAAGATGTTCCCAATCCGTCCTGGTTGGTTACCATCACAAACTCAAAATCCAGTTGTTTCCGGATGAAGAACAAATTCCGCATCACTTTGGGATAGAATTCCAGCTTTTCGAAACTATCCAGCTGGTAATCAACAGGTGGTTCAATAACCAACGTACCATCCCGATCGATAAAAAGGGCTCTTTTCTTCATCTTATATGGATTTAAGGGCATTCAATAAAGCAGTATTCTCATCTTCTGTTCCAACCGTAATACGAAGACAACCCGCACAAAGCGCTACCTTATTCCGGTTTCGAACGATAATACCTTGTTCTACCAACTTTTGATAAACCTGATCGGCATTACCAACATCTGTCAGAATAAAGTTTGCATCCGTCGGATAAATCTTCTTCACCAACGGTATGGCTGATAACTCCTGCTGCATCCGTGTACGTTCGGAAAGGATCAAAGTAAGTTGCGACTTCATCGCTTCCTGATTATCCAGAATCTCCCAAGCCTTCTCTTGAGTCAACTGATTGACATTATAGGGATACTTGATTTTATTCAATACCGAAATAATCTCAGCAGACGCAAAAGCCATACCTAAACGGATTCCGGCAGCGCCCCATGCTTTGGATAAGGTCTGAAACACAACCAGATTGGGGTATTTACTTAAATCTTTAGTAAAAGAAGGAGAAGAAGAGAAATCAATGTAGGCTTCGTCTATCACCACAATGCCTTCGAACGTATCTAATAGCTGATAGATATCTTTCCGATTCAGACTATTACCCGTCGGATTATTGGGAGAGCACAGATAAATTGCTTTCACCGTATCATCAATCTCTGAGAGAAAAGCAGGCATGTCGATTTGGAAATCCGGAGTTAATTTCACTTTTCTACAAGCCACATGATTGATTTCTGCTGCAACCTGGTACATACCATAAGTAGGATCCAGGGTAAGGATTGCATCTTTTCCCGGCTCACAAAAAGCACGCATGATTAAATCAATCGGCTCATCGCTACCGTTTCCTAACAGAATACATTCCTTGGGAACACCTTTTATGGCCGAAACCTTTTCTTTTAACCGCCATTGCATCGGGTCCGGATAGCGGTTATACGGAGCATTGTACGGATTTTCGTTGGCATCCAAAAAGACAGATGCTGTTCCATGAAACTCATCCCGGGCGGATGAATAGGGTTTCATCTCCCGAATATTTGGGCGAACCCAAGCATTTACGTCAAATGTTTTATTTGTATTCATAAGGCATTCAATCTAACGGTTACTGCATTACGGTGAGCTTCCAGTTCCTCATTGGCTGCCATCGTACGGATGGTATCTCCCAATTGGCGGATTCCATCCGCACTGATTTCCTGAAATGTCATCTTCTTGATAAAGCTATCCAAATTTACGCCACTATAAGCATGGGCATATCCATTGGTCGGCAACGTATGATTCGTACCCGAAGCGTAATCGCCTGCACTTTCCGGCGTATAAGGTCCCATAAATACACTTCCCGCATTCCGGATCTTTTCGGCGATTTCACCGTAATCGCGGGTTTGAATAATCAGATGTTCCGGGGCATAATAATTGGTAAAGTCAATCACTTCCTGCGTATTCTTCAATACAATGATACGACTGTGTGCCAAAGCCTTCTCGGTAATTTCCAGACGAGGCAAACGTTTCAACTGTTCTTCGATAGCTTTTACGACAGGTTCTACAATTGCTTCGGTTGTTGTTACCAAAATAGCCTGACTGTCAACTCCATGTTCGGCTTGTGAGAGAAAATCGGCCGCAATAAAGTCAGGATTAGCGAATTCATCGGCAATTACTTCTACTTCCGAAGGACCGGCGGGCATATCGATTGCCACTTCTTTCAGGCTAACCCATTGTTTGGCAGCTGTTACATACTGGTTTCCGGGACCGAATATCTTATACACCTTCGGTATGGATTCCGTCCCGTATGCCATTGCTGCAATGGCCTGGCTACCTCCGACTTTACAAATCTTGTTCACACCGGAAACTTTAGCTGCAAACAGAATGGCCGGATGTATCTTTCCCGTTTTAGAAGGCGGTGTACATAAAACGATCTCCTTGCAACCGGCAATCTGAGCCGGAACTGCCAGCATCAATACGGTAGAAAACAACGGAGCCGTTCCGCCGGGAACATATAAACCAACCTTCTCGATTGGAACAGCTTTTTGCCAACAGACAACACCCGGAGCGGTCTGGATCTTTTTCCCTTCAAAGCGCTGGGAAGCGTGGAAGGTTTCTATATTCTCTTTTGCTGTCCGAATGGCTTGTTTCAAGTCTTCAGAAACCAGACTTTCAGCTTCAGCTATTTCTTCTTCTGATACTAAGAGGTCGGTCAAATCGACTTTATCGAATTGCTTTTCATACTTGCGGATAGCCGCATCACCATTTATGCGGACATCATCCAGTACCTGACGAACGGTGTCAAACAACGTACTGACATCCATCGTCGCACGTTTGGAAATATTTTTCCATTCGGTGTATTCAGGGTATTTTATTATTTCCATACCTATACCTATTATAATATCATTTTCTCGATTGGCAATACCAAGATTCCTTCTGCACCCAAGGATTTCAGTTTCCCAATGATTTCCCAGAAATGTTTCTCAGCTATCACCGACTGAACCGAAACCCATTCGCCGTTTGCCAAAGGTGTTACGGTCGGGCTCTTCATTCCTGGCAATACTTCGATGATTTCGTCTAATTTATCTTTCGGAGCATTCAAAAGTACATATTTTTTTCCTTCTGCCATCTGGATGGCTTCGAAGCGGAACAATAGTTCATTCAGGATTTCCCGTTTCTCGTCGGTCAGGTCTTTATTTCCGATCAACAAGGCTTCGCTTTGCATGACAACTTCAACTTCTTTCAGCTGGTTACTTACCAACGTACTGCCGGAGCTGACAATATCGAAGATTGCATCAGCCAATCCAATGCCCGGAGCAATTTCTACCGATCCGGTAATTACGTGAGTGTTGGCTTTGATTCCTTTCTCCTGCAGGAAAGTCTTCAGGATTCCCGGATAAGAAGTTGCAATCGTTTTACCTTCAAACCAGGTAACTCCATTATAATCTTCGTCTTTGGGAATCGCCAAAGAGAGACGGCACTTACTGAATCCCAAACGTTTGATCAGTTCGGCTTCCGATCCCTTTTCCACATATTCGTTTTCACCGACAATACCGACATCGGCCGTTCCGTTGGCAACCGATTGTGGAATATCATCATCCCGCAAGAAAAGGACTTCAACCGGGAAATCCTTTGCCGAAAGAAGCAATGTTCTTTTGGCTTTGTTCAGTTTGATACCGGCTTCTTCCAGAAGCATCATTGTCTCGTCATACAAGCGTCCTTTCGACTGTACTGCAATTCGTAACATACATTTCCTATTTTAATTGTTATTATTGACTGAACTACGATAAAAAGAAAAAGGCCTACCGAAATCCGGTAAGCCTTCGCCTTTATCTTCTCAAGTATTTACATACCATCAAAACTCACCGAACTATTGCCCGTTGTTGCCATAATGGTGATGATGATGTAAATTACCTGTTCTCATTTTAATTCGCTTTTTATTACGCTTGCAAAGTTACAATAAATATTGAATCTGCAAATATTTCTTACAATTTTATTCTCAAAACCGAGTAATAATTGCGTTTTACTGCTTTCCAAACTCCCTGAGAAAAGTTTTCCGAACAAATTCTTCCTAGTAAGGAAAAGAAATCTCCGACTTACTTCTTCGTATATTCCCGATAAAACTCGGCCACCGATTCGATTCCCTTTAAGAAATAATCAAGGCGGCAGCTCTCATTGGGAGAATGGATAGCATTCTGTTCCAAACCAAATCCCATCAGAACGGTCTTAACGCCCAAAACCTGTTCGAACGTAGAAATAATAGGAATACTTCCGCCCCGACGTACGGCCAAAGGCTTCTTCCCGAAAGCAATACCCACAGCTTTCTCGGCTGCCCGGTAAGCCGGCATATCAATCGGACAAACATATCCTTCTCCGCCATGCTTCGGCGTTACTTTTACTTTTACATAGTCGGGTGCTACCTTATTTATATAGTCCTCAAACAACTTTGAAATCTTCTCGTGTTGCTGGTGAGGAACCAAACGGCAGGAAACTTTGGCATAAGCTTTCGACGGAAGAACTGTTTTGCTTCCTTCTTCGATATAACCGCCCCAGATTCCGCAAACATCGAACGAAGGCCGGCAACTGTTCCGTTCCAGTGTCGAATATCCTTTTTCACCGAAGAGGGCGTTTACGTCAATCGCCTGTTTGTACTTGGTTTCATCAAACGGAACTTGTGCAATCATATCCCGTTCCTCTTGCGATAATTCTTCTACATCGTCATAAAAGCCCGGAATGGTAATACGACCGTCCGCATCGGTGATATCTGCAATTATCTTACACAAGACATTGATCGGATTGGCTACTGCACCACCGAAATGACCGGAATGCAGATCGCGGTTCGGTCCGGTTACTTCCAATTCCCAATATGCCAGTCCTCTCAGACCCGTCGTTAAGGAAGGAACTTCGGCACTTACCATGCTGGTATCCGAGACCAGGATGATATCTGACTTCAGGAGTTCTTTGTGTTCCTGGCAGAAAGCTTCCAGACTAGGCGAACCGATTTCTTCTTCTCCTTCGAAGATAAACTTGACATTACAGTTCAGCAGTCCTTCCTGTAAGGCTGTCTCAAAGCCTTTCACCTGAATCATACCTTGTCCTTTGTCATCGTCCGCACCTCTAGCCCAGATACGGCCGTCACGGATTTCCGGTTCAAACGGATTACTTTTCCACAATTCGAGCGGTTCGGCAGGCATCACATCATAATGCGCATAAACCAATACCGTCGGAGCCGTTGGCGAAATAATCTTTTCCGCATACACAATGGGATTTCCGGTGGTCGGCATCACGACTGCTTTATCTGCTCCTGATAATAACAGGACTTCAGTCCACCGCTGGGCACAAGCCAACATATCCGCTTTATGCTCTTGTTTTGCACTGATTGACGGGATTCGGATCAAGGAAAACAATTCCTCCAGAAACCGATCCTGATTGCTTTCAATATATGATTTAACCGACATCGTATTTAAAATGAAGTTAAGTTTCTAATCTGTTCCATTCCCTGATTAAAATCGGAGATGATTTCTTTCATGACATCTGCCACGGATAATTCTTCGCGGAAAAGAGAAGCGATCTGCCCTATTTCAAGCTCTCCTTCTTCCAGATTTCCTTCGAAGATACCTTTCTTGGCACGTCCTTTACCCAATAATTCCCGCAATTCTTCTACCGTGGCTCCACGCGATTCAGCTTCTTCCACAGCCGTCGTAAAGGTACCTTTTACTAATCGTGTCGGAGAAACCTTCTTCAACAAGAGTTTGGTATCACCTTCATTCAGCGACAAGCACAATTGCTTGAAGGCTTCGTGGGCAGAGCTTTCGGTTGTCAAGGCAAATCTCGTACCAATCTGTACTCCTTCTGCTCCTAAAGCAAAGGCAGCCAGCATCCCGGCTCCTGTTCCGATACCACCGGCAGCAATCAAGGGTAAGCTTGTCTTTCGGCGTACATGCGGAATCAGACACATGGTTGTCGTCTCTTCCCTTCCATTATGACCTCCGGCCTCAAAGCCTTCGGCTACAATCGCATCTACGCCTGCCTCTTCACACTTCCCGGCGAACTTGGAACTGCTCACCACATGTACAACTGTAAACCCATGTTCTTTCAGGAATTTCGTCCAGGTCTTCGGGTTTCCAGCCGAAGTAAATACAATTTTGACACCTTCATCCACGAGGATCTGCATGATCTTTTCGATTTCCGGATACATCAGCGGAACATTTACGCCAAAAGGCTTATCTGTAGCTGCCTGACATTTCCGGATATGTTCCTGCAATACTTCCGGATGCATCGAGCCTGCGCCCAATAAACCCAAACCACCGGCATTACTAACGGCCGAAGCCAGTCGCCAGCCGCTACACCAAACCATTCCTCCCTGGATAACAGGATATTTTATCTTAAACAGATTACAAATTCGATTTTCCATACAATTCTTATATAGTTATAGCTGTTGCTTCCTGATTGTTAATCAAAACATACCAATGGCATTTACCAGCATATTAACGGCAAATGTCAAGGCGATGGATGCATATAGTATTTTAATATTGATCTTCTTGAACAGCTGATAATACACAGTTGCCAGCATTATACATGTCAGTCCAATTAAAGCGCCTGATCGGATATTGATATCGATTGCCGGAACAGGAAGCCAAGGTTGAGGGAAACACATCAAAAGCAGACCTGCCAGCACCGAAGTTGCCAGAAATGCGGCAAACAAACGTGTACACCACATGCGATATTCGGTAATATGGATAGCATATTGTGCCAGGAAGATCGTGATGAACGGATAAACCGGCAACAAATAACTGGCCCGTTTGACCGGCATCAAGGCATAAGCCAGCAATAAAACAATCATGGCAATCAGACTGAATAACTTGACTCCCGTACAATCTACTTTCTTCTTCTCCATTTTGACACCGAAGAGCGAAAAGAAGAAAAAGACAATCCATGGTAAGAAGCCTAACGCCAACAACGGAATGATGTAAAAGAAATTATGAGTATGAGCTTCCAGACTCCAGAAGTAACTGAACTCTGTTTGCATGACATCCAGTAACAGATCCATTCCACCCTGCTTCCAGATACTCACATACCAGAGTACGGGTAAAAACAAAGAAGAGACTGCCACATAAAACATGGCTTTCAGAGACGTTAAAACCGGCTGTTTGCGCGTCACCAGCAGATATACGGTAAATGTAACGACCGGAAGAATCATTCCCATCAAGCCTTTCGTCAGGATCGCTCCGCTTAACAAGGCCGATATTTCAACCGGTATTCCCTTCAATTCATAGTTTTCTTCCCAACGATACAACTGTGTCAAGGCCACGAATATAAAGGTTGCAAACAACAAATCGCCTGAGCTGGCAGCCGAAAGGTTCTGCATACCTGCACAGGTAATCAGAAATAATGTTGAGATAAATGCTTCATGGAATTTCACTCTCCGTCCGAAGAAGATCAACGCCGAAGCCATCATGACAATGAATGCCAGCGCTCCGGGCAGTTGCAAGGTGAATTTCGAGACATATCCCTGCCAACTGGAAAAAAGAACAATGAGCCAATGAAGCATCGGATGATCATAGCTGATTTCACCGGAAGGCATCTTAGGAAGTACCCATTCACCGGATTTCAACATGGCTTCGGCTACGGCAGCATCCGCCGAGTTGGCCGTACTGCCTAATTCACTTAATCCTAACCAAGGTAATACAGAAATAATACAGATGAGAATGATCATCGTGATCGGTTTCTGCAAATACAAATATTGTAAAGTTGGTGTACGCATAAATTTCTCCTAATTTATAAATAGTACAAAGAAACACTTTTTTGGCGACATAATTGGCCTTTTAGTGAACTTTTACATGCCCAATGATGCTTTTATCGCATGACGGATAACGTCTGCTTCGGCTTTATTCTCCCGTAAAATAGAAAGGACAAAGTCCAGATAATGTTCTTTGGTGCTGATCCCACATAATTGGCATACACGGCTTTGCGGTAACATGCCTTTCTGATTATATACCCGAAGAATATTGTTGTAATCGGCCGTTTCAATATACATCTGAAACGAAGTCTTGATTTGGCTATAAATATCTTCTACTCGAATACGTTCATGGATCTCTTCCACCTGGTCGTTCAACTGTTCGAACGAATGGATCTTACAGTTCAATGCCATTTCCAGTTTCTTTTTTACCTGATGCTTGGCATGAAGAATGACCTGATCTTCCAAGTCTTTCTCAAAAAGACGGATGACATTCTCTTTTACCTGTCGGAAGATTTCATCCGGATTCTTCATCAACCGGCCGGCAACCGATTTGATGACGTCTTCCAGCATCAGCAAGTTTTCTACCTCTGCCACACTGGGAACAAAGATATGTTGTTCGTTCAGGTAACGTATCTCGCCTTCTGTCCGGCGGTCACGGTCAACGATACCCATACTTTCCAGCATATGAAAGTCTTTTAACTGACCGAAAGCCTTGGTCGTTTCGATTACCTTCTGGCATCCGCCCATCGGTTTCACCATATAATCTGGAAAAACAAGCGAATACAACCGGTTGTCGATACTGTTATTGTCGGTTCCTTCGATAAAAAGAATCGGCTTACGGCTGCCCAATACTTCCATGTAAAGTTCTTCCGGCAGACTTTTATTGTTTTCGATCAATTCGTAGTCCCATATCTGATGATCCGCGTCGTACGAACGAATCCATAGTCGCTTGCAGGAACGACGGGCCAAGGCGAAATCTATATCATGTGTCAGATAGACAAACGTACAGTCGGGCCTCAGTTCTTCAATCTTATCCCACAAAAGGTTCTTGATGGAGCTATGCAACAAGGTTTCGGGCTCTTCAATAACCAACAAGGCATTAGCCGGAGCATACAGACCTGCCGCAATCAGATAAAAGACCAGTTTCTCACTATCACTCATCCGGCCGGCCGTATAAGAATTACAACTGCGTTCGGCCGAAGTCAGTTCGATAAAACCAGACTTACGTACCAGCCGGTTGTGCGGAAACATCTGTTCCCAAATCTGCTGGATGACATCAATCTTGGTAGCAGGAGGCTCCAGTCCGGCATTCAGCTTGCAGGCTTCCTTATAATTGACGGCCGCCTCAAACTCTTCCCGCTGTAACCGAAGGATCATCTTCTCGTATTCTGTGATCCTAGGCAATAGCAAACGCTCCTTTATCAGCATCTGCAATTGCATCCATTCGTCCGACGGAGTATGTTCATCGGGCTGTCCCGTAATAAAAAGGGCATGCAACCCGGATATCTTCAAGGCCCGATCAGCATAACGGGTCAACAAAGCCCGGCCAAAAGAAGACTTTCCCGCGCCGTTCGTACCAATCACCACCAACGAATTGGCCGAAATGACCGGTTCTTCCTTATTTATATTGAGAGGTAATTGAATTTCCATAGTCTAAATTCATTGAATACCCTACAAAGTTATAATTTTCCCTGCATGTCAAAGCATATTCATCTGCAAAAATCACCCTGACGGTTTCTTCATACCCCCTATTTTATTTTGTTCGGCCAGCCTGCCAAAAACAGAAGTCCTGCCGATATATTCTTTAGTTCACGACGCGGATTACTTAGTTCACGTCGTGGATTACTTAGTTCACGCCGTGGATTAAGTAGTTCCCGACGTGAACTAAAGAATTAGCCGTTTATTTTTTATTTTATGAACCAGGAGAAACAAGTTTTGGGAAGCAGAGATGCAGAAAATCCCCCAATGATACCAAACCGGACATGATAAGAGCTCTTTTGACAAATATGCCATCGAACAATTCAATAGAGTAAGCGGTTTATTAATCGGAATGAAGTTAGCATGAAACCGCGGGGAACAATAAAATCATTTTTGACGCTTTATTTTTACTATTAAAAAGTAATTGGAGTTTCAAAAAAATACTAACTTTGGACCAGACAAGTAACAAATTTGTAATGTACATAAATTATATAAAAGGAACATGGATACAAAAATTCAAGAATTAACCGAAAAAATCTACCAAGAAGGTGTAGAGAAAGGTAACGAGGAAGCTGCTCGTATCATAGCGGAAGCCGAAGCTCGTAAAAAAGTTCTGATAGAAGAAGCTGAAGCAAAAGCAAAGGAAATTGTAGCCAGTGCAGAAAAACAAGCTAACGAGCTTAAGAAAAACACAGAAGCCGAGTTGAAATTGTTTGCTACCCAATCTATTGAAGCTTTGAAAAGTGAAGTAACCAACCTGATTACCGGTAAGATTGTTGGTGATAACATCAAGGCGGTTGTTACAGATGCCACTTTTATGCAAAAGGTTATTCTGGAGTTAGTCAAATCTTGGCCTAGCAATGAAAACCTGGTAATACAGTCGGCCGATGCAGAAAATCTACAAAAGTATTTTCTGGCGAATGCCAAAGACTTATTGAACAAAGGTGTAACGATCGAACAAGTTAATGGCAAGAAAGCTTCTTTCTCTATCATGCCCGCCGACGGTTCATACAAGGTTTCATTTGGAGAAGAAGAATTTGTTGAATTTTTCAAAGAGTTCTTGCGCCCACAGTTGGTTGAAGCTCTTTTCTAACAAATCAGCACAATGAGTAAATATTATTGCTTAATAGCAGGTCTCCCTGACATTACGCTCGACGATAGCAGACTCACCTACTCGGTTGCTGATTTCAGGAATGAATTAAGCGATATACTGACGCGCAAGGATCAAAAGCTGATCGATCTGTTCTTCTTGAAGTTTGACAACAAGAACCTGATCAACCAGCTGAAGAATCCGGATCAGGACATGGATCCGCGGGGAAGTATTACATACGATGAATCACATGCCTTATATCAGGCCTTGAAAGAAGAAGAAGCAATCCCCAAGAACAAGCATATTCCTTCTTATTTCATAGATTTCTTCCGTATGTACCTGGAAAGCGAAGCCAAAGGTGATGTCGCTACCATTTCGTGGGAAGACCGCCTCGCTGCATTATATTATGCTTATGCCATGAAATGCGGGAATCAGTTCGTAGCAGACTGGTTTGAGTTGAACCTTAACATTAATAATATGTTAACCGCCATTACCTGCCGTAAACACGGATTAGACAAATCCCAATATATCGTAGGAGACAATGAAGTGGCTGAAGCATTGCGTACATCGAATGCCCGTGATTTTGGTCTGGGTAACGATGTAGAATATCTACCTGCCTTGCAACACATAGCGGAAGAATCCGATCTGATGCTCCGGGAAAAGAAAATAGACACGCTGAAATGGAACTGGCTGGAAGAACAAACCTTCTTCAAGACGTTCGACATTGAAAGTGTCTTTGCTTATCTGCTCAAACTGGAAATGATTGAACGATGGGTAAGCCTCGATAAAGAAACCGGCGAAAAGACGTTCCGTGAGATTGTAGGTGCAATGAAAAAAGGCAGCGAAAATGCCTTGGAGGAATTTAAAAGAAATAACGAAAAATAATTATGGCAACGAAAGGAATTGTAAGAGGAATCGTTTCGAACTTGGTAACCGTTGAGGTTGACGGACCGGTTTCTCAGAATGAAATCTGTTACATTTCGGTTGGCGGTGTCAAACTGATGGCCGAAGTTATCAAGGTAATAGGTAAGAATGCCTTTGTGCAGGTATTCGAAAGTACACGTGGTATGCGTGTAGGCGATAGTGCCGAATTCCAAGGACACATGTTGGAAGTAACATTAGGTCCGGGTATGCTGTCGCGCAATTACGATGGTCTGCAAAATGACTTGGATAAAATGGAAGGTGTATTCCTGAAACGTGGCGAATATACATTCCCTTTGGATGAAAATAAGAAATGGGCTTTCAAGCCGCTGGCTCAGGCAGGTGAAAAAGCCATTGCCGGTACTTGGTTGGGCGAAGTGGATGAAAACTCGCAGCCGCATAAGATTATGGTGCCTTTCACTTTCAAGGGAGAATATACCATCAAAAGTGTAGCCGCTGAAGGTGAATATACAATCAACGATACGATTGCCGTATTGACAGACGCAGAAGGCAACGAAGTGAAAGTAACCATGGTTCAGAAATGGCCGGTTAAGAAAGCCATCACTTGCTACAAAGAAAAACCGCGTCCATTCAAATTGTTGGAAACCGGTGTTCGTACCATTGATACAGTCAATCCGATTGTTGAAGGCGGTACTGGCTTTATCCCGGGTCCGTTCGGTACCGGAAAGACCGTTTTGCAGCACGCCATTTCTAAACAGGCAGAAGCGGATATCGTGATTATCGCTGCCTGCGGTGAACGTGCCAACGAGGTTGTGGAAATCTTTACGGAATTCCCGGAATTGGTCGATCCGCATACAGGACGTAAGCTGATGGAAAGAACCATTATCATTGCCAATACGTCAAACATGCCGGTGGCTGCCCGTGAAGCTTCTGTTTATACAGCCATGACCATTGCTGAATATTACCGCAGTATGGGATTGAAGGTTCTGCTGATGGCCGACTCTACTTCTCGTTGGGCTCAGGCATTGCGTGAAATGTCTAACCGTTTGGAAGAATTGCCGGGTCCGGATGCATTCCCGATGGACTTGTCTGCCATTGTAGCCAACTTCTACGCCCGTGCCGGCTATGTCGTGCTGAATAATGGTTCTACAGGTTCGGTTACTTTCATCGGAACCGTATCACCGGCCGGTGGTAACCTGAAAGAGCCGGTTACAGAAAACACGAAAAAGGTAGCCCGCTGTTTCTATGCCTTGGAGCAGGAACGTGCCGACCGCAAACGTTATCCGGCTGTTAATCCGATTGACAGTTACTCTAAATATCTGGAATATCCCGAATTCCAGGAATACATTGCCCAGCATATCTCTCCGAGCTGGATTGAAAAGGTAAACGAAATCAAGACCCGTATGTTGCGTGGTAAGGAAATTGCCGAGCAGATCAACATCTTGGGTGACGATGGTGTTCCGGTAGATTACCACGTTACGTTCTGGAAGTCTGAACTGATCGACTTCGTGATCTTGCAACAAGATGCCTTCGATGCTATCGATGCCGTCACACCTCTGCCCCGTCAGGAGTTTATGCTGGATAAAGTTGTTTCCATCTGCCGTACCGACTTCAAGTTCGATACCTTCCTCGAAGTAATGGACTACTTCAAGAAGATGATCAATATCTTCAAGCAGATGAACTACTCTGAGTATGAAAGTGAACAATTCAAGAAGTTTAATCAGGAATTGGATGCTTTGTTAAAAGAAAGAATGTAATAAAGAATAGCAGTATGGCAACAAAAGCATTTCAGAAAATATATACAAAGATTACCCAGATCACCAAAGCGACTTGTTCGCTGAAAGCAACCGGTGTCGGGTACGACGAGCTGGCTTCTGTAGATGGAAAACTGGCTCAGGTAGTAAAGATTATTGGAGATGAAGTAACCTTGCAGGTATTCTCCGGAACAGAAGGAATCCGCACCAATGCTGAAGTAGTATTCATGGGCAAAGCTCCTTCGTTAAAAGTAGGCGATCAGCTGGCCGGTCGTTTCTTCAATGCGTATGGAGAACCGATCGACGGCGGTCCTGTTCCTGAAGGTAAAGAAGTAGAAATCGGCGGTCCGTCAGTAAATCCCGTTCGTCGTAAACAGCCTTCTGAATTGATCGCTACGGGTATTGCCGGTATCGACTTGAACAACACGTTGGTTACCGGACAGAAGATTCCGTTCTTCGCCGACCCGGACCAGCCTTTCAACCAGGTAATGGCTTTGGTAGCCATGCGTGCCAAATCAGATAAGATTATCTTGGGCGGTATGGGTATGACCAACGACGACTATCTGTTCTTCAAGAATACATTTAGCAACGCAGGTGCACTGGACCGTATCGTAAGTTTCATCAATACAACCGAAGACCCGTCAGTTGAGCGTATCCTGATTCCGGATATGGCATTGTGTGCTGCCGAGTATTTCGCCGTAGAAAAGCATGAAAAGGTATTGGTATTGCTGACTGATATGACCAACTACGCCGATGCCTTGGCCATTGTATCTAACCGTATGGACCAGATCCCGTCTAAAGATTCTATGCCGGGTTCATTGTATTCAGACTTGGCCAAGATTTATGAAAAGGCTGTTCAGTTCCCGGACGGCGGATCTATTACGATTATTGCCGTAACTACTTTGTCGGGTGGCGATATCACACACGCTGTTCCTGATAATACCGGATATATCACAGAAGGACAGTTGTATCTGCGTCGAGACAGTGATGTCGGCAAAGTAATCGTCGATCCGTTCCGTAGTTTGTCTCGTCTGAAACAGTTGGTAACCGGTAAGAAGACGCGTGAAGATCATCCGCAGGTAATGAATGCTGCCGTTCGTTTGTATGCAGATGCAGCCAATGCAAAGACGAAGATGGAAAATGGTTTTGACCTGACCGATTATGACAACCGTGCTTTGGCCTTTGCGAAAGACTATTCATCGAAGTTATTGGCTATCGACGTAAATCTGGATACAACCGAAATGCTGGATGTAGCATGGGGCTTGTTCGGAAAATACTTCCAGCCGGCTGAAGTCAACATCAAACAGGCATTGGTTGATAAGTATTGGAAGAAATAAGAGAGGTTATGTTACCTGATACAGGCATCAGGCTTCAGGTAACATCAAATCAAATGCGAATTATACATTAATAAAATGGCGATTAAGTTTCAATATAACAAAACATCACTTCAGCAACTGGAAAAGCAACTGAAGATGCGTGAACGCTCGCTTCCTACCATCAAAAGTAAGGAAAGTGCGTTGCGTATTGAGGTGAAGCGTACCAAAGACGAAGTGAATCAATTGGAACTTCAGCTTGAACAGGAGATCCAGAGCTACGAAAGCATGGTGGCTTTGTGGAATGAGTTCAATCCGTCGCTGATAGCGGTTAAGGATGTTTCTCTTTCCACCAAGAAGATTGCCGGTGTGATCGTTCCGGTTCTGGATGAAATTGAGTTTGAGATAGGCCGTTACAGCCTGTTTAATACTCCGGCTTGGTTTACTGATGGCATCGGGTTGCTCAAGAAGCTGGCCCGCACAGGTATCGAAGCCGAATTCTCCGGAATGAAGCTGGAGTTATTGGAGCATGCCAGGAAGAAAACGACTCAAAAGGTAAACCTGTTTGAGAAAGTTCAGATTCCGGGATACAAAGATGCTATCCGCAAAGTGAAACGCTTTATGGAAGATGAGGAAAGTCTGTCAAAGTCTTCTCAGAAGATTATGCGGGCTAATCAGGAGAAACGGAAAGCTAAAGAAGAGGAGGTTGGCGTATGATTGTAAAAATGAACAAACTTACATTCCTGATTTATCATAAGGAATACGAAGCCTTTCTGGAAAAGCTCCGTGCATTGGGTGTTGTACATGTCGAAATCCGTCAGAGTGGCGAAGTGGACGAATCGCTTCAGAAGCTCTTACAGAAGCATACGTCGTACAAGACACTGCTGAAGGAAATGACGTCGTGGGCCAATCAGGCTGAAGGACAAGTGGAAACGGCAGCAGCTTCACAGGCATCCATTGAAAAGACGTTTGAAGGTTATAATGCCAAGCAGCAAAGTATTCAGTTGCTTTCCCAGCAGATTCCTGTACTGGAGAGAGAAATTGCCCAGATGGAAGTTTGGGGAGAATTTGACTGGAATCTTATCGACAAACTGAAAGATAACGGCTGGATCATCCAATTCTTCAATTGTCCGGAAAAGAGTTTCGACGAGAACTGGCAAGACGAATATCATGCTCAGGTAATCTCCCGAAAAGGCGGACAGTGTTATTTCATTACAGTCAATACGGTTCCCGTTGAACTGGAAGCAGAAGCTGTCCGGTTGCCTAAACACAAGTTGTCGGAACTGATCAATCAGCATCAGGAACTGAATAAAGATCTGGATGAAGCCAAAAGACAACTCGCCCGTTTCTGTGCAGCTCATCTGCCAGTAGTAGAAACGGCAATCAATCAGTTGCAGAGTGATATCGAACTGCTTGAAGTCAAATTAGGCGGAGAGAAAATGGCTGATGGTTCGGTTGTATTATTGGAAGGCTGGGTTCCGGTTGATAATACGGAAGAAGTACGCAATATGCTGGAAGCAGAGGGTATCTATTATGAGATACGTCCAGCCGAGAAAGAAGACAATGCTCCGATCAAGCTAAAGAATAATTTCGTCACTCGTCTCTTTGAAGTGCTGACCAAAATGTATGGCTTGCCTGATTATGGTGAGTTCGATCCGACACCGATGCTGGCTCCTTTCTATGCTTTGTTCTTCGGACTTTGCGTAGGTGATGCCGGATACGGTTTGTTATTGGTAGCATTGGGCTTTTATCTGAAGAAGAAAGTCGGCCAGTCCATGCAGGGAATCATGAACCTGCTTATTACATTGGGAGCAGCAACAACCATTGTCGGAGCTTTGGTTGGAACCTTCTTCGGTGTTGAACTGGTAAAACTGGATCTTCCGGAATGGATCAAGAACACAATGATCACAGGCAAGTATGGCGATACAGGCTACGACAAGACCATGATCTTCGCCTTAATGGTAGGTATGTTCCACATTTGCTTTGCCATGGTTGTCAAAGCGGTTTGCGCTACAGCCCGTTACGGATTCAAGAATTCACTCTCTGCCTGGGGATGGCTTCTGTTCGTTGGTGGTTCCGTAACCATTGGAACATTGAATTACCTAGGTGTTATTACCATGGACGCTTCCAAGATGGCTTTCATCGTAATTGCTGCCGTTTCGGCTATTGGTATTTATCTGTTGAATAATATCCGCCGTAACGTCCTGATCAATGTGGGAGCAGGTTTGTGGGATACATACAACATGGCTACTGGTTTGATGGGCGACTTGCTATCTTACCTCCGACTATATGCCTTAGGCTTGGCAGGCGGTATGTTGGGCGGCGTATTCAATAATTTGGGAATGCAGTTGCACGACAGCATGGCTGATTTCCTTTGGGGCATTCCGGGCTGGATTTGCTTCGGTTTAATCTTCGTATTCGGACACGGACTGAACATTGCTCTTTCTTGCTTGAGCGGTTATGTACACTCCATCCGTCTTACATTTGTAGAATATTTCAAGAATTCAGGTTATGAAGGAAAAGGTTCGGCTTACAAACCTTTCTCTTCGATTAAAGACAAAGAATAAACAAAGATTTAATAACAATTTAATTTTATAATCATTATGGACGTAACATTATTATTAGGCTATTTGGGCTTAGGCTTAATGCTGGCCCTGGCAGGTATCGGAAGCTGCTATGGAACAACAATCGCAGCAAATGCAGCAGAAGGCGCATTGAAGAAAGATCCTTCTAAATCAGCAGGCTATATGATTCTTTCAGCCATGCCTGCTTCTCAGGGTTTGTATGGTTTCGTTGCTTTTATGACAGCTGGTGAAATCACTCCTGAAAATGCGCTGTTGAAGTTTGGTATGGGATTAAGCGTTGGTCTGGTATTCTTAATCTCTGCCGTTCGTCAGGGACAGCTTTGTGCTAATGGTATCACAGGAATGGCTCAAGGTCATGATGTTCAGACTAACACCATGATTTATGCCGCTCTTCCTGAATTCTATGCTATCTTGGCACTGGTAGGTACGTTCTTGGTATAAGACAAGGCTTACATTCAGGAATATTCTTATTACGGCATCCGTAACCTAGCTATTACGGATGCCGTAACTTTACTAGTACGCCTGATGACCATCAGAGGACAATTCTGACGACCTTCAGTGAGTGATCCTGACGACCATCAGGGAACAACTCTGATGACCAGCAAGCGTTATAACAGGATAAATAGGTGAGTTTATCAACTCAAATCGAAAGAACTGAATAGTTATTGAAACGATCTAACACCAGAAAGAAAATGAATCGGAAACTATTTACTTTACTATGTTGTGCAGGCTTTATGCTTGTTCCGCATTTACAGGCTCAGACTTACGATCGCCTTCCGGGTTACGTGCAGGCTGAGAAATTTACCAAAGACAAACTTTCCAAGATGCTGTTCTCGACAACTGTTGATCCGCACTGGTTCCAACAGGGAAATTGCTTCTGGTATGAATACAAAACAAGCAAAGGCAATGTATGGTATGTTGTTGATCCGGCAGCGCGGACTAAAAAGACGTTGTTTGACCAGGATAAAATAGCGGCTCAGCTGACTGAGATCGTAAAAGATCCGTTTACAGCCCAGCAATTGCCGATCCAGAAACTGGAAGCACAACCCGACGGACGTACTTTTACGTTCCAAATCACTTCTACCCAAGATGCTCCTAAAGATACGACCGACAAGAAGAAGAACAAGAAGCAGGTATTTTATTTCTCCTACGATTATCCGACACAAAAGCTGACTTGGCTGGAAGATAAAAAGGAAGACACGAAGTATCCGGAATGGGCTTCTTTTTCTCCGGATGGCCAAACGGTTGTCTATGCCAAGGACTTGAATCTGTATCGTATGTCAAGGGCCGATTACGAAAAGCTGAAAGAGAACGAAAAAGACAGTACCGTCGTAGATGTCCAGCTGACAACTTTCGGCGAAAAGGATTTCGGCTTTGGTCAGCCTTACAGTCTGCTGAATACGGATACGCTTTGCAACGGCAAACGGAAACGTGTCTATGGAATTGTCTGGTCGCCTGATTCCCGTTACTTTGCTGTGACGGCAACAGACGAAAGAAAGGTAAAAGACTTGTGGGTGATTAATTCAATGGCTTCTCCCCGACCGACTTTGGAATCCTACAAATACCAGATGCCGGGCGAGAAAGAAGCTCCCGAAGAACACTTGTATCTGTTCGATATGCAGAACAATACGTATAAGGAAATCAAGACTTCGGCTTATAAGAACCAGACAATCAACCTGGCCCGTAAGCCACGCTTGCAGAAACAACGCGATATGCACGAAGTCCCGGTAGAATGGTTAGGCGACAGCAATCATTTTTACCTGACACGCTCCAGCCGCGACTTGCATCGCATTGACATTTGTTCTTATACCATCGGACAAGATACTATTCGTCCGCTGATAGAAGAACGGATGAATACTTATCAGGAAGTGCGTCCGCTGGCAACTATCCAGAACGGGAAAGAACTGATTCATTGGAGCGAGCGTGACGGTTGGGCACATTTGTATCTGTATGATGGCGAAGGAAACCTGAAGAACCGCATTACTTCCGGTCCGTGGCATGTGGATCAGATTGTGAAAGTGGACGAAAGCCGCCGGGTAGTTTACTTCCTGGCTAACGGAAAAGAAGAAGGTGAAAATCCGTATTATGAGCATCTCTATCGGGCTAATCTGGATGGTTCGGGTGTGCAGTTGGTTACCAAAGGGAATTTCTTCCATACAGTAGCGATGGACGACCAGGCTCAGTTTGTGGTGAACAATTATTCGCGCGTCAATACCGTTCCGAAGACGGATCTGGTAGATAATACAGGTAAAACGATCATGTCGCTCGAAGAAAGTGACTTCTCTCAGCTGTTTGCTGCCGGATATCAGTTCCCGGAACCGTTCCAGGTGAAGGCTGCCGATGGCGTAACCGACTTATACGGAGTTATGTATAAGCCATTCGACTTTGATTCCACCATGGTTTATCCGGTGATTGATTATGTGTATCCGGGTCCGCAGGTAGAAGCTACCGTTTATCCGTTTACACGTATGAGCGTCCGGACCGATCGTTTGGCACAAGCCGGCTTCATCGTTATCACCGTAGGTAACCGAGGCGGACACCCAAGCCGTTCGAAGTGGTATCATAATTATGGTTACGGCAATCTGCGCGATTACGGATTGGCCGACCAGAAAGCCGCTATCGAGCAACTGGCCAACCGCTACTCGTTCATCGATATCAACCGTGTAGGTATTCATGGGCATTCGGGAGGCGGATTCATGTCAACGGCTGCGATCCTGCAATATCCGGATTTCTTCAAGGTAGCCGTTTCGTGTGCAGGAAACCACGACAACCGTATCTACAACCGCTGGTGGAGTGAGACACATCACGGCGTGAAAGAAGAGATTACCGAAAAAGGTGATACAACTTTCATCTACAACATCAAGACGAACGAAGAGATTGCCCATCAGCTGAAAGGTCATCTGATGCTGGTACACGGAGACATTGACAACAATGTCCATCCGGGCAATACGTTGCGTGTGGTAGATGCATTGATCCGCGCCGGAAAACGCTTCGACATGCTGTTGTTACCACAACAGCGCCACGGCTTTGGCGATATGGATGAATACTTCTACTGGCGAATGGTAGATTATTTCTCTAACCATTTGTTGGGAGAACAGGAAACATCTGTCGATATTCCGAAACGATAAAGAACAGTACAAGAAGAGCCACGGCTGTCGGAAGGAATCATTTCCGAAAAGCCGTGGCTCTTTTTATGCCTTGACCACAGAAAGAACTGCAATCGTCTCTCCTATTTCTTATCGGCAGTTTTGGCTGCTGCCTGCTGCAAATACAACGTCTTCAACCGGCATTCTTTTGACTGCCCTGCCCGATTGGTCAGGCGGAAAGCAGTCACTTCCTTTCCTTCCAGTTTTACACGATAAACAGATTCCCACAAATTGGCCAGTTGCACTTCTGTCCAGTTGCCATCTGCCTGTTGTATTTCCACTTTGATCCAATCCAATTGTTTGTCGCCCAAGTCCAGACGCAATTCAGTAGCCGGAACGGTTCCGCCCAGTGCTAACGTCAGCTGTCCGCCGTCCTGCCACTTCAAAACTTCATTCAGCGGAGAAACCGTTATTTTCGTCTTGTTCCGCAGAAATACCGGCAGGTTTTTAAGCTGCTCAACATTACTTTCCAACTTATAAGCCGAGTAGTTCAACGTAGTTGGCAACTCTGCCTGGAACCGGTGGTTGTATTCATCCGTCAAGTGCGTAAACAACTTATCAATAAACGGCTTCAGCACCTTTGATCCGGTCTTGATGCCCGGTTGCTGTACTTCCTGGTTCATGGTCATATCATATTTATACCACGCATGCTGCAAGGCCCGCAAATGACGATAACTCTTCAGAAAGGCTTCCTGATATTGTTCCTGCCAGGCTTTATACAGGTTCATGACCTCGATACCCATTTCTCCCAGTGTCTTAAACTGATGGAACCAAGGATCGATCTCGGCCGTCAGGTACGGATTATCTTCATTCGCCATCAAAAGATCTGCGGCATACACGATATTCTCGAACTCGGTGCGCACTTCGTCTTCCTTAAAAGTAGCCGTATGCTGAAGGACTTGCTGCAAAAACTCATCCAGAACAGGTTTTATCCGTACAGATTCATCTCTTTCGAAATGATGCACATTCGTACCCGGATCGGCATTGTGTTCAGCAAAGAGCTTGAAAGCATCGGCATCCGTTGGCATCAGCTCTTTCAACACCAGGTTCCACGACTTCTCACCGTCGAATGCTTCCATGTTCCAGCAATAATCAGCAATACCGAAAACGGCTACTTTCGATGCTTCGGCATGCTCCATCGGATTGGAGACAAAGCCCGACATCTTGTCGGCAATATGCAGGCTGTTTCCGTAAACCGGACCAAGCAGCAGATGATCCATAACGTAATCGTTCACCGGATAATTCCACCAGATAAAAGCTTTCCGTTTGATCCGTTCATTGATCCAGTCCATATCTTCCTGCTGGATATTGCAGATCACCGAATTACCCGTCCACATAATCGCGATGTCCGGATTTAGTTTCGATCCCAGTGTTTCAAGATACTGATTCTTCGGATCGGTCCATTCCCGGTTATATTCCGTCGGACACATGATCAACGGCTTCACATCCGGCTTCTGATGGATAAAGTGCTCATTGATATAATTCAGCAGCTCCACCTGTTTATCGGCCTTGGCTCCTTCGCCGCTGATATCATCAAAGAAGACGGCAAATGCCCGGACTCCCAGCTGATACATCGACTCGAACTTCAGAATCACCGAATCACGGTCGGCCTGATTCCAGCGAATATCCTTTCCCGGATGAATGGCCCATACGAAATCCAGTCCGTTGTTGCGCGCCACACGAGCCATTTCCCGTATTTCCTGTGCTTCCTTTTCCGGATAAGGCTGCCGCCAATGCGGCGAACTGTGATACGGATCGTCTTTTGGTCCGTACAAATAGATATTCATCTTGTTCGCCCCATAATAACCAAACATCCGCAAATGAGTTTCGAAATCCATGGGTTTCCCGTAATAACCTTCCACGATTCCACGGAAAGGCACATCCGGATAATCCGTAATCTCCAGCTCCGGGATAGACGGCTGCTGCAACAGTTGCTTCAACGTCTGAAGTCCGTAAAATGTTCCACGCTCGTCTCTGCCGGCAACAATAATCTCATGGTCTCTGACCCGCAGATAATATCCTTCACTTTGTTGCGGAACCCGTTTCCGAACAGAACGGACGGAGCGGTCACCGGCTTCGCCAACAATTAACTTCCAATATTTCCCTTGTTCCTTTTGTTTCGGCAACAGATTCTCGGCAAACCGTTGGTTGACAGTATCCGTCTCATTCAAGCCTTTGAAAAGAAAAATGCTTGGCTTTTGGTACTTGTCTTTTCCCAAGACACACGACTGAGGTGTTGGTGAAAGTTCTGGTACCTGTCCTATTGCCACTGTTGCAAACAGCAAACATGCTGTTGTAATCCACGTCTTTTTCATATATCTTTCAATAAGAACCACTTTTTTCATCTACATTCACAAAGATACGAAGTTCATTTGGATATTTTTTTATTCCGCCCATTTTATAAAAGAAACTTTTTTTGAATTTTTCTTCTCAAGAATTTGGAATATTCAAAATAATCCGTACCTTTGCACTCGCAATACGGAACTAGCTCAGTTGGTAGAGCACTGGTCTCCAAAACCAGGTGTCGGGAGTTCGAGCCTCTCGTTCCGTGCCAACAAAAGCTTTTCGGTCTGACACCGGAAAGCTTTTTCTTTTAGTAACCATTCCTTCCCTTTGAAGAACAAAATGTCCAAATTCCTTCGTTTCTACTAACACAACTTTGATATAATTAGGCATAAATAATTGACTTCAAAGCCTTAAAAGATGATTTTCGAGACTTTCAAACCCGTTTTTAAGGAGTTTTGCAGACAAATCCTACCGGTTTTTTAGAAAAAGACCTTACCTTTTCAACATTTCATGCCTACCTTTTTCATAAAACATAGGCATGAATTTTCGAAAAGATGCCTAGGAGTTGACGAAAAAGATGGATTTATTCCCTGTTTTCAGATGATAATTCGTTTTTTACCCTTCGTTTTAGTATCCAAAGGCTATTTTATTCAAAAAAATGGCTCAAAAACAAAACCTAGAAATTTCAGCATATTTCATTGTAAATAAATTAATTAAGCCATAAAAACCGTTTTTTAACCCCTTCAAAACTCGAAAATTTTCGACCCACCTGTACTTTGCATCGAAATACGCCCGTTTTGAGAGGGTTCATTTGACAAATTGCTAATCCATGACAAATAGACAAATCGGACCCAAACAAGAAAACAAACAGAATAAACGACCGCTTATTCATTTTTTTCTTTTCCGCCCGGAAGAAGAAAAACAATTCTATATCAGCATATTCAGTAAATATGAAATAGAAGAATGAAAAATAATTTGCATTTTTTCGATCAAAAGTATTGCAAATTCAAAAATAAGTCCTACCTTTGCACCGCATTTGAGAAATAAACATTCTCAATGACAAAAACAAACAATGCCTCTTTAGCTCAGTTGGCCAGAGCACGTGATTTGTAATCTCGGGGTCGTTGGTTCGAATCCGACAAGAGGCTCAAAACAATTGAAAATTGATAATGGAAAATTGAAAATTAATTCTTTATTTTTCAACCTTTACTTTTCAATTATCAATTTTAATTAGGGCAGTTACCAGAGTGGCCAAATGGGGCTGACTGTAACTCAGCTGGCTTACGCCTTCGGTGGTTCGAATCCATCACTGCCCACTTTCTTTGAAATATGATTTGCCTCTTTAGCTCAGTTGGCCAGAGCACGTGATTTGTAATCTCGGGGTCGTTGGTTCGAATCCGACAAGAGGCTCAAAATAATTGAAAATTGATAATAGAGAATTGGCAATTTACAATAAAATAAATTGTCAATTTTTAATTTTCAAGTCTCAATTGATTAGGGCAGTTACCAGAGTGGCCAAATGGGGCTGACTGTAACTCAGCTGGCTTACGCCTTCGGTGGTTCGAATCCATCACTGCCCACATCTCCTTCTCCTATTCATATTCACAACAATCATTTTCCCAAATACAATATTTCGGATGCGAATGTATTCATTGCGTCTAGAATATTTTTTCTGTCTAAGAATTGACAGAATCCGCTTTGATTTTCTAAAATACTTTCCTTACTTTTGGAATAAATTCTGAAAAGTATCTTATGAAGCGGATTTCAATTGTTATCAGTTTCTTTTTTATACTCATAAACTCCCTGCAAGCACAGCGAGTCGGATTGGTATTAAGCGGCGGTGGTGCCAAAGGCGCAGCCCATATAGGCGTTATTAAAGCCTTCGAAGAGAATGAAATTCCTATCGATTACATTACAGGTACGTCCATCGGAGCAATCATTGGCAGTTTGTACGCCATGGGTTACACGCCCGATGAAATGCTTCAACTGATGCTATCGAAAGAATTTGGCTATTGGCAAACCGGAACGGTGGAAGATGATTATATGTATTATTTCCGGAAACCCGATCCGACGCCCGAAATGGCACACTTCTCCATCGATATGTCCGATTCCTTGCAGATAAAGACCAACTTCTTGCCTCAGAGTCTGATTAACCCCATTCAGATGAATCAGGCTTTTATGGCTTTGTATGCGCAGGCAACAGCCAAAGCAGCCTGGAATTTTGACAATTTGTTTGTTCCTTTCCGCTGTATCGGTTCGGATATCTATAACAAAAAGCCGGTGATCTTCAAAAACGGAGATTTGGGAGAAGCGGTTCGTATCTCCATGACGTTCCCTTTGTTCTTCAAACCCGTGTGGAAAGACAGTGTCCCGATGTTCGACGGAGGTATTTATGATAACTTCCCGGTTAAAACGATGAAAGAAGACTTTCACCCAGATTTCATCTTCGGAGTGGCCTTGAGTACCGGTAAAAGCAAACCTTCCAACAATCCGTACAATCAGATAGAAACCATGATCATGCAGGAAACCAACTACGAGGTAGATGAAGAAGACGGCATGATTATCCGCTTTAACATGCCGGATGTTTCCTTACTCGACTTCCAGAAAGCCAACGAGATCATGGAAATGGGCTACAAGCGCACCATGAGTCTGATTGATTCCATCAAAGGACGGGTACACCGGAGAATGCCTCTTGACTCATTAAACCTGCGACGGAAACAATACAAGGAAAGTCTGCCGCCTCTGGTATTCAAGAATATCTATATTACCGGCGTATCAGAGTCGCAGCAGAAGTACATCGAATCGCAATTGCACCGCGACATTAACCAGGAATTTTCGATGGAAGAATTCAAGCGGGCTTATTTCAAGATGCTGGCCTATTCGAAGATCAAGGAAATTGTTCCGAAGGCGATTTACAACCGGGTAAACAAAACATTCGACCTGCATTTGTACATCACGATGTCCGACGAGATAAATATCGGTCTGGGAGGAAACATTTCATCCCATCAGGCCAACCAACTCTATTTAGGTCTTGGTTACCGTTATTTAGGACGATATGCGGCTGATATGAATGCAGACTTTCAGGTAGGAAACTCTTTCAGCGGCGTGATGCTGAACGGACGCATGTATCTGCAAACGCGCATTCCTACGTATATCAACTGGCAAGGTGTGTTCTCCTACAAACGTTATTCGGAAAGCCAGTCGCTGTTCTACGAAGATGTCGTGCCGGCTTTCATCAAGCAGCACGAACTGTACATGAAGCTGAAGCTGGGTTTCCCGTTCCTGAACCGGGCAAAAGCAGAAATCGGTTTTGGCTACGGCCAGTTAAATGACTATTATTACCAGAATACCGAAGTCTCGTTTGCCGACCGGGATTATGAACACAGCCGTTATAACCTATTCTCGGGATCGTTGAATATCGAACAGAACTCATTGAGTACGAAGGTTTACCCGATCTCAGGAGTGAAGCGGTCATTGAATGCCCAGTATATCACCGGAACCGAGAAATACAAGCCTAACGTAGCTACGGAACCAACCAAAAACAATACCCACAGTTGGCTCCAGATGAAAGCCCATTGGGAACAATACCACGAACTGAGCAAGCTGTTTAATCTGGGATATACCGGAGAGCTGGTTTTATCCAGCAAGAACCTGATGGAAAACTATACGGCTTCTATCCTGCAGGCACCGGCATTTACACCGACTCCGCACAGCACGATCGTATTCAACGAAGCCTTTCGTGCCAACCAATATGCGGCACTGGGCGTCTCTCCGATCCTGAAGTTGGGCAAGTTCGTCCATTTCCGGCTAGATCTATATGGATTTTTGCCGCTCTACGAAATCAAGAAACATACCGAAGTATTAGACAACAATTACGTGATGACCTTGCCTTATTACGGGAAGTTCCTCGATTCATTCAAGTATATGGGAGAAGCAGCCTTTGTGGTTCACCTGCCTTTCACCAGCATCAGCTTGTATGCCAACGGATATAGTTATCCAAGCAAGAACTTCAATTTCGGTATTAACATCGGTTATCTCCTATTCAATCCGAAGTTACTGGATTAAGCCGCCTGTGTATTACATAAAAAAACGGAAGCATTCTCTTGATCAGAATGCTTCCGTCATATTCATATAAAATGAAATTCCCTTGTTGGCCGGATCTTTTCCTAAGTCAAGACGGAAATTCTTTCCCGGCTGTACTTGGATTCGGAGACCGGCACCATAGTTGAGTTTCCATTTATTCCAATCAACAAAAGGCGTATTGCCAATGGTTCCTGTTCCGACCCAGGCTACGAAACCACACTTCGCCCAGAAGTTTCCGCTTTTATACATGGCCGGACTACCAAACATGTGGCGGTATTCCAAAATCCCGTAGGCCATCGATTTATCCCGATATTGTCCGATGTAATATCCGCGGAGATCGAAAGGCGAACCAAACGAAGGCAATTCGGAAAAAGGAACATTGCCTACTCCTATCTGTGTTTTGGCAATCCACGCCAGCGTACTGCGCGGACGGAAAACGTTCTTGAACTGACGATATTCCAGTTCGAACAACTCATAATTATAAGCACCGCCCAGATACTTGCCGAAGAACTTAGCCATTCCGCTCACCAGCATACCCGAAGTAGGCGTTGCCACATCATCACGTGTATCGTATTGCAACAAACCGCCGACACCAATATTCACATATTTCGGTTTGAACTTCAGGAAATACGGATCGGCAGCCATCACCGGATTCACATCACTTGCTTTCGTCAGATTCAATTCAAATAAAGTTCCGGCAAACAGGTTCGGCTTGACTTCCCACACAAAACGCGGATAGAATTGGAAATACGTCCGATGATATTTCGTGGTGGAGTCGCCACGCTGAACATTCTCTATGCTTTCGTATCCTTTTCCATAATAATGGGCAGGCTCGTTGCGGAAACTGTAATTGACGTAAATACGGAATTTGTTCTCATTGAAGAAAAGAGTTCCGGCTCCGGCCAGGACAAATGTACCATTCAAGGAGATAGCGAAACCGGCAGGGATAAAAGATCGTTTGGTAATGGAGTCGTTCCGATGAAAACGGAAACTCGACAATACTGCACCGCCCACACCCAGGGAACTTTCCGGCGTATAAGACGGACCACCCAAAACAGACCACCAAATATTCTTCGTTTCCCGAATCGAATCACGACGCATCTGCTTGTAATAACGCTTCATCTGTTTTTCTGTCATCGGCTTACCATCCAACATCAACACCGGTTTCGATACCGTATCGGGTACCGACTCGGAAACAACCGCTACCGAATCCGTCCGAACGTCCTGGGCTTCCGTCGAATGACTTACCAGGAATCCGCCTAAAACGGTCAGAATAACTATTTTTCTTAACATGCTATACTTGTTCGATTTTGAATGCAAAAGTAGAAAGATAAGTCGCTCGTTCCAAATACCTTTTTATATTTTTCATGAGGGCGGGAGAAAAACGAAACTTCCTGACAGGTTTTATGGAGTGTATTCAGGGCAAACAGCCGTCGGGTTAGTCCAGGTGATTCTTTCTGTTGGATATAAAAATGCCCTGAGACGAATCCCAGGGCAAATATATGATTCATCTTATGGCATCGGAGCTGCTGAAGGCGGCGGAGTGGCTGTTCCCCACGACTTGTTTGCCTTCGGTCCCATTTCAACTTCCAGCAAACCGCCATCCATGATATCGCTGTGGTTAAACCAAGCCTGATTCAGTTCTTTGCCATTCAGGCGGGCCGACTGGATGTATTTGTTTTCCGGCGAAGCATTGTTTGCCTTGATCTCAAATATCTTGCCATTACTCAGGTGCATCTTCATACTGGTGAAGACCGGACTACCGATATTATACGACGGCATTCCCGGAGTGACCGGATAAAATCCCATCTGACTGAAGGCAACAAAGGCTGACATTCCGCCACCGTCTTCATCACCCGGCACGCCCATCAGGTCGTTTCGGAACCATTGTGTCAATAAGGTGCGGATACGTTTCTGCGTCATCCAAGGCTTTCCGGCATAGTTATACAGATACGGAATATGCAAACTCGGTTCGTTGGCCATCGAATACATACCCACATTTCCGGTATGATCAGGCAATGTAGAATAGAATTGCCACTTCGACATGCCCAATGGCGTATTGAACATATCATCCAATGCAGCGGTAAACTTATCGTTTCCACCCACAAGCGAAATCAAGTCGCCGATGTTGTGCTGCACATCCCAACGATAGATATAGCCATTGTTTTCATCATAATAATCGCGGGCACCCAGACCGCCGTCATAACGGTAATCCAGCGGAGTAATGAATTTGCCGTCTTTATCTTTCGGATGGAAGAATCCGGTCTCAGGATTAAATACATTCCGATAGTTATACGAACACTTCAGGTAGTAATCAGCTTCGTCCTTCTTGCCTAATTCCTGGGCAATCTGTCCGAGACACCACTGATCGTATGCCGTACCCAAAGTCACAGCGATCGGCTGACGTTTCTCCCACATAGATACATTCTCTACCGTTTCCTTTTCGCCCGGACGCAAAGCCGGAATATAACCATGTTCCTTATAGAACTGGTCGAGCCAGCCGGCCGGTTTGCCCGACCACGGAATCAAGGTCTTTTCTTCCATTCCTTTGCGGCAAGCCTCATAGGCTTTGGCCAGATCAAATCCACGGACACCTTTCCGGTAAGCATCAATCACCGTTGCTACACCATGATTTGAGTTCATACGACGAGAATCACCGGTTACTTCCGGGAATGTTGGCATCCAGTTCGTACCCATCTGTTCGGCCATCAGCAAGAAAGAATTAACGATGTCTCCTTCGCGTTCTGCATCAATCAGGGCACGCAACGGATGTGTAGCACGGTAAGTATCCCAAATCCAGTCATCTACATAGAACGGACGTCCGCCATCTTCATGTATTTTTCCATCATAAGCACTGTAATAACGTCCATCTTCGCTGATACAAACCGGGCGTTCAAAGCAACGATACAGCGAAGTATAAAAGACTGTCTTGTCGTCTTCAGTACCACCTTCAACCTGGATCTTGTCCAACGCCTGGTTCCAGGCATTCTGTCCGGCTTTGGCCACTACGTCCACATCATAAGCAGCAATCTCACGTTGCAAGTTCTTTTTCGCCTGTTCTGCATCAATAAATGAAACGCCATAACGAACACCTACTTTGCCAACATTGACCGGGAAAGCCATCACAACCGCAGCATTCTCGCCTTCTTTCTTCAGGACATCCGTCTTTACGGCTCCATCAGTTAAGGTTCCGACCTTTTCGGGTGTCTTGTCGACTTCCGCATACAGATAGACTTTCGTGTTTCCTTCAATATACTGGAAACCACTCACGGCATTGCCATTCACTTCGATCTCTCCTCTTCGTGTATTGAATACGAGATAAGAAGGAGCCTCATTCTCGAAAGTCAGGCTATACACCGCACTTTGCCGGGACGGAGCAAAGTCCACATCGACATTCGGTTCGTCCAAATACACCTGATAACGGTATGGAGTCAGCTTTTCCTGGTCATAGCTCAACGGAACAACCGGCCGCAAGCCGCTTTCGTCTCCTTGATACGGACTCAGGTTAAAGGCAGAACTTCCGCGATGGCTGGTTACAATCAAAGGTAAACCACCTAACCGATCACCTGTAAAATCGGCTCTTTCGGGATAAACACGCATCATGCTGTTCGGAAGATGTACGGTCGGATACGTCGGCACCAGCAAATGGCTGATGTTACCCATGTATGGATTCACATACTCGATGGGCGACTTCATGGCTCCGGCTTTGTTGTTTGCCTGCGGAGTACACGAACCCAGCAGGAACAGAGAAGCCAGAACGACCAATGTTGATTTATATACTTTCTTCATATAATAATGATTTTATATTTCTAGGGATAAAGATAATAAATTAGGCACGATTCAAATCGATTTCACTTATCATTATCCAATAAAAGTGCAAATCCATATAAATCGTGCCTGACTAAACAGAAGTATAGAGAATTTTCCGAATTACTTCTTCTCAGTAGAGAAAGAATATGGGAAATCGGCTGTCTGGATTCCGCGCTGCTTGTTCGGCTGGTCATCCATTTCTATATCCAATACCGCACCCTTCATCAAATCGTTATGATCCAGATAGTTCTTCGTATAATTCTGACCATTGAACTTCAAGGATTTGATATAGAAGTTTTCAGCACTGTTGGCCGGTGCATTGATCACCAGCGATTTTCCATTCTCGAAATGCAAGGTTGCCTTCTTGAACAACGGAGCTCCCATCACATACTGGGTAGTTCCCGGACAAACCGGATAGAATCCTAAAGCTGAGAAGACATACCAAGCTGAAGTCTGACCGTTATCTTCATCACCGCAATAACCGTCCGGTCCTGGAGTGTACATCCGGTTCATTACCTGACGCAACCAATACTGTGCCTTCCAAGGCTCGCCTGCATAGTTATACATATAGATCATGTGCTGGATAGGCTGGTTTCCGTGTGCATAGTTACCCATGTTCATTACGGTCATTTCACGGATCTCATGAATCACACCACCATAGTAGCTGTCATCAAAGATCGGCGGAACGGCAAATACTGAATCCAGCATCTGGACAAAGACATCTTTTCCACCCATCAGGTCGATCAATCCCTGCGGATCGTGGAAGACTGACCAAGAATAGTGCCAGCTGTTTCCTTCAGTGAAAGCATCACCCCATTTCAGCGGAGAGAACGGAGCCATAAACTTACCGTCTTTATTCTTACCACGCATCAGGTTGGTTTCCTTGTCGAACAGGTTTTTGTAGTTCATTGCCCGCTTAGCGAACAGATCGATTTCTTTCTTCGGACGTTTCAAGTCTTTCGCCAGCTTGTAAATACACCAGTCGTCGTAAGCATATTCCAATGTGCGAGCTGCATTTTCATTGATCTTGACATCATACGGAACGTATCCCAATTCATTGTAATATTCATAACCCAGACGTCCGGTTGAAGAAGCCTTCGGATGAACATTCTCCGTTCCGTGAATCAATCCTTCGTACAATGTCTTCAGGTCTTCTACCTTCACACCCTTCATATAGGCATCGACCAGAACAGAAGCCGAGTTGTTTCCTACCATACAGCCGCGGTGACCCGGACTTGCCCATTCGGGGAAGAAACCACTTTCCTTATAGGTATTGATCAGACCTTCCTGCATTTCCTTGTTGACCGACGGGAACATCAGGTTCAGGAACGGGAACAGACAACGGAATGTATCCCAGAAACCTGTATCGGTGTACATATATCCCGGCAATACCTGACCGTTGTACGGACTGTAGTGAACCACTTTTCCGTTTGCATCCAGTTCATAGAACTTACGCGGGAACAACAACGAACGATACAGACAAGAATAGAACGTACGATACTGGTCGAGGTTTCCGCCTTCTACTTCAATCTTGCTCAAGACATCGTTCCAGGCTTCTTTTCCTTTCTGTACCAACGTATCGAAACTGTCATTGCCCAACTCCTTCATGTTGATGGCAGCCTGTTCATAGCTGATGAAAGAAGAAGCTACTTTGGCATGAACAATCTCACCTTTCTTCGTCTTGAAACCGATCACAGCACCTGCATGATTGGCCTGCTGTTCTACGTTTCCTTCGCTTAATGTGCCATCAGCAAAGGTAGCCTTATAGGTGAAAGGCTTATCAAACTGAATGATGAAATAGTTCTTGAAGTTATCAGGGACACCACCACTGTTCTTGGTTGTATAACCAATGATCTTGTTTTCTTCCGGGATGACTTTTACATACGAACCTTTGTCCAACGCATCCACTACGATGTATGAATGATCATTCTCTGGGAAAGTGAAACGGAACAAAGCAGCACGATCGGTCGGTGTCAACTCTGTTACGACATCATGTTCGGCCAGATATACCTTATAATAATAAGCCTTGGCTATTTCTCCTTTGTGAGAGAACCAGCTGGCGCGCTTATCCTGATCGAACTCCGGACTGCCTACAACCGGCATGATGACAAACTGCCCGTAGTCATTGATCCAAGGACTCGGCTGATGTGTCTGTTTGAAACCGCGAATCTTGTTCGCTGTATAAACATATTGCCAACCATCTCCCATCTTTCCCGTCTGCGGAGTCCAGAAGTTCATACCCCACGGACGTGCGATAGCCGGATACGTATTACCGGTTGACAACTCAAAAGTAGACTGAGTACCAACCAGCGGACTGACGTACTCAACAGGGTCGAATGTTTCTGCTGCACTCACAAACGAAGGACAACTCATCCAGGCTAAAGAAGCAGCAAGCATTACCGACCAGAAACTTTTCTTTTTCATGATACACTTTACTTGTTTTCTGTTATTATTTCTATTTGGCTATATTCAGTGAAATGGTCATTATCCGTCTAAAGAACTTTTCCTGAATACACACAACATTTTTGACAAAGGTAGCAAAAAACCAACAGAATACAAATTTAGGTATTACGAAACGTGAAAAAGCCGGCGTATTTTCATCAATTCCCGGCGTATTTCGATAAAAAGCCGGCGTATTTTGGAGAAAAGGTCGGCATGAATTTTCATCACTGCCCAATCTGTTTTGAAAAACTTTCTGAAACATCTGAAATTAATCCATAGATGATAGGTTGAAAGAATATATTTTGTATTTTTGCACTATAAATAAACAAGACAAATTCGAAACCTTTTCGTTAAGAATTTGTTTTACAATAAGAATAACTAAAAAATTAATGCTCTATGAACGTGCTTACAAATGAAAAGCTGACTATTGTTGGTGCAGCAGGTATGATTGGCTCTAACATGGCTCAAACAGCTATTATGATGGGTCTTACTTCAAACATCTGTTTATATGACCCGTATGCTCCGGGTTTGGAAGGTGTTGCTGAAGAATTGTTCCATTGTGGTTTCGAAGGTGTAAACATCACTTTTACATCCGACATCAAAGAAGCATTAACAGGTGCTAAATATATCGTTAACTCAGGAGGTGCAGCTCGTAAGGCTGGTATGACTCGTGAAGATTTGCTGAAAGGTAATGCAGCTATCGCTGAAGAATTCGGTAAGAACGTAAAACAGTATTGCCCGGATGTTAAGCACATCGTTGTTATCTTCAACCCGGCTGATATCACTGGTTTGATCACTTTGTTATATTCAGGTTTGAAACCAGGTCAGGTAACTACATTGGCAGGTTTGGACTCAACTCGTCTGCGCAGCGAATTAGCTAAACACTTCGGTATCTCTATGGACGCTGTTGAAAACTGCCGTACATACGGTGGCCACGGCGAACAGATGGCTGTATTTGCTTCTACTGCTAAAGTTAACGGCAAACCGTTGACAGATATCATCGGTACTGACGCTTTAACAGCTGAACAATGGGCTGAAATCCAGCAGAAAGTAACTAAGGGTGGTGCTAACATCATCAACTTGCGTGGTCGTTCTTCTTTCCAGAGCCCGTCATACGTTTCTATCGAAATGATTGCTGCTGCTATGGGTGGTAAGGCATTCCGTTGGCCGGCTGGTACATATGTATCTAACGATAAATATGACCACATCATGATGGCTTGGGAAACTTCTATCGACAAAGACGGTTGCCACTGCGCTGCTTTGAACGGTACTGCAGAAGAACAGGCTGCTTTGGATAAGAGCTACGAACACTTGTGCGCTTTGCGTGATGAAGTAATCGCTATGGGCGTTCTTCCTCCAGTAGCTGAATGGAACAAGTTGAATCCGAACATTAAATAATCAGGCTTCTGATTTTTATTCATGACAATAAAAGGTAACTCTGTAGGTTCTTATCTATCGGGTTACCTTTTTTATTTTAATCTATCATGATCATGCAACAGATAAAAGCTGCTTTATTTGATTTTGACGGTGTCCTGGCTGATACCGAACCTTTATACGACCAGTTTTGGGATGATGCCGGCATCCGTTATCATACAGGCATTCCGCATTTCGCGGCTGTCATAAAAGGAACAACCATGTCGAACGTCATGAAAAAGTATTTTTCAGACCGGCCGGAAGAAGAACAACGGAAGATCCAGGCAGAATCGGATGAGTTCGAGAGCCGCATGCCTTTCCCGCCAGTTCCGGGTTCGCTGGAGTTTGTCAGAATGCTGAAAGCACACGGAGTTCAGGTCGGACTCGTCACCAGCTCGGAAAACAGAAAGATGAAAAGGGCTTTTCAGGAAATGAATCTGGAAGGACTGTTTGACACCTTCGTCTCTGAAAACCGGATCACGAAAGGGAAACCAGACCCAATGTGTTATTTGCTGGCTGCCGAAGACCTGAAGCGCAAACCCGAAGAATGCATCGTTTTCGAGGATTCGTTTGCCGGAATCAGCGCTGCGACCAATGCAGGCATGCGTGTCATCGGTTTAAGTACCACCAACTCGGAAGACGAGCTGAAAGACAAAGTGTACAAAGTCATCCCGAACCTGCTGCATTATACATTCGAAGATTATCTTTCATGGCAGGAGTAAGCGGTGTTCTCTCCTGAAAATACAAGGGGACATGATTCTTACGCATTCTTTTTCCTGAGAACAGAATCCTGTGCCCCTATTTTCTCTTTACTTGAAGAGGAAAGTCCAATCGGAACCAGCCGGACAACAATAAGTCTGAATGCCTAACGATTCGGCAGCCTTACAGTTGGCGGGCGAATCGTCGATGAAGAAAGTCGACTCGGGTGTAATCATTGAGTCTTGCAAGACAAACTTGAAAATCTCCACATCCGGCTTCTGCATGTGAAGCTCATAGGAAAGATAAATCCGGTCGAAGAAATCATCCACTTTATGCCCTTTGTAATGGAACCGGTTCTGCTCAGACCATTGCCAGTGGATACTGTTTGTATTGCTCAATAAAAGAATATGGTATTGCTTGCGCAACTCAAGAAGCCAATCTAACTTATAATCCGGAATATCACCCAGGATGGAAACCCAGGCATCGTCAATCTGCTGGTCTGTCAAATCCTGATCCGATAAACGGCGCATACTGGCCCGGAAAGCTGCCGCAGAAATATTTCCCGATTCCAGCTGCATATACAACTCTTTCTGGCGGTAATCATCCAGTACACTTTCGTGGATACTTTCAATGCCTAATTTCTCAAAAGCTTCCCGGCAAGCCGTACGATCCAGATTGATCAGCACGCCTCCAAAATCGAAAATCAGATTCTTGATATCTTTCATCATAACCGCACTCTAATTTTATAAACCTACCCGATTCTAAAGAATTTCAATGGAGATTAAATCTTTCGGGTAAAAATAATAAAGATAATCCGATCATAAGCGAATTTTACATTTTTTATTCCATCTTGTCTGATCCGTTTTTCTCCGTCAGACTGGAATGTTTTTCTTGATAATAGCAGATAAAAACCAATTATCCATTCATTATTGAAACACTATTTCTATCTTTGCACCTCGTTGAAACAATTATCCTGATTAATTATGATGAAGAAGTATTTCGTTGCAACAGCCATGGTGTTGCTTCTTTCGGCTTGTGGTGGGCATAAGCACACGCCTTTCGACACAAAAATGCATGCAAGTCTTGAACGGTCGCTGACATGGCGAACGGATTCAACCGGAATCTGGGAAACGGCCGGATAGTGGAACTCGGCCAACTTGCTGACGGCTGTCATCCGCTATGCGGAAGTGACCAAGAACAAGAAAGAGATCGTTCCGGTCATCGAAGACGTGTATAACAAGGCAAAACATTATCCGATTGCCGATTCGACCGGCACTGTCGTTCGTTATTGTGATAATTTCATCAATGATTATTATGATGATGAAGGCTGGTGGGCTTTGGCTTGGATCAACGCTTTCCGTCTGACAAACGACAAGAAGTATCTGAACATGGCCGAAACTATTTTCGAAGACATGACAACCGGCTGGAGCGACGATACCTGTGGCGGCGGTTCGTTCTGGAAGAAGAATCCGCTGGAATACAAAAACTCCATCGCCAACAACCTTTTTGCCCTGACGGCTATCCGTCTTTACAACGAGACCGGAAAACAGCAATATGCCGACTGGTTCAAGAAGGAAGTAAACTGGTATTTGCAGACGGGCATGTACAACACCGAAATCCATCAGATCGAAGACGGATTGACCAAAGACTGTACGCCTAACCGCGGATCGCATTACACCTATAACCAAGGTGTTGCCATCGCCGTGTTGGCCGAGATGTACTTGCATTCGCACGACAAGAAATACCTAAATATGGCAGAGAAGATTGCACAGGCAACTATCACGAAAGAAATGGTCAACGAAGAAGGCATCTTGTGCGAGATGAATCCGCAAGTAGCCAAAAGTCGTGACGGTGTGCAGTTCAAGGGAATCTTTATCCGTCACCTCGGCTTTTTATATAAGGTAACCAATAATCCGATCTACAAGGAATTCATTATCAAGAATGCCGAGTCGATCATTTCACGCAATTACGACCCACAGACAATGAGTTTCGGCTGTTATTGGTACGGTCCGTTCCAGGAAGCCAACGCTGCCGCTAATTCAAGTGCCCTGGAATGTGTCATCGAGGCAAAAGCCATCTATTGATAAATCATTTTCCGGTATAAAAAAGAAGGTGTGTCAAATGAGTTGATCATTTTGACACACCTTCTTTCTTTTTACCACTTGCATTTCACCTGGACGCCTTCCGGACTGTTCTCGAAGGTCAGCAACAAGGTGCGGCTGGCTTCGTCCCATTCCGAAGTGGCTTCCTTTATATCTTCGCCTTCGGCATCTTGGATCTTGACTTTCTTAGGAGCAGCCGGCAGCAGGACACGCATCACATTGGTGGTTTCTGCTGGACTTTTGGCCACGAATGAATAGGAAGCTTTCTTCACCTTCTCATCATAGACACGTGCGGCTCCGCAAAGAACCTGAGGTTGATCAGGATTCTTCACCTGATCGAGATTAATCAGGAAGGCCTGTTCGCCCGGATTGACGGTCTTCTGTGCCAAAACCGGCAACTGCGGATCGAAGAGGTCGATAAAACGTCCCTTCAGTTGATAAGGCTTGTCGCTGACGCTCTCGTCCATCACCGATACCAATTCATACATGCCGCGCTTCAGGTAGAAGTTGTTCTTGAATTCCAGCTTTCCGGCCTTCGCCTTGTCTTCATACATCCGTTTGACGATCTCGACATAAATCCGGTCACCGTCTTCTTTCATGACATATTGCTTCGGATCTTTCCGGAATACATACACTGTTCCTTTACCACAGGCATATTCGCCCTCGCTTGCATTCGGCTTGATGCCCATCAGCTGGAAAAGATGTTCGGAAGGAGCCCGGAAATGGTTCTCTCCCTGATTCCACCATTCCTGTACTTGCTGGAAAGAATCGCGGTCGGTCGCACTATACACCAGTACGCCACCTTTCTTCACCCAGTCGGCAATATACTGGTGAGCTTTCTCGTCGAGCGGCTTCATGTTCGAATAACTCATCAGCAGGACTTTCGTGTCTTTCCAGTTCTCGGGATAAGAGACATTCTCGATGTGCATCAGATGAACCGGTACGCCACGCTTCAGGAAAGGAAGCGCCTGTCCATAGAAATTCGAGAGCTGCGGATCATCATATCCGGCCACCGGCTCGGGTGTGCGCTGGAACATCAGCGAATTGGCCATCAAGACACTCAGTCCTTTCGATCCGGATATCTCGTTGTTGGACAAAGGAATCTGATTGAGGGCATTGATCATGACTTGCATCTGTGTAGAATAGAAGCGCGGGATGCGGATCTTCTCGTCGCTGTCGGCGCTCTTCTTGTACAAGCCTTCATAGATACGTTCGGGCCAGGGCATCACTTCGTAATTGTCGTTATCCGGATAAAGCAGCTTGGCCGTGAAGGTCGCTTCGTAATTCTTCTTGTAGTCGGCCCAATCGCGTGGCCAGTCTTCAATCGGATCGGTGAGGAAGAATACCTTGCGTCCGGTCGGCGCCGTCATGGATTCCATACATCCGTATTCCAGAAAGGCATTCTCGAAGACACGCTCCTTCTTCACTCCGTTATAGTAATTCGGCTCGCGGGAAGTTCCGGTCCAGACCTGGGCGATGTATCCATCCACGCAAGGCAAGGAAGCCAGGCTGGCTTCAGGACTCACGATCTGCCACTGGGCATAATTCACCAGCGAATGTGTAGGCACATAGCAGCGTACATTCATTCCTTTCGACCGTCCGTATTCTTTCGCATACGTAAAGCATTCGTTCAATGCCCGGTAATATAACTGGTATTTCAGCTTGTTGGAGAGATATGTATTCTCGGCCGATTCATGTTGCGGGCGCCAGTCGAAACCATAATATTCTTTCCATTCGCGCTTGAAGGCTTCGCTATATCCGGCCCGTGCCCAGAATTCGGGTTCTTCCAGATAGATGGCGTCAATGCCGGCATCGATGACCCGCTTGATATGCTTTTCCTTCATATACTTGATGAAGTTCTGGCTCGGAACAATATAAGGAACCATGTGGCCGTGCCATATCGTGTCGCCATGGCGTTCCACCTGTCCTTCGTCGAGGTGCATTTTCCCGTCCCATTGGCCGGTGAAGTAATCTTCATAACCGCCCCAGGCAATGCCAGTCATAAAATGCGTGATATAGCCCCGGTCTCGCCATGACTGGACACGCTCTTCGAATGAAAGGGCATTTTTGTCTTTGTCGGAAGGATTTCCACCTACGCCATACACAATCGCTACATCGGCCCGGTTGTCCATGGTTGCTCTCCACGGCTGACTGGTCTGAAAAGCCGTTTTTTCCCGTTTGACCTGCTGGCTCTCCTGCTTATCTGCCGGGGTTTGGCATCCCGTCGTAAGCGCAGCCAGCAAAACACAACATACTGCTACTTTTTTTACGTCTGCTTTCATCGTCATTTCAAATTTAAGTCAACTTATTTCTGCTGAAATACGCTGTTTGAGCCTTCCCTTCCGATGGAATCAAAGGTCTCAATCTATTAGCACATCTACACAAATACTACTTACTGAACTTACCCAGAATCTGCGATTGCAAGGCGGCGGCTTTGTCAATCGAGCTCCGGTCAGTCGCATCTATTCCATACAATCCGGGATCCGGAATCCGCAATTCGGTTCCAATCGGGATATTGTTCGGATCGGATATGATATCCTGATTGTATTGATAGATATAAACCCAGAAAAACTTATGTCCATAATACTGCTTGGCAAACGATGCCAGCCGATCGCCGGCCTTGATCGTTACCAGAGCCAATATGCCAGACTTGGGTGTTTCTTCCGGTTGGTTTTCTTCCACTACGGGTGGTTCTGCAACCACTGAATCGGCGGCAAGACTGGCCGAATCAGGCGGCGTCACTCCTGTCGAATCTGCCGGAACGGGATTCATCCCGGCCTCAGGAGTCGGATTTCCGACTTCTGCCATAGGCGGTTCCCAGTTCTTGTTGACTGTCGTCCGTCCGCTCAGGCAAACAATATAGACGATGCCCAGCACAATAACCACAAACAGACAGGCAATCGGGAACAACAGCTTGCGGGAAGCGCTGCGCCGTCTTTTTCTTCTGTACTCTTTATAACCTGAAACCGAAGGCACTGGCTCTGCCTGCTTCGGCTCGGCTTTTGCTTCTTCTTGCGGAGTTGTTTCTGCTTCGACCTTCGGCTCCGGTTCGGCCTCAACTTCTGGTTCTGGCATTGTTTCTGTTTCCGCTTTCGGTTCGGCTTCCACTTCTTCTTGCGGAGTTGTTTCGGCTTCGGCTTTCGGCTCCGGTTCTGTCTCAACTTCCGGTTCAGGCGTTGTTTCTGTTTCCGCTTCTGATTCGGCTTTCGCCTCTTTTTGCGGAACAGCTTCCTCTTCTACTGCCGGTTCCGGTTTCACTTCCGGTTCCGGAGTCTGAGGCGCCTCAATGGCTTGTTCGGGGATTCCATCCGGCAATATTTCTTCGGAAGAATCGTCTGCCGCCTCTTCTGCCCCACTTGTCTCTGCCGAAACATCGACATCCGAGAAATCGACTTCCTCATTCAGTTCGACCGTATCAAAGAGAGAAAAAGGCTTGTTCACCAGCTCCTTCAGTTCTTTATCCGGAGTGAAGGTGAATTTATAATGCGACGGAATGACAAAACGCTCTCCCGAATTGACCGACACACTGGCGCGTTCCTCCACCCGGATAATCTTAAAGGTACCCAGTCCTTTCACTTTCACCAGTTTGTCGTTGTACACGCCTTCACTGACCACCGCAATGAACTCTTGCAAAAAGCGCAAAGCCTCTTCCGTGCTTTTGCCTGTCTGCTCAGACAAAATCAAGGCCAAATCTTGTATGGAAAGTCGGTTATTCATTGTCTTCCAATTCTTTTAGGCGTCCTTTCATAGCGGAGGATGGTTTGAAGACCGGAACTAATTTGGGCGGGACCAGATAACGTTTGCCATTGGTCGGATTCACTGATATACGTTCCATCTTTTTCCGGACATCAAACTGTCCGAATGCAGACAAATTCACAGAATCGCCTTCCATCAACTTCGTCCCGATAGCCGAACCCAGGGCAGAAAGCATTTCTGTGACTTCTTTGGAAGTCCATCCCATGCGTCCGGCCAGTTCCGCTATTACTTCTTTACTTTTCATGGAAGATGTATTTTGTATATCAGTCGCTATATTAGTCATTTTTCAGTTATCTTGCAAACAAATCAACATTTATTTTAATAAAGCTTTACCATATAATTCAAAAGCCTGCGCATCTTCTATCTGAACCTGGTAAAATTGTCCCGGATGCAAGACATCGTCTTTCCGGATCAGCACTTCCGGATCTACTTCGGGCGAATCAAATTCGGTACGGCCAATGTAGAAATCCTCTTCTTCCCGATCCAGCATCACTTTAAACACCTTGTCGATCTTCGACTGATTGACTGCCAGCGAGATACGTTCCTGGATACGCATCAGGCTGTCCAGACGTTCTTGCTTGACTTCCTGCGGGATATCGTCTGTGTAATGTTTATAGGCATAGGTTCCTTCTTCATGGCTGTATGCAAAGGCGCCCATCCGCTCGAAGCGTGCTTTCCGGACAAACTCCAGCAGCTCTTCAAAGTCAGCATCGGTTTCTCCCGGGTGTCCCACCATCAGGGTTGTCCGCAAATGGATGCCGGGCACTTCACTGCGCATCCGTTCTATCAGCTCGTAGGTCTCGGCCTTGGTGATGTTCCGTCGCATCAGCTTCAGCATATTGTCGCTGATGTGCTGCAAGGCGATATCCATGTATTTGCATACATTCTCGCGCTCACGCATCACAGGCAGCAGATCCAAAGGGAAATGAGTCGGATAGCCATAGTGCAGACGAATCCATTCTACTCCGGGAACATCCGAGATGCGTTCTACCAGTTCGGGCAGTGCCATCCGCTTGTACAGATCCACGCCATAGAATGTCAGGTCCTGGGCAATCAGCTGGAATTCTTTCACGCCACGACCGACCAGCAGCTTCACCTCGTTCACCAGATCTTCCATCGGGCGAGACTGGTAGGCTCCTGTAATAATGGGTATCGAACAATAGGAGCAAGTGCGGTTACAGCCTTCGCCGATCTTCAGATAGGCATAATGCTTCGGCGTCGTCAAGATCCGGTCGTACGCCAGTTCCTGATGATACGCCTTTCCCAGGTCAGAGATCAGCTCTTTCCAGTTAAACTTCCCGTAGAAACGGTCCACTTCGGGCAATTCTTGTTCCAGGTCGTGCAGGAAACGTTCGGATAGACAGCCCATGACGAACAGTTTGCCGATTTTACCTTGTTTCTTGGCCTGCCCCAGCTCCAAAATCATTTCGATGGATTCTTCCTGGGCGTCACCGATAAATCCACAGGTATTGACAACTACGATCTCGCCGTTAATCTTATGCGGATCATGTTCTACCTTATAGCCATTCACAGCAAACTGGCGCATCAGTTGTTCCGAATCGACCAGATTCTTCGAACAACCCAATGTAATGATATCAACTTTATTCTTTCTCATAGAAACTTCTTTATCTATCTAAACAAATTTACACCCGGGAGGTTTTGTAACACACCCGGGTGCTTTCCATTTATTTATCCTGCTTGTCTTTCGGAATACCTTTATAAGAGCATTATTCGCCAAACAAAGAATTGACAAATTCGCGTTTGCGGAATACTTGCAGATCTTCTATTCCTTCTCCCAGACCTATGTATTTTACCGGAATCTTAAACTGGTCGGAGATACCGATCACGACACCACCTTTGGCCGTTCCGTCCAGTTTGGTAACAGCCAGCGCATTGACTTCCGTGGCTGCCGTGAATTGCTTGGCCTGTTCGAAAGCGTTCTGTCCGGTCGAGCCATCCAGCACGAGCAAGATCTCATGAGGCGCATCCGGCACCACCTTCTTCATCACATTCTTGATCTTCGTCAGCTCGTTCATCAAGTTGATTTTGTTATGCAGACGGCCTGCCGTATCAATAATCACCACATCGGCATCGTTGGCCTTGGCCGAGCTCAACGCATCGAAAGCAACCGAAGCCGGGTCTGAACCCATTTTCTGTTTCACAATCGGAACACCTACGCGCTCACTCCAGATCACCAACTGTTCGACGGCTGCCGCACGGAAAGTATCGGCTGCACCCAAATATACTTTCTTGCCGGCTTTCTTAAACTGATAGGCCAGTTTTCCAATCGTCGTTGTTTTTCCAACACCATTTACGCCAACCACCATAATCACATACGGTTTCTTGTCTTCCGGCAGTGCGAAACCTTCCCCGTCTTCTGTCTTGTTCTCCGTCAGCAGATTCGCTATTTCATCACGCAGAATGCCTGTCAGCTCCGAGGTCGTCACATATTTGTCTCGTTCCACACGCTTTTCGATACGGTCTATGATTTTCAGCGTTGTTTCCACACCAACATCCGAAGTTATCAAGACCTCTTCCAAATTGTCTAATACCGCATCATCTACCTTGCTTTTACCGGCAATAGCTCTTGTGATTTTGGTAAAAACATTTTCTTTTGTTTTGGAAAGGCCTTTGTCGAGCGTTTCTTTTTTCTCTTTGCTGAAAAAACTAAATATACCCATATTTTAACCTGTTAATTATTTTCCTTGATTATGTGTGTGTAAAATTACAAAAATTGTTATAATTACATCTTTTCCAATCGTGCAAATTTTAGAAAAAGTTGTTTTTGACCCGAATTATCAAATTCGATAAGCGCTTTTCGGTTATTTCCGTCTCCATCGAACGACAAGATCACGCCTTCGCCAAAACGACCGTGGCGGACCCGCATGCCGATCTGGAAATCAGAAAAGTCTTGTTCTGCCGCCGACGAAACCGGTGCTGCCGTCATACGGGTCAGCTTGCGCGGACCGGCCGACGGTGTTTCCCGCATCTGGGCCTGTTGCAACGGAGAGGTAAAAGCGGGACGGCTTTCCGGCTTCCTCTCAGAAACAGAAGAATCGGCTTCCGGCCTTCTGTAACCGTCTTCCGTCTCCAGATATTTCAGATCGATATCCCGCAGGAAACGACTCGGAATACACATCGTTGTCTGTCCGTTCTTGAAGCGGCTGCGGGCAAACGACAGCGTACAATGACGCTCGGCACGGGTGATCGCCACATAGAACAGGCGCCGCTCTTCTTCGATCGCCCGCGGATTGTCTTTCGACATGGCCGACGGGAACAGTTCTTCTTCCAGTCCGACCACGAAAACGGCACCGAACTCCAGTCCTTTGGCGGCATGCACCGTCATCAGTGTCACCTTGTCGGTGTTTTCGTCTCCTTCCTGGTCCTGGTCTGTCAGCAACGATACTTCTGCCAGGAAGTCGCCCAGCGATACTTGTGTATTTCCTTCTTCCTGACGGATCTGGCAAAACTCGGCAATACCTTTCAGCAATTCCTGCAGATTCTCGAATTTGCCGATGCCTTCCGTCGAATGATCCTGCGCCAGCAGGGCTACGATGCCACTTTCCTTGACAATGGCCGTGGCGATCTCGTCAGCCGGCAGCTCCTGATTGCGTTCCCTGAACGAGTCGATCAGTTCCCTGAAAGCCGCCAGCTTCTTGGCTGTTCCCGCATTGACAGGCACGGCATAATCAGACAAAGATTGGAGGACTGTCCACAGACTCACGCCATAGGTCGTTGCAGCCGAGACCAGTTTGGATACGGTGGTATCTCCTATTCCACGCGTCGGATAATTAATCACCCGCTTGAAGGCCTCTTCATCGTGCGGATTAATCACCAGCCGGAAATAAGAAATCACATCCTTCACCTCTTTTCGCTGGTAGAACGACAAGCCGCCATAAACCCGGTAAGGAATGTTCCGCTTGCGCATGGCTTCTTCCAGGATACGCGACTGGGCATTGGTGCGATACAGGACGGCCATATCTGCATAAGGCATCTGGCGCCTCATTTCATGCACGCGGGCAGCCACGGCATAGGCTTCTTCGTAGTCGGAATACGAGGAAAGAACCTGTAGCTTGCTTCCTTCTTCCTTCTCCGAATAGACTTGTTTCGGTATCTGGGCGGTGTTCTTCCGGATCAGGCTGTTAGCCGCATTGACGATATTTTGGGTAGAACGGTAGTTCCGCTCCAGCTTGAAGATCTGGCAACCCGGATAGAGCTGCTTGAACTGAAGGATATTGTCGATATTGGCCCCGCGGAACGAATAGATACTTTGTGCGTCGTCGCCCACCACACACAGGTTACCGCGCCCTTCGCACAGGCGTTTCACAATCAGATGCTGGGCGAAGTTGGTATCCTGATACTCGTCCACCAGCACATACTGGAAATAATCGCGATATTTTCCCAGCACGTCCGGATGATCCCTGAACAACAGGTTCGTCTGCAACAGCAGGTCATCGAAATCCATCGCTCCGGCCTGCTGGCAACGGTTCTGATAGCGGGCATAAATATCGCGTACCAGAGGGATCTTGTTTCTCAGGTCATCTTCTATCAGCTGCTTATTCTGTTCATAAGCCTTATACGTGATCAGCGCATTCTTGGCATTCGAGATGCGGCTCTGTATCATCCCCGGACGATACACCTTGTCGTCCAACTGCATTTCCTTGATGATCGACTTGATCAGGTTCTTCGAATCGGTCGCATCATAGATCGTAAAATTGGAGGTGAATCCCAGTCGCTCTGCCTCCCGCCGCAAGATACGGGAAAAGATCGAATGGAATGTGCCCATCCAAAGCCGGCGGGCAGTTTCTTCTCCCACAATCCCGGCAATACGTTCTTTCATCTCCCGGGCAGCTTTGTTCGTAAATGTAAGGGCTAAAATACGATGCGGGGCAAAGCCTTGCTTCAGCAACCAAGCTATCTTATAGGTCAGCACCCGCGTCTTGCCAGAACCGGCTCCCGCAATGACTAGGGCCGGACCATCCAGATAAACCACGGCTTTCTGCTGACTTTCGTTTAATTCTTCCAGATATTTTTCCACTATACATCTTTGTTTCAAGTATGCAAATTTACATAAAACTCCCGAATGAGAAATACTGCCATCCATTTTTACGCGGATCGGCGGTCCAAGAAGCCTTCAGCCGACTCATCATTTTTTCCCCGCCTTTATTGAATTATTGGAAAGAAACCGGTACTTTTACCCTGTTTTTTACTTAAAATAGCAACACTATGATTTGTTTTCCCAACGCAAAGATCAACTTAGGGCTCAACATTGTTGAGAAACGCCCGGATGGTTATCATAACATCGAAACGGTATTTTATCCGATCCCCATAAAAGACGCTCTCGAAATAACCGAAGCGCCGGCCACCTCGTTTACGCAGACCGGTATTCCGGTGGATGCTCCGGTCGAAAAGAACCTGGTCATGAAGGCGCTGCGGGCCATCAAGCAAAACTACACGGTGCCCGAGCTGCAAATCGGACTGCTCAAGGCCATTCCTTTCGGAGCCGGCTTGGGTGGCGGTTCTGCCGACGCGGCTTTCATGCTGAAGCTGGTCAACCAATTTGCGCATCTGCAAATCAGCGACGATGAGCTGGAACGGATCGCCTCGACCATCGGTGCCGACTGTCCGTTTTTCATCCGCAACCAGCCGGTGTTTGCCACTGGCATCGGCAACGTGTTCCAGCCCGTCCGGCTATCGCTGGCAGGATGGCACCTCTGTCTGGTCAAGCCGGATGTAGCAGTCTCTACGGCAGCCGCTTATGCGCAGGTGAAGCCTTCCCGTCCGGCTGTCTCGCTCTGCGAAATCATCAACCGCCCTGTCAGCGAGTGGAAAGACCTGATGGTAAACGATTTCGAAGGCAGTGTCTTCCCGGCTTTCCCGGCCATCCAGTCTGTTAAGGAAAAACTTTATGCGGCAGGAGCAGTCTATGCTTCCATGTCCGGCTCCGGCTCGTCTGTCTTTGGTTTATTCCCATCAGAAACCCATCTGAAATCGCTCTTCCCCCATTGCTTTGTCTGGGAAGGAGAATTGGCATAGGGTGGGAAATGAAAACACAATTACCCTTGTTGTCATGATGAAAGTAAATAGGATTCCGCCCGACATAGAACAATCTACCCGCGAAGAACGGCTCGCTTTTGTGCAGAACGAATGGAAATGCCTGGGCAACTGCGAGCTGTGCGGCAAGTGCCATATCCTTAAAGGAAGGGACGAAGAACTGCTTTATGCCGACTATATCGACGGGAAAAGGTCGTATATAGATGTCTCGTCTGAAATCCGGGGATTGTCCTGAATGTCAATGGCTCTTCTCTCCTATTTATACAACACCATCTTCCGGCATCGTCCTTGCCGATACGAAAGGTGTAGAAAGCGTTTCCGCCGATAGACAATCGCCTGATCAAAAGGCAAGCCGCTGTCGAGTAAGACTTGCAACAGGTGTTCCGGACCTGATGCACAGTAACAGTCGGCGGCTTCGCCCTTGGTGTGCTGACTGGTGGGAACGCCGCCCACCAAACGGTTTACTTCCTGATTTCGAAAGCCGCTGGTGATAGCAATGGCTTCGCCTACTCGTTCCCGAAGCGGCTGTAATAAATGATCTACTAACTGCTGAATGGCCTCGCGCTGTTCGGCATCGGGTTCATTTAAAATACCCCGTTCAATAGCCATCTGACTATGGGTAAATTCTGCCAACGTAAAGTTTTTCGATAGTTTCATATGGGTATAAATGTTTGATTTTTATTTCAATACTACATTCGTACTTTTGGCTTGACCAAACTGTGTACGTTCTTTTGGCTTGACCCAAAAGAACCAAAAAGTCAAGGCTCACACTCCGGAGGCTACGGCCTCGGTCGCTGCGCTAAAATCTCGGAAAACTCGCCTTCGGCTCAAACAGCCGAGATTTTTTAACGCTCCGCTCGGTCGACCGCTTAACGCCTCCTTCGTTAGGCCAAATCAATGGACAATTGACAATTGAAAATTATTTTTTCATCCTCATTTATCAATGGAACAGGCTACGCGACGGTAGAGGCGCAGCGCTGCTGCGCCTCATAACTTCATTTCACAACCAAATGGGAATCAACAAAATAACGAATGAATTCATTATATTATTTGTTGTTTTATCCTGTCGCGTTACCCGGAGGCGCAGCACGCTGCGCCTCTACATTCATTTCCTATTACCACTTCGGTTGAAATTGAGTGATTAATCATTGGAAATTACAGGTTATGGATAATTTTATCCGGAAAACAGACCTTGCGACGGTAGAGGCGCAGCGCTGCTGCGCCTCATAACTTCATTTCACAACCAAATGGCAATCAACAAAATAACGAACAAATTTATTATGTTATTTGTTGTTCTATCCTGTCGCGTTACCCGAAGGCGCAGCACGCTGCGCCTCTACAATCATGTCCAATTGTCAATTGTCAATTCTCAATTTTCAATTGATGAAGTTGTCAATTCTCAATTGACTTACGTTTATATTTATAGTCCACCCCGAATAAAGCACCTGCAAATGTAGAGGTTTCGCCAAAGGCAACCAGAACCGAAGGATCTATTTCTCCTTGTGGCGGTATCCAAAAACCCAAGAACAACAGGGTTATTCCTGTAAGGCATAACAGGGTGGCTATGATTAATTGTAGTTTCATATCGCTTTTTCTTGTTTTAATTCGTAATCATATTCGTATTCGTTCTTTTGGCTTGACCCAAAAGAACCAAAAGGTCAAGTGATTGCCCGTTCTTTTGCCTTGATGCAAAAGAACCAAAAAATCAAGGCTCACACTCCGGAGGCTACGGTCTCGGTCGCTGCGCTAAAATCTCGGAAAACTCGCTTCGCTCAGACAGCCGAGATTTTTTAACGCTCCGCTCGGTCGACCGCTTAACGCCTCCTCCGTTAGGCCAATCCTTCTTCTGTCAGGATTCGGTCGTTAACAATGGACAACTGAGAATGGACAATTGAAAATTATTTTTCCATCTTCCATTTATCAATGGAACAGGCTACGCGACGGTAGAGGCGCAGCGCTGCTGCGCCTCATAACCTCATTTCGCAACAAAATGGGAATCAATAAAATAACGAATGAATTTATTCTATTATTCGTCGTTTTATCCTATTGCCTGGGTTGGAGGCGCAGCACGCTGCGCCTCTACAATCATGTCCAATTTTCAATTCTCCATTTTCAATTTTCAATTGTTTTGCACCTCTACTCGCTTCCCTAATTGTCAATTGTCCATTGTCAATTTTCAATTGACTTACGGTTCTCCTAAATGACGAAAAACTAACTCTACCTGGCGCGGTGTAAACACTCGCTGCCCTTCTTTGTATCCGGTTTCAGTCAATTCGTTTTTCAAGGATTCGTTCCGGTCAATCCAACGCCTAAACTGCGTTATTGCTGCTCTGGGTGTACTGTTTGTAAAGTACAGAGCGGCCAATTCCTTTGTGTATAATGTTTGTGTTTTCATATACACAAATATAATCATTATCAATAAATTAAACAATATTATCCGGCGTTTTTTATCTGCCTGGCGACTTGTTTTTGATCCAGATCCAACCAAGCAATATGAGAAGCCCGATCATGAAGCTGATTCCAATTATTGGCCCTTTCCAGCCGATATCCCGTTCCGTATGTACTACCTGATTGTGTCGTTCCTGCTGCCATTGGTTGATCTGGTTTTCGTATTGATATACCAATTGCATCAGACTGTCGCAACGGGATTCGACAAACAGGGTGTCGTGCACCAGCCGGACAGAAACATTAGCCTGTCCGCTACTTTGGTGAAAGACGGCTGCCGGCGGCAAGTCTTGCAAGGCTGTTATCGGGATGGCCAAATTCGCTTCGCTCATCGGAACAACTTGCGTCTGCAAAGTTTCCCGAAAAGACAACTGTCCCCAATCCGCCTTCTCTTGGTTTACTACGGTTTCTTTACTGGCGCCACACGCCATCAGTGCAAATGCGCACATCCCAATGGAAATCATATTCGTTTTCATCATGCTATTAATTATGAATTGTTGTTTGATGCAAAGGTAGAATGCCGGATTTCGGCACTGTTGACTTATGTGTATTTTCGCGTCAGTTTCGGTATATTTTGGTATTTTTCGGTCAGTTTTTGTCTGTTTTCCATACAGAAAATTCATGCCTATGTTTTCATTATTTCATGCCTATGTTTTTACCATTTCATGCTTATGTTTTTGTCAATTCATGCCTATGTTTTTATGAATCCATACAGACTTTCTTCCTATTTTCTTTACCTTATTTTATTTAATATATAAATATGATATTAACTAAATGAATTTAAATTGAGAAAACCAGCTTTAATCTTAAAATAATATAAAATGAAAGTAAAACACTAATTTATATATTGTTTTGTTTGGTATTTAAAAAAGTAATATTTACATTTGTAGTGTTGACAAAGAGATGATGATCTAGTACATTATTAATTTATTTATTTTTAATTTATACAACTAGTATGAAAAGAACGAAAGAAAACAACGCCTTGGCATTCCAGCCTATGGAAAATTTACAGAGCGCCTTGAATCTGTCTGTTGCAACAAACGCAGAACTAAAGAAGCGAGGAGAAGATCTTTTGAAAAACGTAAACAACGCTGCCAAATCTGAAAAGAAAGAATTTGCGGTAGATTTATCCGAATTCGTACAGGATTGTAAAGGTGAGGTTGCTCGGATGCGCTCGTCCAGAAAACCAATCACCGACCGGCTGATGGCCTTGCAGAAAAAGTTTACGTTACTGGAAAACGAGATTGATCCGCTCAAACCAGGTTCAATCGGTGATGTCTGCCAAAACTGTTTACGTGAATTGCTACGTCAGGAATGGGAAGAGAACAAACAGGTAAAAGAACAGTTGCAAACCAATTACGAACGCCAGTTAAAACGGATTGACAAGCGGAAGGTTTCGGACGAAAAGAAAGAAGAAGCCCGCTTGAATGCCCGTAAGAAATTACTGGAAGAAGAACGGAAGCTTTCGAACATTCAGATTCAGAAACTACCGGTGCCGAACGATCCGCTGGGATTTATCGAACTCTTCAAATTCTGGTGGGAACAAAAAGGACAGTATTTACCTCAGGATGACATGGAACGTTTCTTTAAACTTCCGCTCACCTTCGCTCGCCAACAAGCACAAAAAGGAGTTTTTATTGATAGTCAATATATTGAGTACCAAGAAACGCCATTGTTAAATTGACAATTGTCCGTACTTTTGGCTTGACCCAAAAGTACCAAAAGGTCAAGGCTCACACTCCGGAGGCCAAATCAATGGACAATGGACGATTGACAATTCATTCAGTACGGATTTCACGGAATTTATTCGTTGAACATACCCAATGCGAGTAGAGGCGCAGCGTGCTGCGCCTCCAGCCAGCGCGACAGGATAAAACGACAAATAACACAATAAATCCATTTGTTTTTATTGATTGTCATTTGGTTGTAAAATAATTATCCATTGTCAATTTTCAATTGTCCATTGAATTGTGCTGCGCCTCCAGCCTAACGAGACAAGATAAAACGGCAAATAACACAATAAATCCATTTGTTTTTATTGATTGTCATTTGGTTGTAAAATAATTATCCATTGTCAATTTTCAATTGTCCATTGAATTGTGCTGCGCCTCCAGCCAACGCGACAGGATAAAACGGCAAATAACGCAATAAATCCATTTGTTATTTTATTGATTATCATTTGGTTGTAAAATGAGGTTTTGAGGCGCAGCACGCTGCGCCTCTACAGTCGCAAGGCAAGTGCCATGGATAAATGAAGGAGAAAAAGAAAATTGTCAATCGTCAATTATCAATTGTCAATTGGACCGGCCTCGTTCTGGTGAGCGTTAAGCGGAGGAACGAAGTGGAGCGGCCGGAGCGTCGCTGTCTGAGCCGAAGGCGAGTTTGCGGCGCGCACAGCGTAACGTAGTGACGGAGTAGCTCAGCAGACGCAGCCTTGACTTCTTTGGTTCTTTCTGGGTCAAGCCAGAAAGAACGGACAATCACTTGACCTTTTGGTTCTTTTGGGTCAAGCCAAAAGAACGAACACAAAATACAAAAACAAATAAATCAGCTTATTATGATTACAGAAAAGAAATTCATGCTGATCTCCATACGAGATAACAAATTGAAAGTCAAAGTAGATCAGTACAATCCGGAAAACAACGACGCCTTTCAAAATACCTATATGAATGACGCCCCTATCCATGAAGAACTAGGTCTTGCCATGCAAAACTTACTTTTCCATGTTGAACAACTCACCCATAGCAAAATTCCCGGTTTATATGTAGATGGTTTTTACCGCCAGCCAAGCGGTAATTCGGAAATCATTAACATCTATGCCGGTTTGCGCACCGACACCACGTGCCCAATCAACCTGGCTGTACGTGTCAACACCGGCAAGGATACGTATGAATGGTTGGAACGTTTGATGGATGATCTCTCATTCTGCGAACGCGAAGCTCTTCTGTATATCACGGAAGGCAAACGGTTTGAATCGGATTCGTTTATCAACATACAAGCTAATTGATATGGACGATGAGGTTAGAGACCGGATAATGCCCGGTTGTTTGATCGGTACGGCAGCAGCCAGCTGCTTCTTCGATTTGGTGGACGGCGAACGTGGTTCGCGACGTTATCAATACAATTCCAAGCAAAACGAATTCGGCTATTTTTATGAGTCATGGCAAGACCGATGGGTTGTTTTCGACAACCGCATGGGAGCACTCTTTGTCACGACCTGTAAAACAGTCGACGAAGCAACTGATTATTTGATCGATGGAGAAGAACTTTTCGCCCCTTGAACGGGAAATCTATCACCTGACAGGTTTGGAAACCAAGCGTGAATACCGTTTTCACCCGACGCGCGAATGGCGTTTTGACTTTGCCATACCGGCAGTCCGCGTAGCGATCGAAGTGGAAGGCGGCGTTTGGAATGGCGGTCGCCATTTCCGGCCCGAAGGTTATTTGCGGGATATGGAAAAGTATAACGAGGCAGCCGCTTGCGGCTGGCTTGTTATACGAACCATTCCGTCCGAATTATTGCGGGTGAAGACGATTCAACAGATAGTACGCGCCTGCCGGCGGACTGTTCTATTGGCTTGATCCCAATCGTATTCGTTCTTTTGGCTTGATGCAAAAGTACCAAAAGATCAAGATCGTATTCGTTCTTTTGGCTTGACCCAAAAGAACCAAAAGGTCAAGGCTCACACTCCGGAGGCTACGGTCTCGGTCGCTGCGCTAAAATCTCGGAAAACTCGCCTTCGGCTCAGACAGCCGAGATTTTTTAACGCTCCGCTCGGTCGACCGCTTTACGCCTCCTTCGTTAGGCCGAAGCAATGGACAATTGACGATGGAGATTGACAATTGAAAATTATTTTTTCATCCTCATTTATCAATGGAACAGGTTTCGCGACTGTAGAGGCGCAGCGCTGCTGCGCCTCATAACTCCATTTCACAACCAGATGGAAATCAATAAAATAACGAATGAATTTATTATGTTATTCATTGTTACATCCTGTCGCGTTATCCGGAGGCGCAGCACGCTGCGCCTCTACAGTCGCGGAGTAAGTGTCATGGATAAATGAAGGAGAAAAAGAAAATTGTCCATTGTCAATTATCAATTGTCAATTGGACCGGCCTCGTTCTGGTGAGCGTTAAGCGGAGGAACGAAGTGGAGCGGCCGGAGCGTCGCTGTCTGAGCCGAAGGCGAGTTTGCGGCGCGCACAGCGTAACGCAGTGACGGAGTAGCTCAGCAGACGCAGCCTTGACTTCTTTGGTTATTTCTGGGTCAAGCCAGAAAGAACGGAGAAAAGAACAGAGAAAAGAACGAAGAAAAAAACAAACAATAACAAATTAATAATCAAACAAAAAGAAAAAAATATGGCAAGACCAGTTAAATTGGGATTAGATTATTTCCCAACAGACACCGATATTCTGAAAAACATAAAAATCAGAAAATTAATACGTAAGTACAGAGAATTGGGATTTGTTTTATATCTGCAACTCCTGACGGACATTTATCGTAATTCCTACTTCATCGAGTTGAGCGATGAATACATCTTCGACTTGGCGGATCAGTTTCACAAACGAGACAAAACCATCCTGGAAATGATAGACTTTATGGTGGAAGTTGATCTCTTTAACAAAAATTTGCGAAACTCACTAATTTTGACATCGCCTTCTATCCAAAAGCGATATTTTGCGGTTAAAGGCAATAGCTACAAGGGATTAGAAAAAGACTTATTGTATATTTTAATCCCATTTTCGACCGAAAAACCCCCAGTTATTTCGGGAGAAACTCCACAAAGAAAAGGAAAGAAAAGTAAAGTAGAGGAAAGTAGAGAAAATCTTATTAGTAGTGATAGTTGTCTTACGCGCGCGAGAGAAAATTTTGAAACCATCGAAATAAAGTCTCCTTTTATACAAGAGTGCGAGCAGAAACGAAGAGAACTGTTTGCTGATGAAGAATGGCTTTATTCGATTTCAATGATGAGCGGAAAAGGACATAAAATACTCGATTTATTACCACCAGTCATGCATATTTTTGAAATGCACCTGATTAGCATTGGTGATACTGGGACCATTCTAAACATCAATGATTACAAACGCAGATTTCAAAATTGGTGGCGATGTTTAAATTTCGCTTCCGCGAAAGAAATCATGGAACAAAATCAGAAAAACAAATGTTCCGCGCCGCGAACGGTACAAAAAACATCCAAAGTGGAAGAAGCGATGGCTGTTGCCGAACGTGCTTCTGAAATGGCTTATCAATTAATGCAACAAAACCCATTATGAATCTAGATATATTTACCAACAAGATGCGGATGGCGTTTCAAACGCCCCGCATCATTGACATGACACCGCGTGATTTGTCCGCATTCATAACCAGTCAGATCGTACAAAGCTACATCATGATTGGTTATCAGACCTATAACGAAAAAGACATCTGCGTGCTAACGGCCAAGTTAAGTTCCGATTTGCAAGAATCATATCCTTATTTGCATCGTGGCGAAATCGTGATCTGTTTCGAACTGGGCGCCAAAGGCGAGTATGGCGATTATTCGGGAGTCAACTTACGCACATTTTGCAAATGGCTGAAAGCCTACAAAACCAGCGACTTGCGCTATCGGATGATCAAGCAGATGGAACAGGAAAAGGAAGTCAAAGCCTTGCCGGCGGTGAGCCGCGAATACAATGAGGAAAAAATGAACCTGTTGATCATCAGACGGTTTCACGAATACAAGAATTGCCCGGACTTGGAAATTCCGTTGGCAAGTATTCTGTATAAAGACTTGCAAAGCCGTGGCTTTATCCGCAACAGCCTGGAAGAAAAACTCAACGCAATGGCGCAGTTTTCCCGCTGGCGGCCACAAAACACGCTGCACATCAGCGAAGATGATCGTCAGGCCATGATCAAGCTCAAAGCCCAGGAATGGCTCTTGAAACAGTATTTCAATTCATTGGTGCGCTTGCCGTTTGAAAGTTGAAACTTCTTCAATTGAAAATGGAGAATTGAAAATTAAAAATTAATGATGGGAAATGACTGTAGAGGCGCAGCGCTGCTGCGCCTCTTGCGGGCGGTAAAAAGTAAATAAATAAACCTATGTAAATACATATATGCGCAAAAGTTTATTTACTTACCGGTTTTGAAATTCAATAAAGTCAACCTATCTTTGTGTAGGTTCATTAAAAGAGAGATATAATGATGTCACAAAAATCAGATATAAAAGAAATTATGGAACAGATCGTACAGTTTACCCAAGACAGAGACTGGGATCAGTTTCATAACGGAAAAGATTTGGCTTTGGCTTTATCCATTGAAGCTTCAGAGTTAAACGAGGCTTTTCTATGGAAACAACCGGAAGATGTAAATATTGATAAGGTTAAGGAAGAACTAGCTGATATTCTGAATTATGCTTTCTTGATTGCCGACAAATACAATTTAGACATCAAAGAAATCATATTATCGAAATTAGCTAAAAACGCAGAAAAATATCCTGTTGACAAATCCAAAGGCAACGCAAAAAAATACACTGAATTATGATCGTATACCACGCCAGTAAGAAAGGATTCATTAAAGATGTCTTCAATAATACCATTGCGGATGACATTGATCATGCTTTTTTACTTCATTTGGGAAGACATACTTCTCCCAATGAAAAATTATCATGGAAAAACTCCATGATGCATATGTATAAAGTCATCAATACTCCTGACATTCCTGATACTTCGACAATTGCCATCGAGTATCAGATACCGCTTACTTCTAAGCGAATTGACTTTATCATTTCCGGAGCAGACGAGAATCAACGTTCCAACATAATCATTATCGAACTAAAACAATGGGAACAAGCCAAACTGTCTCAAAAATCCGGTATCATACAGACACGTTTTCAACACGGTGAAAGTGAAACAGCGCATCCTTCTTATCAGGCCTGGTCGTATGCTTACATGCTTCAAAACTATAATGAAACCGTACGTGAGCACGGCATACAACTTTTTCCGTGTGCCTTTTTACATAACTATCAGGAAGATCGTATTATTGCCAATGATTGTTATGCAGAATATATTACGAAAGCACCACTCTTTCTAAAGTCGGATGCAGGGAAATTACAGGAATTTATCAAGCTGCACATCAGATATGGTTCGAAAGAAGATATTGTGTGGCTGATTGATAAAGGGAAACTACGTCCGTCTAAGCAATTGGCTGACGCATTAAGTTCTATGCTTCATGGAAATAGAGAATTCGTATTGCTGGATGACCAGAAAGTCGTATACGAAACCGCATTAAGTCTGGCTCGTGAAGCGGCAAAAGGGCCCAAACAAGTTCTCATTGTTGAAGGCGGACCTGGCACAGGAAAAAGCGTCGTTGCCGTCAATCTTCTGGTTGAATTGACCAAAGAAGGAGTCGTTGCCCAATATGTATCCAAAAATGCTGCCCCACGAGATGTTTACACCGCCAAGCTGTCAGGAAGTTTCAGGAAAAGTTACATCTACAATTTGTTTGTAGGGAGTGGCAGTTTCATTGATACGCCACCAGATACCTTTGGAGCGTTGATTATTGACGAGGCTCACAGACTAAACATGAAAAGCGGTCTGTATAGTAATTTAGGAGAAAACCAGATTATTGAAATCATACAAGCCTCTCGTTTTTCTGTTTTCTTTGTAGACGACCGGCAAAAGGTACATATCAAAGATATAGGATCAAAAGCTGCTATTCAACGATTCGCAGAATCGTGTGGTGCTGTTGTACACACAGCCAAGCTAAGTTCTCAATTCCGATGCAACGGTTCAGACGGTTATTTAAGCTGGCTCGACAATACGTTGCAGATTAAAGAAACAGCCAATATCCGATTAGCCGCTGATGATTATGACTTCCAGATATTTTCTGATCCTAATCAGCTTTTTGAGACGATTAAGGAAAAGAATAAAATCAACAATAAAGCGCGTGTTGTTGCCGGCTATTGCTGGGATTGGAATAGTAAAAAAGATCCCAATGATTACGATATCATCATACAGGAGTTCAATTTCAAAAAGCGCTGGAATCTGAATACCGACAAAAATCTATGGATCATAGGAAATAACTCTATCGAAGAAATAGGCTGTATACATACATGCCAAGGTCTGGAATTAGATTATGTGGGTGTAATTATCGGACCGGATATGCGTTATGAAAACGGACAAATCGTTACTGATGTTACTAAACGCTCTGGCAATGATCAGTCAGTTAAAGGCTTTAAGTCACTTATCGCTCAAAATAAAAACAAGGCATTGCAAGATGCTGAAGAGATTATAAAAAATACATATCGGACGTTGCTCACACGAGGAATGAAAGGCTGTTACGTTTATTGCTGCGATAAACCGCTGGCAGAATATCTTGCAGCCCAACTCGAGCCACAACAAGCGCCAGTTCCTGAGATACGGATTGAACCTGAAGTCAATGACGAAGTTAAATACATCGACTTTTTACCCTTATATTCAATTCGGGCAGCTTGTGGTTATTTCGGGGAAGGAGAAATGGTTGAAGAAAGCGGCTGGATGAAAGTAGAAGGAATGGGAAAACTTAACCGTAATATGTTTATCGTACAAGCAGTAGGACATTCTATGGAACCACTTATTCATGATGGAGATTATTGCGTCTTTAGAGCTAATCCGGCTGGTAGCCGACAAGGAAAGATTGTTCTTGCGGAACACCACAATTATTATGATCCGGATTATACAGGCAGTTATTCTATTAAGACGTATACCAGTAAAAAATCTTTTGACGAACAAGGGAACTGGACTCACGAGGAAATTGTTCTACATCCTAAAAATCCAGACTATTCTCCGATCATCATCGAAGAAGAAAATGCGGACGAATTTAGAATTGTCGGAGAATTTATAGGTATTTTACAAGCATAGGTAAAATAAAACTGCAAGTCAGGAATTCTTTGGATTGTATATCAATAGCTTGAATTTAAACAAGATGATAGCTATCATACAAATAATTGCCTTACTGTAACGAGCATCTCCGAACAACTGGCACAGACTTAGATAAAATCTTGCCGCCCGTTTCGGCGGTGGCCGAGAAAAGAAGAAAGCAACAGTTATCGAAAAACTATCCGCATTCTTTGAGCGGTTTTTTGGGATTTCCTAATGCTTTTGTGAATGGTTTTTTAATGGTGGAATAAAGGAATAATTAAAGTAGAAAGATTATACGATGAAATATACTAAGGTGGTAATATTTTGGATTGCAATTCTCTTTTTGAATATAGTATTTGAGTCACAAATCAATGCATTTATAGATAAATACATTATGGCTCTTAATTATGCTAATATATGGGCAAAAGTACTATATGTTATTATAATGTTTTTCGCCGCTATTGAATTAGCTCGAAACATAAAAATTATTCATGCTAGTATTCTAATTCACTGTCTGTTCATTTCATTATTATACTTCTTATATCGGCAAAATTTGATTGAGCATCCAAATTGGAAATACGAAATACTATTTGATGATATAAAATATGCAGATGTCATATTTATTCCTTTGATCATTAGCATCGTTAAGTACGTAAAAAAATGGATGAAAAATATTTACAACAAGTTTCTTTCCAATAATTCAGCTTCTGAGCTTATAAGCAACAATCCCATACAATCAAAAAACGAGGATAAATTAAGCTATGCGAAAGATGCAGAGAATTTATTGAACATGCTAATTAAGAATAAAAAACGGACCTCTGATGGAGCTCTTATAATTGGATTAAGAGGTAAGTGGGGACAAGGGAAAACCTCATATTTCAATCTTATGAGAGAAGCTGCTCTATCTCGTAAGGATGTGATATTATTACGTTTAAATGTTTGGCAATGTAGCAAATATCAAACTTCTGTAAAGTCATTATTAAAAATTATTGCTGATGGAATAAATGATATTTCATTAAAGAATACTATTAATGAATATGCAAAAGTGATTATAGATGCCGATATATCATATTTATCTAAAATCTTATCAATATTCTATAGGAGTAAGAGCCCTGAAGAACTTTTTCAAAGTATCAGTAAACAAATAAAGGAATTAGATAAAACTCTGATAATTCAAATTGACGATCTTGATCGTCTAACGAGTGAAGAGGTTTTTGATATAATAAAACTTATAAGGGTTATAGCTAACTTTAATAATATTTTTTTTATTGTTGCCTATGATGAAGAATACATAAATAATTGCCTTAAGATGTTACATATAGATTCTTCTTACTTGGAAAAAGTATTTCATATTATTTATCCTCTACCAGTCGTAAGCAGGAATGAACAGCTTGAAACTATAAAAAAAGGACTTGTCAATTCATTGGTTTTGCTCGATGTCAATGCAGAAAAAATAATTACAGATTTCATGACCAGAATAGGTAATAATATCACTTTAAGAAACGCAAAACGTCTAAGTAATACAATCCAATGTGGTTTAACTGATTTGAAAGATGAAGATGGAATAAAACTGGATCTCTATGATTATATTCTCATCAACTATTTACAAATGATAAATTCCAATGCGTATTCTTTTTTAGCAAACCTTGCCGATACAGGCTTGTATGCTTATAATGATAAATGCCTTAAATGGAATATGAATAGTTATTCCTTAAATATGGATAAAGATATTTTAGACTTAATCAAGAACAATAATGAACAACTCTCAGAAGAAGAATATATAGAACAACGATTGAAAAAAGATGTGGGAGATGAAAATATAGAATTAACATATATAATTTTTAGAGAATTATTTGATCAAGAGCGAAATGGTGTAGCTCGAATTTGCTATATAAATTCCTATCAACTGTATTTCAACAGAACTTTTGATAAAAAGTTGGTTGAAAAAAGCACATTTAAATCAAGTTTTAATAATGGGCTAGATGATTTTAAAACTAACCTAAATAAATGGAATAAAGAAGATTTTGATCAGCATAATTTAATGAGGTTAATTGAGAATTTTCAATGCGAAACCGAAGAAAAATGGGAACAATTCTTCACTGCTTTATTGGAAATTACACCTAAATCAAGAGTTTGGACATCCCAACAATATAGAAGGAATGAAAAAAGGATTTTAATCCCAATACCAGGATGGGATCTGTTAAAAAGTAATCAATCAGTATCTTCTGATAAGAAACAAACATTAGGGAATGCATTATATCATTATTTCTATGAAAAAGAAATTCTCGAAAATGATTCATTAGAAATTCTTAAAAAGAAATTGACATTAGTACTTTCCTCAGATATGGAATACACCAATTTAATGAAACTATTCAACATCGCCCAAATTAGCTACAAAGACATATTTAATTTATACTGGAACCCTTATATACAAAAAGGTGGTTCTTATAAGGATTTTGATGAAGATTTCTGGTATATAGTTGATAAAGTTTATTTCAGTGATAGATTAGAACTTTGTGAAATAGCTAAAAAACATATAAAGCTTAATATCGACGAATTTATCGCAAATTATCCTATTGAAAGTATATTATATAGTCATTTGTATTTACAGGAATTATTTATTAACTACAATGAGTTAGGGCAATCAAATGGAGAATGGATTCCAAATTTTAAGCAATTTCTTATCAATATTGAAAATAAGTCACAGGCTCTTAATACTTATATTCAAAACTTAGAGAAACACTTATCTAATCCTAAGCAGTAATGTTCAATTCATAAATATAAGAATTCATACTTTATAAAATATCATCCACCATTCAATCATAACCTAACACCCGAGGCGCAGCGTTGCTGCGCCTCTACTTCGCATAATGAAGAATGCCGGTTTTTGTCTGCTCCAGTTGGCCATTTCCCTAAAACTTCCCCCTATTTCATCCACATTGATCCACACTGATCCCATTTGATCCCTTTCCGCCTACATTGAGATTCCATCTTAAATGGATAGCACCGCTGCGCTTCTACTAGCAAAACAGTGCCCCAAAAACGTGCGAAAACTTACCGAAAAATGCAGAAATTTACCGAAATATACCAAAATATACCGAAACTGACGCGAAAATACACATAAGTCAACAGTACGGTTTTCGGGCGTTGTACCTTTGTTGTGTGACAAGAGAGGAAGAGGCGCGGTTGCCGAACCTATAAAAGACTTGTCCTGATAAAGTTATGGCAATTTCTTATACGTTAGTGCAGAGAAAAGACATGAGTAAGGGTGCGTTGGAAGACGCGAAGTTGTATTATGCGTTGGCCGTTAACACGCGCCGGGTGGACTTCGACGATTTGTGCGATGAGATCGCTGAAACCTGTACGCTGACTTCGGCCGATATCAAGGCGGTGTTGGACCGTGTGATCTGGGCGATGGTTTCACACCTGAAGAACAGCGAACTCGTTCAGTTCGGAGATTTGGGTAATTTCCGTATCTCGGTCGGCAGTACCGGATCAGCCACACCCGAAGAGTTTAGTGCTTCGATGCTTCGCAAGCCGAAGGTGGTGTTCCATCCGGGCAAGCGCTTGCAGGAAATGCGCGATGTCGCCAAATTTGCCCGCTACACCGTCGATAAAGACGATGGCGCAGAAGGCGGCGGCGTGTAAACCCTGCCCTGTAATGATTCCGGCTTCCCTGAAGTCTGGCCAACTTGACCAGCTGCTTCCGGGAAGCCGGTTTGTTTTTATTAGTATGCCCACTCAAAGCGATACTTCAGATATACAGCTCACATTCTTTTCGTACACTACATGCCTTCTTCAGCATCATGTTTACGATTACAAGAAGCAATCCGTTCACCTTTCTTGCCTGATGCGGACATATTGAGACACAACGCATACATGATATACAAGCCTTCTTATCCACTTTTGCCGGATTGTTCTTGTCGATGGCACCAACAGGACATCTGGAAGCACAGAGACCGCATTGGGTACATGCCTTTGTAGCTTTAGGTACTATGCCGGCACCTGCAGCTTTTCGGTAAGGTCTGTTACCAGGTATTGCCGGAATAGAGAAATCATTTTCCGCCAGCTTCTTCCCAATCTTGCCGGCAAACGCTCTTAGATGTTCATAATCATCCTTGTCTGGCCTGTTCGTGGCATATTTATGAGCTATTGAGTGTTCTGCTATGGCTGCTATGGCCGATACGACCGAAAATCCAGCCTGTTGCACAATATCTTGAAGTTCAACCAAGGTATCTTCGTATGCACGATTCCCATACACGCAAACGATAATTGCTTTTGCCCCATTGCCCTGAATCTTTGCCATGCGCTCGGCAGCGATGGAAGGAACTCGACCACTATAGGATGGAACGGCAATTATAGCGATATCTTCATGAGTCAATGAGAATTGATAAAAATCAACACTACCATTTGACAAGTCAATAGCTGTAATGTTTTGACCTAATTCGTTGGCCAGAACACCAGCCACCTTTTTTGTTCCGCCAGTCGGACTGAAAGTTATTTCATAGATATTCATCTCTTCTATCTCCTTTATCTTTATGTTCTATTTTGTTTTACTCCACATGCCAAGAGGTAATATAATAAGTATTTTGCGGCAATTCGATATTTGCAGGTTCCATCTGCTTAAAACATCCCTTCAAGCCAAGTTCCAGAGCTGCCTGATGGAAATGAGACAAGGCAATGCCGGCATCCACCCTCTTGATGATTTCTTCTCCTCTCGAAATTCCAGACTTATATGTTACATAGAAATGATAATCACGTCCAGACTTCAACACACGCCAAGGTTGTGTATTCTTGTCAGACGGAGCCTGTCTGAGCATTTCCAGTGGTTCAGTATAATCACCGGCCATATCTTTAGAAAGAGGTGTCTGAAAATTATCCAAAAAGAATAAGTTACACCATTCCTTTCGGCTGGAAGAACGCATGGCAGTCCTCATCAGCGATTCCGTCATACTGCGCTTGGCAGCCGGATATCCGACAGGAGAAATGGCCGGAAACAGTTCATCTTTGGGAATTCCCATTGCAGAAGCAAAACCCTCTCTGTTGAATGTTGCTGCCAACCAGACTGTACCCAGCCCTAATGCCGTTGCTTCCAGAATCAGATTTTCAAACTCGTATCCGGCAGCTACATGAGCAAGGTCTGTATCAGGGATAGAAATACCCAAAAAAGTACTTGCTCCTTTTATTACTCCATATGTACCAAGCTTTTCACCTTCGGAAGCCAGCTTCTTATCGATCATATACTTCTTCACCGGCATTCCAAAAGGATTTTCAAGGCTATCCATATAGCCTTGAAGCCTTTCTCTTACATCAGGTTCAAGCTCCTTGTCCTGGTAAGTACGAACACTACTGCGTTTCTTGATTGTTTCGATTATTGGTATAGGTAATTTTTTACACATTTTTATATCCTCCATTACATGTTAATGATAATCTTTCCATTTAGTTTCCCATGAGCCATAAGCCCAAGTGCTTCATTCACCTGTGACAGAGAGAATGTTCTTGCATCAATATCAGGCATGATATGGTATTTTTCCACGATCTCTGTTACCCGTTTAAGCTGGTCTCCACTTGAACGGACAAACATAAAGCGGTATTCTTTTTCTTGTTTACGAGCCTTCGAGTCGAATTTACTTCCGGCAAGCGTGAACAGAAGTCTCTTGAACCATGAAAAGCCATTCTGTTTGGCAAACATCTTGTTTGGGGCTGTTCTCAAACTGAGTAGCCGGCCTCCTTTTTTTAAGACAGACAGCTCATGTTCAAATTCATTTGCCCCCAAAGTATCAATCACATAATCCAGATCGGATAAGATTTCCCAATAATTTTCCTTCTTATAATCTACATATTGATCTACTCCCATTTTTAGGAGTTTATCTTGGGAACGTGTATTTCCGGTCACGACAACACGCAGTCCCATTGACTTGGCTATGGGTACGGCAATTTGTCCGAAACTGCCGGAAGCGCCTGTTATCAACAGTGTCTTTCCGGATTGGACCTCAAGTTCTTCAACAAGTCCTTGATAGGCGGTCAAACCGGCCAGCGGTATTGCGGCAGCAGTTATAAACTCATAACCTGAAGGCATTTTAGCCAAGGCTTCATGATCAACAACAACGTATTCAGCAAAAGCTCCTATATTATTTATCGGGAGTCGTGTATAAACCCGGTCACCGACACAAAAATCTTTTACGTCATCACCCACCTTTTCCACAATACCGGAACACTCGTTACCCAATGTAAGAGGCATCCGGTAATCCTGTACCAGCTTTACACTTCCTGTCAGTTGAAGAATATCCAGCGGATTTACGGCAGCAGCCATAACTTTTACAAGAACGTCATTCCCCTTTGGCTCCGGGATGGGAACTTCATTGATCGAAACCTTAATTTCTTTCAAGTATTTCTTGATTTGAGCAGCTTTCATTTTACATCAGCATTAAAGTAAATACGATTAATCATTAACAGAAACCGTTTTTTTACGGTCACTCATAATATCATCCATATGTTCGAAAGACCATTGGAGTAGCGAATCGAGGATCGGCTTCAAAGATTTTGCTCTTTCTGTAAGAGCATATTCCACTCTGGGCGGTATCTCTGAGAATATCGTTCTTGTAATATATCCGTCTTCTTCCAAGGTACGAAGTGTCATTGACAGCATTCTCTGTGAGATATCCGGCATTTGCTGTTTCAATTCCATAAAACGCATGTTTTCCTTACCAGACCTGTCCAAAATATAAATAACAAGTAATGCCCATTTGTCACATAATCTTGCCAGAATATTCCTCACCGGACAACCTGGGAACATGGAATCTTGTATAGTTGACCTTTTCATGAATTCCTAAAATCCGCAACTATCATCCAATACACGATTAAGGGTAGATTTATGAGTCGTTAGTAGCAGCTTTCAGTAAAAAGCAACAGCACAACATCAATATGTAGCCACCATC
>NZ_JAKZMM010000011.1 GCF_022809355.1 Parabacteroides faecalis | reverse complement strand
TTACCAAACGGAAAATCTCTCTTTCCAAATTCTTCCGAAACTTCTCTTGTTCATAATTGCTTTCTTTCATCTTCTTGCTTTTTAGGAGTCAACCTTATTTACAAAAAGACAATAAATGAGAATCAGATATGTTTTTCTGGTAAGAATGAATCCTTTACCTTGAAAGGAAGTTTAATTGCAGTTGCTGTGCCGGTATAAAATCTCTTTTGTTGAGGAAAAAATGAAGAAAAAATCGATTTTTATTTGGCAGTTCCGTAAAAATGCGTACCTTTGCACCGCAAACGAAAAAGTTGTGGTTAGTACAACGTACGACATTGTTCTATGGTGTAATGGTAGCACAACAGATTCTGGTCCTGTTTGTCCAGGTTCGAATCCTGGTAGAACAACTTCTTTCGGATGCTTTGTTTTAAAATTACATTGTTCTATGGTGTAATGGTAGCACAACAGATTCTGGTCCTGTTTGTCCAAGTTCGAATCTTGGTAGAACAACGAAAAGCTTCCTGATTCAGGAGGCTTTTTTTGTATCTGTTTGTTCCGGTTGTGGGCAAGTATTTAGGGAAGTCGCTAAAAGCTGATGTACTTCTTTCTTTCCGTTCTTGAAATTGTTCTCTTAATTTGTTCTATTCTCAGGATAAAATACATACTTTTGTAAAGTAGAAGATTTCATTAGCAAACAAATAGAGAGAATATATTTATGCCTTTAAACTTACAGAAGAATCTGCCGGCAATCGAATTGCTGAAGAAAGAACATATATTTGTGATGGATGCTTTGCGGGCTTCCTCACAAGATATCCGTCCGTTACGTGTTGTGGTGTTGAATCTGATGCCTCTTAAGATAACGACCGAAACGGATCTGGTCCGTTTGTTGAGTAATACGCCGTTGCAAGTGGAAATGGATCTGATGAAAATCAAAGGCCATACACCCAAGAATACGCCCATTGAACACATGCGTGAGTTTTACAAGGACTTCGACGCCATGAAAGATTCTTATTATGACGGGATGATTGTAACGGGTGCTCCGGTTGAACAGATGCCTTTTGAAGAAGTGACTTATTGGGAAGAGATTACGGAAATATTCGATTGGGCGCGTACGCATGTCACTTCGACGCTGTACATTTGCTGGGCAGCCCAGGCCGGACTCTACCATTTTTATAATATTCCGAAGTACGATCTTCCGTCTAAAATGTTTGGTGTTTTCCGCCATACGTTGCGAGAACCGTTTGTCCCGATATTCAGAGGCTTTGATGATGAATTCTATGTACCGCATAGCCGCCATACGGAAGTACGACGGGAAGATATTTTGAAGGTTCCCGAACTGACTTTACTTTCCGAGAGTGAAGAATCGGGTGTATATATGGCCATGGCTAGAGGAGGACGCGAATTCTTTATTACCGGACATTCTGAATATTCACCTTATACCTTGAATGATGAATATATTCGCGACTTGAATAAGGGATTACCGATTTCAGTTCCAAAGAATTACTACCGGAATGATGATCCGGCACAAGGGCCGGTTGTACGCTGGCGCGGACATGCCAATTTGTTGTTTACGAACTGGCTGAATTATTATGTCTACCAGTCAACACCTTTCCGCTGTGAAGATATCCGTTTGCTGGGCGAATTACAATGAAAAGAGAAGAATCTGCTATGGTAAGGAAAATTGAATTATTGTCGCCGGCAAAGGATTTGACGTGTGGATTGGAGGCTATTCGTCATGGAGCAGATGCTGTTTATATCGGAGCTCCTAAATTTGGAGCGCGGGCAGCGGCCGGAAATACGTTGGAAGATATACGGACGCTGTGCGATTTTGCCCACATATATGATGCCCGTATTTATGTGACATTAAATACGGTCTTGAAAGAAGAAGAACTGGAAGAAGCACGTCAGTTGGCCTGGCAGTTGTATAATGCCGGGGTAGATGCGCTGATTGTACAGGATATGGCACTGATGCAGATGGATCTTCCACCGATTCCTCTTCATGCCAGTACACAAACGGATAACCGGACGGTAGAAAAGGTCCGCTTTCTGCAGGATGTAGGCTTTACACAAGTTGTGCTGGCCCGTGAATTGACGCTGAAAGAAATCCAAAAGATTGCCTCAGAAACGGATGTGGCGCTCGAAGCCTTCGTACACGGAGCTTTGTGCGTTAGTTATAGTGGTCAGTGTTATCTGAGTGCCGCTTTGTCCGGACGTAGTGCAAACCGGGGCGAATGTGCTCAGTATTGCCGTTTGCCTTATACCATGGTTGATGCCAACGGAAAGGTAATAGCTTCGCAGAAACACTTGCTTTCGTTGCGGGATATGAATCGCTCGGACGATTTGGAAGCAATGATGGATGCCGGAATTTCCTCTTTCAAGATAGAAGGACGCTTGAAAGATGTCTCGTATGTGAAGAACGTGACAGCCTGGTATCGGAACAAACTCGATGAAATATTGGCCCGTCGTCCGGAATATGTACGGGCCTCTGTCGGAGAAAGCCGTTATACGTTTACGCCTCAGGTAGCGAAGAGTTTTAACCGTGGTTTTACACCTTTTTATCTATATGGAAGAAATGCTGATGTGACAGCTTTTGATACGCCGAAATCACAGGGAGAACAGGTTGGAACCGTAAAGGAAATACGGAGCAACAGCTTTACTGTGGCTGGATTGACGCCGTTAAACAACGGCGATGGTTTGGCTTTCTTCAATCAACGTGGTGAATTGGAGGGTTTCCGGGTAAATAAAGTGGAAGCAAACCGGGTTTATCCACAAGTGATGCCGGAAGGCTTACGTCCGAAAATGAAGTTGTACCGGAATTACGACCAGCAGTTTGAGAAATTATTGTCGAAGCCTTCGGCCGACCGGAAAATACCGGTTAGAATCTCATTCGATGAACATCCGGAAGGATTTTCAGTAGAAATGGAAGATGAAACGGGTGCCCGCGTGACGATTGTCCGTCCGTATGAAAAGATTCCGGCACAGAAAGATCAGACAGAAAATATTTGTACGCAGTTATCCAAATTAGGAAATACACCTTTTGATTGGGGAGCAGTGAAGGTGAATATGAGTCAGCCTTGGTTTGTTCCGTCTTCTTTGCTGGCTGATATGCGTCGGGAGGTTGTAGAAAAGCTTTTGTCGTGCCGGAAGATGCGATACCGGAGAGAATTGGTTCGCCGGAAACCGACAACATCCGTTCTTTTCCCGGAGAAACAGCTGACCTATTTAGGGAATGTCGCCAATTCGGAAGCGCGTCAATTTTATAAGGAACATGGAGTGGAATCTATAGAGCCGGCTTTTGAAGTGAAACCTTTGTCGGATGTGCCTCTGATGTTTACCAAACATTGTTTGCGATATAGTATGGGTTGGTGTCCGACATACCAACAAGGGAAATCTCCATATAAGGAACCTTATTTTCTGTTATATAAAGAACAGCGGCTTCGCTTGAAGTTCGATTGTAAACATTGTCAGATGTTAGTATGGAATGAATCTAATAAATGAGTAAGAATATGAAGAAGATTTTAGCACTGTTTTCCTTGTTGTTTGTCATGACTGCTTGCGGTCCGGAACAACTGGAAGAAGGGAAACCGGTTTATGTAACGGTTTCGACAAACATGGGAGATGTAACCGTTATGCTTTATGATGATACACCTTTGCATCGGGATAATTTTATTAAGTTATGTCAGGATAATGCCTATGAAGGAGTATTGTTCCATCGGGTTATCAAGGAATTTGTGGTACAAGGAGGCGATCCAAACAGTAAAGCCCATGAACCGGGGGCTTTATATGGCGATGGGGATGGCGGTTATACAGTGCCTGCCGAAATATTACCCAATCATTTCAATAAGCGTGGAGCGTTGATTGATGCGAAAGAAGGAGATGAAGTGAATCCGGAACGGGAATCGGCAGGAACACAATTCTGTTTTATCCAGGGAAAAGTTTGGAATGACGAGGAATTGGACGGGATAGAAAAGCGCATCAACAATACACGCCGTAACTGGCTGTATTATGTTTTCCAGAGTCGGTTGAAGAAACAACATCCTGAACTGGCTGATGAAGCGAATGCCGATGAACTGCACATGCAGACATCTTTGATGCTTGAAGATACTTTGGCACAATTGCAACCGATGGTGATTCCTGAAGAACATCGTCAGGTATATCGTACAATCGGTGGTTCTCCTCATTTGGATGGTTCGGTTACTATATTTGGTGAAGTAGTAGAAGGATTGGATATTGTAGAGAAAATCTCGTTGGTTGAAACGGATAAAAATGATCGTCCGTTACAGGATGTGATTGTTCTGAAGACAAAAGTATTCCAGAAGTAAATGGGAAAACCAGATACATACGGATTGTGTATGTAGAGAGTGGAGAATGTAGAAACTAAATAAACCTATATTTTAATATTATGCAGCTTAAAAACACATGGAAACTCATGTTCCTGTTGATGAACATGGCGTTTTGTCTTGCCCAAGCGCAGACAAAATCAAATTGGGGAGTGAAAGGTGTCTTATTGGACTCGTTGACGAATGAAGGAGAACCGTATGCCACCATTCGTATTGTACAGGAGAAAAAGACGGAACCAGTCAAATTGGCTGTTACGGATTTGGATGGTAAATTTAATGTTGATCTTCCTCAAACGGGGAATTTTGCGATCCATATTACCTCTATTGGGAAAAAGACTGTCAGCCGGAACTTTTCTGTTACAGACAGACAGCCACTCGTTGATTTGGGTAAACTTTATACTTCTGAGGCCAGTGAAGAACTGGAAGGAATAGAAGTGGTGGCTCAAAAGCCATTGGTCAAGGCGGAGATCGATAAGATTTCGTATAGTATAGCCGATGATCCGGACTCAAAAACCAATACAACCTTGGAAATGTTACGGAAGGTTCCGTTGGTTTCGGTTGATGGAGAAGATAATATTCAGGTCAATGGTTCCAGTAACTTCAAGGTTCATGTGAATGGAAAACCCAACACACTGATGAGTAATAACCCGAAAGAAGTATTGAAGAGCTTGCCGGCCAATTCTGTAAAGTCGATAGAGGTTATTACTGATCCGGGAGCAAAATATGATGCGGAAGGAGTGGGTGGTATCTTGAATATCATTACCACTGAAGGACGGATGCAAGGGTATAATGTAACGTTAGGAGCGAACGGAAGTAATCGTGGTGTCGGTGGTTATGCCTATGGTACCGTACAGGTTGGGAAGTTTACAGTGACGGGGAACTATTCCTATAATTATAATAATACACCTCGGGGTTATACGACTTCCACACGGGAAGATTTTACATCGGATACTTATAAATACTTGCAGAGCGATGGTTCTTCCAAGAATACCGGTAACTATCAGTTTGGAAATATCGAAGCCAGTTACGAGATTGATACTTTGAATCTGATCACTTTCTCAGCGAACGTGTTTGGCGGAAAGTCCAAGTCGGAGAGTGAGTCTTACAGCTTTATGAATAATGTTGATCTGCAGAAGATGTACGACTACCGCTCGTTCAGTAATAGCGAAAGCAGCTTTGGTAATACGGGCTTGAATGTCGATTACCAACATTCAATGAAGCGAAAGGGAGAATACCTGACAGCTTCTTATAAGTTCAATAATTCGCCCAACGACAGTGAGGCAGAAACCTATTACGATGATATAACGGATGTTCCCTTCCGTCTGACAGACCAGTATTATAACAACGATGCCCATACGGCAGAACATACTTTGCAGTTGGATTATGTAAATCCATTGAATGAGATGCATTATATTGATGCCGGAATGAAATACATTTTCCGTCAGAATGCGAGTGACAGTAAATATTTCATGGAAAACGAAGATGGTTCGTTTGTTCAGAATGAAGATCAAAGCAGTATGTTTGATCAAGGGCAGAATATCCTGGCTGCCTATGCCGACTATCAGCTGAAATGGAAAAAGCTGGGCTTTAAAGTAGGAGCCCGCTATGAACATACCTTTATGGATGTAGAATATGCTTATTTCCCGGACAGGAATTTTGATGCCAACTTTGATGATATTGTTCCGACAGCCAACTTATCCTATATGTTAGGTATGAGTTCTTCTTTGCGGGCGAATTATAATATGCGTATCAACCGTCCCGGTATCTGGTACCTGAATCCGTTCCGCGATACCAGCAATCCGACATCCATCAGCTATGGTAATCCGGATTTGGATACAGAAAAATCACATAATCTCGGCTTAACATACAGCAGCTTTTCAGCTAAGTTCAGTGTAAATGCTACGATCAATTATAATTTTACCAATAATGGAATTGAACGGTATTCTTTTATGAATAACGGAGTAATGGAAAATACCTATGACAATATTGGTAAAACCCAACGGACCCGTTTATCTCTTTGGATGAACTGGAATCCGGGAAATAAAACCCGTATTTCTATCAATGCTTCCGGTAGTTATTCAGATTTCAGCAGTAAGAAATTGGATACAAAGAACAGTGGATTTCAGGGTAATCTGTTTGGTAATATCCAGCAGACGTTGCCATGGGATTTAAGATTCAGTGTGTATGGCGGAGGCAGTACGCCTTATATCTCTTTACAGGGAAAAGGTTCTTCCAATTATTTCTACGGAATGAACTTGAGCCGTTCGTTCTTGAAGGATAAACGATTGAATGTTTCTGTATATGTAAGCAATATCTTCAATTATTATCAGAAGTATTCCAATGAAACCGTTACAGATACATTCCGTTCTTGGTCGGAAAGTAAAATGCCTCGATCTTCGTATGGTTTGAGTATCAGCTGGCGCTTTGGTGAATTGAAGGCACAGGTGAAACGAACAGCCCGAAGTATCAATAATGATGATGTCAAATCCGGAGGAAATAGTAGCTCGAGCGAAGGATCAAGCTCTTCGGGAACTAATTAATCATTTCAGGTGTATTGAAATAGTTTTTGTTTATGTAAAAAACTATTTCAATACTATGCTGTAAAACATGTATTTGTTAATTCGTATTAATCTGAATCATTTTTCCAAATAAAAACTTGTGTTGTTCAGCATGAAGCTATACATTTGCACTGTGTTTTTCATGGTATTAGATTTAAGGTTAACAATGGAGATTGGTTGTCGTGATGACAACCTTTTTCTTTTTTAATACGTACCTTTGTACGAATGCTTATCGAAATAAAGTAAGACTATGTATTTTGAACTTTCTTCTCCTTTTAAACCCACCGGTGATCAGCCGGAAGCAATAGCTGCTTTGTCCGAAGGATTAAAGAGTGGGGTTCCTTTTCAGACATTATTGGGTGTGACGGGTTCCGGTAAGACGTTTACGATAGCAAACGTGATTAAGGAAGTACAGAAACCAACGCTTATCCTCAGTCATAATAAAACATTGGCAGCTCAGTTGTATAGTGAGTTTAAGGCATTCTTCCCGAATAATGCGGTCGAGTATTTTGTCTCGTATTATGATTATTACCAGCCGGAGGCTTATCTGCCTTCTACAGATACCTATATCGAGAAAGATTTGGCTATAAATGATGAAATTGATAAACTCCGGTTGCGGGCAACGGCTTCTCTGTTGTCTGGAAGGCGAGATGTAATTGTGGTTTCTTCTGTATCTTGTCTCTATGGTATGGCTGATCCGCGGGCGTTTGCCGAGAAAGTAACTCATTTGGAGCGAGGGATGCAGATTGACCGGGATGAATTGCTCCGTCGGTTTGTGGCTGCGCTTTATATCAATAATAAATTGGAATTCAATAGTGGATGTTTCCGTGTGAATGGTGATACGGTAGATATATTCCCTGCCATTGAAACATTCGATGGCGTTGCTTATCGGATTGAATTCTGGGGAGATGAGATTGATCGTATTTCATCGTTTGATCCGATGACCGGACAGGAAATCGATGAACAGGACGAACTGAATATTTATCCGACAAACCTTTTCGTGACGACGCAGGAGCGTATTAATCAGGCAATCGGACAGATTGATGTGGATCTGGGTACACAGGTGGAATATTTGAAGGAGATTGGAAAACCGTATGAGGCAAAACGTCTTTATGAACGGGTGACGTATGATTTGGAGATGATCCGGGAATTGGGACATTGTTCGGGTATCGAGAATTATTCCCGATATTTCGACGGTCGGGAAGCCGGTGAACGTCCTTTCTGTCTATTGGATTATTTCCCGAAAGACTTCCTGTTGGTGGTGGATGAGAGCCATGTGACGATTCCGCAGATCCGTGCCATGTATGGCGGCGATTATGCCCGTAAGAAGAATCTGGTGGATTATGGTTTCCGCCTGCCGGCTGCGATGGATAACCGTCCGTTGACGTTTGATGAGTTTGAATCCCTGACACCGTGTGCGATTTATGTGAGTGCGACTCCGGCTGACTATGAACTGGAAAAGAGCGAAGGTATTGTTGTCGATCAGGTGATTCGTCCGACGGGACTGTTGGATCCTATTATTGAAGTGCGCCCGACCTTGAATCAGATAGATGATCTGATGGAAGAGATTGCCCAGCGGTCGGCTGTGGATGAACGGATTCTGGTAACGACTTTGACGAAGCGGATGGCTGAAGAGTTGACGACTTATATGACACGTATGGGTGTCCGTTGTAATTATATCCATAGTGATGTGGATACCTTGGAGCGGGTACAGATTATGGATGACCTGCGGAAAGGTTTGTTTGACGTGTTGATTGGTGTCAATCTGTTGCGTGAAGGATTGGACTTGCCGGAGGTTTCGCTGGTGGCGATTCTGGATGCCGATAAGGAAGGTTTCTTGCGTTCCCATCGTTCGCTGACACAGACTGCCGGACGTGCGGCGCGTAATATACACGGAAAGGTAATCTTTTATGCGGACAAGATAACGGACAGCATGCGCTTGACGATGGAAGAAACGAACCGTCGGCGTGAGAAACAGATGGCTTACAACGAGAAGCACGGTATTACACCGAAACAGGTGGTGAAGAACAGCGTCTCATTGGTGGCCGAAAAGCAACAACAGACAGCCGAACCGTATGCGTATGTAGAGCCTGAAAGAGCGAATGTGGCAGCCGATCCGGTGGTACAGTATATGAATCGCAGCCAGTTGGAGAAGGCTATCGAGCAGACCCGCCGGAAGATGACCGAAGCGGCCAAGAAGCTGGAGTTTATCGAAGCGGCTCAATATCGCGACGAACTGGTGAAACTGGAAACTTTGTTGGAAACGAAACACGATTAAATCCCGATGAGAACTATTCTTTCTTGGCTGTGTGCCTTGTTTTTCTTTTCGTATGGAGTAGGAGCACAATCCCTTTCTTATACGAAGGCAGATTCGTTATTTTGTCTTCAAGTATTGGATAGTCTGAAGCATTTGCAGACAACGGATGCCGGCGAACGGCTGGTGCAGGTGGCTCATTTGTTCTTGGATAAGCCGTATGTGGCTGCTACTCTGGAAGGAGAACCTGAAACCCTGGTGGTGAATTTCCGTGAACTGGATTGTACGACGTTGGTCGAATCGGTCTTGGCCTTGTCGCAACCCGTTTCTTCGTTTGCCGATTATACGGAGGCGTTGCGCGGATTGCGTTACCGGAAGGGTGAGGTTCGTTATACCGAGCGGCTTCATTATATAGCCGATTGGATGTACGAGAACGACAAGCGTGGCTTGGTGAAAGATATCACGCCCGAATTGCCGGGTAGCGAACCGTTGCCGTTGGCACTTTCGTTCATGTCGTCTCATCCCGAATCCTATCCGGCATTGAAAGGACATCCCGAGCGGGTGGCGCGTATGCAGGAAGTAGAATCGGCTGTCAATGCGCGTTCTGGTTATGCCTATCTGCCGAAAGAACGGATGGGCGAGGCTGAGAAATTCATTCGCAATGGAGACATTATCGGTTTCGTGACGACGATTAAAGGTTTGGATGTGACACACCTGGGAATTGCTTATTGGGCGACGCCGGAGCGACTGACTTTTATCCATGCTTCTTCGTCGGCTCGGAAGGTAATTGTTAATCCGGATTCACTGGAAAGTTATCTCAAGCGTCAGAAATCTTGTCGGGGCATCTGGCTGATCCGTCCTAATAGTTAACCGATTGGTTCCATTTCTATGGATTTGTGAGCGATGAATCTTCTTAAATGACGATTTATACTTATTGTTTGCCGATAGCTGAGAATTTGAAATGTGAAAAAAGACGCTTATCCGAAAAAATAAATCGTTTTTCGAGAGGTTAATCCAATTTTTGTTATAATTTTGTGTCTCGTAAATATGTTTTATAGCAATCATTTTTTTAGCCGTGGTTAAGCAACAACATAAGGAAGATTTTGATTTCTCGTCAAGCCTGACGGAAGTCTGGCGGGTCTTGACTGACAAAGAGCGGGAAATGTTACGCAATAATTCATCAATTCAGACCTTCAAACGGAATGAACTGATTTATTGCGAAGGTGACGAACCGAAAGACATGATGTGTCTGCTGAAAGGAAAGGTGAAAATATTCAAAGACGGTGTAGGTGGCCGTAGCCAGATTATCCGTATGATCAAGCCGGTACAGTATTTCGGGTATCGGGCGAATTTCGCACAGGAGGATTATCTGACCAATGCTTCCGCATTCGAACCTTCTACTGTTTGCCTGATTCCGATGACGGTGGTAAAGGAGTTGATCTATGCCAATCCGGATTTGGCGATGTTCTTTATCCGTCAGCTGTCGGTCGATTTGGGTATCGCCGATGAAAGGACGGTCAACTTGACGCAGAAGCATATCCGCGGACGTCTGGCAGAATCTCTTTTGTTCCTTAAAGACAGTTATGGATTGGAAGAAGATGGTGCGACGCTGAGTATTTATCTGGCGCGTGAAGATTTGGCAAATCTTTCGAATATGACGACTTCGAATGCCATCCGCACCTTGTCCACCTTCGTGTCGGAACATATTATTGCTATCGACGGTCGTAAGATCAAGCTTATAGATGAAGAAAAACTGAAGAAGATCAGTCGGATGGGGTAAAACTACCGGATGGAATAAAATAGAAGAGAGGCATGGATTTAGTAAAGTCCGTGCCTCTCTTCTATTTATCGCTCAGAGTATCTCAGAGATATTTCGGATAGAAAGGCTGGTAGGTAGTACCATCACTTCCATTATTCTCTTGTTGGGTTGACTTTTTAGTCAGTTCTTGTTCCTTATAATGCTTGATCTGTGCATTGATCTCGTCGATTGTTGTGACATACTCGTTGGTATTGGTCGTATCAACCAGATATAGGGCATTGATTTTATCGACGATGATCTGGTAGGCAGCATCTGTATCAGCACGGGCAGAGAGCATGGCTGCCTTGGTTTGTCCGGCACGTTCGTTGTCGCGTGACTGCAATCCCGCTTTTACTTTCTCATTTCCGTCTTTCATCATCGTGACGAAGGGTGTTAACCCCAGACTTTCTACTTGTTCGCTGTATGTGGATTCCAAATCTTCAATGAAGTTGGTCATCAGACCAGTCTGCCGGCTGAGCGACATTTTGGTGTCGATTTGATAATCCGTCAGATGTTGGCTCAGCACTTTAGCCGCTTCATATTGCGCTCCGCTTCCTAAGTACGTAAATCCCTTTACCGCATATTTGTATCCTACATAAGCATTGTCGCGGGCCTTGTCGGCATTGGCAATCTCGTCTGTCTTGTCACTTTTCCGGCTCAAGACCAGCACGGCATCCTCGCTGTCGAGCGCAGTTTTGAATGCCGGAAGTTCTGTACTTAGTTTTTCCCCATAAAGCAGAATGCTATTCAGGTTCGTGTAGATGGCTTCCATAAAATTGTAGTGGGCTCCATTGGTGAGGCTGTGTGTGTCGATTGTGTTGATTTTTTTCATGACTCAATAATTTTGAAATTTATAATAGTTTTTTTGTCGGAAGAAGAATTCCTGTCGGTTTTGTGCTTCCCGAAGATTCGGAAAGTGTCCCGCCGCCGGAAAAGTGCTTCCCGAAAGTTCGGAAAATCTCCCGCCGCCGGAAAAGTGCCTCCCGAAGGTTCGGAAAGTCTCCCGCCGCCGGAAAAGTGCTTCCCGAAGGTTCGGAAAGTCTCCCGCCGCCGGGAAAATGTTTTCCGAAAGTTCGGGAATTTTCCCTCTACTTGGAAAATTCTTCCTCTCGCCGCTAAATATACGATTTAAAACGATACAAGCCTTATTTGAAAAGGATAAATTTAAACAGTATGATGTAATAAATTTAGGCTAGCTTCGTTATTATTATACTTAATGAATTTATTGTTTAATTTAAATTTAAGAGAGATGAAAAAATTTTTTATGTGTGCATGCTGTTTAGCCACACTTCTAACCGCATGTAACAATGATGTAGTTGAACAACTAGAATCTGAATCTGAGTTAAAAACTAAAAGTGTTGTGGAGACTGATACTACTGATGTGCTTTATATTACAGATGAAGTATGGTCGGAGTTAATGTCTTCTCATGGCGAATTTACGGAATATGTAAATCCTCAAATAGTACCCATGCTATCTGTTGAATCTAGAACTGCTGTTGGTTATACATCTTGTACTGCAAGAAGTGGAAAAGAAAATGTCAAATGTACATTTCCTGCTGATGCGTTTGACAAAATAGGTATTCCTCAAGGAATTTACATTGTTGATTTTTGTGAGGCGAAAATTAATATAAACTTGAAAACTGGTGAACAATTTATCGCATTAAATGAATCTCCAAATTGTGGCTTTAAACCAGATTTTGAGGAAACTCGTGGATATGCTATGGTAATGGATGGAAGTAGAATTGTTTTGACGACATATTTGACGCATATAAAATATGATATGGCTGGCAAAAATGTAAATGTATGGTATCCTCTCATTCCTGAGAATTTAAAGTGGGATTATAGTATATTGGTTATGTAATTTGTGAGATATAGATCAAGAATGAGTAATGGGAAATAGAATTTTAGTGAGTTGTAAAGATTTGGAGAGAATAGTGTTTGGTATTATATTATTATTTTCCTTTGCTGAAGGAACTTTTGCTCAGTGGTCTGTCGGCGGGAAAGTGGGAGCTAATTTCTCTAATCTGAAGAACGGTTCTATGGCAGAATCTATGACGCAACGTGTTGGGTTCAACTTGGGGGCTGTTGGTCATTATCAGTTCAATGACTGGTTGGGGATCCAAGGAGAGATCCTATACGCGAAATATGCTGTACTTTATAATGGCAGCTTATTAGATATGGGAAATGTGGAAGGTAATGGCAATCTTTCATATATTCATGATCCTAAGATCCGGTCTCATTATATTGATGTTCCTATTTTGGCTCAAATATCACCTTTTAAACGCATACCCGGAGTGAGCTTTGAGGTAGGCGTACAACCTGGCTTTTTCTTGGGAGAGAATATAAAGGATGGAAAGAGGAGCGTGGATACGAATTTATATGATCGTAATCCAGTCAATTGTTCCCTTTTGTTTGGAGCAGCCTTTAAATTTCCTGCCAATTGGTATTTCGATCTGCGTTATGTCTTGGGTATAACAGATAATTATGAGTCTTATCATGGCATAAATACTCGCGCCTTGCAGTTGTCTCTTGGTTATCTTTTCCAATTATAAATAAAATGCTTGGGGCATTGCTCCCCAAGCATTTGTATTATTTAATAGCCTCACGGATACGAATCAGCCGTGTGAGCAAACCTTCCAATAAATCGAGTTGCAGCATATTCGCGCCGTCAGACTTGGCTACTGCCGGTTCGGGATGTGTTTCGATAAACAATCCGTCGGCTCCTACGGCAATGGCAGCCTTGGCAATCGTCTCGATAAGGGCCGGCATACCACCCGTTACGCCCGATGTCTGGTTGGGCTGTTGCAACGAATGCGTTACATCCATTACCACCGGAAAACCAAATGCCTGCATTTGCGGAATACCTCGATAATCGACTACCAAATCCGTGTAGCCGAAAGTCGTACCTCGTTCGGTGAGCATCACTTGTCGATTACCTGCATCTACCACTTTTTGGGCGGCAAACTGCATGGCTCCGGGAGAAAGAAACTGTCCCTTCTTGATATTGACAACCTTTCCGGTGCGGGCGGCAGCTACAAGCAAGTCTGTTTGCCGGCATAAGAAGGCTGGGATTTGCAGAACGTCCACATATTCGGCAGCCATGGCCGCCTCGTGTGTCTCATGAATGTCGGTTACAGTCGGCAAACCGAAGGTTTCGCCCACTTTGCGCAAGATCTTCAGCGCCTTTTCATCGCCAATCCCTGTAAAGGAATCCAGGCGCGAACGATTTGCCTTCCGGTACGACCCTTTGAATACATAAGGAATTTGCAGCCGGGCAGTTATTTCCGTAATCTTCTCGGCGATACGGAGCGCCATGTCTTCTCCTTCGATCACGCACGGACCCGCCAGGAGGAAGAAGTTATCCGAGTTTGTCAGTTTGTCAAGCGTAAACATGATTATTGAATGAGAGCTAATACGTTGTTAATCTTTTCGTCGGTAGGAAGCGTGGCGTCGAGCCAATGAATATGCAAACCGCGCCGTTCCATTCCGCGGAACCACGTCATCTGCCGTTTGGCAAACTGGTGAATGGCGATTTCTAGTTGCGATACCATTTCGTCGTACGTCAGTTGCCCGATAATATATAAGGTAAGGAATTTGTATTCCAGTCCGTAATAGATGAGGTCTTCAGGCTTCACGCCGGTGGCGAGGATCGCGCGGACTTCATCCACCATACCTTCGTCCAGCCGGGCACGCAGTCGCCGCGAAATCTTTTCCCTCCGCAACTCCCGGTCGATATCCACACCAATAATCAGGCTGTTGATCGGCGCATACTCCCGCTTGTCGGGCGCTTCCGTCTTATAAAACTCTTCGATCTCGATGGCACGGATAGCACGCTGAGCCGAGTCGACGTCGGTCTTGTTATGCAAAACCTTGTATGAAGCCAGGATCTGCTCCAGTTCTGCCAATGATTTTCCTTTCAGCGATTCCCGCAAAGACGGATTCTGCGGCACATCGAGTAGTTTGAATCCCCTGAGGACCGATTCGATATACATGCCTGTTCCTCCGCAAAGGATGGGCAGTTTCCCTTTCTTCCGGATTTCCTCGAAAGCCTTGTGAAAGTCGTGCTGGTATTCGAATACGTTGTATTTATCGCCCGGATTGCAGATATCAATCAGGTGATAGGGGATCTGTTTCCCGTCAACCATGTAATCCGCCAGGTCTTTTCCCGTCCCAATATCCATCGAGCGATACACCTGCCGCGAATCTCCGCTGATGATTTCTGTATCCAGTCGTGCTGCCAGGGCTGCTGCAAAAGCTGTTTTTCCCGAAGCCGTCGGACCAATGATAGTAATGAGTTCGTAATTATTCATGTTGCAAACTTACGAATTTTGCCTGCATACTGCCAAAGGTAAGGACATAAAAAAAGCCGCATCCCGAAAGATGCGGCTTTGAAACTATTTAATCTGGATAGATTAGCAGTTTACAGATGCCATGTGAGCGATCAAATCCAATACTTTGTTAGAGTAACCGATTTCGTTGTCATACCAAGAAACAACTTTAACGAAAGTATCAGTCAAAGCGATACCAGCTTTAGCATCGAAGATTGAAGTGTGAGTGTCACCCAAGAAGTCAGAAGAAACAACTGCATCTTCAGTGTAACCCAGGATACCCTTCAATTCACCTTCAGAAGCTTCCTTCATAGCAGCGCAGATTTCTTCGTATTTAGCCGGCTTAGCCAAGTTTACAGTCAAGTCAACAACTGAAACGTCCAAAGTCGGAACACGCATTGACATACCAGTCAATTTACCGTTCAATTCAGGGATAACTTTACCTACAGCCTTAGCAGCACCTGTTGAAGAAGGGATAATGTTGCCAGAAGCAGCACGACCACCACGCCAGTCTTTCATAGAAGGACCGTCAACAGTCTTCTGAGTAGCAGTAGTTGAGTGAACTGTAGTCATCAAACCGTCAGTGATACCCCATTTGTCGTTCAATACTTTAGCGATCGGAGCCAAGCAGTTAGTAGTACAAGAAGCGTTAGAAACGAACTGAGTACCCTTAACATAAGTCTTTTCGTTAACACCACAAACGAACATAGGAGTAGCGTCCTTAGAAGGAGCTGACATAACTACATATTTAGCACCAGCCTGGATGTGAGCCTGAGCCTTTTCCTGAGTCAAGAACAGACCTGTAGATTCAACTACATATTCTGCACCAACTGCATCCCACTTCAAATCAGCCGGATTCTTTTCAGCAGTAACACGGATTTCTTTACCGTTAACGATCAATTTGCTGTTTTCAACGTCTGCTTCGATAGTTCCGTTGAACTGGCCGTGCATTGTATCATATTTCAACATGTAAGCCAAGTAATCAACCGGGCACAAGTCGTTAATACCTACGATCTGGATATCGTTTCTGTTCTGAGCTGCACGGAATACAAAGCGGCCGATACGACCGAATCCGTTAATACCTACTTTAATCATTGTAATAAAACTTTTTATGGGTTTATTAAAAAATTGTTCTTCTTATTTAGTCTCGGCGACCTCTTTCAAAGTCCCCTTGTTTTTCGACTGCAAATTTAGTTATGTTTTTTGTTTTCGGATGAAAATCCAATGAAAAAGTGTATCTTCTAACATAAATTAATCCTTACTTCTTCTTCTCCGATGATTTTTTGGAGGGAGAAAAGAGGTTTGTTATCTTTTTCCGGATTGTACGAATCCCCCAACTGACTACTAGGGGCTGAATAATTTCCCATGCTAATGGCACTAAGGCTTTTCCTACGGATAAATAATCAGATAACCCGAGTGGTGAGGTTGTTGCTGGTGTTGCCGATGCAACTGTACCTTGAGCTGTTTCTCCTTTCTTATCCGGTTTGGCAGGGAATAATAACGATGATAATCCGGAGAGCAACAACGATCCGGCGTTTTCTTGGATATAAGTAAACGTCTTGTTTATTTTATTCTCTTGTTCCAGACATGCTTGCTGGATACGTTGTTTGTCAGCCAACAGTTTTTCCAGCGGCGTCTGTTGCGGATGGTTCATCGTCTTTTGTGTTTTGTTTGTCGTCGTTGGCAGCCAAGGCTGCAATTACTAAATTCAAGATCTTTGTCCGTATTTTGGCTTCGTTTTTAGTAATGATCCAAATAATCGCTATATATAATAAAGCGACGATGGCAAATCCGGAGCCAGGAACATCCAGTATTTCTCCGAGGAAAAATCCTAGAGCCAAAAATATGAACAAAACGGCAAAGAAGGCCAGGAATAATAAAATTAACCCGTATGAGAGAAGGCCAATTACTTTACCTGTTCTCTCATACGTGTTTAATTTTAGTAATTCCAGCTTCAGCTCCATATAAGCTGAAACATCTTGCTTAAGATTCTGAAATACTTTCTCGCTGTCGTTCATTATTCAGCAATCACTTCTTCTACGGGTTTAACAGCTTCTGCTTTTCCTTCTTTGTATTTTGCCAAAGCTGAGTTAAATCCTTCTTTTACCTTTCCAACTACACTATTTAGTTCGTTCAGTAAATCTTCTCTTTTGTCTGTTGCTGCCAAATAACCAACTGCTGCACCAACTGCTGCGCCTACTACAAGGCCCAATAATAATTTAGAATCAACGTTTTTCATGACTGTCTCTTTTTTAAATGTTTATTATATAACGCCGAAAATATGGAAAATGTTTGGATTAAGCGTGTAAAATATGTTAAATCTGCTCAGGCTTACTAACTTTTACAGCAACCCAATTGTCTTTTTCCCGGAATGAATCGAATCTTAATCCGTTTTTCTCGCATTCAGCTTGGATAACGGGGATATCTTCTTGATAAAAACCACTCATGAAAAGACTGGCTCCTGGTTTCATGCAGTGAACATATTGGCAAATATCATTCAACAGGATGTTCCGGTTGATATTGGCAAACACGAAATCGAATTGTCCGAAACGGGCAATTTGTTCAGCTCCGCCTAAAGCTACCTGAATATCTTCGGTATGATTCAATCGGATATTTTCCAAAGCGTTATTGTAGGCCCATTCGTCAATATCGATGGCTACAACTCTTTCGGCTCCTCTCAGCTTGGCAAGAATAGCCAGTACGGCAGTTCCACAACCCATATCCAGCAATTCTTTCCCTTGCAAGTCTAATTGCAGCATTTCCTGAATCATCAGGAAGGTGGTTGCATGATTGCCTGTTCCGAACGCCATCTTCGGATCGATAATAATATTATAGGTATAACCCGGTTCTTCCGGATGAAACGAAGCCCGGATAATGCATTCCTGTCCGATCCGTATTGGTTTGAAGTAGTTCTTTTCCCATTCTTCGTTCCAGTCTTTACTTTCAATGGGCGTACAGGTGTAATGGATATGGACTTCCGGAATAGGGAAATCGTTTAGTTTCTCCTTGAGGGCTGTTTCCGAGTAGAGCTTATCCTGAATATAAGCCTGCAGGCCTTCGTCTGTTTCCGTAAAGCTCTCAAAACCGATTTCACCTAATTCTGCTGCCAGAATATCACTTACTACTGAAGGCTCAATTGCAGATTCGTAATTAAAGTTGACTTCGTAATAGTTCATATCTTTTATGTTTGATTTATTACGCAAAGATACAGGAATCTGCCTATCCTTTTCGCTTTGAGGACGGATTTATTTTTCTTCGGGTGGAACGGGCGGTTTTCCCGGTTCGTTCTTTCGTTTTAATTGTATTTCTTGCCAACGGGTATATTGTTCGTCTGTTAATATCTTCTTTAGTTTCTTTTCTTTTTTCTGCCGGGCTTTTTCCAGCTCTTTTGCCATATCTTCATCCATTCGAGGCGGTCTTGGGTGCGACATGCCTTCTGGTCCCATACCCATCGGCGGGCGTTCTCCTGGCTGTCCCATCATGGGCATTTCTCCTTCTCCTGGATTTCCTGGCATCATGGGCGGACGCATTTGTCCCATACGGTTTTCTATTAGGGATTTCTGCTCTTTTAGGATTAGTTTATATACCTTCTTATATTGTTTTTCCGTCAGATTGAGCTCTTTTGCCATTTCTTCCGTAATCTGTTTTGCCGACTTTTCCGGATTAGGTATTTCCTTAAATGGAGCTTTCCCTTCTTCCTGTTGAGGGAAAGGCGGTTGCATGTCAGGGAATTCTTCTTGTGCCATGACGGGAATCGTATAGAGGAAGAAACCCGAAACGAGAATTGTTTTGATAGTCTTGTTCATCATATTGTCTAATCTTTTATCTTTTGGGATACAAATTACCGGAAACAGACATTCTTTTTCAAAAAGAATCGACTAAAAAAGGTATTTTGTCTATGAATACTTTTATTTGTGTCAAAATAGATAGTTTACGTGTCAATATTTAAAGTAAAGTGACGGATTTTATTTGTTCCTTTGACAATCATGTACAATCTAAAATCTATTATAAATGAAAAAGCAAATTATTTTATGTAGTATATGCTTAGCCTTGGTAGGAATAATGGGTTGTAATCCTACTTCCGATTCCATACAGGTAAGTCATTTGCGGGTCGAGATGAAAGACAATCCACAGGGAATTGACGTAGAACATCCTCGTTTTTCCTGGCAGATACGTAGTGAACAGCCGGATTTAGTGCAAACTGGTTATCGAATTCAGGTAGCGGCTTCGGCTGAAGACTTGAAAGCGGAAAAGAATCTTTTGTGGGATTCGGGAGAAGTTGATTCAGATCAGTCGCTTTGGATTGCTTATGGCGGAAAATCTTTACAGGCTAAAAAGCCTTATTTCTGGCGGGTAAAGGTAAAAACGAATCAGGGTTCCGGAAAATGGAGCGATATCCAGACTTGGGGCATGGCGATATTGGATGCCAATGGCTGGAAAGCGCAATGGATTGGCGAGAATGCTTTGAGTAATCCGGGCGAGAAAGATCAGGGTGAAACAAGGCTGGCAGCTCGTTATCTGCGAAAGCCTTTTCAGGTCAGTAAAGAGGTAAAACGCGCTGTGTTGTATATTTCAGGTTTGGGTTCTTCGGAATCTTATTTGAATGGTAAGCGGATCAGCAATGATGTCTTTGCGCCGATGCCTTCGCTTTATACATCGCGTGTATATTATAATGTATATGACGTCACTGATTTATTACAGCAAGGAGAGAATCTGTTGGGTGTCGTCTTAGGTAACGGACGTTATTTCTCGATGCGTGTTCCGGGTATGCTGACGACGGGCTTACCTTCTTTGTTGGCTCAGCTGGAAGTAGAATATACCGATGGTAGCGTCGATCAGGTTGTCAGTGATACGAGTTGGAAGGTAACTTCGCAGGGACCGATTGTAGCGAACAATGAATTTGATGGTGAAGAGTATGATGCCCGGAAAGAATTGAAGGGCTGGAATACCTTATCGTTTGATGATTCGGACTGGAGAGCGGCAGACGTGATGAAAGAGCCGGGTGGAAAGCTGACGGCTCAGCCGAATCCGAATCTGGCGGTGCAGGACACTGTCGTTCCTGTAAACGTAATAGCCCGTTCGGATGGGAAGTTTATCTTGGATATGGGCCAGAATATGGTTGGTTGGCTGGGTGTAAAACTGAAAGGGAAAAACAATCAGCCGATTACTTTCCGTTTTTCTGAGATTCTTAATCCGGATACTTCTCTTTATGTGGCGAATCTGCGTTCAGCGAAAGTAACAGATGTTTATACACCGGCCGTTGATGGCGAATTCTCTTGGCAGCCGAGCTTCGTGTATCATGGTTTTCGTTACGTTGAAGTTAGCGGTTTGGATTATCAGCCTTCCAATCGTGATTTCGCCGGTTACGTGGTGTATGATGCAATGTCTACTTCCGGTCAGTTTGAGAGTTCGAATGCGTTGGTAAATCAGATCCATAAGAATGCATTCTGGGGTATTCGCAGTAATTACCGAGGTATGCCGACTGACTGCCCGCAGCGTGATGAGCGTTTGGGTTGGTTAGGCGACCGGGCAACGGGAGCCAGTGGCGAAGCCTACTTGTTCAATAATGCGCTTTTATATAATAAATGGTTGCAGGATATTGAAGATTCGCAGAATGAAGCTGGAAGTATTTCGGTGGTTTCTCCGAAGTATTGGGAAATCTATGCCGACGATGTGACGTGGCCTTCGGCTTATTTCTATGTAGCGGATATGCTTTATCGCCAGTTTGGTGATGACAGTGCGATCCGGAAACATTATCCTTCGATGAAACGCTGGATGCAACACATGGAAGAAGTAGCAATGAAAGATGGTGTGATTGTTAAGGATACGTATGGAGACTGGTGTATGCCGCCCGAAGAACAGCATCTGATTCATTCACAAGATCCGGCCCGTAAGACGGACGGTGCTATTCTGAGTACGACAGTTTACTATGATTTGCTGAATAAGATGGTTAAGTTTGCCGAGTTGTGTGGACAGACGGCTGATATTCCGGCCTACCAGAAGCGTGCTGCCGAAATGAAAGAGGCTTACAATGCCAAGTTCTTCAATCGGGAGACGGCTCAGTATGGCAACAATACGGTGACGGCCAATATTCTTTCCTTGCGTCTGGGACTTGTTCCCGAAGGATTTGAACAGAAAGTGTTCGATAATATTGTACGCAAGACCGAAGAAGATTTTGGCGGCCATGTTAGTACTGGCGTGTTGGGTATTCAGCATTTGATGCGTGGTCTGACGGAATACGGAAGGAAGGACTTGGCGTTTAAGATCGTTACGAACGAAACATATCCAAGTTGGGGCTATATGATTAATAAAGGCGCTACGACGATTTGGGAACTTTGGAACGGTGATACGGCCGATCCTGCCATGAATTCGGCCAATCATGTGATGTTGTTGGGCGATCTGCTGATCTGGTATTATGAAGACTTGGCCGGAATTAAATGTGCTGACGGTGCTCAGGCCTTTAAGAAAATCGAAATGGCTCCGGTCTTTCCGGAAGGTTTGAATCATGTTAAGGCTTCGTATGAATCGGTCTACGGAAAGATAGTAAGCGACTGGACGCGTGACGGCAATCGTCTGGACTGGCGTGTGGTGGTTCCAGGCAATACGACGGCTGTGATACGGATTCCTAAAGAATATGGCGTGAATGTTTCTTCACAACCTGGTATCCATCAGGTGAGTAATACGGAAACAGAGTTGGTAGTCGAGGTTGGTTCTGGCGAATATCACTTTGTCAGTAAATAATACTTCCGGTCTGTAAAGGTTGGAAAACAAATAAGTTCACAAGGTTCTAACTTGTAATAAAGCCATGTACCTTGTGAACTTATATTATCATGTATATATGTTTATACCTGATAGACGTTATTTAACAAAGTCTGCGTTTTGTAGATATTGTGCACTCTTCTCAACCCCTTCGAATTGTGTACGTCCTTTCCGGTCGCCTTCCAGTTCGACATAATAACCTAAGATGCCGATTTCATATCCTTTCTTGAAGATATTCGGGAAGTTCATCATACCGGAATCGCCGATAATCCAACGGTCTTTGATGTGCAATAATTTGAATCTGTCGGGATAATCTTCCAGCCATTCCAGTGGATCCTGCTGTCCCATAACCGCCCAGTAAACATCCAATTCGAACATGACCTTGCTTGGGTCGGTATTCTTCAGGAACAATTCTTCAATATAAGTACCTTGCGGTTTATCCCAAGGCTTCCGGTTTGGATCTGGTTTCTCTCCGGCTTTCAAAACACGCTTAAATTCGTTGCTATGGTTATGGTAACCCCAAAGGATACCTGCGCTTTTCGTTATCTCACCAGCCCGGTTAAAGATGTCGCAAACCCGCTTGGCATCATCTTCGTTTTCGATTTGGGGAAGACTGGGTTGAACCATACATGTAACTCCTAGTTCTGCATGGATGTCGGTAGCCTTCTTCCAGAATTCTTCAAATTTAGACATGTTCTCTTTGGTATAGTCCCGTAAAGAAGGAGAGAGGTGTGAACTGGTAATCTTCATTCCGGCATCGTCTACCATCTTCTTATAATCCTTAGGTGCAATGAATGTGGTATTGTCGGCCGAATAATCGCCGAATTTACCGCTGTCTTCTTTATAACCGAATATTTCCAGTTCGGTATATCCCATTTTTGCCAGACGTTGCAACCCGTTTGGCATGTCTTTTAATAATTCCTGGCCTAAAGAATACGTTTGTAATCCCATTTGTTTTTTAGCAGCATTATTGGAAACGGAACCAGCACTTGCTAGAAACTCTGCTGATTTATTAGATGCCAGCATCGATTGGCTAGCTAAACCTCCCAAGGTTAGGAGGGAGATGTTTTTCAAAAAAGTTCTTCTGTTTGACATAGTAAATAGACTTTAAATATTCATGTAAAGCAAAAATAGTGTAAATGAAACGTTTCATGGTTCGTTCCATCCGTTAAAATAAATAACCAGACTTCCGGAAATACTTGTTTTTTGATATATATCAAGTTGAATAAAGGCGCGAATCCTTTTATATCTCTTGATTGCTGATGAAAAAGAGGGTTTGTTTCTTGATCTTAATTCTCTTTTTAAGTAAAATATCTTTTAAACTAATTAATTCATATATGTGAATTGATTACATCACAATTGTGAGTTGATTAATTTATATTAGTGAATTAATTAATTCACCAATGTGATGTAATTAAATATCGGTATATTTGAAGAGAAATCCACAAGATTCTAACTTAGTTGGAGGATACTTGATGTTAATTGGGAAAGACAACGTCATGAGGAGATTGGTTGTTCGTTGGGGAAAGCGAAGAAAAATAGGAAAATAAAACATGGAAAGTTTGTATGATTCATATTTAATATCTAAATTTGCAACCGATTTTCCGCAGAGGGTAGAAAAGTAGTATCAGAAAGAATACTCACCCCCGGGACCTAACCTGTTTAAAGATAAAAAGACAGATGTACGTAGTTGTAGAAATTAACGGTCAGCAGTTCAAGGCAGAACAGGGCAAAAAATTGTTCGTTCACCACATTCAGAACGCTGAAAATGGCGCAGTTGTTGAATTCGACAAAGTATTATTAGTAGATAACAACGGCGAAGTAAAAGTTGGTGCTCCGGTAGTAGAGGGCGCAAAAGTAGTATGTGAAGTAGTTTCTCCGCTTGTAAAGGGTGACAAAGTATTGGTATTCCACAAGAAGAGAAGAAAAGGTTATCGTAAATTGAACGGTCACCGTCAGCAGTTCACAGAAGTATTGATTAAAGAAGTTGTTGCTTAACGTTTAAAAGGAGTAAGAAGAAATGGCACATAAGAAAGGTGTTGGTAGTTCTAAGAACGGCCGTGAATCAGAAAGCAAACGATTAGGTGTTAAGTTGTTCGGTGGTGAAGTTGCTAAAGCAGGTAACATCATCGTACGTCAGAGAGGTACAGCTCATCATCCGGGTGTAAACGTTGGTATGGGAAAAGATCATACTTTGTATGCATTGGTTGATGGTGTTGTTACATTCCACAAGGGAAAAGAAAACCGTTCATTCGTTTCTGTACAGGAAATCAAAGCAGAAGCTTAATAAAAATATACGGTTTACTAAGATAAAGAGAAGGTCTGCCTATTGTTAGGTGGACCTTCTTTTTTTATTGTTTATGTAGATTCTTTTAGAGAATAGTAGGGAGAATGATCGGAATTTGTACTTTTCTTCCCCCAATCATGATAAAACTATATTTTCTTCGCCTTATCTTTGTATCATAGAAAATTATCAGACTTAACTTAAATGGATAAATCATGAAAACGAAACGGAAGTATGTTTTTTTAGTTTGGTTGCTCTGCCTGACGGTGTTGGGATGGGGAACACCCATTAAAGTGGCTTGCGTCGGAAACAGTATTACCTATGGTGCCGGTATTGTCAATCGGGATAAGAATAGTTATCCGGCACAGTTGCAGGCTTATTTGGGCGAGAAATATGAAGTACGGAACTTTGGACATAATGGGGCGACTGCCTTGTTGAAAGGGGATTATCCGTATATGGAGACGGAAGAATACAAGCAATCGTTGGCGTTCTTGCCGGATATTGTGTTTATTAAGTTAGGAACGAACGATTCAAAGCCTCAGAATATTAAATATAAGCGTAAGTTTAAGTCGGATTATCTGAAGTTGATTCGCAGTTATCAGGAGTTGTCTTCTCATCCTCGGATTATTTTGTTGGGTCCGGTTCGTTGCTTTTTGTCACCGGACGATAATATCAAGGAAAGTGTTATTCAGGGAATGCTGGTTCCGGTAATTAAGGAAATTGCGAAAGAAGAGAAGCTGGAATATGTGGAAATGCATGATCTGATGGGAGAGACCTATGATGCTTCCTTAATGCCAGACCGTTTACATCCGTCTTCCATAGGTGCAGGACGAATGGCTATGCGCTTATGTCATTATCTGGAACCAACGACAGAAAAGGCCAATCCTTGTACATTCGCAATTCCGGGAAATGAATATCGCTCGGCGGCTGGTTGGAAAGAAGGAGCCGATTGGCATGCTGTTTCAGAAGAAATCACGCAGATTCTTTCCCGAAAGAAACTGGATATTCTGTTTTTGGGTAATTCCATTACACAGGGATTGGGTGGCAGTCGCGAGCTGGTTACGTATAAACCGGGTAAAACAGCAGTGGATAGCTGCTTCAAAGATTTGACTTGGGAATCAGCAGGTATTTCGGGTGATCGGACAGAAAACTTGTTATGGCGTTTACGCCATGGTAAATATGGCGCATCTAAGCCTGCGTATGCAGTGATAACCATAGGAATTAATAATGTGAATGCCGGACATCGTGCTGCGGATATAGCAGAAGGAATTTGTGCGGTAGTAGAAGAAACACGCAAGCAAATGCCTGAAACGCAAATTCTGTTGATGGGTTTGCTTCCAGCCGGACTGGAAAAAACTTCGCCTATGCGTATGAAATGTGATTCGATCCATTCTATTCTGCAGCGTAAGACTTGGGGAGATGTTGTTTACGTTAATCCGACTTCGTGGTTTGTTCAGGCAGACGGCTCTTTGGTAAAGGCCTATTATGGAGGTGATTTCTTGCATCTGACACCTGCCGGTTATCTGAATTGGTGCAAGCATTTAAAAGAATATATCCGTATTCCATCTGTATTAAGTGGCGGAGGCGATTTGAATCCGGATTTGAAAGCTCCGGAAAAGGCTTTGGAAAGATGGCAGGATTTACGCATCGGCTTGAGTGTTCATTGGGGACCTTCGGCATTAGGTGGCAAGGAAATTGGCTGGAGTCGTGGTACTTCCATCCCAGCTAAGAAATATGATCAGTTTTATAAACGGTTTAACCCGAATAAGTTTGATGCTGAAGAATGGTGCCAGTTAATGAAGCGTTGGGGAATACGTTATGTCTCTCCTACATCAAAGCACCACGACGGCTTTTCCATTTGGTTTTCGGATTATTCGGACTATGATATGGAAAATGCAGCCCGTAAAATTGATATCCTGGGTGAACTGAAGAAAGCTTGCGATCGGAACGGACTGGTTTTGGGGGCTTATTATTCCAATATAGATTGGTATCATCCGGATTGGACACCCAATGATCATGGAGGTCCGGGAACTCTCTTCAAGAAACAGGCGGATAGTCCGAACTTGGAACGTTATTTTAAATATATGGAAGATCAGGTTACAGAAATTATCCGTAAATATGATCTGGCGTTTATCCAATTTGATGGAGAGTGGGATGATACTTATACACATGAAGTCGGTTCGCATTTTTATCGTAGATTTCATGAAGTAAAACCGGACATCTTATTAAATACCCGTATAGATATAGGGCGTCGTTCTGTAAGTGCCACGAATCATGTAGAGATCGATGGGAAACGTTTTGCCGGTGATTTTCAAGATCGGGAACGTCTGGTGAACCATGGGAATAATGTAACCAAATGGGCTGATCATCCCTGGCAAGCATGGGTTACGATTGATAAACGTCAGTGGTCATATAATCCCAATCCTCAATTGATGACGGCAGAAGAGTTGATCAAAGATATGGTACATGTTGTCGGAAACAACGGAAACTATATGATTAATCTGGGTCCGCGTCCGGATGGAAGTTTTGATAAACCGCAAATCGCATTGATGGATACGCTGGGTATGTGGTTAAACTCTCATGCTGAAATGATCTATGGAACGAGAGGAGGCCCGTTTTATCCTTTCCCCGGAGGAGTTAGTACCCGTAAAGGAAACAAAGCCTGGATTATGGTCACTGATAAATCTCTGATGGAAGTCTGCTTGCCTCGTCTCTTGCAAACGTTTGAGTCTGTAACAGATTATGAGACACACAAGCCCATAGAATTTTATGTAAAGGATGATGAATATGTTCATTTTGTGTTACCAGAAGCAAAGGACAATGAACCGGTCCGTGTTATTGAACTACTGTTTGATGCAGAAGTTAAAATGTGTCCACGCCAACCAATCTATGAAACGGGACAGGCTGCCAATGAGCAGACAAAAGGATATTATTGATGGAATAAGAAATTTTGTAAGCAACTTGATTTAGGGCAAGAATATCTGCATACGATATCTTTAAATAAAAGTAACGAGAATCAGTAGCAATTCTAATAGGAATTGTTTTTGATTCTCGTTACTTTTGATTTAGAGTTTCGTGCAAACCTTTTTATGAAAATCTTCATTTAGAAATCATTTTCACTGTATGTCATTATCAACTTGTCTTTCAATGAAAATTCGAAATACAGAAAGATTTTTCAAAAAAGTTTGATTTTCGCTCCGTAGTTTTTGTTTGCTATACGTTTTGCTTATAGAGGGTTAATTATCAATCATTATGAAAATGAAAAAACTAGTTTTGTTATTGGTTTATGCTTGTTGGTTTGTGGGAGGAATATGTTTCTTTTCTTCGTGCCAAAGACAATTGGATGCAAATGCAAAAATAGTAAAGGTCTCAGTTGATCAAGCAGATGAAGAATACTTAGCTTCTTCTTTCATCCGAAATTATAAAATAATACCTCTTGAAACGAATGAAAATTGTTTGTTGTCAAGTATTGATAAAATAAAAAAGGTAAATGAAAAGTTGTTTGTGTTGGATCGAGTTAATAATGCAATTTTTATATTCAGAGAAAGTGGTGAATATCTTCAGTCTTTGTTTAAAGTCGGAAATGGGCCAGGAGAGTATGTCCAAATAATGGATTTTGATGTTGAAGATGATTGTTTATATGTATTAGATTTTCCACGTCAAGCGATTTTGAAGTATAATGAAGATTTATCGTATGAAGGGATGGTTAAATATCGTACTATGGCGAGCCAGTTTCTTATTTTAGGTGAAAAGATTTTTCTATACAATGAGCCTTCTGGTCAAAAAGATGATTATCGCTTTTCTTTGATAGATAAAAACGGTAATTATATAGAGAATATACTACCAAGAGAAGAACTGGCTACTTATAATTATGGTGGGATAGATGTGTTTTCGAAAGTGAATAATATACCTTTTATCTCTCCCATATATGGGAATATGATATATAGCGGGGATCAGTTTGATCAAGCATGTCAGATATGTTTTAGTGAAAGAACTTTTCCTGATGGTGAGAATATAGAGGAATATGATATTTCAAGTCCAGACTTTACTTATTTGTTGAAAGAACATTTTTTTGTTACGGATCATCATTTTATATTTAGTTATGGATATGATGGTAATCGTTGTTATGCTGTGTATGATAGGGAAGACGACAAAATGATTGCACAAGGAAAAATCAAGAATGATTTAATTGAAAACTTTCGTTTCTTTCCTCGTTGGGGCAATGGAAACCTGCTTATCGAAGAAATCAATCCCGATTTATTATATCAATATTTCCCTTCTTTATTAAATAGGAAAGAATTATTAGAGTTAAAGGAAGAAGATAATCCTGTTGTTGTTTTGTATGAGGTGAAATAGTTTCTTAATTTTTGTTTTTCTGTGGCCTATGAGAAAAGTCGATTATCACCTTCAAGAAAAAATATCATGAATGCTTGTGTAATTAAATAGTCTTAATTATATTTGCGCCCGTTAATAGTCGAATACCATTTATAATATCATGTTAACACAATTTATGGATATAATTTTTGTGGAATCAAATAAAAGATTAGCCAGCCAGCCAGCCAGCCTAATCTATTATATAAAAGAAAGAACGAGCGAAAGCCCGGTTACTGAAGGATTTTATCCTTCAGTAACCGGGCTTTGCTCGTTCTTTTTATGTGGTAAAGACTTAGCATGCTATGCTTCTGAGTGACTTGGAAAGAGTAAAAATAGAAAAGTGAAGCTTTCGAGTGACTCAGAAGGAGTAAAAATAGAAAAGTAGATCTTTCGAGTGGCTCAGAAGGAGCAAAAATAGAAAAGTAGATCTTTTGAGTGACTCAGAAGGAGTAAAAATAGAAAAGTAGATCTTTTGAGTGGCTCAGAAGGAGTAAAAATAGAAAAGTAGATCTTTCGAGTGGCTCAGAAGGAGTAAAAATAGAAAAGTAGATCTTTCGAGTGGCTCAGAAGGAGTAAAAATAGAAAAGTAGATCTTTTGAGTGACTCAGAAGGGATAAAAATAGAAAAGTGAAGCTTTCGAGTGACTCGGAAGGAGTAAAAATAGAAAAGGAAGGAGATTTTTATGGCTGTATTTAAAAAGTTTGAGGGAAGCAATGCTTCTCGTTACAACAATTCCCTGCATGCCGCCTATCACACGGCGCAATTGAAGCAGTTGCAGGCGGTGGGTGAAGAGACGTTAGAAACCATGCACGTTTCGGGTGAATTGTTCGAGGGGTATGCGATGACGGTTGATGATCTGACCGAGCGGTCGATGGAAGCCCAGGCCAGTACCTCAACCGGCGATACGACGGCTCTCGATGTGGAGCGCGACCGTCTGTTGTCGATGTTGTTCTTTCTGGTAGCTTCGGGATTGTTGTCGGCTGTAGCAGAAGAACAGGCAGCAGCCAAGACATTAGACGTGATCCTTCGGGTTTATAAAGGTATCCAAGGGAAGGCGATGGATGTGGAGACGCAGATGATCCGGGGTTTGCTGGTTGATTTGAAGAAGGACGAAGCTGCCGCGGCAGTCACAACCCTGCGCTTGAACGAAATCCTGACACAGCTGGAAACAGTGAATGACAAGTTTGAGGAGGTGAAAGATGTACGCGTCAAGGACCGCCAGGCAAAGCACCTGCAGGTCAAGACACAAGATTTGCGCCTGCTTGCCGACACGCAGTTGGAAGAAATCCAGGACTTGATCCGTGCGACGGGCATTATCGCAGCGACCGATCCGGAATCGGCCGTGTTGCTGGGTATGGTGAACGATTTGATAGACGGCATGAATGGGGTGACCCGTAACTTCAAGACCGTGTTCAACCAAAGCACGGCACAAAAAGAAGCAAACAAGAAACCGGACGAAGGCGAGAGTGACGATGGCAACTTGGAGTTTGTACCGGTAGAAAAATAATGAACTTTACAAATTAAAAAATAGAAAGCCTATGACGGATAAGAAAGAATAGAGAACGAAAGAAGAGGGTGTACTCGGTAAGTATATCCTCTTTAAGAAGTCAAAATATAGACTTAAACAAAAAATAAAATCAAATACCAAATTAATTAATTACGATAATTTATGGATAAAAAGAAAATCAAGGTAGCTAACGCCTTGTTGTTAACCGGATGTAAACACTATTTCAGCGTGTTTAAGTTAACCTCTTTAGTGGGAGTGATGTGTGTCTCTTCTGCTTTTGCGGAGAGTGTAAATTTGACAGGAGTCTTGCCGGAGATAAATGTGGTACAGCAAAACGGCAAGATAACAGGTACGGTAGTCGATCAAACAGGTACGCCTGTTATTGGAGCGAATGTCATGGTAAAAGGCACGACCAACGGTACAATTACTGATTTTGATGGAAACTTTGTTTTGGATGGAGTGGATGCAAATTCTGTACTGGTCGTTTCCTATATTGGTTATAGCAATTTTGAGGTGAAAGTCGGAACACAAGATAAGTTCTCGATTACACTGAAAGAAGATTCACAGGCTTTGGAAGAAGTTGTAGTTGTGGGTTATGGTACGCAAAAGAAAGTGAACATGACTGGATCTGTATCACAAATAGATAGTAAAGCGCTGGAAAGCCGTCCTATCCAGAATGTTTCTTCAGGTTTGCAAGGTATGATGCCAGGTGTTCAAGTAACATCAGGACAAGGACGTCCGGGACAGGATGGTGCGACTATACGTATTCGAGGTGTCGGTACTTTAAATACAGCAGATCCATATATTTTGGTTGATGGTATAGAAACAGGAACCATGAACTCGGTTGACCCAAATGATATCGAAAGTATCTCAGTATTGAAAGATGCTGCTTCAGCTGCTATCTATGGATCAAAAGCTTCCAATGGTGTTATTTTGATTACCACAAAACGAGGAAAAACAGGAAAGCCCCGTATTTCTTATAATGGATATGTAGGAGCACAAAAAGCAACAGAATTGGTAGATCGTATGAGTTCATATGATTATGCCAGATTATATAATCAATCATTGGTAGATAACGGATTGAATGCCCGTTTTTCAGATGATGATTTGCAAAAGTTTAAAGATGGTTCTTCTCCTTATACACATCCTAATACAAACTGGTATGATGAAGCTTATCAAACAGGTGTACAGCATTCTCATAATGTAAGTGTAAGCGGTGGTACGGAAGATGTGAAATATATGGGTTCTGTTGGTTATTTGAATCAAACAGGTATTCTTCCGAATGCAGAACGACAGCAGTTTAATGGTCGTACTAATTTGGATATGAAACTAAATTCCCGTTTAACTGTTCGTTTAAATCTGGCTTATATTAAAAACGATTATTCAGATCCTAACTCTTCATATGCAGGAGGTAGTTCAGACCAGATTATTCGTCAATTAAACCGTATGGCTCCGTGGATTGTAAATCGTTATGAAGATGGTACTTACGGAACAATTTCTGATGGAAACCCAATTGCGTGGTTGGATGCGGATCAGACAGTTGATCGTAAAAATCAGAATTTCTCAGGAACATTGGCGGCTGACTATAAGATTATAGATGGATTGGTAGCTACGGTTACAGGATCTTATGTAAATAATCAGCAACATTATCGTGCATTCCAAAAGTATATTAAATATAATGCCAATAAAGAGACTGAGCCTAATAAGCTAAATGAAAACTATTATGGATGGCATCGGGCAACATTCGATGCATTGCTGAATTATGATAAGTCATTCGGACAACATAATTTGAAAGCAATGGCAGGTTGGCATACTGAGAAGTATGATTATACAGAAAATACAATGGAACGTAAAAACTTCCCGACAAATGATCTGGATGATATGAATGCAGGTGATGCGGCAACTCAGAAGAATACGGGATATACACGTTCTTTGGCAATGATTTCTTGGTTTGGACGTGTTAATTACGATTATGCCGGAAAGTATTTATTAGAAGCTAATATTCGTTCAGATGCATCTTCGCGTTTTGCTGATGGACATCGTTGGGGATATTTCCCTTCATTCTCTGGAGCATGGCGTTTGAGTGAAGAAGGCTTTATGGAAAATGCTAAGGATTGGTTGAGCAATTTGAAGCTTAGAGCTTCTTGGGGATTATTAGGTAACCAAGATGCGTTGGATGATTATTATCCTTGGATGAGTACATATAATGTAGATGCAAGCTACCCATTAGGAGGAACATTGCAATCCGGATATTATCAGAAGTCTTATAAGCTGTCTACTATTACTTGGGAAAAGGCTAGAACTTGGGGACTTGGTTTGGATGCAACGATCAATAATAAGATTAATTTTACTTTTGATTATTATGATCGCAAGACAACAGGTATCATTATGGACGTTCCTGTTCCTAACGAATTCGGATTGGATGCCTATAAAGATAATGTAGGATCAATGGTCAATCGTGGTGTTGAATTGATATTGAGTTACAATAATCAATGGGGTGACTGGTCTTTTGGCGCTACTGCTAATATGGCTTATAATAAGAATAAGATTTTGGATTTGGGTGGTGTTGAATCAATGGTTGATCCCAACAATGGAAATAAACGTCGAATCCTTGGTGAACGTTTAAATTCTTACTATGCATATAAGGCAGATGGTTTCTTTAGTTCGGATGAGGAAGCTCAGGCATGGATGAATAAATATTCAACACAAGAAGGTTATCCTTTTGGAACAAGACAGTTTAAAGGTGGTGATTTGATTTATCAAGATACCAATGGAGATGGTAAGATTACATCTGATGACCGTACAATCATTGGATCTTCAGATCCTTCTGTTACTTTTGGTTTGAACTTGAATGCCGGATATAAAGGATTTGATTTGTCAATGGTATTTTCAGGTGCAGCAGGTGTTTATCGTTTGATCAACCAAGAAGTAACTGGATATTTTAATGGTGACGATTCTCACCCGGCAACTGTATGGTTAGATGCTTGGACTCCTGAAAATCAGGATGCAACAATGCCGCGTATTGCATATTCAACGACATCTCCAAGTTTGTCTTCAAATGTAGTATCTTCATTCTGGATTCAGAATGCAAGTTATTTGCGTATGAAGAATTTACAATTTGGTTATTCTCTGCCAAAGAGTGTTATAAAGTCTGTTGGAATTGAAAATTTACGTTTCTATTATTCAGTAGAAAATCTATTTACAATTCATAATATGTTGGTTAACGTGGATCCTGAAATCCCAGTAGAACGTGGTTCAAACTTCCCGTTGACACAAACTCATGCTTTTGGTGTGAACATAACATTCTAAGTAACGATTTATTTAAGGTAAAAATTATAATTATAAGAATATATGAAACGTTTATTAGTATATATGCTAGCAGGAATGTCTTTGATAGGGACTTCTTGTTCAGACTTTTTGGAGACAATCCCTCATGATGCCTTGTCTCCTAGTACGACTTGGCAAACAGAAGCTGATGCAGAGAAATTTTTGATTGGCTGTTATGATGGTTGGGCTGATGAATCTGGTATATTATATTGGGACTGTGGTTCTGATTTCGGATTTAACTATCATATCCATGAGGGATGGCGAAATATAGGAAATGGAAGTATGACTGCAAGTAATCAAGTAGCAGGTTATTATTCATTTAGTATGATTCGCCGTTGTAATGATTTCCTGACAAATATTGCGAATATAGAGTTCGCAGAGGAGTCTAAAAAGAATAATATGATAGGACAAGTAAAGACGATTCGTGCTTATCAGTATTTTTTGATGAACTGGATCTATGGTGGTGTACCTATCATTGAGTCTTATGAGACGGCAGAAGAAGCTCAAGTACCTCGAAATTCAGAAGAAGAAGTAAAGAACTTTATTTATAATGAATTGGATGAGGCTATTCCAATGTTGTATGATGCTCCAGAAGCAAGTGGTTACATTGCTAAAGGTACTGCTTTGGCTTTGAATATGCGTGCTTCATTATTTTATGGAGATTATCAGCGTGCCAAAGATGCGGCAAAAGCAATTATGGATTTGGGAATCTACGAATTAGATCCGAGTTATGAAAATCTGTTTACTTTAGCGGGTCAAAATTCGAAAGAGATTATTGCATCTGTTCAGCATGATGAAAATTTATATTCAAATTGGATGATTGCAACCATGTATAATAATGCTGACGGAGGATGGTCATCTATGGTTCCTACTCAAAACTTGGTTGACACTTATGAAATGAGTAATGGTTTGACAAAGGAAGAAGCAGGTAGTGGTTATGATGCAACTCATCCGTTTGCTAACCGTGATCCTCGTATGGCTATGACAGTTCTTTATCCTGGTATGGACTGGGTTGGATTAACTGGTAAAACAATATTAAATACGTTGGATGCAACTATTGATGGGGCAAAGAATCCTAACTATCCGGATGATGCAGATAATGCTTCTAAAACGGCTTTAACATGGGCTAAATATTTGAATCCTTATACGCAATATGGAGATATTTGGAGTACAAATGCTCAGCCAATAGTTTTCCGTTACGCAGAGGTTTTATTGAGTTATGCTGAAGCCGAAAATGAATTGAATGGTCCTTCTGCAGAAGTTTATAATTTATTGAATCAAGTTCGTAATCGAGTTGGTATGCCTGATGTAGATCAGAATAAATATAATAATCAGGCTAAGTTGCGGGAATTGATCAGACGTGAACGTTCTGTAGAATTAGCAGGAGAAGGTTTACGCCGTCAGGATATTATTCGTTGGAAGGATGACAGCGGAAAGATGTTAGCAGAGACAGTCTTAAATGGACCTTTAACTCGTGTTGTGGGAACTGTCAATACTTCTGAACCAGATCCGACAAAGCGTGCTACTATATCTGGAACTGCTTTAGTTGAAAATCGAGCATTCGCTTCTTACAATCGCTATTTACCGATACCGCAGAGTGCTATCGACAAGAATCCTAATTTGAAACAAAACGAAGGATATTAATATTCTGTTTGAAATAAAGTTTTTTAAGAAAGGGATGTATTGGCAGAGCCAATATATCCTTTTCATTTGTAATGAGAAACACAATATTTTATGAAATGTAGCAGTGTATTGTATTATTGTCTGGTCTCTATTTGTGTATTGTTTATAAATAGCAGTTGCAGCAATTCTTCATTAGGCCGGGAAACATTAAACATGAATACCGATTGGGCTTTTTATCGGGGTGATATAAAGGATGGATATGCAACGGAATTAGCAGACTCAAATTGGATTCCTGTCGTTTTACCTCATATTATGCAGTTGGAAAAGAAACATTGTGGAGGTAATTCTATTTATGATGGTATAGGTTGGTACCGCCGTTACTTCAAATTACCCCGAAAATATGCGGATAAACGTGTCGTGGTTTCTTTTGAAGGTGTGATGACAAACTGTGAAGTCTATTTGAACGGTAAGAAAATAACAGAGCATCATGGCGGATATATGGGATTTGTCGCAGATTTGACCGGGCAGATCAAGTGGAATGAAAATAATGTTCTGGCTATTCGTGTTTCGGCGGAGCCGGATCCATTAACACCTCCTGGAAAACCACAAGATAAGATGGATTTTTACTATTATAGTGGAATTTACCGGGATGTAAGGATGATAGTTACGGATAAGATATATATAACGGATCCTTTGCAAGAGGATCTTGTTGCTGGAGGTGGTCAGTTTGTAACATTCCCGGAAGTAACACAAGATAAAGCCCGGATTCATCTTTCTACGCATATCCGGAATATAACAGATACTGAAGAATCATTAATTGTACGTTCGGTATTAAAAGATTCTACGGGATGTGTTGTTGCCGAGGAAGAAGCTTCTGTCAAGCTGGGTGGCTTGTCGGATCAAACGGTTGTACAAGACTTGACTGTTGAGTGTCCAGCATTGTGGCACCCTTATTCTCCTAGTTTATACCTGTTGCAAACCCAACTATTGTCGGGTTCTTCAGTATTGGATCAAGTAGAACAGCACATAGGAATTCGGACAATTAGTTATACAGCTAAGGATGGCTTTTTTATTAATGGAGAGAAATTATATTTACGTGGGGCAAATCGTCATCAGGCATATCCGAATGTAGGAGATGCGGCTTCTAATTCCATGCAGGAAAGAGACGTGATTGATTTGAAGCGAGGTGGTTATAATGCTGTTCGGGCAGCACATTATCCTCAAGATCCTGCCTTTTTGGAAGCTTGTGATAAATATGGATTGTTAGTAGTTGAATGTATTCCGGGTTGGCAGTTTTATAATCCTGATTCAATTTTCATCAAGCGTCTTTATCAGGTAGGGCGACAAATGATTCGCAGGGATCGCAATCATCCTTCTGTTGTACTTTGGGAGACAGCCTTAAATGAATCAAGATATCCAGTATCTTTAGCAAAAGAAATATATGAGTTGGCACATGCCGAATATCCGGGAGATCAAATGTACACAGCTGGTGATTATTTCGGTCATGCCGAAATGGAACCCTATTATGATGTCTTTTATAAACAAGTATCCAAGTTTCCGAAGGATGGAGATGTCATGAGCAATTATCCGGAAGACTTCCTTTCTATCAAACCCTTGTTTACAAGAGAATGGGGCGATGGAGTAGGAGAAAAACCTCGTGTCAGCTTGAAGGAAAGTGAAGAAGAACAGATGCGTCAATGTCGTAGTCGAATCGAGCAATTAAATGGAAAAGGTTACTTCGACTGGTGTATGCTGGATGCGAATCCAACTATGGGAGGACATTTTGTATGGAGTTATAATGATTATGCCCGGGGTAGTCAGGATGAAACGATGTATAGCGGAGTAGTCGATATGAACCGTTATCCGAAGTTTAGTTATTATATGTTACAAAGTATGCGGGATCCTGCTATCTCTCAAGCCGGATTATATGACGGTCCTATGGTGTTTATTGCTTCTTATAATGCATCGGCCGATTTTGCTTCTTCAACGACAGATATTACAGTTTTTTCCAATTGTGAAGAAGTTCGCCTTTATCGGAATGACAGATTAATAGGAACACAGACTCGAGCAGAACGAACGCCTCTTTATCGTTCGATTGTAGAAAAAGGTGGTAGTCCGATGTTTGTCTTTAATGCAGGAGGTTATGAAGCCGGCACCTTAAAGGCAGAAGCTTTGATTGGAGGAAAAGTAGTAGCGACACATCAAGTAATGACGGCGGAGAAACCGGACCATTTGGAAATAGATATAAAGACGAATGGTATAACTCCTATAGCCGATGGTTCGGATATGATTCCTGTATATGTGAAGGTGTGTGATAAGAATGGTTCTCTGGTTGCAGATTCACAGCAGGAGATCAGTTTCCGAGTTTCGGGAGAAGGAAGTCTGATTGGGGATACGATTCGTCGTATAGGAATTAATCCTCAACAAGCCGAAGGCGGAATTGCTTTTGCTTTTGTTCGGACAACCAAGAATGCCGGGAAAATTATCGTAGAGGCTTTGGCTGATGGATTAGTATCAGGAAAAGCTGAAATAGAAACGATACCTAGTGATGAATCATTTTTGTCGGATGGAGAACATCTCCCATTTACAGGAGGAGAAGAAGATCATGTTGTGGTGAAACCTTCTTCTTGGCAAAAACGAATCTTGGAGAAACCTCGTCTGAAGATTCAGTCTGTTCGGGTTGATAGTAGTCAGCGGGAGTATCCGGCATCTAACATAATAGACAATGACGATGCTACGTGGTGGATTGCGAATGATGATAAATGTCCGCAAGTAATCACGTTAGTATTGGATCGTGTAACGTATGTTTCAGCGAGTCGTATTTTGTTCCAAAAAGATAGTTCTTCATATAAGCATAAGGTAGAAACCTCAAAAGACGGAGAACGTTGGGAAGTCTTGTATGAACGGGAATGTACAGGTTGGGAATTTAAACCCATGACAGTTGACCGGGAGATAAAATATTTTCGTGTTATAATCAGTGGAGTTTCGGAAGGGCGTGCTGGTTTAGGTGAAATCTCCTTATATTAATCAAGAAATAGTCTGGTATATGAAAAAAGTATTATTGATTTTATTTGCTTTGTTTTCTACGGCAAGTCTTTTTGCCCAGCAGAAGCCATTTGATATCGAACATGCTCCGGCTCCATTGTTCCGATGTCCTATTTATGATGGTCCGACAGATCCGACCTTGGAATGGAATGAAGAACGTCAGGAATGGTGGATGTTTTATACGCAACGTCGGGCCAACGTCGAGAATTTACAAGGAGTTGCTAATGTGTATGGCTCTAAAATAGGTATTGCTGCAACCAAAGATTATGGGCGAAACTGGTATTATATAGGTACGGCAAACATACCGGAACCACAACAAGGGCAAAGTACATTTTGGGCTCCGGATGTGTTCCGAGACAAAGATACTTATTATATGATCGTTACTTTCATTCCGGGTATTCATCCATTCTGGGGTGGTGACTGCCGTTTGGTATTTTATAAAAGTAAAGATTTGTTGAATTGGGAATTGGTTGAAGAAATAGAAAATACACATGGTTGTATCGATGCATCTGCATTCCAAATGCCGGATGGAACTTGGAAAATGTGGTATAAGTCTCCAGATTCGAAGACATATACGGGTGTAAGTAAGAATCTGGAAACTTGGAAAGTCACAGGCTTGTGTGAAATTGATGATGTTCCTCATGAAGGTCCCATTGTGTTTTATTGGAAAGGTAAATATTGGAATATCATAGATGAGTGTAATTTGGGTTATGTTGGTTTGCATTGTTACGAATCAGAAGATGCAACTCATTGGACATATAATTCAACCATACTCAACAAGCCAGGACTTCGTCCGGATGATTTTGACCAAGGTCGTCATTGTGATGTAGTCGTTGTCGATGACCGTGCTTTTATTTTCTATTTTACGCATCCGGGCCGTACTTACAAGATGGATGGCATGGAAGTAGAAGAGAATACCAGGAATTATCATCGAGCATCTATTCAGATAGCAGAACTTGAATATGTGGATGGTAAAATTGTTTGTGACAGAGATCGCTACTTCAAGAAAGTACCATCGCCAATAGAACGAAAGAAGTAATTAGCAGAAGTAACGAGAATCATTTTCAATCGTAATGAAGATTGTTTTTGATTCTCGTTATTTTTATTTGCAGTTTAGCCTTCTGCAATCTTTTGTCTGATATGTGTAGGAAGAATCTTATTTTTCTAGTGAATAAAACTTTTCACTATATTTAATAGGTACGGGGAGCTTGATTCAAGTTCCCCGTCTTAAATTTGTAGAATCAATACTAAACTATATAATACGATGAAAACAAAATTATCATTATTGGCAGTAGCTTTGCTGTTCGCTTTTACGACGGTTCAGGCAGAGAATGAGATCACAATAGGGGTGATTCAGTATGATTTGAGTGATATTGATAAGAGCTTTAAGGATCTGCATGATCAGGGATTTGGCTCTTGTGAGATTAATTATAGGAGTAATACATTGACGAAAGAATTTGCAGAACAAGTTAAGGCTGCATCCAAGAAACATCAGATTAAAGTAACTACAGTTGTGGGTGTTCCTGGTTCTAAAAGTGTTTGGAATTTCCGACAGGGACCAGCTACGATCGGTCTGGTTCCGACAGAGGAAAGAGCTGAAAAGATAAAGGTTTACCATGAAATGATAGATTTCTGTGCAATGGCAGATATTCCAGCCATGCATTCTCATTTTGGGTTTATTCCGGAAGATCCGTCTTCTGCCCAGTACAAAGATTTCATCAAAGTCATGCAAGATTTGGCTAATTATGCGAAAGAACGGAATGTCATGATTTACTTTGAAACAGGTCAGGAAACACCGACTACATTGATTCGTGCCATTAAGGACATAGGTACGGGGAATGTGTTTATCAATTGCGACTTGGCTAACTTATTGATGTATGGTAAAGCCAACTCTTTGGATGCTGTAAAACTGTTTGGTCCGCTGATTAAAGAGTTTCATGCAAAAGACGGGAAATATCCTGATCCGAATAATCCGTATGAGTTAGGAGCGGAAGTTCCAATTCCTACAGGTGAAGTAAATTTTCCGGCTGTTATTGCCGAATTGAAGAAACAAGGCTTCAAAGGTGCTGTTACCATAGAATGTGAATTAAATGGAACACGCCATGACTATGTGGTTAAAACTCGTAAATATCTGCAGGAATTGCTAGATAAGTAATATATTTGACAAATTATTAGCAGATACATCAAAAATTGTACAGAATTTAATTGTTAATCAGTAAAAATAGTTACTATGGGAACGAATAGGAGGGACTTCCTAAAAACCCTGGGAGGCGTAGCGCTATTTTCGATTGTGCCGCGTCATGTATTGGGGAACGGTTACATTGCACCGAGTGATCAATTGACAAAAGGTATTATTGGAACGGGAGGAATGGGTCGTGGTCATTTAAATTACGGTGGAACTCGTTTGGTTGCCGTTTGCGATGTAGATAAGAATCATTTGGAGTTGGGAAAGAATCTGGTAAAAGAAAAGATTGCTGCTTATCATGATTTCCGTGATTTGATATTGGATCCGAATGTGGATATTGTTCATATTGCCACACCTCCTCATTGGCATGGTATTATGTCGGTTGAGGCTGCTAAAGCAGGTAAAGATATTTGGTGTGAGAAACCTATGACAAGAACAATCGGTGAAGGAAAGCGTGTGATGGAAGCAGTGAAACAGTACGGACGTATGTTCCGTCTGAATACTTGGTTCCGCTTTACCGACCAATTCTATGGTTTAGGAACTCCAGTTAAGCCTTTAAAGAAATTAGTACAAAGTGGATTATTAGGTTGGCCGTTGAAGGTAACGATCAGCAAACACACAGGTTTTGACTGGAAATTCTATTGGGTAGGTAAAGAATATCTCGAACCGCAACCTGTACCTAAAGAATTGGATTACGATATGTGGTTAGGTCCGGCTCCTTACAAACCTTATAATGCTCATCGTGTTCATCAGACTTTCCGTGGTTATTGGGATTATGATGGTGGTGGTTTAGGTGATATGGGACAGCACTATATCGATCCGGTACAGTATATTTTAGGAAAAGATAATACGAGTCCGGTGAAAGTCGAAGTAGATGCTCCTCAACAACACCCGGATGCTGTGGGTACATGGCGTTCGATTACTTATACCTACGAAGACGGATGTCAGATTGTTTTGTGGGGTGGTGATTTCGGTGATCCGAATACGCCGTATATTGCAGGACCGAAGGGTAATGTTTATAAGAACTTTGTATGTGATATTCCTGATTGGGAAAAGAAATTATCAGACTATCCGGAACCGGAACCGCAGGTGACAGATTTCATAGAATGTATCAAGACTCGCCAGCCATTTGCTTTAAATGAACAGAATGGTTTCCGTTCTGCTACGATTGTGAATATGGGAGCTGTTGCTCTTCGCTTGAATCGTACGTTGGAATTTGATCCGGTGAAATTAGAGTTTATCAACGATGAGGCCGCTAACCGGTTGTTAGATCAACCTATGCGTGCACCATGGAATATTTAACCCATAAATTAAAGAAGAAAGATGAAAAAGGTATATATTTCAATCAGCGCCTTGTTGTTGTGTGCTAATTTATCATTTGCTCAAACTCCGGCAAACCGTACAGCAAAGACTATTGCTGCAGATGTGTTGGCCCAGATGCAGGCAGAACAACAGGCTGAATACAATAAACAAATCAGTGAACTGAGTGCTGCTGGCGAAGAAGCCGTATTTACGTTGATTAATATGATCAATGCCCCAGGTAAGGGCAGTAATGCTAAAGTTGATTATGCATTGAGTGGCTTGAGTCATTTCGTAATGGCAAAAGGACAGGAAAATGCGCGTCAGGTAGTGGCAAAAGCTTATATTCAGGCATTGGATAAAGTGGAAGAACGGGAAACAAAAGCATTTATCATCCGTCAGTTGCAGATAGTCGGACAAGATGATGCTGTTGAAGCACTTTCTGCTTATTTAGGTAATCCGGAATTAAGTGGACCTGCTGCACGTGCATTGGCTGCTATCGGTACAGAGAATGCCGGACAAGCTTTGAAAGCTGGTTTGATGCGTCGGATGGGAACAGCCGAGACTCAGAAAGATATATTGGAAGCCATTGCTGAGGCTCAGGTGGCCGGAACAGAAGATTTGGTAAAAGTCTATGTAAGCAATGAAGATCCCAATATGCAGAAAGTAGCTCGTTATGCATTAAGCCGGGTAGGATCTGTTGCTTCTTTATCCGTGTTGGCTGACGCAGCTAAGGCTGTTAATTATACGATGGAACCAAGCGGTGCGAATGAAGCGTATATTACATTAATCAAACGGATTGCAGAACAAGATCCCAAGGCCGCAGAGAAGGTAGCAAAGGACTTGTTGAAACGAGCAACGAAAGCTGGTAAGACGCAGACTCGTGAGGCAGCATTGCAGATATTGATATCTGTTGCGGCCGATAAGCCAGCTGCTACTAAATTGGTCTTGACAGCATTGAAAGATGATTGCAAGGATTATCGGAATGCGGCATTAAGATATGCTTCTGATTTTGTAGATGAAGCTTCTTATATTGAAATAGCGAAAACGATGGTAAAGGCCAAACCTGAAGTAAAGGTTGACATATTGAATTGGCTGGGTCGTGAAGCAAAGTGCCCGAAGAAACATGATACTGTTCAGAAGTTGATGCTTCGCTTCGATCAATCACTGGCTCAGGTCTTGACACAGCAGTTGAATGTAAACGACTTTGCGGTACAACAAGCTGCGGTTTGGACGATGGTAAAAATAGGAGATAAAGGTTATATTCCAACATTAGCTAATTTGTTGACAGATTCTGATAAACAAATTGTTCTGTTGGCACAGGATGCTTTGTTGGCTTTCCCTGGAGATATTGATGATGCAGTAGCTAAAGCTATAAATAAGGCTTCGGATACAGGAAAGATTGCAGGAATGGAGTTGCTGGCTGTTCGGATGGCAGATTCTAAGATCAATACGGTGTTGGAACAGACGAAATCTTCATCGGCAGAAGTGAAGAAAACAGCCTATGCTACTTTAAAGAGTGTTGTCGCTGCAAAAGACTTTACTCAGATCTGTGGAATGTTGGAATCTGCTGGAGCTGATGAAAAAGCAGCTTTGCAGGATGCCGTTATCGCTTGTGTACATTTTATGCCGGAAGCAGAACAGGTAGAAACTGTTACACGCCGGATGTATCAGGCTGGTGATGCTAAGAAGCATTTATATTATAAGGTATTGGCTTCAACTGGTAAACCGAAGGCTTTACAAATCATTATTGACGGATGTGAAAAGAATACAGGTGCCGGAAAAGATGCTGCTGTAGGAGCTTTGTTGGAATGGAAAGGTATTGAAGCGGCTGATTATCTGTATGAAGTAGCTCAATCTGGTGGTCAGATAGCTTCTAAGGCATTGACTCGCTATGTGAACTTGATTTCTTCTTCCGATATGACGGGTGAGAACAAGTTACTTCGTTTGCGTAAGGCGATGGATGTTGCTAAGGATAACGAAGTAAAAGGTTTGATTTTATCCAAGGTTCAGGATACTGGTACGTATTTGGCCCTGTTGTATGCTGGAGAATATCTGGATGATAAGGCCGTTCAACAACCAGCAGCCAATGCGGTGATGAACATTGCTTTGGGCCATAAGGAATATACCGGACAGAATGTAAAAGCTCTGTTGGAAAAGGTTATGCAGGTGTTGGATAATCCGGATGCTCATTATCAGAAGGAAGGTATCAAGAAACATTTGGCTGAGATGCCGGATGAAGTAGGGTTTGTTTCCATGTTCAACGGAAAGGATTTGACTGGCTGGAAAGGTTTGGTGGAAAATCCGATTGCCCGTGCAAAGATGAAACCTGCTCAGTTGGCAAAAGCTCAGGCGAAGGCAGATGAACAGATGCGTAAGGACTGGAAAGTTGAAAACGGTTGTCTGGTATTTGAAGGTTCCGGCTTTGATAACTTGTGTACCGAAAAGCAGTATGGCGACTTCGAGATGTATGTTGAATGGATGCTTGATCCGGCCGGACCGGAAGCAGATGCCGGTATTTATTTGCGTGGTACGCCTCAGGTTCAGATTTGGGATACTGCCCGGGTTGATGTAGGTGCTCAGGTTGGTTCTGGTGGTTTGTATAATAACCAGAAGAATGAAAGCAAGCCGACAAAGGTGGCTGATAATAAGTTGGGCGAATGGAATACGTTCTACATCAAGATGGTGGGCGACCGTGTTACCGTAGATTTGAATGGAGAACGGGTTGTCGATAATGTAATCTTGGAAAACTATTGGGATCGTAGTCTGCCTATCTTCCCGATTGAGCAGATAGAACTGCAGGCTCATGGCAGTAAGTGTTCTTTCCGTAATTTGTATATTAAGGAACTGAAACGGCAGGAGCCATTCCAGTTGTCTGAACAGGAAAAGAAAGAAGGCTTCCAAATTCTGTTCGATGGTACGAATATGTACGAATGGCAGGGTAATACAGTCGATTATGTATTGGAAGACGGTTGTATCGCCATGAATCCTTCCAAGAGTTTTGGTGGAAACTTATATACGAAGAAGGAATATGCCAACTTCATCTACCGATTTGAATTCCAATTGACACCGGGTGCTAATAATGGTGTCGGTTTACGTGCTCCGCTGGAAGGCGATGCTGCCTATGTCGGTATGGAAAGTCAGATTCTGGATTGTGAACATCCGATTTATAAGGATATTACTCCGCTCCAGCATCATGGTTCTATTTATGGAATTATTCCAGCTAATGAGAATCATAAGAAAGCCATTAAGCCGGTAGGTGAATGGAATGAAGAGGAAATTGTTTGTGACGGAGATAATATAAAGGTAACGGTGAATGGTATTGTCATCGTAGAAGGCAATATTCGGGATGCCGTGAAGAACGGAACTCCTGACGGTCACGAGCATCCGGGATTGTTCAATAAGAAAGGATATATCGGTTTCTTAGGACATGGTTCGCCTGTGAAGTTCCGTAACATTCGCATTAAGGAACTGAAATAACAGTTACTCGATACTAAGTTTACCGGAGTTTCTGGTGGATGGGCTTTGCCTCCACAAGGAGCTCCGGCTTTTTTCATATCTGTAGTTTTGGTGAACAGATCTAATGGAGGTTGGCTTTTCGAAAGGAAAGTTGTACATTTGTGCATCATCATTCTAATCTTAAATATAAATGTCTATGAAATCCGTATTGATTTTAGGAGCGGCAGCTGCTTTGTTGGCTTCCTGTTCTTCCCAGTCCAAGAAAGAAAATTCTTCTGCAGATATACAAAAACCGAATGTAATCTTTTTAGTGGCCGATGATATTGGCTTTGGTGATTTTAGTTGTAATGGTGCGACAGAGATAAGTACGCCGAATGTGGATAAACTGGCTTCGCAAGGGGTTCGTTTTACGGATGCTCATGCCGTAGCGGCTACCAGTACGCCTTCCCGTTATTCGTTGTTTACAGGACATTATGCCTGGAGAAGAAATGATACGGGTATTGCTGCCGGAAATGCTGGTATGGTGATTCGTCCTGAACAGCCTACAGTAGCTGATATGTTCCAGTCGTGCGGTTATGCGACGGGTGCAGTTGGCAAATGGCATTTGGGCTTGGCAAATAAGACAGGTGAACAGGATTGGAATGGTTTCATTACACCGGGACCAAAAGATATTGGATTTGAATATTCTTATATTATGGCAGCAACGGGCGATCGTGTTCCGTGTTGTTGGGTGGAGAATCAACGGATTGTCAATTTAGATCCGAATGATCCGATTGAGGTGAGCTATACAACGCCGTTCCCGGGAGAACCTTTAGGAAAAGATCATCCGGAATTATTGACAAAGTTGAAGCCGAGTGTCAATCATGGGCATGATCAGGCGATTGTGAACGGAATTTCCCGTATCGGATATATGAAAGGAGGAAAGCAGGCTTTGTGGGAAGATGAGTTTATTGCGGATAGTATCACAACGAAAGCAGTGCAGTTTATCGACCGTCATAAGGATGAACCGTTCTTCTTGTATGTAGGAACGAATGATGTACATGTTCCTCGTTATCCGCATCCTCGTTTTCAGGGTAAGAGCGGTATGGGTTTTCGTGGAGATGCTTTGTTGCAGTTTGACTGGACTGTGGGAGAGATCATGAAGGCATTGGAGAAAAACGGGTTAGCAGAAAATACATTGATTGTACTTACCAGTGATAATGGTCCGGTGGTAGATGACGGATATCAGGATCGGGCTGTAGAATTGTTGGGAAATCATCGTCCTTGGGGTGAATTCCGAGGTGGAAAGTATAGTAACTTTGAGGCAGGAACACGTGTTCCGCTGATTGTATCTTGGCCGAAACAAGTCAAGCCGGCAGTATCGGATGCGTTGGTTTCGCACATTGATTTATATGCTTCGATGGCAAAGCTAATGGGGAAGACTCTGGAAGCTGGTGCTGGAGTGGACAGTCAGGATTATCTGGATGCTTTCTTGGGCAAAGATACCAAAGGTCGTGATTATGTGATTGAATTTGCCGGAGCATTGTCGGTGTCTGACGGACAATGGAAGTATATCACACCGAATAATAAGCCGGCGTATGCCAAACTGACGAATACTGAATTAGGAAATAGTCCGGAAGATCAGCTTTATCATTTGAAAGAAGACATTGGCGAGAAGAATAACGTCGCATCCGAACATCCGGATATTGTAGCGAAACTGAAGAAAATACTGGAAACAGAAAGTTCTAAGTAATCAGAAAGGGAATGATGATGGTAAAAGCTGTTTTGTTTTCGGTGTTGCTGACTTGTTCCTGGCAGGCGGAAGCCTTGCAACCGGAGATGCAAGAAGAGAAACGTGCTGCCGAATATGTGAATCCTTTTATCGGTGCAAGTACGAATGTGCGGGATGCCGGTGCTTATCATGGATTGGGAAAGACTATTCCGGGAGCGACTTATCCTTTTGGGTTGGTACAGCTGAGTCCGAATACGATTACCGGAGGTGATAATGGTTCGGGCTACAGTGATGAGCATGAAAGTATCGAAGGTTTTGCCTTTACGCAGATGAGTGGAATCGGTTGGTATGGCGATTTAGGAAATTTCTTAGTCATGCCAACGATCGGACCGATGCATACAAATTCCGGAAAACTGGAGAATCCGGATGCCGGTTACCGTTCACGTTACGATAAAGCATCGGAATATGCCCGGGCCGGATATTATTCCGTTTATTTGTCGGACTACCGGATTCGGACGGAAGCGACGGTAGCTCAGCGGGCAGGAATGCTTCGGTTTACTTTCCCGGAAGGAAAGGATTCGCGTATCCAGATTGATTTGGCACGTCGCGTAGGCGGAACTTCTACTTGGCAGGAAATCAAAGTGGTGGATGATCATACGATTTCTGGTAAGATGATTTGTACACCCGGCGGTGGCGGTTGGGGAAATGGCGATGGAAAGCCTGACTATACGGTCCATTTTTATGCACAGTTTTCCAAACCGTTGAAGAATTATGGTGTTTGGTCGGTGGCTATTCCCGAAGGACAATCCCGAAAACGGGAATTTGTTGAATCGGAAGCGTTTCAACAGCTGACTGCCGGAGCCGAGATTCACCGACAGGTTTCTTCGTTTGAAGGGAAACATCTGGGTTTCTTTACCGAGTTTGAAACAACTAAAGATGAGGTAGTCTTGATGAAAGCTGGTATCTCTTTCGTCAGCGAAGAGAATGCACGTGAGAATCTGGAAACCGAAATAGCTGATTGGGACTTCGAACGTGTATTGCAATCCAATCAGCAGGCTTGGAATGAGGCGTTGTCGAAAGTGGAAGTGGCCTCGGCTGATGAAGAGCTGAAGCATATTTTCTATACGGCTTTGTATCGTACGATGATTGATCCGCGTTTGTATTCGGATGCGAATGGCGAGTATATGGGCGGAGACAAGAAGATTCATCAGACGGGTAGTTTCCAGAAACGGACGATCTTCAGTGGTTGGGATGTTTTCCGCAGCGAGATGCCGCTCCTGACTTTGATTCGTCCGGATGTGATCAGTGATATGCTCAATTCGTTGATTACGCTGGCTGATGAGAGTGGAAAAGGTTACTTGGAACGTTGGGAGTTCCTGAATGCCTATAGTGGATGTATGATCGGAAATCCGGCTATTTCTGTGCTGGTTGATGCCTATAAGAAGCATATACGGAACTATGATTTGGAGAAGGCATGGCAATATGCGGAAGAATCTTCGCATCTGTTTGGTAATGCGAAGTATGGTTATGTGCCGGGTTCGATTTCTTCGACGCTTGAGTATGCTTATACCGAATGGTGTATGGCTGAACTGGCAAAGGCTTTGGGCAAGATTTCCGAAGAACAGCATTATCGGAAGCTGGCTAAATCGTATCAGCATATTTATGATGCCGAGCATCGTAGTTTCCGACCGAAGGATGAAAAGGGAAATTTCTTGCCTTGGCCCGAAAAAGGAAGGTTGACGGAAGGTTATGGAAGTGTTGAGTCGAATCCTTTCCAGCAAGGTTGGTTTGTTCCGCATGATATCGAAGGTCTGACTCAATTGATGGGCGGACGGGAAAAGACAATTGAAGAACTGGATTATATGTTTGCCAATACACCGACCGACTTCCTTTGGAATCAGTTCTATAATCATGCGAATGAGCCGGTACATCATGTTCCTTTCTTTTACAATCGGTTGGGACAACCTTGGAAAACGCAGTATTGGACGCGCTTTATCTGCCAGAAGGCTTATAAGAATGAGGTGAAAGGCTTGGTGGGAAATGAAGACGTCGGACAGATGTCGGCCTGGTATGTGTTGGCATCTATCGGAATGCACCCGATCTGTCCAGGTGATACACGAATGGAACTAAGCGCACCTTTATTCGACGAAGTAACGCTTCGGCTGGCCGGAGGCAAGGTGTTTACGATCCGTGTCAAAGGACAATCTCCGCAGAATACGTATATTCAGTCTGCTACACTGAACGGTAAGCCTTATACAAAATGCTATATCGATTATCAGGACGTTGTACAAGGCGGTGTATTGGAGCTTACTTTGTCTGATCAGCCTAATAAAAAGTGGGGCGTAGGGGAATAATGAGTTCCTGAATGGCTTATTGAAGAAAAGAGAATTAGAGTTTAATTCGTTTGGCGATGAAACAGGCCTTTTTGCAATTACATCTTGCTGTTTTGTTGGCTTCTTGTTCCGGTATCTTCGGAAATCTTATATCGTTGGATCCAGTATTGATTACTGGATACCGGATGCTGTTGGCAAGTGTGATGCTGTTACTCCTTTTATTCATAAAGTATGGCAGGATTATCGTTGGTAGAAAAGACAGTCATATTCTGTGGCTTGGAGTGTTATTGGCTTTTCATTGGATATTTTTCTATGGAAGCATCAAGTATGCGAACGTATCGGTTGGAGTAGTTTGCTTTTGTTTGTCAGGTTTCTTTACGGCTCTTATTTCGCCCTGGATAAACCGGAAGAGGATTTCGTGGGTTGAACTGTTGCTCAGTTCACTGACTTTGGCAGGTATTTCGCTGATATTCCATTTTGATGCTTCTTTTCGTATTGGTATTGTATTGGGATTTGTTTCGTCTTTGCTGTTTGCGTTCTATGCTACATTGAACGAACGAGTTAACCAGTCGGGACAGGTCGTAAAGACAACGGCTTTGCAGATGGTAGGTGGAACTTTTGCCATAGGATTACTACTTCCTTTTTATCATGTAAGCAAATCTTCGTTATCCTTGCTTCCCTCTTGGGAAGATCTCGTGTTTTTGATCCTGTTAGCCTTGGGTTGTACGGTCTGTATGTGCATGTTATTGAACCGGGCACAGAAGACAATCAGTGCTTTTACCGTGAGTCTGAGTTTTAATTTAGAGCCTGTTTACAGTATTCTGCTGGCAGTTCTTTTATTTGATGAAGACAAAATGTTGGGAACATCCTTTTATGTAGGTTTGTCATTGATTGTCCTTTCGTTGGTTCTTCAGATGGTGTATCAAAAATTCTCTTCTCAATAAAACTCATTTTTAGGACTGAATAAAACAGCTGAAACGAGTTTCTTTGTCATCTCGTTTGTTCGTCAATATCGATATTAACGAACTTTATTCCTGTTTCCCGTTATATTTTTATCGTTTCACCCTTGTGATACGATCGTCTCACCTAGGTGGAACGATCGTTCCACAGCTGTGAAGAGATCGTTCCACCCGGGTGAAACGGTAAAAAATTGCTTTCTAAAGGAATTAGAAGTGTCATTTAACGGATTTAGTTGACTTGAAATCTCTTTATAAATAAAAGGGGTTGACTTTCGTTTAACTTATTTCTGAACGAGGTTGACTCGTTTATTCTTTCTCATCTTCCTCCAGCGGTCCGATTTCCGGAATGATTTTTCGGGCATCTTCTGCACTTAATGTATCCACATCTTTCAGGCGGCGTTGGATCGCACGGGTACGAACTCCCAAGACATTGTCGATTTGTCCGTTGGCAGTTTCCAGATGTTTCTTTGCCTTTTCCAGCATTCCGCCCATCGATTCAAATTCTTTCTTGACAGCTCCCAGTATCTTCCAAACCTCACCCGAATATTTCTGAATGGCAAGGGTACGGAATCCCATTTGCAAACTGTTCAGGATGGCTGCCAAGGTTGTTGGGCCTGTAACTACGACGCGATAATTACGTTGTAAATCTTCCAGCAAGGCCGACCGGCGAACCACTTCGGCATATATCCCTTCGAAAGGCAGAAACATAATCCCGAATTCGGTCGTAGCTGGCGGATCTAGGTATTTGTCTGAAATATCTTTCGCCATCTTCCGGATGGTTGTTTCCAGATTCTTCCCGGCCGTCTCGATTTGTTGCGGGTCGGCCGTATCGTACGCATCGAGCAGTTGTTCATACATATCCTTTGGAAACTTCGCGTCGATCGGTAGATAAACACATTGAGCCAGATCATCTTTTCCCGGCAATTTGACGGCAAATTCGACCAACGCGTCCGAACCTTTCTTGGTTTTTACATTGGCTTCATACTGTTCGGGAGCCAACAGTTGCTCAAGCAACATGCTTAACTGTATTTCTCCGATGTTTCCTCTCGTCTTGACGTTGCTTAATACCCGTTTCAATCCGCCTACATCCTGCGCCAAAGTCTGCATTTCACCCAAACCTTTCTGCACATTCTCCAGTTGTTCGTTGACGAGGCGGAACGACTGGCTGATACGTTCGTTGAGGGTTTTCTGTAACTTTTCTTCTACCGTGATGCGGATTTCTTCCAGTCTTTTTTCCGTATGATTCACCAAAAGCTGTTGTTGTTCGTTCAGTGAAGCAAACTTTTCCCGTTGCAACGCATTGAAACTGGCAATTCCCCGGTCGAATGCTGCCCGGAATTCATTCATGGAATTAGCCAGTTCCGCCCGGTTCTCTTTGGCTACCATACGACTTTCTTCGCGATTCAGTTTGAAATCTTCGCGGAAGTTCTTTTCAATCCGTTCAAAGCCCTGCTGGATATCGCGACGTAACAAGTCTGTTTGATTTACCGATTCTTTCTCAGAAATCCGTTTCCAGATGAAAAACTGGAAAAGTAACACCAAGAATAATAAAATGAGAATAATCCAATCCATATTGTTTGTTTTTGATTTATACGAATCTGTTTCCTCTTTAAAGGCTGCCAAAATTAATGAATGTTTCGGATGAACGAAGCTGTATAACCATATTTTTTATGTCAAAAACACACTGCTTAAAAGAAGTTAAAACGGGGAACTTTTTGCGGAAATGCTTGTTTGGTAAATGAAAAGCGTATTATATTTGTAACGCTTTGGTAATGTTTAATAATAGAAAACAAAAATCCATGGCAGAAATAACATTTAAAGGGATGGCCGTTCATACGAACGGAAACTTACCCCAAGTAGGAGCTGAAGCTCCCAATTTCAGAGGTGTTAAAAACGATTTGTCTGAATTATCTTTAACTGATTTGAAAGGCAAACGTGTAGTCTTGAATGTCTTCCCCAGTTTAGATACACCTGTGTGTGCAAATTCGGTAAGGCGTTTTAATAAAGAGGCCGCCTCTCTTCCCAATACAGTGGTATTGGCTGTTTCCAAAGATTTACCTTTCGCTCAGAGTCGTTTTTGTACGACAGAAGGAATTGAGAACGTGATCAGTTTATCTGCTTTCCGTTGTTCTTGTTTTGAGGATGGTTACGGAATGTTGATGACGGATGGTCCATTGAAAGGTCTGTTGGCTCGAGGTGTTATCGTTGTTGACGAAGCCGGAAAAGTAATTTATGAAGAATTGGTATCTGAGATTATAAACGAGCCCAATTATGAAGCAGCGTTAGCTGTATTGAAATAAATAGATTATTGTTTTTCATTGGTTAAAGTTAAGGGTTAGTGTAGGAGGCTGCTAGATGTGAATCTCGCAGCCTTTGTTTTTGTTGGCCTTCATTAATCTCTCCTTTCGATTGTGCTATTATTTGGAAAATAATCGTTTATTTTGCACCCGATTTAAATGATACAATAAAGTTATGTTGAATTTCATCAAAAACTGGACATTACCTATTGCCATGCTGGCAGGTGTCCTGGGATATTTATTGTTTGTTCATGTCCCCTTGTTAGAACCAACCAAACCCCTCGTAAATCAACTGATCGCTTTTCTGACTCCTTCATTGATTTTTGCTCAGTTATTGCTTACTTTCTGTAAGGTAAATATTCGGGATTTAATGCCGGTGCGCTGGCATGGTTGGTTACTCTTGTTTCAGATAATCTCTTGTCTGCTGATGGTAGCTGTTTTATTGTTGAGTAAACTGGATGTGGCTTATCGGGAAGTATTCGAAGGAGCGATGGTTTGTCTGATTTGTCCGACAGCTACGGCTGCTGCAGTTATTACCGGTAAGTTGGGAGGAAGTGTTTCTGCGCTGACAACCTATACGTTGTTATCCAATATCTTGGCCGCTGTGGCCGTGCCTTTATTGTTCCCATTGGTCGAACCACATGCCGATTTGTCTTTCTTTACCGCTTTCCTGAAGATATTAAGTAAAGTCTTTCCATTATTACTATGTCCGTTCTTTGCTGCCTGGCTGATTCGTCTGTATTTGCCGAAAATACATCAATGGTTATTGAATATGCATGACTTGGCTTTTTATCTGTGGGCTGTTGCATTAACCATCGTAACGGCACAGACCTTTAAATCGTTGGTGGAAAGTGATACTCCTGCATCTGTCAAGATACTGATCGCTTTAGCCGGCTTGTTTGCTTGTGCTGTCCAATTCTTGTTGGGAAAGAAGATAGGTACGCATTATCACGACCGGATCAGTGCAGGCCAGGCTTTGGGACAAAAGAATACCGTCTTGGCAATCTGGATGGCTTATACGTATTTGGATCCGGTATCGTCGTTGGCTCCCGGTTCATACGTTTTATGGCAAAACATCATCAATAGCTATCAGCTTTGGAAGAAGCGGAAGAAGGAAGGGAAATGATGTTCAAACGTTGATGAGATAAAAAACGAAAATAGAAAAGTGGGGTTATAAACGATACCCCACTTTTAGCATCAGATCGTATGTAGCGTAATCTACGGTATCGTGATATTTGTAATCGGTTTTCCGGTTGAAGAAACGATTGGAAAGAGCAATGCTCCATTGTTTCTTGAACTGATAGGCCAGAAGAATGGAGAATACCGTCAGTCGGGCATTGCTTTTGTCGCCTTGCACACTTAATTCATTCGGATCAACCGTGCTCCAGTCTAAGTCCGGATCGTATCCTTTCCAGGTAAAGATATGATAGTTTTCCAGGTTAAGCAAGAGAGCTAACTGTTTGTTATAAATCAAACCGGCTCCGCCTTTGATACTATATCCGCTTCCCAAATTATAATCGCGTTCGCCCAACTTCATATAATCCGAGAGACTAGCTCCCAAAGCAACTCCGTTGGTGTATAATTCGCCATATACCAATGTCTTGTTTCCCGGATCCGGATTCTTATAATAAATAGCGCCCAGACCGGCTGCGGCCGCTTCGGATATACGGTAAGGAGCAATTAGCTGGTTGTTTTTCGAGTTAATATCAGAATCGTAATAGTCGAAATGCTGGAAGATTCCGAACATCAGTGAGCGGTTGTCTTTCTGCCATATATTCTTTCCCCACAAGGCTCCGATTGCATTTACCTGGTTGATGAGAGGCTGATTAATTACATCCATGCCCAATTTGAAGCGAAACCATTCGTAGGGTGTATAATTCTCATCATTAAATGGATTACCATAATTCAAGGCTAAATCAAAATGCAAGCTGGAAGAGCCTTTTCTCGATTTCTCTTCGTCTGCCAGAAACCGCGGACCCATACTGAGGATCAAGTTGACGGGAACATTCGAATAACTGCGACCTTTATAACTTCTCCGTTTCCAGGATTCGCCGGTGATAAGACGATTGATTCCCCGCATGGGCGAAATGATACCGGTAAGCAATTCGCGTCCGACACGTTCCCAGCCGGTTGCTCGGTTATCGATAAATAAGTCCGACAGCCGGTAGGTGATTTCTCCCAAGGCAACTCCTCCGAAAGTAGTAGCCATCATGTCATTAATGGAAGGAGCTTCCGTTTCCATGAAAAACTCCCACATCAGGCTTCCGCCGGCCGAATAAGGTATGGATTGCCAAAAGTTCAAGCCATTACTACGTGCTGCGTTGAAGTATAATCCGCCATGATACGGATGAGCAAACAGATTGGTGGTGAATTTATCGCTGTCCCATACCGGTCCGCGCTTGAAATTGTTTTTGATGGTGTTCCAATTGATGCGAGCCCAGCTTTCTTTTACTACATAACGGTCAAAAGCCCATACGGCCAGATTGGTTCCGATAACTTCGCCGGCAGCCCAAAAAGGTTTGGGTTTCAATACAGAGATCGAATCACTGGTGAAATAACGAGATTCCATCTGAGGCAAGTATTCCTGGCTATAACTGTATCTGAAAGTAAAGATAGATAAGAATATAATAAGTAGATACTTGAACTTCATGTGTCGATAGTTTGAATTAGAACGGCAAATATCTGTAAAAATCTTTTTATATCAATGGTCAATATCACTATAAAAGTATTTGTTTTCGCAAGACAGAAGGGCTTTTTCAGCCAATACGTTGGTTTGGATAGAAAACAGTTCTTATCTTTGCGCCTAAAAAATAAAATGATAGACTTCATTACTTTATGTGATTATGTAGGAACATTTGCTTTCGCTATCAGTGGAATCCGTTTGGCATCTGCCAAGAAATTCGACTGGTTCGGGGCTTATGTTGTGGGTGTGGTAACAGCCGTCGGTGGTGGAACCATTCGAGATGTGTTGTTGAATGCTACGCCTTTCTGGATGTTGCAATTATCTTATTTGGTTATTTCCGGGTTAGCCCTGTTGTTTGTATTGGTATTCCGGAAATACGTCGTTCGCCTGAATAATACATTCTTTATATTTGATGCCATCGGACTGGGGCTTTTTGCTGTGGTGGGTATTGCCAAGACGCTCGACTTCGGTTTCCCGATGTGGGTGGCCGTTGTCATGGGAACGATTACCGGAGCATTTGGCGGTATGATGCGAGATATTCTGATTAACGAAGAGCCTCTTATCTTCCGGAAAGATATTTATGCTTTGGCCTGTGTATTCGGCGGATTGATTTATTATCTCTGTACTTGCTTTGAGCTGCCTCTTCCTCTTACCCAATTCGTATCGGCGGCATCAGTTTTTATCGCACGTGTCGTAGCAGTCAAGTATCATATCAGTTTGCCGGCTTTGAAAGGGGAGGAATAATGGTTTCTCCCTTTGTCCGGATGTCCTTTTTAGATAAACGAAGAATGTTTTCAAGATAAACGAGAATCGATTTTGATTCTCGTTGGAATCAAATTAGAAAGTCAATAGGGTAGATTCTTTTCCCAAGATAGAGGAAATTTCCGCTAGTTTGGTTATCTTTGTGATTCAAAAACAAAGGTTATGACGGATAATAAGCAGCAGGCATCTATCTTATTGATATATACAGGTGGAACAATCGGTATGATTGAAAACCCGGAAACCGGAGTGTTGGAAGTATTCGACTTTCAGCATCTGGCCGAGAATGTTCCGGAATTGAAGTTCTTGGGACACCATGTCGATACCTATCAGTTTGATCCGCCATTGGATTCATCAGCCATGGGGCCTGATTCGTGGATGAAAATCGTAAAGATTATTGCGGATACGTATCAGAAGTATGACGGATTTGTGATCCTGCACGGAACGGATACCATGTCATATACGGCTTCGGCCCTGAGCTTTATGTTGGAGAATCTGACTAAGCCGGTGATTCTGACCGGTTCTCAGTTGCCAATCGGTATGTTGCGGACGGACGGGAAGGAAAACCTGATTACCGCCATAGAGATTGCTGCTGCCAAAGAGAACGGTTTCCCGATAGTTCCAGAAGTCTGCGTATTCTTTGAGAATGAATTGATGCGCGGCAATCGTACCTGTAAGGCCAATGCGGATAACTTCAATGCCTTCCGTTCGTATAATTATCCCTCGTTGGCACATGCCGGTATTCATATCAAGTATGACGTGACTCAGATTTATTATCCGGTATCTCGCAGACCTTTGAAACCTCATTATTTATTGGATCGGAATATTGCCATCCTGAAGCTTTTCCCGGGAATATCGCCTTCGGTAGTTGAATCTATTCTGAACATTCCCGGATTGAAGGGTGTTGTTATGGAAACATTCGGTAGCGGAAATGCGCCCGTTGACAAGTGGTTCTTGCAAATGTTGGAAGAAGCCGTTGGACGTGGGGTGGTTATCGTAAACGTTACGCAATGTCGGGCTGGAAGTGTTGAGATGCATCGGTATGAAACCGGGCAGAAATTACTCGAGATAGGTGTTATCAGTGGGTACGACAGTACAACGGAAAGTGCCGTGACCAAACTGATGTTCCTGTTCGGGCACGGATTAACTCCGAATGAGGTAAAAGAGCATATGAATTGTTCGCTGATAGGTGAAATAACCATTCCCGATTCGTTTGTGCGCTCTTGAAGAAGAATAAAAATAGAACAATATATGAAATTGATTTTTTTTAGCCTGGCTAGTGGTAGCAGTGGTAATTGCTACTATTTGGGGACGCCGGAGTACGGATTGCTGATTGATGCCGGAATCGGTATCCGTACTATCAAAAAGGTATTGAAAGATCGTTCCATTGATTTATCGCAGATTGTGGCTATCTTGGTCACACACGACCATGCAGACCATATTAAGACGGTAGGTTATTTGGGAGAAAAAATGAGTATTCCGGTATATACAACCGAAGGTGTTCACCGGGGAATAGCAAAAAGCCGGTATGTGGAAGAAACTCTTACAACCTCTAAGCGGGTCATTGAGAAAGAAGTCCCATTCTTTATCCGGGATTTTGAAGTAACAGCATTCCCTGTTCCTCACGACAGTACCGACAGTGTCGGGTATTATATAAAGTATGGAAAGCATCGTTTCACAATTGCAACCGATGTGGGACATATCAATGAGAAAGTCAGTGAATACATCTGCAAGGCAAATCATTTGGTGCTTGAAGCCAATTATGATGATGAAATGCTTCGGTATGGAAATTATCCGCAGTTCTTGAAAGAAAGGGTAGCCGGACCAATCGGGCATCTGAGTAATCAGGAAGCTGCTGAATTTTTGGCAACACATTATACACTCGATTTGAAGAATATCTGGCTTTGCCATTTAAGCCGGGATAACAACCATCCGGAACTGGCTTATAAGACAGTAGATATCCGTCTTTTTGAAGAAGGAATCCGTGTCGGAAAGGATGTTTCATTGGTAGCATTGAAGCGAACGACTCCTTCGGATGTTTATGAGTTTGATGATTAATTTATAGAAAAAGGCGGGAAAGTTTTTGGTATTTCAAAAAATGTTCCTATCTTTGCACCCGCAATCGCGAAGGAGATTGTAGATAAAGTGTTGACTTCGTAGCTCAGCTGGTAGAGCAAATGACTCTTAATCATTGGGTCGAGGGTTCGATCCCCTCCGAGGTCACCTTTCAGGAAATAGAAGAATGACTTCGTAGCTCAGCTGGTAGAGCAAATGACTCTTAATCATTGGGTCGAGGGTTCGATCCCCTCCGAGGTCACTTCTTTCAGGAAATAGAAAAAATGACTTCGTAGCTCAGCTGGTAGAGCAAATGACTCTTAATCATTGGGTCGAGGGTTCGATCCCCTCCGAGGTCACAGTAATTATCTTAGATGGGAAGCCTTTTACAGCAAGAAAACTGTAAAAGGCTTTCTTTCATTCTGAGGATAATGAAAACAATATCATTGCTTTTTGTAGATTAGTCTAAAAAACGTATTTTTGTCGCGCAAAGAATCGATATATTTGAAGTATGGAAAATAAAAATAGTGGACTCATGTCGGCTGCTATGTCCTATGGTTTTTCTTTAGGAATATTCTGGATAGTGAAATATATATTCTATATGTTCAGTATGCGCTTCTCTTATTTAGTTGTTATCTATTGGGGAATGTCGCTGGTAGTTCCTTATTTGGCTTATTTGCTGACGAAGCGTTACCGGGAAGATTTAGGAGGTGTTATTTCATTTAGTCAGGCATGGCGGTTTGGTGTCCTTATCTATTTGTTTGCTGCTATGCTTGTATCTATCATGCATTATGTGTTTTATCGATTTGTAGCTCCTCCTGATTTCTTATCATCGGCAGTAGAGCAGACAATTGCTTCCTTAAAGCAGATGCAGGTAGATAGTAAGATCATTTCCTCTATTGAGTCCATGAATTTCTCGCCGATTCACATGGCACTTCAAGGTATTTTGAATAATATATTTTACGGTATCATATTGTCTCTTCCTGTAGCTGCTTTGGTTTGCCGGAGAAAGAGCTGATATGGAATAAAAGAAACATCGGTTATAAATAAAATAATATGGATATATCAGTCGTAATTCCGTTATATAATGAAGCTGAATCACTTCCGGAGCTGTTTGCTTGGATTGAGCGTGTGATGGAAGAAAACCATTTTTCGTATGAAGTTATTTTTGTAGATGATGGTAGTACCGATAACTCATGGGAAATCATAGAAGGTTTTCGACAGAAATCATCAGTTGTAAGAGGAATCCGTTTCCGTAGGAATTATGGAAAGTCTCCAGGTTTGCACTGTGGATTTCAGCGTGCAGAAGGTGATGTTGTGATTACGATGGATGCCGATTTGCAGGATAGTCCGGATGAAATTCCCGAATTGTACCGGATGATTACTGAAGACGGTTATGATTTGGTTTCCGGATGGAAGAAGAAACGGTACGACCCGCTGTCAAAGACAATACCAACCAAGTTGTTTAATGCAACGGCCCGCCGTATCTCGGGTATTCATAATCTGCATGATTTTAATTGTGGATTGAAAGCTTATAAGAAAATAGTGGTGAAGAATATTGAGATTTATAATGACATGCACCGCTATATTCCTTATCTGGCTAAGATTGCCGGCTTTACCAAGATAGGAGAGAAGGTGGTTCATCATCAGGCTCGAAAGTATGGAACAACCAAATTTGGTTTGGATCGTTTTGTCAATGGTTATTTGGATCTGATTACGCTTTGGTTTACATCTAAGTTCGGTAAAAAACCAATGCATTTCTTCGGCTTGTGGGGAAGTGTCATGTTCTTTGTCAGTTTCATTTCTTTACTGATTGTATTGGGAGCTAAAATGGTTTCTCTGATGGCTGGTATGCCAATGCGTTTAGTAACGGATTCGCCTTATTTCTATGTGGCACTGACAGGTATGATTTTGGGAACTCAGATGTTTTTATCCGGATTTGTCGGAGAATTGATTTCCCGAAGTTCTCCTAATCGTAATAATTATAAGATTGCAGAAGAATTATAATGCTTAGATAATAAAGATTGTGTCCTGTTCCTTTGGACACAATCTTTCCTGTTTTTAATACGCTATATATCTCATTCATCTTGTATGTCTTTTCTTGAAATCTTGTTGTTGGCAGTCGGCTTGTCGATGGACAGTCTGGCTGTATCGGTGACTAGTGGAGCCGTTATGAAGGAATGTTCCGTGCGCCGGGTTGTTAAGATTGCGTTTGTCTTGGCTTTTTTTCAGGCCATGTTTACTTTGGTTGGTTATTTATTGGGTTTTAGTTTTCTGAAACTGATAGAAACAATCGATCATTGGATTGCTTTTGGGCTGTTACTTTATTTGGGTGGACGGATGATCTGGGAAAGCCGTCAGGAAAAGGAAGAGGATAAAAAGATGAATCCGCTTTGTCTGAAGACTCTTTGTGGATTAGGAATTGCCACTAGTATAGATGCATTGGCCGTAGGAGTTTCATTAGCCATTATGCAAACATCGTTGTCTGTCATTACCTGGACAATTGGAATTGTGACTTTCCTGTTTTCTTCTTTTGGTGTTTGCTTTGGTGTGAAAGTCGGAAACAAAGTGGATTTGAAGTTAGACTTGATAGGTGGTGTTATCCTAATCGGAATAGGAGTAAAAATCTTGATAGAACATCTTTGGGGATTTTAATAACATCCTCTTGTCTGAGGTAACGATAAATTCTATCAAGATTCTACTTTGTGAAGTCGTTTGCGGTTGCTTTATCTTCTGCGCCTGATTTATTTCATTCTGACATCTGCTCCCCACATCAGTTTTTCCCGAAGTGTCTCGTAGAATGTATGGTTATATCGTTTGATCACCTTAGTCGTATAATCCGCTTTGCTGACCTTAAGCTGGATTCCAGCCGGGAATATTTCTGATCTTCCATCCAGCGAGATGAGGAACGTGCGGTTACGGCTTTCCACACCCAACGTAATCTCAAAGTCATTAGGAATTACCAGCGGACGAACATTCAGTGAATGAGGTGCTACCGGACTCAATACGATGCTATTATCTTGCGGTAGAATGATCGGGCCGTTTACACTCATGGAATAAGCCGTTGAACCGGTTGGTGTTGCAATAACCAGTCCGTCGGCTTGATAGGAAGTCAGATATTCTCCATTCAAGGAAGTATGAATGGTAATCATGGAAGAAGTATCACGCTTTAATACGGCTACTTCATTCAACGCATAGTTATAACCTTTATAAGCCCGGCTTTCAGTTTCCAATCGGAGCAGAATACGCTCTTCTACTTTATAGTAATGCTTGAAAAGCTCTTCGAGTGTGTCTTCTACGTCTGTGCTACCTACATCGGCCAGAAAGCCTAACCGGCCGGTATTGATACCGAGAATAGGAATATTCTGGCGGTTGACTCTGGCTGCTGTCCGAAGAAAAGTTCCGTCTCCTCCGAGGCTGATGGCAACATCGAGGTCGAAAATATCACCTGTTAAGAGGCCGTTTATTGGTGGCTCAAATCCAAAAGCATCCAGCAGATAGTCGTGAAAAAGTGTATCCACATAAATCTCTGCCTCTAAAGAAGTCAGTTTACTGAATACCCGTCGGATGATACTCTGCTTTTCTTGCTGATATTGACTGCCAAAAATTCCTACTTTCATATATTCATGTAATGTATTAATTCGTTCATTCGTTGTTGAAAAATATCATCTACCAGACCGTTTTCCATAAAGTGCCATAGGACAGTATAGTTAAAACGCTCAAAACTCCGGATAACGGCAGAGGCATCTTCCGAATCAAGTTTTAAGGTAATCAAAAGTTGTCCGTTCTTTTCTTCAGGATGTGTCTGCATGGAAAGTATATGCGCATTGTTCGATTCTACGATACGGGCAATATCTGTCACGGAATAATCAGAAGGAACAACTTCCAGAACGATTGTACTTCCTGGTGCGTCTGCCTGGAAAAAGTCTGTGCAGACATCGACTAAATGTTCGCGGGTTACGACGCCTTCGTACTCATCCATGTCGGATATGACAGGAAGAATACTCAGCTTGTTGCGGGTGATCAGCGTCAAGACCTCAAAAAGATGTGTTTCTAGCCGTACAGAAGGTACTTCCGCCAAATACAGATTCCCGATATTTGTGGATAGGTCTGTATGCGAAAGCAGTTCTTTTTCCGAAATAATTCCTTTGTAATAGAATGAATTATCCGATACAACGGGTAGATGCTTCAGCTTATAGTCGTCCATCAAGGTCAATGCATACTCACCCGTATCAAAACTTTTTAACACGGGGATTTCCTTTGTTATGAAATCTTTCACCAACATTTGTCTGCTTATTTCCTAAATACTGCTAATTTTGCAAATTACTAGGTACAAAAGTAATCAAAGAAAAAGATTTAATGATATACGATGACAAATTTAAGTGTAAACATTAACAAAGTAGCAACAATCCGTAATGCCAGAGGTGGCAATATGCCGGATGTATTGAAGTTTGCTCAGGATGCGGAAGCGTTCGGAGCACAAGGTATAACGGTTCATCCTCGTCCGGATGAGCGTCATATTCGCTACAGTGATGTGTACGGCTTAAAGCCGTTGATCAGGACGGAGTTTAATATCGAAGGTTATCCGTGCGATAAGTTCATTGATTTGGTATTAAAGATAAGACCAACGCAAGTTACTTTAGTGCCGGATGCTCCTGATGCCATTACATCAAATGCCGGTTGGGATGTCAAGACGAATCATGCTTTCTTGCAGGATTTGGTAGAACGCTTCACAAGCCATGGTATTCGGACTTCGATCTTTGTTGGAACGGAGTTGGAAAATATAGAGTGGGCAGCCAAGACGGGAACCGACCGTATCGAGCTTTATACGGAACCATACGCATCTCTTTATCCGAAAGACCGCGATGCTGCTGTTGCTCCTTTTGTGGAAGCGGCACGTTTTGCCAAGAATTTAGGCTTAGGTGTCAATGCCGGACATGACTTGAGTCTGGAGAATCTGGCTTTCTTCAGCAAGAATATTCCTTTTTTAGATGAAGTGTCAATTGGTCATGCGCTTATTTGTGATGCTTTGTACTTAGGATTAGAGGAAACGATCAAACAATATAAAGCTTGTTTGGAACAATAAAATATTAATAAAAACCTATTTAAACGATGAGTCTATTTCTTTTATTGCAGTCAGCCGCTCAGGCTGCTGATCAGATGCCTGATTTGACGCAGGTGGCAGAAACAACAGTTCCAACGGAAGCACAGATAAACATTATTGATCTGGCTTTCAAAGGAGGGTGGATTATGGTAGTGTTGTTGTTATTGTCGTTGCTGGCTATCTATATTTTTATCCAGCGCTTTATGGTTATTAAGCGGGCCGGTAAGGAAGATGAGAACTTTATGAATCGCATCAAGGATTATATACATGAAGGCAAGGTAGAATCGGCCTTGAATTTATGCCGTTCGACAAATACTCCTTCTGCCCGTATGATCGAAAAAGGAATTACACGTTTAGGACGTCCGATGAATGATGTATTGGTTGCTATTGAAAATGTAGGTAACTTGGAAGTTGCTAAGTTGGAAAAAGGTTTCCCGGTGATTGCAACGACGGCTGCTGGTGCTCCGATGTTAGGCTTTTTAGGAACAGTAACCGGTATGGTTCGTGCCTTCTTTGATATGGCAAATGCTGGAACGAATGTGGATGTCTCTTTATTATCAAGTGGTATTTATGAAGCTTTGGTAACAACTGTAGGTGGATTGGTTGTGGGTATTATTGCTTTGTTTGCATACAACTATTTGGTATCGCAGGTTGACAATGTAGTCAATAAGATGGAAGCCCGCACGATGGAATTCATGGACTTATTAAATGAGCCTGCCAATTAATAGTATATTCATCCATCTATAAATTGATTGGTTATGGGGTTAAAAAGAAGAACTAAAGTATCAGAAGCTTTCAGCATGGCATCTATGACGGATGTGATTTTCCTGCTGTTGATCTTCTTTATGGTGACATCGACGGTCGTAATTCCGAATGCAATCAAGGTAACTTTGCCGCAAGCTCAAAAGCAAACGGCGGCTAAACCGCTGACACGTGTTACCATCGATGCTTCTTTGAATTATTATGTGGCATTCGGCAAGCAGAAGGAAGTGCAGGTCTCTTTCCAGGAGATTACTCCTTTCCTGCAGGATTGTTATGCCAAAGAACCGGAAATGTATGTGGCTTTGTATGCAGACGAAACAGTTCCTTATAAAGAGATTGTTAAGATTCTGAATATCGCAAACGAGAATAAATTCAAAATGGTACTTGCTACCAGACCGCAGAAATAATCGGATGTAGATATGTTTAATAAAGATGACATATATGGAGCAATCGGATCGTTGGCTTTCCATGCGGTCATTTTTCTGATTCTCTGGTTTACTGTCCTGAAGACGGTCGTTCCTGAGGAAGATGGAGGCGTTTTGGTTAACTTCGGAAACGTTGATTCTTCTGCCGGAACTTTCGAACCGCAATATACCGGACAGCAGCTTCCGCAAGAGACAACGACTCCTCCGCCTCCAACTCCTACACCAAAGGTGGAAACGCCCAAGGAAGATTTGTTGACGCAGGATTTGGAAGAAAGTGTTTCTTTGGATGATAAGAAGAAGGAAGAGGAGAAGCGCAAGAAAGAGGAAGAAGAGAAGAAACGGAAAGAAGCTGAGGAAAAAGAACGTATCCGTAAGCAGAAAGAAGCCGAGGCCAAGCGTATTGCTGAAGAGCAGCGTAAGAAGGCCGAAGCCATCAGTAATAAGGTGGCGGGTGCGTTTGGTATCGGTAGTGCCGAAGGAAATAACCAGGGTGATGCCGAAACCGGTACAGGCAATCAGGGAAGTCCGTTCGGAAATTCGGATCATGGTGAGAATGATGGCATCGGAGGATATGGTTCGTTCAACCTGAATGGCCGTTCGATTGGTGCCGGAGGTTTGCCTCGTCCGGCTTATACGATCCAGGAAGAGGGAAAGATTGTGATTAATATAACCGTTAATCCGAAAGGTAAAGTTATATTTGCTGAAATAGGTCGAGGTACAAACATTGATAATGCTTCGATGAGAAAAAGTGCCCTTGAAGCTGCCAAGCGGGCAACTTTCAACAGCATCAGCGGTGCAAACAATCAGAGTGGTACAATCACCTATGTGTATAAACTTAAATAAACAGACAACAAGATGAAAAGTGCATTTGTATTTTTAGCTACAGGCTTCGAAGAAACGGAAGCTATTGGAACGGTAGATGTATTGCGTCGTGCTGGTATTCAGGCGGCAACCGTATCCATTACAGGCAGTAAGCTTGTGACAGGTTCTCATCAAGTAACGATTGAAGCAGATTATCTGCTGGAAGAAGCTCCGCTGGCAAATGCTGCCGCTTTGATATTGCCGGGCGGACTGCCTGGGGCAACAAACTTGAATGCTTGTGTTCCTTTGAAAGAAGCTTTATTACAGCAGTATCGGGACGGTGGAATTGTGGCTGCAATTTGTGCTGCTCCGTTGGTATTGGGTGGATTAGGTTTGTTGAAAGGTCGTAAGGCTACTTGTTATCCGGGCTTTGAAGAATATCTGATTGGTGCTGAAACTTGTGGCGCCGACGTTGAAGTGGATGGCAATGTCATTACAGGTAAAGGTCCGTCGCTGGTATTTAAGTTTGGTTTGGCTTTGGTGGCTGCTATCAAAGGTAATCCGGTTGCCGAAGAGACTGCTGCAGGAATGTTGTTATAAGTATTGTATATAAATTGTTTTTATCCCGGAAAGATTTCCTGTCTTTCCGGGTTTTTTTGTTTCTTGTTTTTGGCAGATAAGGCGATTTTTCAGAAATTTGCCGCTCATTTTATAGAAGGTGTATGTCATGAATAATTTGAAAGGTTTTTTGTACGGGATAGCTACTTCGGTTACATTCGGATTAATCCCGTTGTTTACTTTGCCGCTGATGGCGAAAGGATTGATTTTTGATTCCATCTTGTTTTATCGTTTCCTGTTGGCTACCGCTGCATTGGGCGTGATGATGTTGCTGAAAAAGGAGACCTTCCGGATACAGATGCGCGACGTTCCGGTATTGATTTTATTGGGTTTGCTTTATACGGGTTCGGCTATGTTTCTTTTCTGGGGATATAATTTCATGGGAGCCGGCGTCGCTACAACGATTCATTTTACGTATCCGATATTTGTTACCCTGCTGATGTTTGTTTTCTTCCGTGAGAAGGCTTCCTGGATTACCTGGCTGGCCATATTATTGGCAATAGCCGGCGTGGCGAAGCTGTCGATTAAAGGAAACGAACTGACACTCGATCCGCTGGGTATGCTGATTGTAATTCTTTCTGCCATGGCTTATGCCTCTTATATCATTGTGGTGAACAAATCACGTGTCCGTTCGATGAATGGGCGCAAACTGGCTTTTTATGTCTTTATTGTGAGTACCTTGCTTTTCGCTGTCAAAGCCATGTCTAACGAAGGGATTCAGCCGGTTCCTGATGCTCTTTCCTGGATAAACCTGTTTTTGTTGGCTGTTGTCCCGACAGTAATTTCGAATATTACGCTGGTTTTGGCTGTTCATCATATCGGTGGAACGCTGACTTCGGTACTGGGTGCTATGGAACCGGTGACGGCAGTCTGCATCGGTGCCTTTGTTTTCCAGGAAGAATTTACCTGGCAGTCTGGCTTCGGTATTCTATTGATCATTACAGCCGTAACACTGATTATCCTCTCGAAAACGATTCAGAAAACATTATCTACGGTGGTCCGGAAGATTCGTCCGCGCCATGCCTGATCCTTCCCTGAGTTTTTACTGTCAGAGAGAAGAGCGTTGAATAAATTCCTGAGGATATATTCTTACGAAGCTATTTGTCTCTTCTTCTCAATCCAATGAATAAAACTTTGTTCTTCGGTGGCGATTTTATATTCGCCGTCGGAGAATATATATTCGTCGTGGGCAACTATATGTTCGCCCAGGGCGAACAAAGAAAATCTCCTTGTTTCTATCCGAATAATTGGTAGGTTCTGGACGTTTTTATTACTACCTTTACCTCGGCTAATGGAAACGGAAAAGGAAAGATGAACTATATTGCGAAATTATATCAGCGTTGGAATGACTTTCTGCATAATGAAGAATTAAAGGAAAAAATTTACACCATCGTTTTTGAGTCGGATACACCGAAAGGAAAACTGTTCGATATCGTGCTGATCGGAAGTATTATCCTGAGTGTGTTGTTGGTGATTTTGGAAAGCATGCATATATTCCCGCATTCGGCATATATCGTCTTGCGCGTGCTGGAATATCTGCTGACCTTATTCTTTACGATTGAGTATCTGGCCCGTATTTATTGTCTGAAACAACCCCGGACGTATGTTCTCAGTTTCTTTGGTATTGTCGATTTGCTGGCAACCCTGCCGGTATATCTGAGTTTCTTTTTGCATGGTTCGCATTACCTGTTAGTGATCCGGGCTTTTCGTCTGATCCGGATATTCCGTATCTTCAAACTCTTCCAGTTTATCAACGAAGGAAATCTGCTTTTGCGCTCTTTGTGGATCAGCGCTCCGAAGATCTTTATCTTCTTTTTCTTTGTCTTGATCCTGGTAACTTCGATGGGAACGGTGATGTATATGATAGAAGGGACGAATCCGGATTCCGGGTTTAATAATATTCCGAATAGCATTTATTGGGCGATTGTTACGATGACGACCGTCGGGTATGGCGATATTACGCCGGCAACGCCTTTGGGACGTTTCTTTTCGGCCGTTATCATGCTGATCGGTTATACGATTATTGCTGTCCCGACTGGTATTGTTTCGGCAACGATGGTCCGACAACATAAAGCATTGGAGAAACGCCGTTGCCCACGTTGTCACCGCGACGGACATGAACCGGAAGCTCTTTATTGTAAATATTGCGGGGCTAAGTTGAAGACGGAGCGTGTTCGGAAAGAAGAGAAGCAGTCGGACGATATGAAACTTTAAGGAGATAATTTATAAAACAGATAGCATATGAAAGGAAAAGTGATTTTCATCACCGGTGCTACAAGTGGTATCGGTGAAGGTTGTGCCCGCAAGTTTGCGGCGATGGGCAGCAACCTGATATTGAACGGACGGAATACAGAAAAGTTGGAAGCTTTGAAGCAGGAACTGACGGCACAAGGAGTGGATGTATTGACATTGCCTTTAGACGTCCGTGACCGCCAGGCTATGCGCCAGGCTGTCGATTCGCTTGAAGGAAAATGGAAAGCGATTGACGTGCTGATCAATAATGCCGGACTGGTTATCGGGATGGATAAGGAATACGAAGGTTGTTTAGACGAGTGGGACGTCGTGATTGATACCAATATCAAAGCCTTGTTGGCCATGACTCGGATGATTGTGCCCGGAATGGTAGAACGAGGTTGCGGACATGTAATCAATATCGGCTCCATTGCCGGAGATGCAGCCTATGCCGGAGGAAGTGTCTATTGTGCAACCAAGGCAGCTGTGAAAGCCTTATCCGACGGATTACGGATTGATTTGGTCGATACACCAGTACGCGTGACCAACATCAAACCGGGTATGGTAGAAACGAACTTCTCTGTTATTCGTTTCCGGGGTGATAAGCAGAAAGCCGATGCGGTATATGACGGTATTCGTCCGTTGACAGGCGACGATATCGCCGATGTTGTTTATTATGCTGCTTCAGCTCCGGCCCATGTGCAAATAGCCGAAGTTTTGGTGATGCCTACTTATCAGGCAACCGGTACCGTGTGTCACCGACAGAAGTAAACCGGAAAGAAATGAACGTGATTCGTTCTTTGCTGGTTTGGCTATGCTTCATACCCGTCGCTATCTTAAACGGCGGGTTGAGGCAATATGTTCTTGTCCGATGGTTAGGCGAAGTAGGAGCGAATGCCTTGAGTGGTGTACTGCTTAGCTTATTTATCTTATTAATTACCTGGCTGCTTTTACCCCGTATTGTCAGGTACAACCAGAAAGAAAGTTACCGGATCGGAATCGTATGGATGCTGCTAACAATCGGATTTGAATTCACTTTTGGTTTGATGGGCGACATTTCATTCCGAGAATTATTGTCTGCCTATAACCCAATGTCAGGTAATTTATGGCTGTTGGTAGTCATAACTACATTCGGGGCACCAAGACTAGTAAGTAATAAGGAAAGGAGATAAACAATTATGAATGCAAAGAAAGAATCGCAAGAGTCGTTTGACCGACAAGCTTTAACCTATGATATGGATAGAAATGGTTCTCATGCTCGGGAACAATATTCAATCATATTACAGAAAATGGAAAACTTTCGGTTCGCGAATGTACTAGATGTAGGATGTGGTACTGGTGAAATCTTAAAACGAATACATAAACGTTATCCGGAGGTTTCACTTACAGGAGTTGACATATCAGAGAAAATGCTAGAAGTGGCCAAAGTGAAAATTGGAAATAAAGCTACATTATTATGGGCCGATGCAGAGATGTTACCTTTTAGTGATGCTACATTTGATTTAATTGTTTGTAGTGATTCGTTTCATCATTATCCGAATCCACAGAAAGTTCTTGCAGAATTTCGCAGGGTTCTTAAAGGAGGCGGTAACCTTTTGATTTGTGATTATAGTATTGGTTTCCCATTGAGACAACTAATGAATCTCTTTATTCGATTTAGTCATGATGGTGATGTGCACATCTATTCGAAAGAGGAAATAACTAAATTAGTTATTCAGGCTTCGTTCAGTAATATCCAGTATGAACGTACAAATGCCACTGCATTTATTATAACGGGAGAGAAATGTAAATGATCTTAATATCGGAGCTAGATGACGAAAAAAGAAGGAACAAAGCAGCATGAACTACGAAAAATACCGAACGTAGGAGTTCAGACCCAACGGGATTTGATCGCGATGGGTTACACGACGATAGACTCTTTGAAGGGTAAACGGGCAGAAGAGCTTTACGCGGAGGAATGTCGTCTGCGGGGTTGTGTTATCGACCGTTGCCAACTTTATCTTTATCGGGCTGTTGCGTATTTTGTGAATACCGATAATCCTGATCCGATCAAGTGCAAATGGTGGTTGTGGAAAGATGATTTTGTGAATCCATCGCCTTGTGGGGCAGTATGTATAGAATGCAACTATTATCCTTCAGCTTGTGTTGGTTGCCGAAAGATTCGGGGAAAAGCTTTCTGGTTACCTAATACCGGAGATGATGTATGTCCCATTTATCAATGTTGCCGGAATAAAAAGAAACAGAACTGCGGAGGATGTCCGGAATTACCTTGTGTTCGTTTCATGAAAGATCCGACAATATCGGACGAAGAAAATGAAACTAATTTACGACGGATGCTGGAAAGGTTAAAGGACTGGAAGGAATAAACGCCTTATCCTTTGCGCTTCTGTCTGAAAAATACTATCTTCGCAAGAGGAAGATAGTTAATAATCCACGATTATGGCAAAATTATATCCAGTTGGCATACAAGACTTCAAGAAGATCCGTACGGGCGGATATGTTTATGTGGACAAGACGGCACTACTTCATCGGTTGGTTAGTACCGGTAGTTATTATTTCTTTGGTCGTCCGCGCCGCTTTGGTAAAAGTCTGATGATTTCTACATTGGAAGCATACTTCGAAGGTAAGAAAGAACTTTTCGAAGGACTTGCGATGGAGCAGTTGGAAAAAGACTGGATTGAGCGTCCGGTTTTGCATATTGATCTGAATAGCCAGGAATATAACTCTCGTAAAAGCTTGGAAGATATTCTGGATGGTTACTTAACGCGTTGGGAAGAACAGTACGGTCGTGATCCGGGAGGTAATTCATTATCCCTTCGTTTTGGAGGTGTTATCCGTCGCGCAGCCAAACAGACGGGGCAGAATGTGGCAATTCTTATTGATGAATACGACAAACCTCTTATTCAGGCATTAGGTAATGAAGAGTTGCAGGATGAATATCGTAATATTCTGAAGGCCTTCTATGGGAATTTAAAATCGTGCGACGGTTATATTCGTTTTGCTCTGCTGACAGGTGTGACACGTTTTAGTCGAGTTAGCATCTTTAGCGACTTGAATAACCTGAATGATGTAACGATGGATCCACAATATGCCACTATGTGTGGAATTACCGAATCCGAACTTTTACCCAATTTTGAGGAAGATATTCAAGAATTGGCACAACGGCAGAAGATCAGTTTTGAGGAAGCTTGTACACTCTTGCGCAATAAGTTTGACGGATATCATTTTGTTCCCGGCGGTGAAGGTATATATAATCCTTTTAGTCTGCTGAATACATTCTACCGGATGTCTCCGGATAATTATTGGTTCAGCACGGGTACGCCGACTATTTTAGTAAAACTCTTGCAACAGAACCATTATAATTTGAGTAACTTGGATGGGAACGTAGAAGCTTCAGCCGATAATCTGACTGGTTTGGAGAATATACAGAAGAATCCTATCCCATTACTGTTCCAAAGTGGTTACTTGACAATTAAAGATTACGACCGTGAATTTCGGATTTATACGCTTGGTTTTCCTAATAAAGAAGTCGAACAGGGTTTCATCAATTTCTTATTACCTACTTATGTGAACATTGATACGAGTGATTCCTCATTTCAAATAAAGCAATTTGTGAAGGATGTTCGTATGGGACATGTTGACGACTTTATGTTGCGCTTACAAAGTTTTCTAGCAGATACGCCTTATGAGCTTATCCGTGAACAGGAATTACACTACCAGAATGTACTTTTTATTGTCTTTAAGTTATTAGGCTTTTATACCGAGGCGGAATATCATACTTCACAAGGGCGTATTGATCTTATGGTGAAGACTTCCGATTATATTTATGTAATGGAATTCAAATTCCAGGGAACGGCTGAGGAAGCGTTGGCGCAAATCAATGCCAAGAATTATGCAACACCTTTTGTAGCTGATACACGTACGCTTTATAAGATTGGTGTGAATTTCAGTAACGAAACGCGTAATATCGAGCGTTGGGTTGTAGAGTAAAGGACTTGAATAGCTTTAGGAATGAATCGTGATGCTTATTATGATGAATCAGTTCCCAAGATTAAACTTCAGGAAGAGAAGCCATCTTTTATCATTCGTTCTTTACAAGTAAACGAAACATCTTTGTTGCGCGATTTTCTTTACGAAGCAATTTTTGTGCCCGAAGGAATGAATGCTCCACCTCGTAATGTGGTTGACTTACCAGAACTACAAGTATACATCCAAGATTTTGGTAGTCGTATAGGCGATTATGCCCTCGTTGCTGAAAGTTTTGGAAGAGTACTTGGTGCTGTATGGGTTCGTTTGATGAACGATTATGGGCATGTGGATGACCAAACGCCTTCGCTGGCTATTTCACTCTATGCAGCATATCGGGGAAAAGGAATTGGGACTGCGTTGTTACAAGCTGTGCTTGGCTTATTGTACAGTGAAGGATATAAGAAGGTGTCTCTTTCGGTACAGAAAGCAAACCCAGCTGCTCGTTTATATGAACGATTAGGCTTTAAAACTGTGCGCGAGACAGACGAAGAATATGTGATGGTGTGCTTTACTTCCCAGCCTTGATGAGTGGCCCGAAGATTTCCCATAATCCCATGTAACGCATGATGAATTCTACTCCGCAGGTACCATGTTTAGACATCTCAAGGTCTGTTAGGCTAGTGGCAGGCCAAGAGGAGTGTGCATTTACTGAATTAGAATAAGGCACTTGCTCATCTTTTGGTGAATGATATAGATGAATGTATGTTTGTGGTTGGGGCGAAGCATTCAGCAATGAGTTGGTTCGAAGCGCTTCAACAATAGCCAGTACATCTTCATTACCATTAAATGATGGTTGTGCGAAGAAGTCCGGATGCATTACACGGGTAATGTCGGTACCCAATGCCTGATGCCATTCCGAAAGTGGGCGAGTGGAGAACATCTTGTTCAATCCTTTGCTGATTACTTCCGGTGCATATACATTCTCATCTTGTACATCTAGTTGTTCTCCATACGCCATTCCACGAATGAGATAAGGTGCATAGCCGGTATGCGAGTAAGAATCTAGTGCATCGGTAGAAGAGATAAAAGTTTGTAAAGTCTCTTCCAAGTCGTAAACACCTCCGCCGGCATAGACTGCTCGGATACTTTTCCCTTTACCGCGCCGTTCGAGTTCAAGAACGGTGGCGATGGTTGCTTGTCCGCCTTGCGAATAACCAATTAGTTCGAGGCTATCCGTTTCTTCTTTGATTCCTTTATCATGCAGATATTCCCGCGCAGCTTCAATCATATCGGCGCATGCTGTTCCTGTCAGTCGGGCATGTAAGTAAGGATGTTGCCGGTCGGGAGTCTGACTGGAGCCGTATCCCAAGTAATCTGCCATGACGACGATATGTCCATTTACTACCGGAATCATCTCAAAATAGAAGTCTTGACGTGACGGAGCTTGATCGATATCTAATGTTACATGCTGTATACTGAGCAAATGGTCGTATGAAATAGTACCGCTCGGAATAGCAATCACACCTGAGGCCGTCACTGTAGAGCCGTCTGCTCCGACCGTGTTGTATTCGATTGCTGCCACGTCGATATCACGCAGAAAACCTAGAATCAAGGCTTCGGGCAAATTGATTCCTTGACCGGAGATAAAATCGGTTATTTGGGCTGCTAATTCAGTCTTTTCGATTTTCCTTTCTTCAATCACATGGGTCAGATACTGGTTTCCTTCCTGTATCTCTAAGTCATTGTCTTTGTTACAGGCCACCAATGCGACCAGCAAAAGCACAATCCACCATCTGTTTGTCATATTCCAAGTCATTTCCGTATATTTATTAGTGGTTGATTTTACAAAAGTAGTTATTTTATGAGAGACACGTGTAAAACTTTCCTATCTTTAATCGCTGAAACTTGTATGTAGTCGGATGCGAATAGCAGATACAAGCTAATTATTTGTAGTTGATTAACTTCTCAGTTGAGAAAAACAATAAAAACGAATCGTTATGAAGAAAGTAAAGATTACGGTGTTGAGGAAAACGCTTATTGAAGATTTGGCTAAGGAATATGGTACCGAAGGATTAACCAAGTGTCCGATGTTGCAGGAAGGACAAGTCTTTTATGCCGATTATGCCAAACCGAAAGGATTCTGTGATGAAGCCTGGAAGGCTATTTATCAGTATGTATTCGCTTTGGCTCATGGAGCCGGTAATCAGTTATTCTATTATGGCGATTGGATTCGTAAACCGGGAGTGGCTATCTGTAGTTGTAACGATGGTTTGCGTCCGGTTATCTTTAAGTTGGAAGCGACCGATGAAGAGGCGGAAATTGATTATACACCAGTGAAAGATTAGAGAGAATACCCTAAATATGGAGATCAGAAAACTACATCAAACTGAACAAGCACAGGCAATCTCGTTGGCATTGGATGTGTATCTCACTTGCGGAAAAGCAGACTATGATGAAGAAGGCTTAGGCGTGTTTAAGAGTTTCATTCATGATGAAGGACGTTTGCAGGAACTAACCTTTTGGGGAGCATTCGAGGAAACCGGGGCGTTGGTGGGAATGTTGGCGATGCGGGAAAAAGATCTGCATCTGTCGATGTTTTTCATTCATCCCGATTATCACCGGAAAGGAATTGGACGGGCTTTGTTTACCTTTGCGATACAAGAACATCCTTATCGAAGTATTACGGTGAACTCTTCAACCTATGCTGTGCCTTTCTATAAAAGCCTGGGGTTTCTTCCTTTGGATGGACCGCAGAATTATCATGGATTGATCAGTGTGCCGATGAAGCGGACTTCTTTTCGGCTTCGCCCTTGGCAGAAATCGGATGCAATGTCGTTGGCCCGGTATTTGAACAACAAAAAGATCTGGGACAATTGCCGGGATCGCCTTCCTTTTCCTTATACGGAAGATGATGCACACGCCTTTATTGATTATGCGGTAGCCCAGCAGGAATGGAATGAGTTCTGTATTGAGATCGGTGGCGAAGCGGCCGGGAATATCAGTTTTATGCGAGGAACTGATGTGGAACGTTTCAATACCGAAGTTGGGTATTGGTTGGCAGAACCCTATTGGAATCAGGGAATTATGGGCGAGGCTTTGCGGGAAGCGATGTATTTGTATGGGGGAAATTCGGATGTAAAGCGTTGGTTTGCGCACGTGTACGAAGGTAACATGGCTTCCATGCGTGTCCTTGAAAAAGTAGGATTCCGACAAGTTGCAGTTTTTCGCCAAGCGTGTTTCAAGAACGGAGGCTTTATGGACTTACATTATTTTGAATGTTTGAAAGACGAATGGACTGGCAAATAAAACAAGTTTCAACGAATAAAAAGCAATTCCTTTCTTTGCTTCTTTTGGCAGACGAACAGGAATCGATGATCGACCGTTATTTGGATCGGGGCAATTTGTTCGTGATGTATGTGGATGAAGCAACATGGATTGCCGTGGCTGTAGTAACGGAAGAGGAAGAAGGTGTCTATGAATTGAAGAATCTGGCGGTTGATCCTGCTTACCAACGAAAAGGATTCGGAAGGCAAATGGTTGATTTCCTTTGCCGCCATTATCAGCAAACGGGACATACCCTATTGGTGGGTACGGGCGATAGCCGACAAACGGTTTCTTTTTATCAGAGTTGTGGTTTTACTTATTCGCATACGCTTCCTGGTTTCTTTACGGAGAATTATGATCATCCGATTGTAGAAGATGGGAAAGTCTTGACGGATATGATTTATTTCCGGAGGAGTTTAACTTTTAATCGTTAGGAAGAATGGATACGATACTAATAGTTTTCCTGTTGCCTGTTTTTTTTATGCTTCATGAATTGGAAGAGATTATTGGGATTCGGCTTTGGATGGATAAAAATGGGGCAGCACTTTACAATCGTTTCCCTCGTTTTAGACAAACAATCCGTAGGTTGGGTTCCATAACAACACCAGCGTTTACCGTTATTGTTGCAGAAGAGTTTATTCTTGTTTCTTTCTGTACATTCCTAAGTGCATATACTGGTAATTGGATAGCTTGGTATTGTTGTTTGGTGGCTTTTGGTTTTCATCTTGTCGTTCATCTTTTTCAGTTTTTGTTGTGGCGTGGATATATACCGGCTATAGTTACTTCATTGTGCTGCCTGCCTTATTGTATTTGGGCTTTTTGGGAAACTTATAAGTTCTTTACACCCTGTGAACAAGTTGGATATGCTTTGATTGGAATCTTGTTTGGTGCATTGAACTTGTTTGTAATGCATAAAATTGTAGGTGATAGACTATTGAAAAGAATTTGATTTTTAATAATACTCAATATAATAAAATGGACAATGAAAAGGTTTATCAGATGCCTTTGGCTAAAGTTTATCCTTTGCTGGTAAACAAGGCTTTGCGAAAAGGCCGGACACAGGCAGAAGTGGACGAGATTATCCGTTGGCTGACGGGTTATACGCAGGAACAATTGGTGGAACTGTTGGAACAACCGACTTCATACGGCGATTTTTTCCGAAAAGCTCCTGCCTTGAATCCGAATCGGAAGAAGATAAAAGGTTCGATTTGTGGTATAAAAGTAGAAGAAATACAAGAGTCTTTGATGCAGGAAATCCGTTATCTGGATAAATTGATTGACGAACTTGCCAAAGGGAAAGTTATGGAGAAAATCTTGAGAGTTTAGCGGTTGTTTCTTCGGAAAAGCGGGTATCGATGTATCTTCTAGTCTGGAAACAACTCCGAATCTCGTAGGATTTTAATTTTTTTGACAGCTGTCGAAAAGCTTTTCCATATCTGTCAAAAAGCTTTATCACATATATGGAAAAGCTTTAGCACAGTTGTCAAAAAATTGAATGTTCACTATTTTTATACGTTCTGATCATATAGAACGTATTGTATGCCCTTTATTTTTAGTATAAAATCAGAAAGACAGACAGCAAGATGGAGAAGAGCAACACATTGCGAGCTGTATGGGCTAATGTCTGGTTCAGCTCTTTTCCGTTCTTATGTCTCATTTCCTGCCATGTAGCCATAAACAGGACAAAGAATAGTCCGAAGGCGGCCAACATCCAGGTGCTGGCTTGCATCAGAAAAGGAAAGACAAGCAACAGGGCAATGATTCCGTTCAGCAGATAAAGAATCCGCCCGAAACGACGTCCGAAAAGGACGATGGTTGTACGTTTCCGTGCAGCTTTGTCTTGTACATAGTCCCGATAATTGTTGATGACCAGGATATTGACCGATAACAAACCGACGGCAATGGATAATAGCAAAGACAGCAAAGAGAAACTCAACGCCTGTACGTAGTAAGTAAAGCAGACGGGAATAATACCATAGAATAATAAGACACAAACGTCACCCAATCCATTGTAGGCCAAAGGAAACGGGCCCGCTGAGTAGGCAAGTACGCACAAGGCGATGGCAATTCCTACAGGAATCAGTTCCCAGCCGGCAAAGAACAGGAGCATACATCCGCAAAAGCAAGCCAATCCCAAGGTGATGAAAGTGCCTTTTAGCATACTTTGGGGCTGAATCCAACCTTGGGCAACGGCTCTTTCCGGACCGAGCCGGTCGGCTCCATCGGCACCTTTCTTGAAATCGAAATAATCATTGGCAAAATTGCTGGCAATCTGTGCTAACAAGGCTACTAAAACACAAAGCAGGGTAGGAACCCATTGAAAACAACCGTCACGAAAAGCCAACGCTGCTCCGACCAGTACCGGACTTAAAGATGCCGGAAGTGTGCGTGGACGGGCCGCTTCCAGCCAGGCTTTTCCTTTACTTGGAGATGATAAATTATTCATAACATTTATTTTGGACGCAAAATTAAAACTATTTTACCAATACACTTTTTTTCTATTCCGAAAAAACATTCTATATTTGCGGCATGAAACAGTTTCTATTAGTCATCGGATTTGTATTGGGAACTGTGCTTTTCTTCAATCAGAGTGAGAAAGCACAGCCATTCGATGTATTGTCTGCTCTGACAAAAGAAGCTGTCATGGAAGATTCGGAAACGAAGGATATGCAGACTTGTCTGGCTGTTTTGACTAGTGATATGAAGAACAGCAACTTGCTTTCTCCGCGCCGGGTTATCCAAACCATTACTTATAATTTTAATTTGCGCACGCAAAACCAGGTCGAAAAAACGACCCAGTATTTGCGGTTAAAAGGACATGATTTGATTTCCAAACTATTGGAATATAATTCCATTACTCATCATATAAATTATTCCGCTTTACTTACCCGTAACGGTTATCATGTCTTTGCGTTACGGAAGTTACTGATTTAGTCTTTTTTTGTGATGTAAGGAGAAGTTATGCCCGGCTGTTGCGTGGGTATTATCTGGATATGGACTGTTTATTACAGTTCGTTTGCAGTTGTGTCTTCCCTTATGTGTTTTCTTTAATCCTTTATTTATTATTATCCGGTCGCGGAGGATTCGTCGTGACCAGCTTATTATTCACATCACAAAAAAGAAAATTATTATGGCTAAAAAATCAAATAAATTCAATCTTTGGGTTTCTATCGTATTAATCCTGGTAGGCTGTGTATTGGCTTGTAGTTCTATTATTTCAAATGATTACCTGAAACTGGTAGTAGTATTGGCATCTTTGGCATACGGTCTGTATGGAATTATGAAAGCATTAAGTACATCTGAAGAAGCAGATGTAGTGAATAAATGATGGTTAAATTAAAAAACAAAGGAGGAATTTATCATGAAAATAAGTAAAGATTTAGCAGATGCAGTGATGATGGTTGCATGTATTGTTTTGGTATTGATCGGAACAACAACTTTTGAATCAGCATCCACAAAAGCGATATTGATGACAGTGATGGCCGTTTTGGCGGTATTTATGGGCGCTGTCAGATTTTGGGGAGGGAAAAAACAGACACACTAACCCTTTAGATAAAGTACAATTGTTGCTATTCCGTCGGGATGCCGGGATTATCTGTCGCTTATTTTTCTGCCTATTTTTAAACTTGCTATAAATCATCAGATATGGAGATATTCCAGGCGACATGTGTACCCATAATGAAGAGGCTGAGGTTGAAACTTCAGCCTCTTTTTATGTGTGAATCTGATTTTATATAGGTATATGGAAAAGATTTACTATTTTTGCGCTTTCTTAACGTAAAGATAGTAAACAGAGTATGCGGAAATTATTTTTATTAGCCTTGTTATCGTTGGCTGTTTGGGCAGGTAAAAGTCAGAATGTACAATTACATTATGATCTTGGAGGAGCTTTGTATGATAAAGATTTAGATGGTCGTCCGGTATTGACCAGTACGGTTGAAATGTTCAAGCCGGATAAATGGGGTAGTACTTATTTCTTTGTGGATATGGATTATACTTCCAAAGGAATTGCTTCTGCTTATTGGGAAATAGCTCGTGAGCTGAGTTTCTGGAAAGCTCCTTTTTCGGTGCATGTAGAATACAATGGAGAACTAAGTAACCAGTCGTCGTTCAATAATGCTTATCTGGGTGGTTTGACCTATACGTTCAATACGAAAGATTTTACGAAAGGCTTTACTTTGACTGGTATGTATAAATACATCCAAAAATCTGAAAAGCCCAATAACTTCCAATTGACAGGAACTTGGTATGTACATTTTGCCAAGAACGGTCTTTGTACCTTCAGCGGTTTTGCGGATTGGTGGCGTGAAAAGAATCCGCATGGAAACTTTATCTTCCTGACAGAACCACAATTCTGGTTGAATCTGAACCGATTTGAGAAGATAGACGACAAGTTTAAGCTGAGTGTAGGTACGGAAGTTGAGTTAAGCCATAACTTCAGTTTCAGAAACGGCTTTTATGCCATACCTACTTTGGCTATTAAATGGTCGTTTGATTAGAAATCAATCAATAGTCGGACATTGATCTGTCGGCCGGTCAAGTAATTAGGTACGGCAAACTGATTATTGTCTGAGCGCGTAATCCAGTAATAGGAGTTGACATTCTTCATATCAAATAGGTTGAATACATCTAATCCTAGCCAGGCATTCTTCAGGTAACGGAAGAAACCACGGTTACGGATTAGATCGTCTTCTTCTATTAATTGATAAGAAATACCCATGTCCACACGTTTATAGGCTGGTGTACGGAAGTAGCCGTCTTCATATCCTTTGTTTGGAATAGTAACAGGAAGTCCTCCTGACAATACGCCTTTCAAGTTTAGCTGGACACGTTTATAACCGGGGAAGTAATCTTGGAAGAACAATCCGATATTATAACCGGGACTATTGGGAAGTGGAGCTTTCGTAGTTTCCCGGATTGTTTGTTCGGACTTCATCAAAGAGAAACTGATCCAGGAGTCGGTACCAGGAACAAATTCACCGAAGAATTTGACATCCAGTCCGGCTGCATATCCTTTGGCACAGTTCTCACCATAATATCTGATTTTGACGTTATCTACCGTATAAGGAATCAGATTATCCAATTTCTTATAATAGAGTTCTGCTGTTACCTTAAAGTTACGGTCGACAGCACGGAAGGTATAATCACCGCCGGCTATAAAGTGAATGGAACGCTGGGATTTAAGCTGATCGTTCAGTTGAACAATATCATTTCCTTCTTCATCCGTAACCACTTGTCTTAATTCTTTATAGAATGGCGATTGATAATACAGACCAGTCGCCAGGCGGAACGTCAAATCTTGGTTGGCATTGGGGATAAATCCGACAGAGACACGCGGACTGAAGATAAATTCTTTATTATAACTCCAATAACTGCCTCGGATACCACCGGTCACATTGAAAAGACCTTGTTTGGTACGGAACTTGAACGCATCTTGTACGTAGGCCGACAGACGAGTACTTTCCAGCTTGTTTTGTGAATATAAATTAGAGAACAGATTCACTCCATCTCCGGTATGAGGCAATGAATAGCCGGACGAATCCCGCTTTTCCCATTCTACTATTTTATCGCTGATTCGTTCCATTTGTACCTGAGCTCCCCATTTGATGGTGTTGTTCAATAAGCGTGCACTTCCGTAATGCCCTACATTCATAATGTTGGAATGAAGCCGGTTGCGGGCATGTTCCTGATAACGTCCAACAGAAAGAGCAGAACTTCCGGCATCTAAAGCTGAGTCGTCGCTACTTCCATCATTAAGCCAATATTCTCCGGCGATATCATAGCGTTCGTCTTCCTGACTGTCGAAAGCAGAGGCTTGTATGCCTAATGTCGTATTGTCATTAGGTTTGTAAGCAAGCGTCAATGCCCCAAACAGGGTTTGGAACTTATCGTTTTCATTACTGTTCGGAAACCAGACGGTAAACTTCTGGCTGTTTTCGATTGTACCGAAAGTCGTTTCCCGGCTATGAGGCACGAAACGATATTTGTTGGTGGCGAAGTTTCCTAGGAAAGTAGCTTCCCATTTCGGAGAAAAGGCATAAGTCATATAAGTTTGTAAGTCCATGAAGCGAGGATCGTATTCCGCATCGGTATCCATTGTTCCTAACAAAGAACGACCGCTTTTATAACGGAAACCGGTAACTTGGGTAAAATTCCCGATTGAACTGCCGACAGACACGTTACCACCCAGTAAACTGGCCGAAGCCGACCCTTCGAACTCTTTGGGTTTCTTATAGGTAATATCAAGGACAGAACTCATCTTGTCTCCATACCGTGCTTCAAAACCTCCGGCAGAGAAGTTGACTTCCTGCGTCAGATCCGGATTGACGAAGCTCAATCCTTCCTGTTGCCCGGAACGAATCAGCAAAGGACGGAAAACCTCAATCCCATTTACGTAGATGATGTTTTCGTCGTAACTTCCTCCGCGTACCGAATATTGGGAACTTAATTCGTTGTTGGAAGATACGCCGGCAAAGGTTACCACCAGACTTTCGATACTTCCACCCGATGGATCAGGTAATAACTTAACCTTATCGGCTTGCATGGTTTCCATCGTGGAAGTTTGTTTTCGGATAGCCGTTACGGCAAAGTCTCCCAAATTGATGGACGTATAATTCATCTTTACATTCAGACGCATATCGGCTTGCAGGGAAGGAACGATGCGTTCTGCCTTATTATAACCTAGGCAAGAATAGATAAAGGTGACCGAATCGCCGGGAGTGACGTTCAGCGAATAGAAACCTTTTTCGTTGGTCATGGTTCCGTTAAGCGTATTCTTCACCAGAATATTTACCAGTTCCAGCGGATTGCCGTCGGCATCTCGCACGTAACCAGTTACTTTTACCCGCTTTTGGGCATATACAGTTGTTACTGTGAGGAAGAATAACAAAGAAATAATTGTTCGTATTTTCATATTTTATGATGTTCGTCTGTTCCATTCATGCGTACATCCTTCATTATACATGAATGTTGTTCTAAATGTATATAACGTAAAAAAGGATAGAAACGTATAAACCGTTTGTTTTTATTTGTGCAAAGGTACGTGATTCATCATAAAATGGCAAGAACATAATAAATGGAAGAGTCCGCTTGAAACATTGCATGTAGGAAAGATTCTCTTAGACAAGCTATGATTGTCTTAAAAGATCACAATTGTTTCAAGCGGACTTGAAGAATGTATTTTAATAACCGCCACCTAAGGCATGATATAGATTGATGACTCCCTGGATTTCATCAAAGCGATCGGAAGCAACATCCAGTTCGGCTTGCAGTAAAGCCTGACGGGCTGTCAATACTTCCAGATAATTTTGTGAGCTGTGTTGCATCAGCAATTCAGAACTACGCAAGGCAGATTGGAGGGAAACGACTTGCTGTTTATCCAGCAGAATTCGTTTCCGGGCTGTTTGCCATTGTACCAACGCGTCATTTACTTCCGCCCCAGCATCCAATAAACTTTGGCGGAAAGAAAGCAATGCTTCTTCCTGTTGCGCTTTGGCTATTTCCAGATTAGCCAGGTTTTGTCCCTTGTTAAACAATGGTTGAACCAACGAACCAACCGCTGATAGTAACCATTGTCCCGGATTGGAGATAGCTGCGCCTCCGGCATTCGTCCATCCGGCCGAACCACTCAGTGTAATACTGGGATAAAAGGCCGAACGGGCTTCATTGGTGGCATAATAGGCAGCAGCTAAAGCCGCTTCACTTTGCCGGATATCCGGTCGACGACTCAAGAGTTGTAACGGAACTCCGGTAGAAATAGAGTCGGGGAAAACTTGTGCATCCAATGTTGAACGACCGATTTCTTGTGGATTCATGCCCAACAGAACCGATAAGGAATTTTCCATGGCATTGATTTGCTGTTCGAGTGAAAGCACAGATGCATCGACCGACAACTTACTGGCTTCGGTTTGTGCAACGGCCATTTCGGTCGTTTGTCCGGCACGCTTCAATGCTTTCATGGCACGGACGTTTTCATTCCATGTTTCAGCGGTTCGGCGTGTAATATCCAGCTGCTCGTCCAACATCAATAAACTATAATAACTATTGGCAATAGTAGCTACCAGTTGTGTTTGTACTGCTTGCCGATAAGCTTCACTTTGTTCAAGAGCCGCTTTAGCACCTCGTTTGGCATTGAGTAATTTACCGAAGATATCAATTTCCCATTCCGCTGCCGCTGCCAGATCATACGTCTTGGTGGCTTTGGCTCCATCTTGGCTGCTGATGGAACCTTGTGGTGTGAGTGATATCGCTGGCAGATAAGCCAGACGAGAAGTCATCAGCAAAGCTTCAGCCTCTTTAACTTTCAGATAAGCGATATTTAAATCCGTATTGTTATTGAGACCAATCTCAATGAGCTGTTGCAGTTGAGGATCGGTAAAGAGCTCTTTCCAGGAAAGAGAAGCTAAGGATGTCGTGTCCGCTGTCGAAGTCGACTGACGATAAAGGCTGTCGGAAACAGCTATGTCCGGGCGTTCGTAAGCCCGATAAATATGACATCCGCTGAGGGTTACGATTCCCCATATACATAACAATATCTTTTTCATATTCTTATTCATTTCCTCTTAGTTCTTTTTCTGATTGTGGTAATTGACGTGCTGGCATAATTTTCTCTTGCAGATACTGGAATACCATGAATAAAGGTGGTACGATGAACAGTAATGCAATTGTTCCGATAAGCATACCGCCAACTGTACCTACACCGATAGATATATTACCATTGGCACCTACACCGGTAGAGAACATCATAGGCAACATACCGAAGATCATGGTCAATGAAGTCATGAGAATCGGACGTAAGCGAACCTGTGCAGCCGAGATGGCTGCCTGCATGATACTCATACCATGATGACGGCGTTCGGAAGCATATTCCGTAAGCAGGATAGCCGTCTTGGAAAGTAATCCGATCAACATGATCAAACCAGTTTGCAAATAGATGTTGTTTTCCAATCCGAACATCTTGGCAAAAAGGAAACTACCGGCCAATCCGAAAGGAACAGAAAGAATGACGGCCATCGGGACAAACAGACTCTCATAAAGAGCACAAAGAATCAGGTAGATAAATACTACGCAAATCACGAAGACAAGTGTAGTTGTATTTCCTGTATTGGATTCTTCACGTGACATACCTCCAAATTCATAACCGTATCCGGTCGGTAAAACTTGTGCTGCTACTTCTTTCTCGGCTTGGATTGCTTGTCCGGAACTATAACCGGTAGCCGCTGCGCCATTGACCTGAATAGCCGAGAACAAGTTAAATCGTGTCAATGTTTCAGAACCGTAAATACGAGTCAGCTTTAAGTACTGTTTGATAGGTGTCATTTCACCGGCATCATTACGGACGAAAATATTGTTGAGCGATTCAGTATTAAGACGAAACTCAGGTGGAGCTTGTACCATGACACGATAGAGTTTGGAGAAACGGTTCATGTTAGAAGCATAATTACCACCAATATATCCCGAAAGCGTACTTAATACGTCTGAAGGAGATACGCCGTTACGCTTGCAAAGAGCGGCATCTACTTCCAATAAATACTGCGGGAATTTGGTATCAAACGATGTTGTTGCACGTCCAATTTCCGGACGTTTCTTGAGTTCATCAATAATTTGACGGGTATATTTGAGCAGGTCTTCAATCGAACCACCTTTTTGGTCTTGGACATATAGTTCAAAACCGCTACTTGCTCCGTAACCAGGAATCATAGGACGAGTAAACGGCATGATGTCTGCACTTGAAATAAAAGCTGTACTACGGCTGATTTTATCCATGACGGCATCAATAGCATCTTCTTTGCTGGTACGTTCACTCCAATCTTTCAAGCGAATGGTAAACATACCGTTACAAGCACCTTGTCCACTCAGCATGGAGTTACCGGTAATCGTAGAATACAGTTCGATTTGCGGAATGGTACGTAAACAGCTATCTACTTGCTCCATGACAATGCTGGTTTCTTGAAGACTACTTCCCGGAGAAGTTCGTACATCTACATAGATGGTTCCCATATCTTCGTTGGGAACAAGTCCTGTTTTCGTTGTCATCATCAGAACGGCAAAACCTCCGCAGGCAATAAGGAGTAGTATTCCTGCTAACCATTTACGTTTGAGCATGAACAGAACACCTACTTTGTATTTCATAACCAACCGATGGAACGCCGTATCAAAGGCAATATGAAAACGGGAAGAGAAACTCATCTTGTTTCCTCCTCCGGTCGTTTGGTGAGGTGTCATGATGAGAGCACAAAGAGCCGGACTTAATGTCAATGCATTTAGCAAGGAAATAGCTACGGCGGCAGCCATCGTCAGACCGAATTGGGTATAGAAAGTTCCTGTAGTTCCACCGATAAAACTTACTGGAATGAATACTGCCATGAATACGAATGTAGTTGTTACCAAAGCCGAGGTAATACCATCCATCGCATCGATCGTTGCCAGATAAGAAGATTTATATCCTTCATCGAATTTTGCTTGCACGGCTTCAACTACCACAATGGCATCATCCACGACCGTTCCGATAACAAGAACCAAGGCAAATAAAGTTAGCATATTAAGACTGAATCCTACCAAGGAAAGGAACGCAAATGTACCGATGAGTGATACAATGATGGATAAGGCCGGAATAAACGTAGAACGCAAACTCTGTAAGAATACATAAACCACGAGGACAACCAAAATGATGGCTTCGATCAATGTCTTGACCACGCTTTTGATTGAAGCGTCGAGGAAGTCTTTTGTACTCATCAAGTCTGCAATCTTGATACCTTTAGGTAAGGTTTTCAAGATTTCCGCAATAGTACGGTCTATTTCCTCAATGATTTCATTCGCATTCGAACCGGATGTCTGGGCAATCATGATGTTACAACCCGGATGACCGTTTACCTGACCAATATAGTCGTAGGCACGTGTTCCCAGCTCGACTGTTGCCACATCTTTCAATCGGAGAATTTCTCCGTTTGGAAGTGATTTAATAACCAGATTCTCGTAGTCTACTTCATTTTCATAGCGGCCACGATATTTCAATACATATTGGAACGTGTTTTCTGATTCAGCACCTAATGTACCTGTAGCTGCTTCTACGTTCTGTTCATCCAAAACGGCTGTAATGTCAGAAGGTACTAATGAATATTTCTTCATCTTATTTGGATCAAGCCAGATACGCATAGAGTAGTCATAGCCGTACACATTGACTTCTCCCACACCTGCAATACGAGACAAGCGTGGTTCGATATTGATTTTCATATAATTGTTCAGGAAACTCTGGTCAAATGAGTCATCTGGACTATAAACAGCTAATTGCTTGATGTTACTTGTCTGTCGTTTACGTACCGTGATACCACTTTTGGTTACTTCGGCAGGAAGTAATCCTTCTGCAGTGGCAATACGATTCTGCACATTGACAGTAGCCATATCCGGATCTGTTCCCTGACGGAAATAAACCGTAATACGTGCCGATCCATTGTTTGCAGCAGTAGAAGTCATATACATCATGTTTTCCACACCGTTCAACGCTTCTTCCAATGGTACGACTACACTCTTCTGTACGGTTTCTGCATTTGCTCCCGTATATGAAGCCGATACGCTGACTGTCGGAGGAGCGATTTCCGGGAATTGTTCGATCGGCAATTGAGTAAGACCGATCATTCCTAATAGTAGGATAAGCACTGAGATGACACTCGCCAAGATGGGGCGGTCAATAAATGTTCTGATTTTCATAGGGCGTGCTTATTTTATGGGTTCGGTTGATGATTCGGTATTAACGGCTGTACCTTCACGCATCAGACCAGCTCCTTCGGCAATAATCATATCGCCTTCTGCTAAACCGGAAAGAACGATGTAGGTTTTTCCGTCATTATATTTATATATGGTAATAGGTGTTGATTGTGTTTTTCCATCAACAACCTTCCATGCAAAAACTCGATTCTGTAATTCGTAGGTAGCCGCTTGAGGAATGGCGATACAATTTTTATGTACTGTGGGGACAGAGATTGTTCCGCTACCTCCATTACGCAGTAAATGACCTGTGTTTGGGAAAGTGGCACGTAAGCTTACTACGCCAGTACCTTCATCTACTGTACCACTGATGGCATCAATGCGTCCTTCGTAGTTGTAGATTTGGCCATTACTTAATGTCAGACTAACTGCCGGCATTTTCTCTTTGGCTTCTTCCAGTGATCCATATTGTTGAATAAGGTCGAGCATTTGGCTTTCGGCCATTGAGAAATAGGCATAGATTTGGGAATCATCTGATACAGTAACAAGGGGGTCTGAGATACTACTATTAACTAAAGCACCAATACGGTATGGAATCATACTGGCTACACCGTCAACAGGACTCTTCACTTCTGTATAGGATAAATTATTCCTAGCATTGGTCTCTTCCGCTTTGGCTTGTGCTAATGCGGCTTCCGCTTCGAGTAATTGGTTACGTGCCGTCTGTCGGTCGAAATCAGATACAATGTTTTCTTTAAACAATTCTTCTTTACTGTTGGCCGTCAGGCGGGCTGTTTGTAATTTAGCCTCTGCACTTTTTACATTGGCAAGAGCTGTTTCTAACGCTGCTTTGTAAGGAACTTGGTCGATGATAAACAATACTTGTCCTTTCCGAACCAGATCGCCTTCGTTAATACGGATGTCGGTAATAGTTCCGCTCACTTGTGGACGGATTTCTACCGATTGTTGTCCACGTAAAGATGCTGGATACGTGGATTGTAAGGTCTGATTACTGGTCTCTACAGTCAGTGTTTTGTACTTTTCGCCTGGCATTGTCTGCTTCTTTTCTCCACATGCACACAACAACGACATGCTGCATAGCATGAGGTACATACTAGTCTTCATCTTCATAATTATATAGTGTTTTATATTTTGTCGTGTTTGCTACATGACAAATCTATATAAAATAGGTGAGTTTTCAAACAGTGTAGTGACGAATGGTGTGAATTAAGTGATGAATCGATACTACGGACGGTCAGCTGCACGTTTACGACTGAGATTATGTTTCCTTTTTGATGTTAAAATGTGATGTCTTGTTATCATATCTTTCAATATAGGGAAGCTTTACTCTTGATGTATCCAAGCCGTTTGTTTTACCAGACTTCTGGTGATGAATACCGAAAATGTAGTGACGAACAAGCATTCGCTTGATGTTCATCTCTTCTTAAAATATCCTATCTTTGTGCAGGATAAAATTGCTCCTGATGAAGAATAATCATATTTCACTTTACATCGATTTGTTGTTTTGCCTGGTCATTATGCCGTTGGTCATTATGTTGCTTCCGGTAGATCATTGGATCGTGAATAACACGGCTTTTCTGGTGACGCTTGTCGTTTATGTCTATTTGCTTTATTTTGTTTACCGTTGGGCCTGTCTGCCCAAGATGTTCATGCAAAAGAATTATGTGCAGATCTCTGTGATGATGTTGGCGTTAGTGGGGATTACGGTGGCATTAACTTATTTTCCGATTCCTTCTGGCTGGGCTGATAGTACTACTAAAACGGTAGAAGCTCGTTTACGTGTCCGTACACAAACTATCTGGTTCTTTTTCCTTATGGTAACAGGATTTTCGTTGGCTATTGAACTGACTTTCGAACTATTTCGTCAGATTCTCTCCCGACAGGAAATGGAAGCCGAGAAAAATAAAGCAGAGTTAGCTCTCTACAAGGCTCAAATTAATCCGCATTTCCTTTTTAATACGCTCAATACCTTGTATGCCTTGGTCCTTTCTGGGTCAGAGAAAACCGAATCTGCATTTGTGAAGTTTTCCAACATTTTGCGTTATATGTATTCCCAAACCCATTCGGAAACGATACCCGTGAAACAGGAAATCGACTATATCCGGCAATATGTAGATTTACAGTCTCTGCGGTTGAATCGACATACCCAGGTGGAACTGACGGTAGAAACAGACAATGAACAAACTCCTGTTCCTCCCATGATTCTTATTACTTTCGTAGAAAATGCTTTCAAATACGGAACTTCGTCGGAAAAGGATTGTGTGATCCGGATTCTTATCCGTTTATATAATGGGCAGTTAATATTAGAAACTGAGAATCAGATTATGCGGACGCATGAGGAAGGAAGACCTGCTATCGGTATTGCTAATTGCCGGAAACGTCTGGACTTACTTTATCCCGACCGGTATAAATTATTGTCTGGTCCGGAAGGCTCTTTGTATAGAACAAAATTAACCATACAGTTACGATGAGAACGATTACGTGTATAGCGATAGACGACGAACCGATGGCTTTATTAGTCATCGAGCAGTTTTGTCGTCGCAAAGGAGGAATGGAGTTAACCACCTATAGTGAGCCTCATGTCGGTTTGGAGGAAATCCGTCGCCGAAAGCCAGATTTGGTGTTCTTGGATATTCAGATGAATAGTATTAGTGGGTTGGAGATAGCCGATTTGTTACCACGCGAGTGCTGTTTTATTTTCACAACCGCTCATGCTCAATATGCCCTCGATGGCTTTAATCTCGATGCTGTTGATTTCTTACACAAACCTTTTGCCTACGAGCGTTTTGAGATTGCAGTCGAAAAAGCAATCCGTCGCCTAGAGGCTCGTCCTGCGGCTGTTCCCGATTGTTTGGTCGTCAAGCAGGAATATAGCAATGTGAGTATTGCCTTGGAAGATATTCTCTATATTGAAGCTTTAGGAAACTACATCAAGATTTTCCGGTCGAGTGGTGGTTATGTCCTTTCGCACACGAACTTGAAAAGTATTCAGAAAATGTTGCCACCGGGACTTTTCCTACGTATTCATCGCTCTTATGTTATTTCTATTAAGAAAGTGGAGCGGTTTACGAAAAATTATATTCAATTGGAAAAGACAACTTCTTTGTTGCCTATCGGTGAATGTTATGCAGCTCAAGTCAATCAAGTGTTGACGAATGCGAAGGTGTTTTAGCCAAAATGTGACTGATTCGTATTATCTTTGTCTGCATAAGAATATATAAAGTAGAATAAAGAGCATATGAAAGACTTCGCATCATTGATCAAAGAGAGAAGAAGTACACGAAAGTTTACCAGCCAACTGTTGAATCCTGACCAAGTAGCAGCTATTCTGAAAGCAGGGTTGATGGCTCCGGCTTCAAAAAGGAAAAATCCGTGGCAGTTTGTTGTCGTGGAAGATAAGGAAATGTTGAAGAAACTGTCCGCTTGCAAACCGCATGGGGCTGCCTTTTTGGAAGGTTGTGCCTTGGCGGTAGTTGTTTTGGCAAACGTGATGGAAAGCGATGTTTGGATAGAAGACGCTTCCATAGCTTCTATTTTTATGCAGTTGCAGGCTGAAGATTTAGGGCTGGGTAGTTGTTGGTGCCAGATTCGGAATCGACAGACAGAACATGAAGAAGATGCTTCGCAGTATATTCGTGGATTGCTGAATATCCCGTATCAATTGGAAGTATTGTCGGTTATTGGTTTTGGTTATAAAGAGCAGCCCAACAAACCATTTGATGAATCTCGTCTGCAGTGGGAGAAGATCCATTTAGGTACCTACCAATTGCCGGAAGAAAAAGCAGAAAAGGACGAGGTATGAAAGTTGTCATTGTAGGTTCAGGAAATGTAGCTACCCATCTGTCGTTGGCGATGGCATCGTTGGAAGGGATTGAAATCTGTCAGGTTTATAGTCCTACTGAAGCCCATGCACAGATTTTGGCTGAACGGTTGAATTGTGATTTTATTACCGATCCTACTCAAATTCGGAGGGATGCTGATGTATATCTCTTTGCCTTGAAAGATCAAGCTTTGGAACCGGTAATACGTGCAGTGCCTGCCAACAACGGACTGTGGTTGCATACCTCTGGAAGCATGCCGATGCAAGTCTTTGCTGGTTATACCGAACGATATGGTGTGTTATATCCGTTACAGACATTCTCCAAAAGCCGGGAAATCTCTTTTCGGGGAATTCCGTTGTTTATAGAATGCCATCGCGAAGAAGATAAGAACTGCCTGGAAGATTTGGCTCGTCGTTTGTCTGGTAAGGTGTGCGAACTTTCTTCCGAAAAGCGGCGCTCGTTACATTTGGCCGCTGTCTTTGCCTGTAATTTTACCAATCATATTTATGCGTTGGCAGAAGAGATTCTGGCAAAAGAAGGTTTATCTCGCGATTACCTGTTTCCTTTAATCGATGAAACGGCAGCCAAGGTGCACGAACTGCCGGCACGGGAAGCACAGACAGGTCCGGCAATCCGATATGATGAAAATATAATTAACAAGCATCTGGGTATGTTGGCAGACTATCCGGACGTACAGATGTTATATCGTTTGTTGAGCCAGAGTATCCATAAAAAAGTCTGATATGAGTACGATTCCTTATGATTTAAGAAAGATAAAAGCCTTTGTTTTTGATGTGGACGGTGTGTTGTCGCGTGAAGTCATTCCTCTGTCACCTGATGGTGATCCGATGCGTACCGTAAATATAAAAGATGGTTATGCCCTGCAATTGGCTGTGAAAATGGGATATGAGGTAGCTATTATCACCGGAGGGTATACAGAAGCTGTACGTGTTCGTTTTGAACGGCTGGGTATTCGCCATATTTATATGCGAAGCGCGGTTAAGATCCATGATTATCATGATTTCTTACAGAAAACCGGATTAAAACCAGAAGAGGTTGCATACTGTGGAGACGACATTCCTGATTATGAGGTGATGCGCGAAGCCGGACTTCCGGTTGCGCCTGCTGATGCTGCTCCGGAAATAAAGCAGATCGCTAAATATATTTGTCAGAAAAACGGCGGTGATGGCATTGCTCGTGACGTGATAGAGCAGACGATGAGAGCACAAGGTCGTTGGATGCAAGGTGAAGCTTTTGGATGGTAATTTATAAATAAGATAATAATACTTCGGTAAATCTGGACCGAAGTATTATTTTATGGAAGAATAGATGATTTTTATTTTATTCGCTCACGTTGATTATATATTCGCCCACGGCGAACATATAATCTTCGACGCCGAATATATGTTCGCCCTGGGCGAATAAAGATTTCTTAATTATTAACACGAGAACTATTGAGGTAATATGTTGGAAAATTTAGCAGCTTATCGTATCATACTCGGTTCCAATTCTCCACGAAGGAGAGAACTGTTAGCCGGATTGGATCTTTCATTTGATGTGCATGTTATTCCTGGGTTGGAAGAGAATTATCCGGATTCGTTACAACCACAGGAAATACCGGTCTTTTTATCCAAGCAGAAGGCTGAAGCCTATTTGTCTACGTTGGAAGATCAAGTTTTATTAATTACAGCAGATACTATTGTCTGGAACGAGACGGAAGTAATCGGAAAGCCTAAAGATCGGGAAGATGCGATTCGTATGTTACGCAGTTTATCCGGGCATGAACATCAGGTCGTAACTGGGGTTTGTCTGACAACAACAAAGAAGCAGGAAACTTTTTCTGTTGTTTCTTCTGTTCGTTTTGCGTCTTTGACTGACGAAGAAATTATTTATTATGTTGATAAATACAAACCCTTCGATAAGGCTGGAGCCTATGGAATTCAAGAATGGATCGGATATGTAGGCGTTGAAAGTATTTCCGGGAGTTTCTATAATGTTATGGGGTTACCCGTACAACGCCTATATCAGGAATTGAAGAGATTTGTATAAAACAAGCTTTGCCATCAGAATGGATATCCGACGGCAAAATGCCAGGCAAAGTTATCAAAGTTAGGGTTCTTGATTGCCCAGCGATCTCCTCCGCGTTGTTGGGGATCGTAGGCTCTCATACCCGTGTCAAAACGAAGCAAGAAGAAATCGAAGTCTAATCGAAGTCCTAATCCGTATGATACGGCTATTTCTTTATAAAAGCGGGAAAAGTCGAAGTTACCGTTTGGATGATCCGGATCATTATGAAATAACCAGATATTACCCGCATCTACATAAGCGGCTAATTCAAATTTCCAAAATAACTTGGTGCGATATTCCAGATTTAGGTCTAAACGGATATCGCCGATTTGATCGGCAAATGTGCCTGCGTATTCCATCCCCATACTACCAGGGCCAAGAGAACGTACAGACCAGCCACGTACACTGTTGGCGCCACCAGAGAAATAACTGCGCTCAAAGGGGAGTTTTCGTGTGTTCCCATACGGATAACCGACACCAACACCAATGTGATAGGCAACCTTGTTTCGTGCATCAATTGCCATACTTTTACTGAAATCGAAATCTACCTTAGTAAACTGCGAATACGGTATGCCAAATAATTCATACATACCGTCAGGATTCTTCCCTTGATGTGTCAATTTCGAAATACCATATAACAAGTTTCCTGCCATTTCAAAAGAGAAACGCAGCGAGTGAGTATTCCGCAATTTATTCTGTGGGACATAATTGCTGAAGGAATACGTATAACCTGTTCCCAATACAAACTGGTCGGTAAAATTGTATAGCTTGGTAGATTCCGGCAGACTGTCGGCAAAAGCTCGATCTATTTTAGGTAAATGAACATAATCAATGTCTATCAACTTGAATACATGTTTTGCTTGGGTATTAAATCGATCTTGCCAAATGTAATTCCATCCTCCCGATAAAATAGCTCGTTGATATTCCGGACGTGTTTGGAAACTATAGCTTACTTTGAATTCAGTGGTTGCCCGCAGGCGTCGGGCAATACGTTCACTCAGGAAAGGGAACAAGAACTGAGGAAAAGAAATTCCTGTTTCTGCTCCAATTTCCCAATAATTGCCGACACTGTTGTCTGACGACGATCCTAGATTTTCGTATGCTCCCCTGATTTTGGCAGTAAAAGCTTCCGAACCTTTGAATAGATTGCGATGTTGATAATTGATACTCGATGCAAATCCTAGATCTCCGGCAGAGTTCGTTCCTTCCAAATCCACGCCGAAACCTTGTAGCTTACTAGGTGAAGTCAGGATTGTACAATTCAGTTTAAGAGAATCATTTTCTTCAAACTCCTGAAAGCGAAGGTTGATGTTTTTCAGTGCACGTAAACGGGCAAAGGATGAATACGTTTGTTCTACAGAACGTTCATTATATAGTCTGCCAGGCATTAAATACACAGAACGAGCTAAGACAGAAGGTCTGATAAATCGGCCGTTTTTCCCATACACAATTTCTATGTGACCTTGGTGTAAAGTATCCGTTAATTGAAGGGCATTTTCACTTTCCGGTTTTAAAGGGTCATAATCGGATAGAATTGTTATTTTGTTCAGGTAATAAGGACGATGCGGCATTTCCTGGATATTTCCATCAGGTAATAACTTTCTGTATGGTTTTAAGAACATTTCCAGATCTACTACATTCTTTTGGAATGAGCTATCTGCCAGATAAGTCAAATATTCTTTGTTAAAACCATAATAACCCCGATAACGAAGTAGCTTAGTAATCCGATCACGTTCCTGGTCCAACATGTCACGGTCAAATAAACAACTATCTAGGATGAGTGAAGTATAATCATCTGTAGAAGTATGAAATGCATTTGACAACCAAGAACGTTTTCTAGGCTTTATATGAGCAATACTATCAATTACGGGATCATTTAATCGCATCTGATAATCTCTGATACGGTAAGGCTCATTGGAATGGATGGTATAAGTGACAGTTGCTTTTTTATGTTTACTGGTATCAACTCTATGAGTCACTTGTGCATTTATATATCCTTTGTTAATTAGGAATTGCTGCAATTCTTTTTCAGATTCAGTTATCAGAATCGTGTCCATGATGACTGGAGCTTCTCCCATACGGCGAAACTGCTTGTTGAACCAGTTTTTTTCATTCTTTCCAGACCAATTGTACAGATATAGCTGCCATTTCATTAATCCGAATACTTTAAAATTAGGACGTTGTTGAAGATAATCCCGAAGTTCAGACGATTTGAATTGTTTATTGTCTGAAATGATTTCAACTTTGTCCAACAAATATTGATTATCCGGAACAAATTTGGTGGAACTACATCCATTCAATATAAGTATGCTTACCAAACTAAGCAATAGATATTGCAGGAACTCCTTCATTCGTATTTGTTTTGAATCACAAAAATAGTTGAATTTGCAGAATATTTCTCTATTTTTGCGAGGCTAAAATAAGGAAAGATGCTTAGTAAAAATAAAATAAAGTACATACATTCGCTGGAATTGAAGAAAAACCGGATTGCGGAACGAGCTTTTGTTGCTGAAGGGAATAAGTTAGTAGCTGATATGCTTCCTTTTTTCGCTTGTAAGTTGTTAGTGGCTAAACCTTGCTGGATGGCAACACAGGGAGATATTTCTGCCGAAGAATTGCTTGTGGCTGAAGAAGAGGATATTCGGAAGGCGAGTTTCCTGAAGAATCCACAAGATGTATTGGCCGTTTTTGCTATGCCAGACTGGCAAATAGAAACGGCTTCACCGCAGCAGGATTTGGTATTAGCTCTTGATGGAATTCAGGATCCGGGGAATTTAGGAACGATTATTCGCTTGGCCGATTGGTTCGGTATTGAGCATATTGTATGTAGTAAGGATACGGCTGATGTATTTAATCCGAAAGTTGTACAGGCAACGATGGGAGCTTTGGCTCATGTAAAGGTTTGTTATACGGATTTGGAAACTTATTTGACAGCTTGTCGTAAGCAATCCATACCGGTGTATGGTACTTTTCTGGATGGAGAGAACATGTATGACCGGACCATTTCATCTCGAGGTGTGATTGTAATGGGAAATGAAGGAAATGGTATTCGGCCAGAAATTGAAGCATTAGTTTCAGAGAAACTTTATATTCCCAATTATCCACCAGAGAGAGAAACAGCGGAATCATTGAATGTGGCAATTGCCACTGCTGTAGTCTGTGCTGAGTTCAGACGCAGAGAGGGGATGAAGCCGGATTTGAAATAAACGGACTTTTTCTCCCAATCCGGGAGTATGCAAGGCTTTCTCCATGAAAAAAGTAATTAACGAAGAATAGTCAGGAAATTGTTTGGATGACAGCCAATGACGAATTTCTTCTTGGGTAGGAGCTAATGATGCAGGAACTGCTAATAGAATTCCTTCGACAAAGGAAGTTCCTGCTATTTCTTCTGTGAGAGGAAAATATCGCTGGAGATTTCCGGTTGCATCCAGTTCCAAGCAATGCATTTTGTATGCCTTCGTTCCTAATAATAGAAAATGAGTTGCCCAACGTGACATAGTAAACTCTTTGTATTGGGTTAATTTTCTCTGGGCTTTACTTCTTTAGTAGTCTCAAAGCCTACAGATTTGTAATTGTAACGCATGAGAGAAATACTATCGGTGTAGATTTTATAATAATTCATATCCCGATTGTTCAGATAGATGAAACCATATACACGTTTGGTACGTTTGGTGACGACACTCTTGAGTGTTGTCTCATGATAACCGTCACGCATGATTTGATCGTTGATAACGACCGTTGTGTCTCCTTGATCCAAACAGATACGGATTTGAGGTTTATGCTTGGCTTGTTGAGGAATACCCCATACGTTCATACCTAGTTTAAATGTACTTCCCGGCGGATAGGATTCTTTGGGTTCTATGTTGAATGTAGTTCCGTTAAAAGAAGCCTTGGGCGAGAAGGTAAGATAGTTTCTTCTTGACCAAATGTCGACAGAATCACTCTTTTGAGTGTCAACCTCCGTCCTTTCAACATCTCCTAAATCATGGATACGATCTTCTATATCTTTGCTGACCAAATTGTATACGCGCATGTAGATATCCAGATTCTGTGCATACCAAGTGAGTGAACTGTCGTATTCAGCTTGTGTAATATGATATTTATTGAACACGGATTCGTATAAGGCCAACTTTTTAGCATCGTCCCTGTAAGTATCCTGATCAGCATTGATGATAGCTTCTGCTATTTGCATGTCTGCCAGGACTGCTCGCATTTCCTTTTGAGAAAGAATATTCTCGGGTACCGGACTACAAGCAGATAGTGCGCATAAGGAAGTTAGACCGTATATGAACCAGTGTTTACACATATTACATTATTTTTCTTCGTTACCCAAACTTTTCGAAAACGTGTTTCGATAGAACAATAAAAGGAGGAATACACCTACACAGATAGCAGAGTCTGCCAAATTGAATATCGGACGGAAAAAGATGAATTCCTGACCACCCCAAATAGGTAACCAATCAGGCCATGTTGTCTCAATAAGAGGGAAATAGAACATATCTACTACTTTACCATGTAGCCAACCGGCATATCCGCCTCCTTCCGGAAATAGCGTTGCTACTTGGCCAAAACTATGGTCGAAAATAACGCCATAGAAAACGGAATCTATAATATTACCGATGGCTCCTGCCAGAATGAGTGAAACGCAGGCGATGAATCCGAATGGATAATTCTTTTTCACCAATGAATATAGGTAGTAACCGATGAAACCGACGGCTACAATTCGAAAGATTGATAAAAATAACTTACCAATCACTTCTATACCGAAGGCCATGCCCGGATTTTCTGTAAAATAAAGATAGAACCACGAAGTAATCTTTATACTTTCGTGCAATTCCAAATGAGTTTTGATCCAAATTTTCAAGATTTGGTCTAAAAGAAGGAGCAGTATTACAATGCATACTGCTCCTTTTCCTTTTGAATATTTCATTTACTTTGCGCCTCCTTGTTTAGCTTCAATACTTAATGTTGCGTGAGGTACAGCCCGTAACCTTTCTTTCGGAATCAGTTTCCCAGTTTCCCGGCAAATGCCATACGTTTTATTTTCGATACGTACTAGCGCTGCCTGCAAATTCTGTATGAATTTCATTTGTCGCTGTGCCAATCGGCCGGCTTCTTCTTTGGAAAGGGTAGTGGCACCTTCTTCCAGAACTTTAAATGTAGGTGATGTATCAGCTACATCGTTTCCATCTGAATTGGTAACACCCGATCTCAACATTTCATAATCTCTTTTTGCTTTTTCAAGCTTGTCTAATATGATGGCTCGAAATTCTTCGAGTTCCGCATCTGAGTATCTTGTCTTTTCTGCCATGGCAAATTTAATTTTAAGTTTAACATTCAAGTTTATTATTCAAAAACGGCTTTTATGGAAATATCTTTACCGATTTGTCGGCAAAGATAATATAATTATCATATTATGCGCATTTTTGCAGGAAAAAATGACGGAGGGCGCGGATTTCAAGCCTTTCCGCGCCCTCCATCAATATTTACTTCAATTTATTTGTTCGTATTATCTTTCCGACTTCTGATTAAATTTTCTCCACCTTTACAGCTAATGTGAAATCTTCGAAGTCAAGTGATGTAGCATCTGAAATCGGTTTGGCTGTTATAACAAGGTTATTGGCCAATACCTGTGACTTGATGTACTCTTGATAAGCTTCTACGGCTCCATCCATTTCTGCTGAAGATGCAAGGGTAATGTTTACTTTGTCTGTAATCTCGAAACCGCTGCTCTTGCGCAGATTTTGGATACGGTTAACCAATTCGCGGGCAAGTCCTTCCTTCTTTAACTCGTCGGTTACGGTAATATCGAGCGCTACAGTCAGTCTACCTTCGTTGGCAACCAGCCATCCTGGAATATCTTCGGAGATGATTTCTACATCTGCTCTTTCCAAAACTGCTTCCTGACCATCTACCTGTAGAGTGAATGTTCCAGCCTTTTCAAATGCATTGATATCGTCTTGACTCATCTGCTGAATAGCGGCAGCAAGGGCTTTCATAATCTTACCATAACGCGGGCCGAGTTTCTTGAAATCTGGCTTGATACGTTTTACTAAGATACCTGCTGTATTATCCACAAACTTCATGTCTTTTACGTTGACTTCGTTCAGGATAAGCTGTTTTACGGCTTCGATACTTTCCTTTTGGTGCTCGTCCAAAACAGGAACCATTAAGACATGCAACGGCTGACGAACCTTAATGTTAACCTTACGACGCAATGCCAATACCATTGATGAGATAGTTTGTGCCATCTGCATTCTTTCTTCCAGATTCTTGTCGATAAGTGCTTCCTGACATACTGGGAAGTCTGACAAGTGAACAGAATAAACTTGCTCACGACCTGTTACAGAGATCAAATCGCAGAATAACTGATCAGCATAGAACGGAGCGATCGGTGCCATCAGTTTAGCTACAGTTTCCAAACATGTATATAATGTCTGGTAAGCCGACAACTTGTCTTCTGTCAATCCACCCTGCCAGAAACGTTTGCGGTTCAAACGAACATACCAGTTACTTAAATGGTCATTGACAAAATCTGAAATAGCACGTCCGGCGCGAGTCGGTTCGTAGCTGTTCAGGAAGTTGTCTACGTCTTTAATCAACGAATTAAGCAGAGAAAGAATCCAGCGGTCGATTTCCGGACGCTTTTCCCAGGCAACTTCCGGTTGCGAGAAATCGAATCCATCTACATTTGCATACAGGGCGAAGAATGAGTACGTATTATATAAGGTACCGAAGAATTTACGACGAACTTCTTCTACGCCTTCAATATCAAACTTCAAGTTGTCCCACGGTGAGGCGTTAGTGATCATATACCAACGTAATGGATCAGAACCGTATTTCTCGATCGTTGCAAAAGGATCTACAGCATTGCCCAATCGTTTTGACATCTTGTTTCCATTCTTGTCGAGAACCAGACCGTTAGAAACAACAGCCTTATAAGCCACACTGTCGAAGATCATCGTTGCGATGGCATGCAATGTGAAGAACCAGCCACGAGTCTGGTCTACACCTTCTGCTATAAAATCAGCTGGATAATAGGTACGACTGTCTACCAATTCTTTATTTTCGAATGGATAATGTAATTGTGCATATGGCATAGCTCCTGAATCGAACCAAACATCGATCAGGTCACTTTCGCGTTTCATCGGCTTGCCTGAAGGTGATACCAAAGTAATATCATCTACATATGGACGGTGCAAGTCTATCTTTTCGTAATTATCTTTCGTATAAACGCCCGGTTCGAAACCTAATTTCTTATATGGATTCTCAGTCATGAATCCTGCAGCAATAGCTTTTTCGATTTCGTTGTACAGTTCTTCTACCGAACCGATACAGATTTCTTCACCGTCTTCACTACGCCAAATCGGAAGCGGAGTTCCCCAATAACGAGAACGGCTTAGATTCCAGTCGTTCAAATTCTCCAGCCACTTACCGAAACGGCCTGTTCCGGTAGATTCCGGTTTCCAATTGATTGTCTTGTTGAGTTCAATCATCCGGTCTTTACAAGCTGTTGAACGAATGAACCAGCTATCCAACGGATAATACAATACCGGCTTGTCGGTACGCCAGCAATGCGGATAATTGTGTACATGCTTTTCGATCTTGAAAGCCAAGTTAGCTTGCTTCATCTTCATACAGATATAAATATCCAGTGATTCGGCAGCTTGGGCAGCTTTCTCGTCGTATTTGCCATCGATGGTAAATTGTGGATCATAGGCATTCTTTACCCATTTACCTTCGTATTCTTTGTATTTTTCTACATCCACACATTCGGCAACGAATTTTTCATCCAGTTCGTCCAACAGATAGAATTTACCGGTCAGATCAACCATCGGGCGGGTTTCGCCTTTCTTATTAATCATAAACAACGATGGGATTCCGGCAGCTTTTGCCACGAAAGCATCGTCGGCACCGAATGTCGGTGCAATGTGAACGATACCGGTACCATCTTCCGTTGTCACATAATCTCCAGCAATTACCCGGAATGCTTTGGCAGAGGCTTCTTTCCATCCGTCTTCAGTAGCTTCTACTGGTTTTACCCATGGAATCAGTTGCTCATATTCCATACCAACCAAGTCAGTACCTTTATATTCTCCAACCACTTTGAATGGCACCAATTTATCGCCTGGCTTGTAGTCTTCCAAAGCAATTCCTTCTGCTTTTTTGTTGAAATGAGCATATAAAAGAGGCTTAGCCAAAACGACAGTCATTTTTTCGCCGGTATACGCGTTGTAAGTTTGTACGGCTACGTAATCAATCTTCGGACCAACGCAAAGGGCGGTGTTGGATGGCAAAGTCCATGGAGTAGTAGTCCAAGCGATGAAATAAGGAGTTCCCCACTGCGTCATTTCCGGCTTCGGATTCTTCATCTTGAACTGGCCTACTACAGTGGTGTCTTTCACGTCCCGATAACATCCCGGCTGGTTCAATTCGTGAGAACTTAAGCCAGTTCCAGCTGCCGGAGAATACGGTTGGATAGTATAACCTTTATATAAAAGGCCTTTGTTGTATAGTTGCTTCAACAACCACCACAAAGTTTCGATGTACCGATTGTCATATGTGATATACGGGTTCTCCAGATCTACCCAATATCCCATCTTTTGTGTCAGGTCGGTCCATTCTTTGGTGAACTTCATGACATCTTTACGACAAGCCGCATTATATTCGGCTACAGAGATCTTTTTGCCAATATCTTCTTTGGTAATACCTAATGATTTTTCTACGCCCAATTCTACCGGCAGTCCGTGAGTATCCCAGCCCGCCTTACGGTTCACCTTGTAACCTTTCATGGTCTTGTAACGACAGAAAATATCTTTAATCGAACGGGCAATGACGTGGTGAATACCCGGCATACCGTTAGCAGAAGGTGGTCCTTCGTAGAATACGAAAGAAGGATGACCCTCGCGGATTTCAAGACTCTTGTGGAAGACGTCGCCGTCTTGCCATTTCTTCAGTATTTCCTTATTCACATTCGACAAGTCGAATTTTGAATATTCGGCAAATTTCTTACTCATATCGTGATGTTATTTGTTTTGCTACAAAAAATTACGCGCAAAGGTAGCTATTTAATTTCAAATAGACAACGGAGAACAGTTAGGAAGCATGATGTAAATGTGTCTCTTTTCTCTTTATTTTTTAGAAAAGTTTCTCAGAAGTAAGGCTGATATGTAGACAGGCTAAAAAGGTTCTGGGTATGTATGAAAAAATTTGTCATGCTACAGATTTACTTTACACCCATTTAACAAAAAAAGAGAAAGCAATGGGAAAGAAAGGAATCAGTCATCGCAAATTCAGTATTGAGTTCAAATTGTCCGTTT
>NZ_JAKZMM010000010.1 GCF_022809355.1 Parabacteroides faecalis | reverse complement strand
AAACTTCTTCGACAAGCGGTCTACTAATGCTGCTTCTGAGTCCTTCAATGCTAAAATAAAGAACTTTCGTTCTCAGTTCAGAGGGGTGAAAGACAAAGCTTTCTTTCTCTTTAGACTTTGCAATATTTATGCTTAAATTTCTAATCCCTCATATTTTTACGTTGATCCGAAATTAGCTCCAAGCCACCAATAATTAAACTAGAAAGGATCTTTTCACCAGAACGATATGATGACTTTCTATACATTCCGTGATATCTGCGATAATATCCTCGCTTATTTATGCCACCGTTATACCCCATAAATCAGATCTGCTATATGTAGAAGCAAAGTTACGATGTTTTTCATGTATTTCAAGATATACATAGATTCTGCTGTATAATAAAGTCTCATATGGGATCATTGGTATCTTATTTTAACGGAACACTAATGATAATAAGATATATTTTTCATAGAATCTTATAAATCAAGATTCTTTTCCACTGGATAATTGGAAACAATCCTAAAAATAAAAAAGAGTTAAGTGCTGAATGTTCAGTTACTTGACTCTTTTTTCCTTGTACCCAGAGCCGGGATCGAACCGGCATGGAAGTGAATCCACTGGTGTTTGAGACCAGCGCGTCTACCAATTCCGCCATCTGGGCATTTGATCAACTTTTACTTTAATTGAGTAGCTTTGTTTCTCAATTGCGATGCAAAGGTAAGGCTTTTTTTTGAACCTGCAAATATTTCTCCGCTTTTTTTCAACTTTTTTTTTCTGGCAGGCTAAATCAAAGATTATTTCGTTAGATTTGTAGTGTGTATAACTTTCTAAGTCTATTAAACTATGACCAACAATTATTGTGTTATTATGGGCGGTGGTATTGGAAGTCGTTTCTGGCCGTTTAGTCGGGAAGCTTATCCAAAACAGTTCCTTGATTTTTTTGGAACTGGCCGTACTTTGCTGCAAATGACGTATGACCGTTTCGCGAAGATTATTCCGGCGGAAAATATATATATCGTAACAAATGAATTGTATGCAGACCTGATCAAGCAGCAATTGCCTGAACTGGATGCTCGTCAGATCTTGCTAGAACCAGCTCGTCGTAATACGGCTCCGTGTATTGCTTATGCGGCTTATCATATACGGGCTTTGAATCCAAATGCCAATATGGTTGTAGCTCCGTGTGATCATCTGATCTTAAAAGAAGAAGAGTTTTTGGATGATGTACGGAAAGGATTGGATTTTGTTGATGGTCAGGATATATTGTTAACTATGGGGATTCGTCCGAGTCGTCCGGAAACAGGTTATGGTTATATTCAAAGTTGTGACGAAGCAGAGAATCGATTTTCTAAAGTAAAGACCTTTACAGAAAAACCGAATTTGGATTTGGCCAAGGTCTTTTATGAAAGCGGAGAATTTTTCTGGAATTCGGGTATTTTCTTGTGGAATGTAAATGCCATTATTAATGCACTTCATAAATATTTGCCTGATGTTACGGCTCGCTTTGATTTAGGTTTGCCTGAATTCAATACGGCAGAAGAATGTACATTTATTACGCAGAATTTTCCATACTGCCCGAATATCTCTATTGATTATGCCGTTATGGAAAAAGCTGAAAATGTATATATGCTTTGTGTTGATTTTGGTTGGGCCGATTTAGGTACATGGGGATCATTGTATGATATTGCTCCAAAAGACAAAAATAATAACGCTCCATTAAAAGCTCAGACATTGTTGTATGAAAGTAGTGGTAATGTGATTGCTTTGGCCGATCCGGAACGAATGGCCGTTATTCAAGGTTTGAATGATTATATCATTGCCGAGTCGGGAAATGTTCTGCTGATTTGTAAACGTGAAGACGAACATCGTATCAAAGAGTTTATGGCAGATGCCCAAATGCTACATGGAAAAGAGTTCAGTTGAAAAATAGAGAGAGAGCGAAGTAAGAAGGTTTCTCAAATGAAACTAACGGGAATTAAAATTGAAACTCACGAGAATCCTTCTTGAAATTAACGACTTTCGGTACATACTTTATATATAATGGAATCCTATTTCTTGTATGGTTTCAGACAAGGAATAGGATTCTTTTCTTATAAAGAATTAAATGAAGAATCATTATGAAAACAAGATTTTATTGGTTAAGTATATTGATGTTGCTGGTAGCTTTGCCGGCTTGGTGTGATATAAAGATTTTACATGGACCTTATTTGCAGAACTTAGGAGAACAGGAAGCTACAATTGTTTGGATATCGGATAAACCATCGGTGGGGTGGTTGGAGATGGCTCCTGATGATGCTAGTCATTTTTATGCGAAAGAACGGAAGAAGATCTTTGATACTAGAATAGGAATCAAAGTAACGTCAACGATTCATGCTGTGAAAGTAACGGGTTTGCAACCGGGTACGCGGTATCGTTATCGTGTTTGTGTACAAGAAGTATTAGAACATGATGGACATAAGGTTATTTATGGATGTATGGTCTCGACGGATGTATATGGGAAAGAACCATTATCATTTATTACGAATGATATAAGTAAGCCGCAAGTCTCGTTTGCTATGGTCAATGATATTCATGGAAGGAATGATGCGTTGGAACAAATGATTAAACAGTGTGACCTGAAGAAAACGGATTTGTTTCTGTTTAATGGAGATATGGTATCGATAGCAGAAGACCAGGAGCAGCTGTTTGGTGGATTTATGGATAAATCAGTGGAATTGTTTGCCGGTTCGGTTCCGATGTATTATTGTCGGGGTAATCATGAAACGAGAGGACCTATGGCTCCTGAGTTTCAGCAATACTTTAATCCGAAAGAAGAAGAACTCTTTTATATGTTCCGTCAGGGACCTGTTTGCTTTGTTGTTCTGGATTGTGGTGAAGACAAACCTGATACGGATGTTGAATATTATGGAATAACAGCTTATGATGAATATAGAACAAAGCAGGCCGAATGGTTGAAAACGGTATTACATTCAGATTTGTATAAGCAGGCTCCATTTAAAGTTATCGTTTGCCATATGCCTCCTTTTGGTGGCTGGCATGGTGAGCTGGATATCGCGGAGAAGTTTATTCCTTTGTTGAATGAGGCAAATCCGGATGTCTATTTGTGTGCACATTTACATCGGACAATCCAAAAGAATGCTGGGGAAGATGGTGTACGTTTTCCGATCCTCGTTAATTCAAACAATTCATTGTTGAAGGCTGATGTGGATAATAAGAAGATGGATATTCGCATTTATGACCTTTCTGGTAAGGAGGTTGAGCATTTGTTGATTGAGAAATGAACAGAATAGTACTGGAATAGCACAGACTGGTAAACTTAATGGTGAAGCAAGTCTGTGCTGATCCTTCTATTTCCGAATCCACTTTCTTCCAAGGTATCGTACGGGATACCAGGCTGCCAGGAATCCGATAACTAATACAGTAATGAAGATCATGCAGATATCACCCGGCAAGACATGTACCGGATAAGCATCAATGATGAAGGCTCCTGCTGTATCTCCCAGTTGAATTAGTCCGTATTCTTGTTGTATGAGGCAAAGAATTAAGCCAACCAATATGCCAAAGATGGCACCAAAACCAGAAATCATCCAACCTTCGAATAAGAAAATCTGCTGGATTTGTGATTCGTTGGCTCCCATATTGCGAAGTGTTTGTACATCTTCTTTCTTTTCAATCATCAGCATGGATAAAGAACCTACTATGTTGAAAAGAGCAATTGCCAGGATGAAGCATAAAATCAGAAAGGTAATCCATTTCTCTACTTGCATCATCTTGAAGGATGCTTCTTGTTGTTCAAATCTGTTTTGGACAATATATCGGTCGCCCACACAGGCTTTTATCTGTTTTTCTACGGACTCTATTGAAACTCCTTCTTTGATTTTGAGTTCCAAAGCTGATATTTCATTCTCATAATGCAATAGCGACCGGGCCTGCTCAAGCGGTATCAGCATATAATAATCGTCGTATTGCTGCTGGTTTATCCGGAATACAGCCGAGATAAACGAATAGCCGATGTTGAATGAAGTAGCCGGATTGGCCATATTAACCTTTTGGTCTCGTTTGGGTACATAAATCTCAAGGGGCGAGATAAAACCTGCATTAATACCCAAATGAGATGCCAGTCCGATTCCTAAAATAGCATAATTGGCAACTTCATCAGATAGTTTGAATTCTCCGTCTATCAAGACGGAATCAATGTTGACTAATTGGGAAAAACGGTTGTCAACTCCTTTGATGACACCAACTTCCTGCCGTTCTTTGTATTTGATAAGTGCATTGTCTTGTAGAACTTCACTGGCAATGGCTACTTCCGGCATGTTACGGATCTGCCGGATGGTATCATTATCCGGATTGAATACTTTTCCATAGCGGGCAGTAATCTTCAGTTCAGGATCAAAATGACTGAACAACGAAGAAACCAAGTCGTTAAACCCATTATAAACCGATAGAGCACAGACGAGTGCGATGGTAGCAATCACGACACCACATACCGAAATCAATGAAATAACATTGATCGCGTTATGTGATTTCTTGGAGAAAAGATATCGGCGAGCTATGTAAAAAGGAAAATTCAATGCCTTATTTTATTTCTTCAACAGTTCGTCGATATGTTCGATATAATCCAATGAGTCGTCGATAAAGAACGTCAGTTCAGGAATGATACGTAGTTGCATACGAACCCGTTGTCCCAGATCATAACGGATTGCTTTGGTATTGGCACGTATAGCCTCCATCAGTTCTTTTCCTTTTTCAGACGGGAAGATGCTGAGGTACGCTTTTGCTACACTTAAATCCGGACTGATCCGAACGGCGCTTACTGAGATCAGTACGCCTGGCATGCCTTTAGCCTGCTTAAGGAAGATATCTCCCAATTCTTTTTGTAGCAGTCTTTCTATTTTACTGATTCTTGTACTTTCCATATTGTCTGTATTTATCTGAATTTAATTTGACAGGAGAAAGATAGTCAATTCCTGAGAATGTTGATGCTTCAGAAGTGGATTATTTCTTCCAGATCATGGTTAATCCATCCCGTAAAGGAAGAATGACTTTCTCTACCCGTTCGTCGGCCTTTATCTTGTCGTTGAAATCTAAGATACCGTGTGTTTGTTTGTCGGCAGCCGGTACATATTCATCTGTTACTTTTCCGTCCCAAAGCGTGTTGTCTGCCAAGATTAATCCTCCTGGACGTACCATAGGGAAGACCAAATCATAGTATTCGGAGTACAAACGCTTGTTGGCATCGATAAAGACCAAGTCGAAGGTCTCGTTTAATTGAGGGATAATGTCCATCGCATCTCCGTAGTGAACCTTTATCTTGTCTTTATGCGGTGACTGAGATACATATTTTTGGATGAAGTCTTCCATCTCATCATTGATCTCGATGGTATGGATGAGCGAACCTTCTTCCATGCCTTCTGCCATACACAAAGTGGCGTATGCTGTGTAAGTCCCTATTTCAAGGGCCCGTTTGGGGCGTAACATCCGGCAGAACATCTTTAGGATTCTACCTTGTAGATGACCTGACAGCATACGAGGACGAAGGAGGTTTACGTTTGCATCCCGGTTGAGGGCTGCCAGTAAAGCTCCTTCGTCATCTGAGTGCGACAGGATATAATCGTTGATATCGATCTTTTCCATGTCTTTACTTTCTTCTTATTCCTGGAAGGTAGGTAATGTATAGTTGCTGTTTGCATCTAATACTTTTCCTACATTGTTGATTTCAAGGAATGTTGTTCCGCCTCCTTCTCCAAAGCTACCACTTAAGTAGGCAACCATATTGTCGCGAGTAATACGTCCACTCTTGATCAATTGGTTCAAAGCGTCATAGAAATAACCGCGGCGACTGTCGTTCCAAGGCTGGTGAACGGCCCATACTCCGTATGAAAGAGACAACATACGCATGACACGTTCGCGATAACAGATAGCAAATACTGTAGATGTTCCACGGAATGCTGCCAGATAACGGGCTGTACGTCCGGTATGACTATCGGTGATGATGGCCTTGACATTTAGTTTGGATGACGATTTTACAGCTTGTTTAGCCAGGAAAGAAGTTACATCCAAGTCGTTTCCTTCAATAGGAACACGAATGTCATTAGCCGCCAACTTTGTTTTCTCTGCTTCACGGGCTACTTTGGTCATGGTCTGAACAGCCTCTACCGGATATTTTCCATATGCAGTCTCACCACTTAGCATCAAAGCATCTGTGCGATAATAAATGGCATTGGCGATATCCGTTACTTCTGCTCTTGTAGGACGCGGATTGTTGATCATTGAATGCAACATCTGAGTAGCTACGATCACCGGCTTCTTGACTTCCACACATTTGCGGATAAGGACACGTTGGATTCCAGGAATTTTCTCAGCCGCTACTTCGATACCTAAGTCTCCGCGAGCAATCATAATACCATAAGCTGCTTCCAGAATCTCATCGATGTTATCTACACCTTCCTGGTTTTCTATTTTAGCGATGATCTTGATCGGGCTATTATATTCGTCCAAGATATGCTGGATGTCTAATACATCCTGCTTGCTGCGGACAAAAGAGTGGGCAATAAAGTCCAAGTCGTTTTGAATAGCCCATAAAATATTCTTCCGGTCTTTTTCTGTTAAAGAAGGCAGATTGATACGGACACCCGGTACATTGACGCTCTTCCGGCATCCCATGGTTGCTTCATTCTGCACTTCACAAAGCAAATAGTCTTCTTGTTTTTCAAGAACCTTAAGCTCCAAATCTCCGTCGTCAATCAGGATGGTGCTTCCAACGGATAAGTCATGTACGAACCGAGGATAAGAAACATAGATATGATCACGGGTAGTAATTTCATTCGGATTACCGGAGATCTTTACCAAATCACCTGACTGGAATGAAATAGGTTCTTTATTTTCAGTAAGGGTTGTTCTGACTTCCGGGCCTTTGGTATCCATCAAAATACCAATTCGATTGGAAACGGCACGGACATTATTAACAACACGTGATAAACCTTCTGCATCCATGTGTGCTGTATTCAGGCGAACAACATTCATGCCTGCCTTATACAAAGCGTCGATAAACTCGACATCACAACGCTGGTCTGATACAGTAGCAACAATCTTTGTATGCTTTAACATATAATTAATGAGTTTGAATAATTTACTTCTTGTTATTTCCCGATAAACGACTCTAATGCCAACCGGTAAGATTCTAATCCAAATCCTATGACGATACCTTTGCAAGCAGCAGAAATCATGGATACATGACGAAAAGATTCACGGGCGTGAACATTGGAAATGTGAACCTCTATAACCGGAGTTGTAACTGCCTTGATAGCGTCGTGTAGGGCAATAGATGTATGCGTATAAGCTCCTGCATTTAAGATAATGCCATCGTAGCTGAAGCCAACTTCATGAATCTTATTGATCAATTCCCCTTCTACATTGCTTTGGTAATAGGCTATTTCGCATTGTGGATATTTCTCACGTAACTGCTTCAGATAATCTTCGAATGAATCATTGCCATATACGGTAGGTTCTCTTTTCCCCAGCAAATTTAAATTCGGGCCATTGATAATTAAGATCTTCTTCATACGCATTGATGTTATTGCTGTAATAGTTGGTATAAGGAAATATTACGGTACAAAGATACGCATTTTTCTTGGATTTGTTGTTAGGTTTTGGCGAAACAGTTAAGGAATGAGCTAAGTGCAAAGAAGTCTTTCATGGAAATGGAAATAATATCCATCCATGAAAGACTCTATCTAAACTTGATATTTTGTTTGTCACTCGTTTAAAATACAGCTTGGATCATTACAGGGAAATGATCAGAAGGGAAACGACCATATTGCATATCGTTCAGTACAGCATATTTCGTTACAGTTATTGGTTGCGTAACCCAAATATAATCGATTCGGTTTTTCATTGGAGCATCTAATTGGAAACTACTGAAAGTTCCATCTGTTCCATATCTAGGTGTTTCTGTTCGTGTATATGAATCAAGTAATAATCCATCGGCTGCTAAAGTTGTGATGGGCTCATCTGTTGGTACTGCATTAAAATCTCCTGTAGCGAAAATAATTGATTCTTCTCCAGTAATTTCACGGATCTTTTTTAATAACAAATGAGAAGATTCCCGACGTGCTACTTTCCCTTGATGATCATAATGTGAATTAAAGAAGAAAAAGATTTTTCCACTTACCTTATCTCTGAATTTTCCCCAAGAACAGATACGGTTACAGCAAATAGCATCCCAGCCTTTTCCTGGAATATCTGGCGTTTCAGAGAACCAGAAGTTTCCTTTATCCAATACTTCAAAGCGGTCTGTTTTGTAAAAGATGGCAGAGTGTTCTCCTGCTTCTTTTCCGTCATCGCGCCCAACTCCTATGTAAGCGTAATTCCCTAATTCCAAAATGTTATCTAACTGATGTTTGAAACCTTCTTGTGTGCCGAAAATATCGAAATCATGGAAGCGGATTAATCCTTTAACCATTTCTTTACGATTAGGCCAGGCATTAACTCCATCTTTAGGTGTATCCATTCGTAAGTTGAAGGTTGCAACATTTACTGTGCAGGATGATTTTTTTGCTTGTTGGGCCACTACGGCTGGCAAGGTTGCAAACCATACCAGCGCAGTGCATAAATATAGAACGATTCTTTTCATACTTGTTTATTTGATTTATTCCCAACCGGGATTTTGTTTCAGATTTTCATTTAAGTTGATTGCTGATTTGGGTATTGGATAATAATACTGACGTCCGTCTTCATACCATACTCGGGAAGGATCATTGTCATACCAAGTCAAATTACCAGAATTATTCCCTGTCAGACTTTGACGGGTAACGTCGCCTCCATCCACAGCAATAGGAGTACAAGAAGCTGGTAATCCAGTTGGCGTGTCTCCTTTATAGAAAATAACATCTGTTGTTCCATCATGATCCAAGTCTATTTGTTCATTCAATTTGGGAACATAGATTCCGGTCCATCTCATTGTCATTAAATCTCCACGTTTCCAGCGTAATAAATCGGTAAAGCGGAAACCTTCTAATGCCAGCTCAATGGAACGTTCACGACGTACTTCCAAAATGGTTGGATCTGATATACTGGGGAAATAGGTCTCTTGAATGTATTTATCTACTTTTGTTGGTTTTACTGTTAATCCGCCTGTAATTCCTGCACGAGAACGTAATACACCAATTGTATTAGCCCAGTCCGCATCGGTCAATGTCCCCATTTCAGCTTTGGCCTCAGCATAATTCAGTAATACTTCTGCATAACGGAATAGAGGGATCGCATTGGTATTCAATGCTCCTGCATCATAGTATGAATCATCTAGCGTATACTTGATTGGTTGATAGCCGGTATAGGAATATCCATTGAAATTGGGAGCCGCAGGTTTGCCATCTCGCATATAACCCGGCGTACGGATTGTTTGGGCCAAACGTTTATCTCGGTTCTGGCATTCATCATAGAACTCGATTTTTTCATGGTTTGGTTTGTCCGTGAACGGAGTTCCATCAGTCATTAAGAACAAATTGATAAATGAACGGATCATGCTGAAACGAGGTCCGTATGTTCCGGATGTCCACCACCAGTTTGCAGAACCTAAGACTCCTAAACCTTCATCAGCGACGCTTGCCAACATCACTTCAGAAGTGATAGGTGAATTACTTATGAATAAAGAACGGAAAGAAGCATCTTCTCCTGCTCCAGTATAAATGGAGAGTCCACTTTCCTGCATTACAGTTTCAGAGGCATTGGCTGCTTCTTGTAACCATTTATCAGCCGTATCAGTTAATCCTAATTCTGTATGATATTTACGGAACGTTCCTTCAAATAGGCAAATACGGGATTTGAGAGCGTAGGCAACCCATTTTGTTACAAGCGAACCGGTTTCATCACTGGTTCGGGTAATATGTTCACAAGCAAAGTTCAAGTCTTCTAAAACATGATCCATGACAACAGTACGTGAATCACGAGGTGCGTAAAGTAATTCGTCATCAACCGTTAATGTACGGTCAATCCATGGAACATCTCCGAAACGAACGACTTTTTCGTAATAAAAATAGGCTCGGAAGAAACGGGCTAAACCTATGTAATTGTTCCGAATGGATTCATCTACCGCATCATTAGTACAGTTCTCAATAAAATAATTGATATTACGAAGATCTGTCCAACTCCAACCCGAACTAACTTCAGGTGAATAAGCTCCGGCACGGATAAAGTCATCATAATTAGTTACGGCACCGTAATCACACATGGCATCTTGGCTATATCCGTCAGTTACAGAAGGTAACATATTATAGAAAGAATAGGAATAGGTCTCGAGACCTTTCTCATTGCTGAATACCGTTTCTTTATCGACAGATGCCTGTGGTATTTCGTCCATGGAACAAGCAGAAAGAAATAAACAGGCGGAAACAAAAGGAACTATAATATTTTTCATCTTTGTCTATTCAATTAAAAAGTTACAGAAACACCTAAACTAATACTTTTCATTTGTGGATAACTTTGTCCATCACCACTTCCTCCATCTGTCAAATCCGGGTCAGAACCGTAAATGTTGGTTACGTCTAAATCTCGTGTATGTTTATATAGAGGAGACCAGCACCATAGATTTTCAGCAGAAATGTAAATACGTGCATTCTGCATTTTAGCTTTAGAAACGATCTCTTGAGGTAACGTGTAACCAAACTGTAAATTCTTGAGTCGGATATAAGCAACATTTTGTAAATAACGAGTCTGTGTTGTTGATTTTAAAGAGGAATTATAACCTGCATAACGAGGTAAATAAGCGTCGGTATTATCCTCCGTCCAATAGTTACCTAAATGCCATTCTGGTAAATTGTTGTATGGACGGTTGTATTGTCCCCAGAAAATACATTCACTACTTGGATACCAATCTTGTTTTCCTACACCTTGGAAGAAGGCAGAAACGAAGAAGTTATTCCAGTCACCACTTAAATTCAAACTGTAAGAAAAACGAGGTAAACTGTTACCTATAACGGTTTTGTCGCCATGATCGCTTAAGGTATTATTTCCATAATCAATGACTCCATCTCCATTTAAGTCCTTGATCTTAACATCTCCTGGATAAGTAACGTGTTGAGAAGATGATTGGATCAAGGTTTGGTCAGCATGATTGTCAATTTCTTCTTGGCTTTGGAACAAGCCTTCGGTTACGTATCCCCAGATTTCACCTACTCGCTGCCCTGCATAATAGTCGGAGAGTTTTCCGTCTTTATTATTATAACGGTCAATGGTAGAGATATAATCGGATAAGGTCCCTCGAATTTCATAATTGAATGGTTTGCTGGCTAACTGGAATTGATCTCTCCAAGTTAATGTGATTTCCCAGCCTCGTGTTGTCATATCTGCGTAGTTTCCTTTAGGAGAACTAGCTCCGAATACATCTGGCAGGGTCTCTCCTACAGTGTACATATCGGTTGTCTTACGGATGTAATAGTCTCCTGAAAAGCGAAGTCTTCCGTTCAGAGAACCGAAATCGGCTCCGATGTCGGTTGTTGTTGCTGTTTCCCAAGTCAATCCATCTGGCATAACTCCAGGAGCACTGGTATATTTGTTCTTTAATCCATTTAATACACGTCCAGAGGTGTTGATACTGAGTAATTCAAGGTAGCTATACGGATCAACATTACCATTTCCTAAAGAACCATAGGAAGCACGGATCTTGACATCAGAAAGAACCTCTGGCTTGACATTCCAAAATTCTTCTTCTGATATACGCCAGCCTCCTGAAATAGATGGGAAGAATGCCCATTGTTGATCTGTCGGAAATTTGGAAGAACCATCATAACGGCCGTTAACTTCAACCAGATAACGATCTTTGAATGCATAGTTTAAACGGAAGAAACCACCGGCAATACGCCATCTGTTATATTCACCCGATGTGGTAATAGCATCACCTAATGCCATGTTTATATTTTCAGAGTCTTCTAGCAATAAGCCGTTTCTCAGAACTTTCAGTCCATCGTATGTTGACTGTTCATAATTATAACCAACCATGCCTTTGAAGTAATGAGCTTCGTTGAATGTATTTTCATAATCGGCATAGATGTTAGTTGCAATATAATTGGTACGTGTCTTGTATTCTTGTATATCATTATATTGCGTACTTAATTCGCGGGTTTCACCTTCGTATGTGCTATAGGGAACTGGTACACGACGCTGTGTTTGTCCGTAATCTGTATTACGGAAGGTGAAGTCTCCACGGACATGTAATTTATTTTCCAGGAAAGAGGCTGTAAAGCCTGTTGTATTTCTCAGAACACGATTATTTGTATCTAATCCATTCTTGCCGTAGATAAAGTCTCCAATAGTATAGGCGGCTGAGAATGTTAATGAACCGTCTGGATTAAAGATTGGAGAACTGGGATGTCCTTCATCTGCTATATTACGCCAAATAGAACCTCCTTCACCTACATTAATGGGGTTATGGTAATCCATATTAGAGAATTCCATATTATTTTCGATCTTTAACCAGTCGAATACTTGAACAGAACCTTTTGCACGCAGGTTCATTGTTTTATATTCATCGGTGTTGTACTTGAACAAACCATCGTATCCGTAAAAACGGCCTGAAACATAGTAATTCAATTTCCCATTGTTTCCACTGACTGACAGATTATGATCTTGGGCAAATGTGTTTTTCTTGTATAAAGCGTCATAGTAATCTTCATTACCATAATAAACATATTTACCGTTCGAGTCAATTTCCCATTCTTGGGTAATACCTTGTTCTTTTCGTTGACGGAAATTCTCAAGCCAGGACAATGAGAATTCCTGTGTCTTATTGATGTTTTTGGGATCTGCTGAATAATTGTTCCATGCATGATAGGCCTCGTAGAAATGACTGGCGTATTCATAACCATCTGTTACGAAATCCGGAACTGTTGTAGGCTGTTGTAAAGAGAAGTTGCCTGAATAGGTGATGGATGTTTTATCTTTGTTCGGTTCTTTTGTGGTAATTAATACTACACCAAATGTACCACGTGCACCATAAATAGCTGCAGAAGCCGCATCTTTCAGTACTGAAACACTGGCAATATCATTGGGGTTTAGTGTTGAGGGATCGCCTTCAACTCCGTCAATTAAAACCAAGGCATCTCCTCCTTGTCCGATAGAAGTAGTTCCACGTACGTTATAACTAGCAGTACGTGTCGGTTTACCATCAGTAATTTGTATGTTTAAGTTAGGAATAGAACCTTGTAAAGCTTGGGTAACGTTGGGTACAGAGCGATTATCGAATACTTCACTTGTAACTTGTTCTACTGCACCAGTTAAATTGACTTTCTTCTGTGTACCATAACCTACGACAACCAACTCGTCTAATGCCTGGGAGTCTTCTTTTAGTACAATATGTAATGTTTGGGCAGCATTGACTGCTATTTCTTGATCGGAGTACCCGATATAAGAGACGGTGAGTGTAGAATTTTTACGGATTTGGATAGAGAAGTTACCATCGAGGTCTGTAACAGTTCCATTTGTTGTTCCTTTTTCAACGATGTTGGCACCAATGACAGGAATACCTGCTTCATCAATTACTGTACCTGTTAGCATGTAAGTGTCACTTTGCTGAGTGATACTTGGGATCATGTTGGGAACAGAAGCATACAAGGACGGAATGCCTTGTAGAGTACTTGCAACACAAAGTAGTCCGGTTAATCGAACCATTTTACTTGAAAGATCCATTTTTGAAAATTTAGTTTAAAAATCTTTTTGTTTGACGTTGCAAAGGACGGTTAACCGGATTAAAACATTATTGCTATTTTATTACATTTGTTTGTCATTATAGATGGTGGCTTTTCCGTATTTTTGTTTCATGATTCCTGTTGGGAGGATGAGGAAGAATGGATGGAAAAGAAAACATATATCAGCGATATAAAACCTATTTGCGCTTGGAAAAGGCGCTTTCTGCAAATACAATAGAGGCTTATCTGGCAGATTTAGATAAGTTAGTCCGTTTTGTGGAGTCGGAAGGAAAGGATATCCGGAAAATTACTTATGATGATTTGCAGCAGTTTGTGGCTCAATTACACGATGTGGGTATTCATGCGCGTTCGCAGGCTCGTATTATTTCGGGAATCAAGTCGTTTTATAAGTATTTGTTGTTGGATGGCTATATCGAATCGGATCCGACGGAATTGCTGGAGCTTCCTAAGATTGGGATGAAATTACCGGAAGTTCTTTCGGTACAGGAAATCGACCGGATGCTGGATTCTATTGACCTTTCTACGCCTGAAGGTCAACGGAACCGGGCTATGCTGGAAGTGCTTTACAGTTGCGGACTGCGTGTTTCTGAATTGGTAGGGTTACGTATCTCGGACGTATATCCGGAAGAAGGTTTCATTCGGGTAGAAGGAAAGGGATCCAAACAACGTCTGGTACCGATCTCGCAAACGGCTTTACGGGAAATCAAGAATTATTTGTATTATCGCGGTATGATGGTGGTTAAAAAGGGGGCAGAAGATATTCTGTTCCTAAACCGTCGGGGCGCGCCGTTGACCCGCGTGATGGTTTTCTATATTATCAAGCAGCATGCAGAACTGGCCGGAATACATAAGACGGTTAGTCCGCATACTTTCCGCCATTCTTTTGCTACCCATCTCTTGGAAGGTGGCGCTAATCTACGTGCTATCCAAGAAATGTTGGGGCATGAAAGTATAACCACAACCGAGATTTATACGCACATCGACCGGGAGTCGCTGCGGAAAGAGATTTTAGAACATCATCCCCGTAATCGGAAAAGGAATGAATGAGATGTCTAGTAAGTAAACCGCAGGGTTTATGCTACGTGGATATTTGCTAGATCACGGCCGATAGAACGAATTGTTTCCAGGATTTCTTCTAACCGTTCTTTTGAAGGCTTCTTGCTACCACTGATATATTGAGCAAACAAACTTTGTGATAGACCTAAGCGACGGGCTATTGCGGATGCATTCAATTCTGGATGTGTTATGAATAATTGGTATAACGGATTCTGTTTTTTCTCATGAAAGAATCCGTCGAAACATAAATCTTCATCTAACTCTTCCCAATGTATTCCCTCTGCACTTAATGTGTAATGTGATCTTTGTTCGGGAGTTGCGTATTTTAATCGTGGGTATTCGTTAAAGTTTTCACAGGCTTCTTTTCCGTCAACTGTACGAATCCATACAGCTGTTTCTGTTAACCATACCTTATCGATGAAGATTGTATCCATGTTCTGTTACTTTTCTTTGTTGAAGAACTTATTCCAATGCTCGGCAATGATTTCCTGATTTTCTTCGATGATTGACTCTACAAGTTTTATTTCTGATGGTTTCAAGCCTTTGTTCTTTACCAGATTAACCGGGAATAGTGAAAACTTTGCACTGATATCTCCTTTTACAACGTGTACATGAAGCGGCTCATGATCATTGGCATAAAACATAAACCGAAAACCAAAAAGAATAAAAATAGTAGGCATTGGATTGTCTTTTGATATTTCGCTTTAAATGTAGGTAATAATTTTATAACCAACAAATATTTAAACTAAAAATAAATTATCTGTAAGAAAAGTAGATAGAGGAGATATCTCTGCCAATCTGTCGTATTGAATCCCCTTTATTTTTGGCGTATTCGGACCGTGGTTCGGGAGTGTTGACTTTTATCGCCTGTATGGCGAGTTGAGGTTTTTCAGTTTGATAGTAGAAATGGCTGAAATGGAATCATTTGTTTGAGGGAACAAAACAAGGTAGGCAGGAAAGGTTGAGGGCTGTTAGTCGCTGGTGAAATTATATAGCAAAAAGACAGCTCAAAAAAGGAGCTTCTTTGGATCAAAAAATGAAGAGAAAATAGTTCTTTTAAGCTCATTTTCTGCAAAAATAGAGCCTTTGGGGAATTTCCCGGCGTGTTTTTTGTGAAACACGCCGGCTTTTCGTTCGTTTCCTACTAGGTTTTTGATGAAAAGTCGTAGGATTTTGCTTCAAATCCAAGCATAAAAATGGGTAGAATCAAGGCTTTTTTGCCTTATTCTGGTCTGAATTTTCTAAAAATAAACCAAAATGAGGCGAAAAAAGGACGGAATCCCTCTTTTTTTCTCGTCCGGAAGAAGAAATTTTTGTCAAAATGTCAGTCTTTCTAGACTTGGATAACGGCTTTTTGTATGCTTTCCCGGATTGGCAGATACAGTCCGCTTTCTGTCTTTTTGATACAGGCGGCCTGCGTATAGGCGTCGTGGCAGAAAACGATCCGTTGTTGTTCTTGAACAGCTTGTTCCAGCAATCTGCATTTTTCTTCGTATGAAGTCAATGGAGCGATATCGTAGGCTGAAATCCATTCCGGCGAGATGCTGGCAAAAAGCGGGATGACATCTCCGGCAAAAACGACTGTTTCGTTGGCTGTTCGGATATAAGGCACTATTTGTCCTGCTGTATGTCCGTCGAAGAGCCGCAAAGTCACATCCGGCGTAAGTACCAGATCTTCAAAAAGCAACTGTAATTTCCCAGCTTCTTCAACGGCCTGCATGTCTTCTTTGAAATAAGATTCTTTTTCCAGCGCATTGGGATGCTGCAGATTATGCCATTGGCGTTCGCTGACCCAATATCTGGCATTCGGGAAAGTCATTTTCATCTTTCCGCCTTCTTCTTGGGTACAAAAGCCGCAATGATCGAAATGTAAGTGCGTTAAAACAACATCGGTAATGTCTTCCGGTTGTAAGTTCCGGACAGAAAGTTCATCTGTTAGGTTATGCAATCCGAAGAAACGGTAATAACTTAGTCGCTGAAGATGCTTAAAACCAGCTCCGGTATCAATCAGGATATGCCGATGGTCTTCGGTTGTAATCAGCAGGCTGCGCATCGCCAGGATGCATGCGTTGCTTTCGTCTGAAGGATATTTCCGAAACCAGGCCGTTTTGGGAATAGCTCCGAACATGGCACCGCCGTCGGCATAGAAATAACCGGTGTCGAATAGATCAATTGTTGCCATAAACGATTCTTTTTGGAGTGAAAATATGCTATTTGCGCCCGAAAGTTATGAAAAATAAGAGAGAAAGCAATTCGGATTTTTGCAGATTTAGCGGAAAGTCGTAATTTTGCAGCATCTATTCATGTAGCAAATAATTATAACATAAAGAAAACAAATATGATTAACTCACAAGACATTAAGAAAGGTACTTGTATCCGCCTTGACGGTAAACTTTATTTCTGTATAGATTTCTTGCATGTAAAGCCGGGAAAAGGTAATACAATCATGCGTACCACATTGAAAGATGTAGTAAAAGGTTATGTTATCGAACGTCGCTTTAACATCGGTGAAAAACTGGAAGATGTACGTGTAGAACGTCGTCCTTATCAATATACTTATCGTGAAGGTGAACATTATCATTTCATGAATCAGGAAACTTTCGAAGATGTCATCATCGACAAGGAACTGATCAATGGTGTTGACTTCATGAAAGAAGGAGAAATTGTAGATGTTGTATCAGATGCTTCTACAGAAACAGTATTGTATGCTGATATGCCTGTTAAAGTTCAGTTGACAGTTACTTATACTGAACCGGGTGTTAAAGGTGATACTGCAACAAACACATTGAAACCGGCTACTGTTGAAACAGGTGCTGAAGTACGTGTTCCGTTGTTTATCAATGAAGGTGAAGTAATTGAAGTGAATACGCAAGACGGTTCATACGTAGGTCGTGTTCGTTAATTCATAAAAAGCCAGGGAACGTCACAAACCGCTAGGATACAACCCGGTTGTGACGTTTCTTTTTTATCAGAAAGTTCAAACCTTTTAGCTATGAAAAAGTTAACTATCAAAGATTGGGCGGAAGATGATCGTCCGCGTGAAAAAGTCCTTCTCCGGGGAATTACCTCTTTAAGCAATGCCGAATTATTAGCCATCCTGATTGGTTCTGGAAACAACGACGAATCGGCAATCCAGCTTTCCCAACGTATCTTGAATACGGTAAATAATAATTTATATGCTTTGGGCAAATTGTCGTTAAGCGATCAGACTACAGGATTTAAGGGGATTGGTGTAGCCAAAGGTGTGACCATTCTTGCGGCTCTGGAATTAGGACGCCGACGTCGGGAAGCCGAACCTGCTGTTCGTTTACAGATTACTTGTAGTCGGGATGTTTATGATTTATTCTTTCCTTTGCTGGCCGATTTACCCCATGAAGAGTTTTGGGTTGCTTATTTAAACCGTTCCAATCGTGTTATAGACAAGGTGAAGTTAAGTCAGGGTGGCGTTTCGGAGACAGTTGCCGATATAAAGATTCTATTGAAAGGCGCTTTGAATCTGTTAGCTTCCGGTATGGTACTTTGCCATAATCATCCTTCCGGAACATTACGTCCCAGTTCGGCCGACGATCAGCTCACTCGTCGAATCCAGCAAGCAGCAAAGTTGCTGGATATACAAGTGGTTGATCATCTTATCCTTGCCGAAAACCGATATTATAGTTATGCTGATGAAGGGCGACTTCACTGAATAGACGTTTTGTTCTTCCGCAGAGGCAGTTTGGGGAATAACTTTCGGAAACGGATCAAATGGGGTGAAATGTTATTCCCGGCGATAATTAATGTGACAGCTACCAGGATCAATATAATACCACAACTCAATTGAACGGTTAATGTTTCCCCGAAGAGCAAAACTCCGAAAAACAATGCTGTTAATGGTTCTAATGCTCCTAAGATTGCTGTCGGTGTAGAACCGATGTATTGGATAGCCTGTGTCGTACAGACGAAGGAAAGGGCAGTGGGCAAAGCGGCCAGTGCAATCAGATTGCCCCATAAATACCATTTATCCGGAACGATGAGCGATTGCCCAAAACCAACGCGATAAATAAATAAGGAAACTCCGAAAAGTAAAACGTAGAATGTAAGTTTTACCGTCGGTATTTCTTTGAGTGTAGAACGGTTGACACCAACAATATAAATGGCATACGAAAGGGCAGAAGCCATTACCAGTAAGACGCCTTGCAGACCAATAGGTTGCCCGTTGTCTCCTTGGTATAAAAGACCGATACCCGATAAAGCCATAAAGATGCAAAAGATAGTGAGCGGCTTGATCTCTTCTTTGAATACACAGCTCATGATCAGGGCAACCATGATCGGGTAAACGAAGAGTAGGGTTGAGGCGATGCCGGCTTCCATGTAATTATAGCTGAGGAATAAAGTCAGGGAAGAAAGAGCAACCATGATTCCCATGATAATCAACGGAAGAATTTCTTTTCGCTGCAAGCGGAAACTTCTTCTTCTGGACTTAATCATCAGTGCCATGATGGGAATAGCAAATAAATAACGGAAGAAAAGAACAGAATCCGGGTCCATTCCTTCTTTATAAAGCGGCAATGCAAATAGTGGATTCATGCCATAAGAAGCTGCAGCTATGGCTCCTAAGATATAACCTTTCGCTTTTACGTTCATACTTATAGGAAATTAATGAAATATTATTCAGCTTCGAACTGGTCCAAAAAGAGGCTTTCTCCGTCCCAGACGATATAAGAAAAATGTTGCATCCAGTCACCGGCTATCAACAGGCGGCTGGTACGTGATAACATCAGATCCAACATGATGTGGCGATGTCCGAAAATAAAGAAATTGATGTCAGGATGTGACTGTAAATATTGTTTGGCAAATAATACCAGATACTCCGAACTCTCTCCTTGATAGGTTACTTCCTCTTCTTTCTTCAACCCTTTTTTACGACTGCTAAGCGACCATCCCAAAGCGAAACCGAATGTCCAGCGCGGATGGATGGCACTGTATAGAATTTGACAGAAACGATTTCGGAAGATTTGACGGATTACACGGAACGCACGACTGCGATAATCGACTTCATCACCGTGGGCCAGGAAAAAGCGTTTGCCCAGCAAGTCAACGGTAAGTGGTTCCCGATGAATAATAGCTCCAATCTCTTGCGGCAGATAGTCGAACATCCATATATCGTGGTTCCCGATAAAAATATGAATTTCAACTCCGCTGTCAGACAATTCTGCCAGTTTCCCCAGGAATCGGGTAAAACCTTTAGGAACAACATATTTGTATTCATACCAATAGTCAAACATGTCGCCTAAAAACCAAACAGCCTGTGCATCTGCCTTGATACTGTCAAGCCAGCGGACCAGCTTCTTCTCGACGGCTCTTGGATCAGCATGAAAACGAGCTCCTAAATGAGCGTCGGAAGCAAAGTATATTTTGGTACGGGATGTTTCCATTACAAGAAGCCCAATTCAAGTTTTGCTTCTTCAGACATCATGTCTTTATCCCATTCCGGTTCGAATACCAGATTGACATCTACATTTTTGACATCGTCAATCGAAGCTACTTTCATACGGATATCTTCAATAAGAAAATCAGCTGCCGGGCAATTAGGTGCCGTCAGTGTCATATCAATGCGTACATTCTTTTGCTCGTCCACTTCCACTTTATAGATAAGTCCCAGATCATATACATTTACCGGGATTTCCGGATCGTATACGGTCTTCAACATAGCAACAATCGCTTCTTCAGTCTGGAGAAATTCGTTCTTCATTGTTTTATCAATAATCATTTGGTCTGCAAAGATACAATATGCAGCGATTGTCTGAAAGAGTTCCGTGCTTTATCCGGTAATAATTTCTGTTTCTTCCGGGAAATCTTTATCGAGATGCCTTTATGCAAGAAGACAGAATCGGAGTGTGACAACAAAAAGAAGAGGCAGCCTTTGGATTTGAGGCTGCCTCGTAGTTAAGTTCACGCTCTCATAAGCCTGACAAGAGTCAGCTAAACAGATGAGTGCCATTCGTATTAATAATAGTGTTGTAATATAAAGTTTATGTTCTACTTTCCGAGAAAGTAGCTTCTTATTATAAAAGATCTATGAGTGTTTCCAAAGCCATGCTGTGCGATCCCTTCAACAAAATATGAAAACCGCTGAGTGGATGCGCTTGTAGGTAATCTTTCAAAGCTGCTGTTGTTGGGAAAGTCTGGAAACCATCTCCTGTACGGCTGAAATGTTCACCACATAAAATAACCTGATCAAATCCGCTTCCTTGGAGCTGATGAACTACTTCCTGATGTAATGCATCACTTGTTGGTCCGAGTTCGCGCATATCGCCGAGTATAACGGCTTTGGGTGTTACATCCATTTGGGCAAAATTCTCCAGAGCCAGTTTCATACTGCTCGGATTGGCATTATAGGCATCTATGATGAGGTGATTCTTTTCCGTCTCTTTCCACTGCGAACGGTTGTTGGTTGGTTCGTAGGTAGCGATGGCCCGACTGATACGTTCGGCAGGAATCTTGAAATATCGTCCCACTGCGATAGCTGCCAAGATATTGTCCAGGTTGTAAGCTCCGATAAGATGCGTATCGACAACATGAACTTTCCCCTGTTGTTTCCAGTCGAAAGTCAGGAACGGATTACAACTGACTACATGTCCCACTGTAAAGTCTCCTTCTTCTTGTCCGTATGAAATTTGTTCCAATCCTTTGGCTATCTGCTGTAGTATCTTATTCTCATGTTGGATGAATATTTTGCCTTTAGTATGTCGTAAATAGTCATATAATTCACCCTTGGTTTGGATGACACCTTCCAAAGAACCAAATCCTTCCAGATGTGCACAACCAATATTGGTTATGATTCCATAGTTGGGTGCTACAATTTCAACCAATTCTTTAATATCCCCAGGATGATTGGCTCCCATTTCGATGACAGCCATTTCGTGATCATTGTCCAACCGAAGCAATGTAAGTGGAACACCGATTTGATTATTCAGGTTTCCTTCCGTATATAAAGTGTTATATTTGGTTGAGAGCACAGCTGCTATCAACTCTTTGGTTGTTGTCTTTCCATTTGTTCCGGTAATACCGATAATGGGAATACCTAACATTTTACGATGGCGATGAGCCAGTTGTTGCAATGTCTTTAATACATTGTCCACAAGAATGGTTCGTTCGTTTATTTGGTATTCCGGGTTATCAATGATTGCATATGCAGCACCGGCATCCAATGCTTTAGCGGCAAATTGATTGCCATCGAAATTTTCTCCTTTCAATGCGAAAAATAAAGAACCGAACGGACAATTTCGGCTGTCCGTGGATATTTTACGATGATGTACGAATAGTTCGTATAGCTCCGTTGTATTCATAGAATAACCTCATTTAAAGTTGGGGCAAAAGTAAGAATAAAAGAAGAATAATATTGTATCTTTGCCATCATAAAATAGAAAGATGATGAATAGCAAAACAATAAACATCAAAGGACAGCTTCTTTCGTTAGATGAACCACAGGTGATGGGCATTTTGAATGTTACACCCGATTCTTTTTACGCCGGAAGTCGGAAACAAACGGAAGCGGCTATTATTGATCGGATCGAAACGATATTGCGAGAAGGTGCTTCAATAATTGATGTCGGTGGTTATTCTTCTCGTCCCGATGCGGCAGAAGTATCGGAAACAGAAGAAATGCAGCGACTGGAAATGGCTTTGCAGCCACTTCTGCAACATTATCCGGATGTTGTTGTTTCGGTAGATACTTTTCGCTCGTCTGTTGCCAGGCAGTGTGTGGAAAAGTATGGTGTGGCCATGATCAATGATATTTCGGGAGGCGAATTGGATGAACGGATGTTTGATACTGTTGCTCAGTTACGCGTACCTTATATTATGATGCATATGCGAGGTACTCCGCAAACCATGCAGCAACAAACCGATTATGAAGATGTGACAGCTGACTTACTTAAATACTTTTCCCATAAGCTGGAGCGTTTGTTCCGTTTAGGAGTGAACGATGTTATTCTGGATCCAGGATTTGGTTTTAGTAAGACGTTGACTCAGAATTATGAACTGATGCGGCATTTAGGTGATTTCCGGATATTTGGTCTGCCATTATTGGTAGGTGTTTCCAGAAAGAGTATGATCTATAAATTACTGGAAACGACACCTGAAGAAAGCTTAAATGGAACTACGGTTTTACATACCTATGCTCTATTACAAGGTGCAGATATTCTGCGAGTACACGATGTTCGTGCTGCAAAAGAAGCAATTCGGATTGTTCAACAATTGAAAGGGTAATACAAAAGGAAGTTTTATATGTGGATGCACTTTGGTATAAAAGATCTGATTGACGTCTTGCTGGTAGCCGTCTTTTTGTATCAGACGTATAAGATCATGAAGAGTTCCGGCACGTTGGCTATCTTCAGTGGTGTTGTATCGTTTGTCATTGTATGGATTCTGGTATCTCAGATTTTAGAGATGCGTTTACTGGGAGCAATCTTGGATAAAGTGATTAGTGTGGGTGTCATTGTCTTGATTATCCTGTTCCAAGATGAGATCCGTCGTTTCCTGTTGGCTTTGGGTTCACATAAAGGCTGGAAATTCTTGAGTAAACTCTTTGGTAAACATCGGGAGAATGGAGAAAATGATCCCAGCTTTGTGGCTCCGGTTGTATTAGCTTGTATGAATATGGCCAAGAAAAAGACAGGTGCGTTAATCTGTATCGAGCAAGATGTTGATTTGACGGTTTATGAACATACCGGAGAAATGTTTAATGCCGATGTTAATGCTCGCCTGATAGAAAACATCTTCTTTAAGAATAGTCCATTACACGATGGAGCCATGATCATCGCCAAGAATCGTATCCGTGCGGCAGGTTGTATTTTGCCGGTAGCCCAAACGGCTAATTTACCTAAAGAAATGGGTTTGCGGCATCGTTCGGGTTTGGGTATGTCGTTTGAGACAGATGCTTTGGTAATTATCGTATCAGAAGAAAGAGGAAAGATTTCCGTGGCTCATAACGGGAATCTAAGCGTGAATATTTCAGGTGAAGAATTGCAACAAATCTTATGTGGAGAGCGGCAAGTGACAAATTACTGTTAAAAGATTTGAAAGCGGTCGGACCATCTTAAAAATATTAGTTGATTTTGCTAACTCTATATGGCATTTTGCCTACTTTTGTGAATCGAGAGAAAGACAATTATTAAATAACTATAAAATCATCTACGATGGACTTAATGCAAGGAATTATTGCGCGTGCTAAAGCAAACAAGCAGCGCATCGTTCTTCCTGAAGGAACTGAAGAAAGAACATTAAAGGCTGCCGACCGTTTATTGGCCGACGAAGTTGCTGACATTATTTTGATTGGCGATCCTTCTGAAATTAATAAATTGGCTGCTGAATTCGGATTGACTCATATTCAAGAGGCAAAGATCGTAGATCCGAAGAACCATGAAAAGAAGGCTGCTTATGCAGATTTATTGTTCCAATTGCGCCAGAAAAAAGGAATGACTCCGGAAAAAGCCGCAGTCTTGGTTGAAGATCCTTTGTTCTTGGCTTGTTTGATGATCAAGGCAGGTGATGCTGATGGCGAAATTGCCGGTGCATTGAATACAACTGGAAATGTATTGCGCCCTGCATTGCAGATTATCAAGACAGCTCCGGGTATGAGTTGTGTGTCTGGTGCTTTCTTGATGTTTACAAAGACTCCTCAATACGGAGAAGACGGCTTGTTTGTATTTGCTGATTGTGCTGTTATGCCGAATCCGAATGCTCAGGAATTGGCAAGTATCGCAGTTGCTACTGCTCAGACAGCTCGTCATATTGCCGATATCGAACCTCGTGTAGCTATGTTGAGTTTCTCAACAAAAGGTAGTGCATCTCACGAAATGGTTGATAAAGTAGTTGAAGCAACTCGTTTGGCTAAGGAAATGGCTCCTGATTTGAAGATTGACGGAGAATTACAGGCTGATGCTGCTTTGGTTGAAAAGGTAGCTGCTCAGAAAGCTCCGGGCAGTGAGATCGCTGGTAAAGCAAATGTATTGGTATTCCCGACTTTGGAAGTAGGAAATATTGCTTATAAGTTAGTACAGCGTTTGGGTGGTGCTGAAGCTGTAGGCCCAATCTTGCAAGGTATGGCTGCTCCGGTTAACGACTTGTCTCGCGGATGCTCGGTAGATGATGTATATAAGATGGTAGCTATTGCTTGTAACCAATCAATTGCCTTGAAGGCGTCAAAGTGATTATTAACCACATAAACACAAATAGGTATGAAGATATTAGTATTGAATTGCGGTAGTAGTTCTATCAAATATAAGTTGTTTGATATGACTTCGGGCGATGTGATGGCCCAAGGTGGTATTGAAAAGATCGGTTTGCCGGGTGCTTTCCTGAAACTGACAGATAAGAATGGTAAGAAGGTGATTCTGGAAAAGGATATTCCAGAACATCAGGCTGGTATTCAGTTTATCTTGAGTGTATTGACAGATGATACATATGGTTGCATCAAAGATTATAAGGAAATTGATGCGGTGGGTCATCGTGTGGTACATGGTGGTGAGAAATTTGCATCCAGTGTTCTGCTGACAAAAGAAGTATTGGATAAAGTTGTTGAATGTTCGGACTTGGCTCCGTTGCATAATCCGGCTAACTTGAAGGGTATTGCTGCTATGGAAGCTTTGATTCCGGGTATTCCTCAGGTTGGTGTATTCGATACGGCTTTCCATCAGACGATGCCGGCTAAGGCTTATATGTATGGTTTGCCTTATGAGTTGTATCAGAAATATGGTATCCGTCGTTATGGTTTCCACGGAACAAGTCATCGGTATGTTTCCAAACGTGCTTGTGAAATCCTGGGTGTAAAATATGAAGACCAGAAGATTATTACAGCTCACGTAGGTAATGGTGGTTCTATCGCTGCCATTATGAATGGTAAATGTATTGATACATCTATGGGTTTGACTCCTACTGAAGGTTTATTGATGGGTACTCGTTGTGGTGATGTTGACCCGGGTGCTATTCCTTTCATTATGGAGAAAGAAGGATTGGATGCTGCCGGTCTATCAAACCTGATCAATAAGAAGAGCGGTGTTGCCGGTTTGGTAGGTGGTTCTTCGGATATGCGTGATTTGGAAGCTGCTGTAGCAAAAGGCGACGAACGTGCCATCATGACATTGGATGTGTATAATTATCGTATCAAGAAATATATCGGTGCTTATGCTGCTGCCATGAATGGTTGCGATATCTTGGTTTGGACAGGTGGAGTAGGTGAGAACCAGTGGGAAACTCGCCGTGTTGTTTGTCAGGATATGGAATACATGGGCATGAAGATCGATGTAGAAAAGAATCATGGTATGCGTGGTGAAGAAATGGTTATCAGCACACCGGACAGTAAAGTGACCGTAATGGTGGTTCCGACGGATGAAGAGTATATGATTGCTTCGGATACGTTGGAAATCTTAAGTAATAAATAATTAATCAACCCTCACAGCTTACAGAAAACATTAGTGAGTGTTTTGGCTGCCCCGACACCGGTTGGGGCAGCCTTTTTTATGGGAAGTGCTTTCCTACTAATTTATTTCCCCGTCTGCATGATACCTGAATCGGAATCCTGGTTGCTTACTTTCTTACTGCCTGACTTATAGTGGCGGCCGAAAGAGAAGTTATAACTCAGTGTGATAAATGCCATGTGGGCGCTTTCTTGCAGGTGGTTGGACTTGCGGCTCGATGCATATTGGTTCCAGTTCTCGCTGATAGTCTTGTAATCGTTGGTAAATGGATTGATAACGCCGGCTCCGACACGTAAGTCTTTCCATTTGTAGTTCAACATCAGGACTTGTGCGTTTTCATCTCCCGAAACAGTTTCTCCTACAAGACGGTTCTGATTGGTCATGATCTGATACATGAAGGAGAAATTCTTCCAGTTAGCAGATAGGCTGGCATCCATCCACCAGTTGGAATACCGGTGCTTATAGGTATTGCCGTTGCTGATGTAATGATTCAATCCGCCACTGACAGAGAATTGAAGGATATTGGCTACCGGACCGACACGCAACTGTATCATCGGTGTAAGGCTTTGCCAGTTCTTCTGATTGTCCCACGTTTGGATAATCTTGTTTCCTTCTACATACTTCTCGTCCATAATAGCATTGGGCTTATAATTGTAACTCATACTGAAGTAGGTGTGGAAGATTCCTTTTGACCATTCACCATCCAAACTTGTCCGATAATATAAGTACGATTCCAGATTCGGGTTACCACGTTGGATTTGCAGGGAATCAATTACCTGATCGATGGCACTCAGGTTTCCTAACGAAGGCATTTCGTTACTGATGGACGACCGCAAGCGGAGATATGCCCGATCGTTGAAGGTATATTTCAGCGTCAGTCGCGGATTGGAGGTATAATATTGGTATAAATCCACACTTCCTTCCTGACGATAGAACGAACGTGTCCCGCCAATGCCCAACATATAGTCCAACTTCTTCGCCTTTCCCCGGAATTCTCCATACAGATAGGTCGAACCTTGTTGCATTTCCGTCCGGTATGTATGTCCGTTGATATAATCGTTGTTGGAGAAGGAATGCGTATGACGCAGACCCGCTCCCCAGCGGTTTCCGTTGGCCAGTTTCTTTTCGTAGATTCCTTCGCCGATGATGGAATATTTCTTTCCATATACCTTGTTCCGGATATTGGTCAGCATATCATTTTCCCGGCTTTCCTGATAAAGGCGGTCGGAGAATTCTTTGTTGTAGGTTCCTACCACATCGAAGATCAAGACCTGGTCTTTCTTCAGGTTGCGCTGATAATAGATGTCGAGCGAAGGACGATGGTAATGACTGCTGGTCTCGTCGAGCATATCCACATAGTCTGTTTCATCCGCCCGGTTGATCAATTGCCCTTTGAAGCGTTCGATAGGTACATTGTTCCCGGAATAATTGAGGGATACGTTGAATTGGTATTTATTATTGTCCTGCAGGTTGTAAGCTACGTTCAGCCATTGCTGCATCAGCTTCCAGTGTGAAGGAACTCCTTTTTCGTACCGATGCAGTTCCGTTCCGTTTCCCAAATTGAAGTCTTCCTGATTATCCCGATAAGCGCCGTAGAAGTCGCGTGGTCCGCCCCAGTAATTGGCCGAGAATTCCGACTTCTTATGGTTGATCTTCATGCTGGCCTGGTAATTTCCCCAGGCAACATGCGGCGACTGCATGATGTCAACGCCGAAGTTTCCGCCTGTTTCCGGTCGGCGTACGATGTAATCTATGACGATTTCGGCATTCCCGTAACGTAATCCGGGATTGTCATGATATTCTACCCTGATGATTTCATCCGGACGCAAGGCACGGATTTCCTGGTTTGTCACTTTCACTCCATTGATGCGCAACTGTACTTCGCCGTCGCCCGGAATCTGAATGGTATTATTTACCGGATCAACCTGAAGACGCGGGAGCATCAGTTGTTGCAACAAATCAACGCCGTTGGCCGAGGCCTTTTGCTGGCGTTCGGAAGGATAAACAATCTTCCGGTCTATTTCGCTCCGTTGTGCCGAAGCGGTTACCGTGACATTGTCGAGAGCAAAGGCTTCTTCTGCCAGATAAATCTCACCCAGGTTACGGGACTGGTTCAAGTCGGCCAGCCAGATTTCCTGTGTCTGATAACCGACGCTTGAAATGACCAGCCGGTACGTTCCGGCGTTGATATTCACTAATTCGAAATGTCCTTTGGCATCGGATGAAGCTCCGGTTACCATATTCGAATCGCGTGTCTGCAAAACGATGTTGGCAAACTCGATGGCCTGTTTATCCTCGTTCTTGATCGTTCCTTTCAGTTGGACGTTTTGTCCTAAACAACCCAAGCTTATACACAGTAATAATGCTGTAAAGAATGTTTTCATGATTTCTGTTTATTAATCTTATTTGTCCGTAAGACGACGGCACTCGGGTTTGCGTTACAGAAAAAATGTATTTTTTTTGAAGAAAGTTTTCCTACGAAATTTTCATGCAGGTCTGCACGAACTTTTTGTAGGGGTACGAAAGCTCCATGCAGGCTGCACGGCGTTTTTGTAGGGATACGGAAGCTCCATGCAGGCTGCGCGGCGTTTTTGTAGGGATACGGAAGCTCCATGCAGGCTGCGCGGCGTTTTTGTAGGGATACGGAAGCTCCATGCAGGCTACATGGCATTTTTGTAGGGGTACGGCAGCTCCATGCAGGCTACATGGCGTTTTTGTAGGGCTTCAACATTTTCGCTGAGGCTCATTGGTATTTTTTCCTTGCGGAAAAAACCTCGCTGAGACCTACATGATGCGATAAAAATGAAATATCTTCTCAAAATCTTTAATTTCTCATAGATTTCTGTATCTTTACGCCATAAGTAACTTACGTTTATGGATTTGATAGGGAATAACATACAGAAGATTGCTTCTTTATGCCAAAGGTACAATGTAAGCAAATTGTTTGTGTTTGGATCTATACTTACCAGTCGTTTTAATGAAGAAAGTGATGTGGACTTGTTGGTTACATTCAATAAGTCGGAAGTGAAAGATTACTTTGATAATTACTTTGATTTCAAATATTCACTGGAAGAGTTGCTAGGAAGAAAAGTTGATTTACTAGAAGAACAAACCATTCAAAATCCATATTTGAAAAAGAATGTGGATGCGACAAAAACATTGATCTATGGATGATTTGGAGAAGAAATCATTTTCTTATTAAAAGCATGAACAAAGTTTTTGTATTCTTATTTTGAATAATCAATATACAGAAAACAAAAAACACCGGGAGTTGATGATCTGATTCCCGGTGTTTTTCATTTTGTTATTTGGAGGAGATTCTTTGTCTTATTGTGCCAGCGAGAACCGGAGACTGATTCCGTAATTGGAATTGGAAGTCGGATAGGATTCGCTTGATACTAACGGCTTGTTGATTTGCAGGTCGTAGAAGGCTCGCAGAGTCAGGGCGCGACTCAATCCATAATCGGCAGAGAACTGGATCGTCTTGGCGATGTTTCCACTGGTTGCCTGCGTGAATTGTTCCTCAATCTTACGAATCAGCGACTGCGTCTTCCGGTATGAGAAGTCCAAATTGACTGTCAGGTCATTGCTGAAGTTCTGTGTTTTCTTCATCTTCAAGACTTTATTGAACTCGACAAACTTGTATCCCAAACCGATGACAAACTCGTTGGAGTTGGATTCTACCAGCTGATACGATGAGATGTTCAGGTTTAAGTTCCGGGTTGTCCGATATTCAACTTTACCGGTGATATTATTCAGGGCCGTGGCATCTACACCTAACAACGGACTGAAACCGTCGGTGATGCTGACTGCCGAGATATCATAAGGCGAAGACGGTGTCGGATTTCCTGTCAATACACTACGGACATAACCCAATCCATCTTGTCCGGCATCCACCCAGTTCAGGAATGATGAGAAAGAACCCACACTATACGATGCTTTATACTGATGACTCAGGGTAACATCTTTGAAGTAACGTTGTAAGAACGGTATTTTTGTCAGACCGTTGTAGGTGATTCTCCAGTTCGGAAGCAGACTACGGATCGACGGGAAAGCCGAGAGTTCTACCTTCGACGGGTCTTTTCCGGTATAAGCAGCCAGGAATGCTGGAATCAAAACATCTGCCGAATTAAGACTGACATTCCCATTATCCGGATTATAAGGGCGGTTTGCCAAGGCCGTTCCTTCAATGAATCCGGAGTTCGGATAAGAAGTCCGTGCGTAAGCATTTTCCATTCGGGAAGCAATGATTTCCCGATAGGCTAAGAAGTTATCGAACTTCTTGGAGGCATAATTATTATCTGCATTACCGCCTCCGCCTAACGAACCGCCAATGGCAATGGTTGTCATCGTGAAGTTACCGCTATACGTTTCAGGCATGCCGGCATACATGAATTGAACCTCTGTATTTCGGGTATCAACCCGGTTGGCATTCAAGTCAATCTTCAATCCTGGAATTGGTTCCAAAGTTGCATTGATATTCAAATTACGTGCGTTGCTGATCATCGCCGGTGTGATGTTCGTCGAATCATTGGTGATCAGCCAGCCACGGTCGTTGGCATAGTCGATATAACTGCGACTTACACCTCCGAAAGCAAAGCCGAGTCCCGGAGCCATACCGATGCTTGAGCGCGATTGTCCGAACATATCACCAACTTCCGGCAAGAAGCCAGGAAGCATCATACCATCGCTGGTTGTATATTGGATGTTAATACGTCTCAACATCATGGCAAAGCGAGTTGCATATTCGACGGATTTGTTCCACATTTCCTCACCGCCCGAAGGACCCGGTTTGATAGTCAGTTTCAAATGTGCCGTATCCTTGTTGAGAATCATTACCTGTGCATAGTTGATCGGCTTGAATTTGACGGCATATACTTTACCATCGGCTCCACGAGCTGTAATGCGCAGTTTCTTGGTAAACATACCGTGCTGTACGATGGTTCCACTATCCGGGTTCAAGACGATGTCTTTCTCCAGTTTTACCTCTTTCTTCACCTTCTTCTTCTGGTTGTTGTTGCGTGAAGACGTATTGAACTTCTGGTTGATCTTCTTCAGATACTTGTTCTTATTATACAGGCTTTGCAGATTCAGGTTCATTTGTCCGTTGATCTGACGCTGGTTTTTGACGACGTTACCAATCGGATCATCTCCTTCAATTTCCGCGCTTCGTTCCCAGTTATAGGTAGCATCATAAGAAACCGAACTGTTTACCCAGTCGAGAACCGGAATATATTGCAACGGAAGATTCCAGGTTACTGTAAACTGCTGGTCGTATTTCAGCGGCGTACCCAAATCTTTGATACTTTGCATCACCGAGTCTTTCCACACTTTATACCCGTCCGGATTCAATTGCTTGTTGACTTGTACATACGGTTCCTCGATACGGGCATTTGTTCCTGACGTGAAATTAACCGACAAGTTGTTGGTAAAGTCCCAGCGCAAGCTGAAAGCCCGGTCCCAATAAAACTCCTGACTGAATGAAACCGGAATATTATTCTTTCCTCCGGTATATTGCTGACTGGTCAAATCGCGCAGCTGCAATTCATAATAATTACGCATCAACGTTGTCTGGAAACTGATGTTCGAAGGCAGATAATTCAACGAGAACTGTTTGAGATATTTGGTATATCCGTTGTTCTGTTTCATTTTCTGGAAAGGACGGAATGGCTTTGCGTATGGGGTATAGTTATAAGCAAAGCTACCGTTCCAGTCTTTGGTCCGTTCATATTCCGTTTCCGGATTCTGTTTACTGTTCTCGCTATAAGAATAGCTTAACGAGAAGTTGGCCGGATCATACGGCATCGGATTCTTGCTTTGGATATCTACTTTGACATTATTGAATGATACGCTCTTGATTGTAGTCCGGTCGATAGAATAATTCTTGATAGAATCTTTCTCGGCCTGAGTTTCTACATTATCCAAAGCATCTTTCATCTTGATATCCTGATTTAACGGATCATACTTCGGAGTCGTTGTCTCTTTCGAATAAGCATAATAGAACGGAATGCTTACCTTGGCTTTTTCAGGGAAGAACTTACCCAGTTCAAGCGATGTTGAAACACTATATTGAGAGTAGTCGTCCAATCTTCTTTCGTTGACAGATTGATCCAATGCACCGAAACCTGCCGTCTCGATACGACCCGCAAAGTTGACTGTACCCAGGTCTGATAAGCCAACGTTTAAGGAAGCATTAGCTGCCCAGCCGCCTTCTTCGTTGAAGTCGGTCAGACGTAATTCATTTACCCAAATTTCAGCACTCTTGGTCTCGCGCGAATTATTACGGACACCAATCATGATGACTTTTACTTCGGCCAGACTAGGATTACCCACAATACTGATTTTATTACGGGTATTGTTCGGATCATATTCCGAATAAACCGTCTGATAAGTTACTCCTGTTTGTCCTTGCCGTTTGGCCCGGTTACGGTTTAGTTTTAAGTTCGTCAGTGTCTCTAATTGAATATCCAATAAGTTCTGAGACGGCCATACGGTTTCCGAACCATCGCTGTACGTACCTGCAGGAGTCAGTTTCAGCGGAACTTCATATTCGTAGTAATTGTTCTTATAGTCTGAACCCAAACGCAGGAAGACGGATAATTCACCGTCGGCTAATGCTGTTGCATCGTTGATGAATGCTTCGGCATGACTGAACAACTGCATCCGCTTGTATTGACGCAAATCGTAACTGGTACTCTTATAAACAGCCAGAGCATCCTGTGAAGCCAGGTTGGTAACTTTTAATGACAAAGATTGTTCGTTCTCTTGTCTGATCTGCGGTTGACTTGGGTCGCGCATACGGGATACACCCGGCGGCAATACATAATTGACCGGAGTCTTTTTGCTGTTCTCTTCGATATTAACCGTAGATACTTCTAACGTACCATCGGCTACAGGAACATCTGAATTAGAAAGATCACCCTCGTAGGTACGCCATTCGCCTCGAACCAGATCGAAAGCTCCGAAACGGAGAATGGTTGATTCCTTGAAGTTGGTCATATACATACGCATAAAGCGGATGGTCTTAAAGTCTTCAATCGAACCAACCTTACGCTGATATTGCTTAACAGGTATTTTAAACTGATACCAGTTGATACTTTCGGAAGTTCCATTCGCTAATGTCACCGTGACAGGTTGAATATTCACGATATAATTAGAACCGATTTGTAAATCTTTCGGACGAAGAGAGATCTTGTACTCGAAATACTTCTCATTCGTATTTAACGTATTGTCTTGGTTCAAGTCTTCTACATCGGGAGTAGTTCTAGAAGCCGTGTTGTATGCTTCCGTTGATTCTTCCGAGTTTCCTTCCGTACCGTTATATCGTTTGTATCGGCTCAAGATATCCAATTGTTGAGCGTCATAGTCTGAACCACGGAAATAATGAAATTTATCTCCAGAAGGGTTGTTCAAGACAGACAGCGGATCGCTTGTCATCTTTTCCAATGTCTCTGCAGAAAGCCGAGGTGTCAGTTCGGATAAGAATTGCTGATATGTCGGGAAATTTAATTCTTCTTCAGACGACAGACCGTTTAATCCGACATCCTGCAAGCTTCTGGCTCCGGCTGAATTATCGAAAGCATACACTGTACTTTGTTGCTTGGGAACTTTACCCCATACAGTTGTATCTACCTGGCTCATATCTCCATCAACCGGAAGACCGTTCTCGAAGAATTTCTTTTCGTCTTTCAGAATATCTTCGGAAATATCTCCTAAGTTGAAATACAAATCACCTCCTTGTGCTGTATTGGCATTATAGATGAAAGGATCCATTAACCAGAATTCGATATATTCGATATTCGCTGTCTCGAAATCAACCTGATCAATCTTTCTCATAATACCACCCCAGCGTTTCTCGGGATTTGTCAAGGTACCATCCGAGTTGACGCCTTGTGCATCCAAGTTATACGGACCACGTTCGTTGGGGTAATAGGCGACGTTCAATACGGACAACTGATTGTCTTCATTAATGCTGACATCCCGGTTCGGGAACAATTCGGTCGTCTGAACGGCACGAACATAGTGATTGGACAAGTCATCTTTCGTAATATGACTTGGCAATGAACGAGAATTCTTACGGGTAAAGATACCATCTACGTAATACCAGGCCATCAAAGCACGGTTCTTTCCGTATTCCACGTCGTTGATCCTGCTGGCTTCGGGGAAGAGAGCTGTCGCCGCATCATCATACGGTGTACTTGCCAGGTTCCAGGGATAAGGATTCAGCAAATCAATTGTGCTTTGAGTAGATTCGAAGTCGTCCAGATAAGAGTACTGGCCTGTATAATCGTTCTCGTAATGTCCGGCAATCAACTGGGCAAATTCGGCATTCAAAGCAATCTGACTGGGTTTCGTTAAGGTGAGCAACGGCAGCTTGTCCAGCATATTTGTCAGCCACTGACTTTCTCCTTTGTACGAAGCATTTAATCCCCATAATGTATTCTTCACGGATTCATCACCCATCACCGTTTTGGTTGTCAACGGCATTTCGGACATATGCATCAAGGTGGCTCCCAGACTGAAATCAGGAGTAAACTGATAATTCAGGTCAACACCCATCATCGTCTTACGCTGCATGTTGTAAGTGGATTGGTTTTCAAGACTTACACTGACAGGAGTTCCACTGGATATAATATTTTCATTCAGGATGGTTACGATACCTGAAGCATAATCGACCGTATAATCTACATTTTCCGTCAGCACAGCTCCTCCGGCAGTAACTTTAACCGAACCTCTTGCCACATTGGTTGCTTCGAGTTGTATTTCTGCTCCTGATGAGGCTTTGTATTCACCCTGCAGGATAAACTTATTCTTTTCAGCTATCTGTCGGGCATAAGTCAGCGTAGAATCGTACAATTCCTGGAAGACATATTTATCAGCAATAGCATCATTTCCTATTTTCTTGCGGAGATGTGAACCGAAAGGTTCTACTACCGGGAAAATAACCTTACCTTTATCAGCCATGATGGTATAACCGTCTACAAAGTCGAAGAAACCATCCGAGTAGGCTTCTTCCTGAGAGTTCAAGCGGTCCAGATTCATTACTTTCAGCAAGATCTGATCTTTGATAGCTCCTTCTGATATATAATTGACGGCAGTACCTACGGTATCGTTCTGATATAAGATGTTTAACTGGAATTTCTCTTTCTGTACGGAATAAGCATTCAGCGAATAAACGTTTTTCATCATCAAGTCCCAGAAAGGCATTTTAGGTGACATATTGGAACCTTTCAACAGTTTCAGATACAGACAGGTCGTTGTATTGTTCGTATTGTCACTCGAAAATTCACCCACCTGATATACTTTTCCGCCGCTGGTATATTCGTAGGCAATTGCCAGAACATCATCCGGCTGCAATTGGGTATTCAATGAAATGTATCCGAGTTGTTTATTGATGGTATATTCAGACTCATTCAATAACCGGGCACTTTCTATCTTTTCGTAATCCCGTCCGCTTTCCAATACTCCGTTTAATGTTTGGGTTACTTTACTGATCTCGCGGGCATCCGGATAATTGTTTACGATAGTCTGGTATAAATTATTGGATTCGTTGTTAGGCAATTCGGAACTTCCTTGTGGAGAAAATTGAGGATTGCTGATGTGTTTATTCTCACCCAAGTCGGAGAAGGCTGCGATATTACGAGCCTGGTCGTAATTCCCTTGCTTATTGGTAATCCAGACTTCCACACGATTGATGGTAACGGCAGAATTGACACGGGGTAATTTCTCCAATGCCTGATCATACCGGTCACGGAAATATTGGGCAATGAAGAAGTGACGATTCTCATCATAGCTATCGATTGTGATTTCAAACGGTTTGGTTTGTACGCCACCTTTGGAATTGACTGTCTTGGATTCAGATTCCTGTTGGGCGAGTAAAGCGTTGACACGCAATTTACCGAATTGCAGATCTGCTTTCATACCGAACAACGCTGCTCCACCATTGATCAGCGAATTACTGGTGGTCATACTGACGTTCCCGGCTTCGATCGACTTGATGATCTCGTCTTCTTCTCCCGTATAAGCCAGTTTTAACTGCTTAGAGTCAAAGTCGAAAGAGGTTTCAGTATTGTAGTTCATACCGAAATTTACCTTGCTACCGACGGATGCCTGAACATTCAGCTGTACATCTTCGTCGAAATTGAATGATGTTTGCTTTCGAGAACGGATCGGGAGTGAAGGGTTGTCCGTCTTGTTGGTTTTCAATCCAATCGATAATTGGGCGGAACCTTGCGTCTTTACCCGTACACCTCCTTTACCGAAGATGCGTTCGGCTGGTCCCAAATCGAACTGCATGTCGGTGATATTAAACTTCTTGTTGACTTCCTTCTCGAACTCTTCAGCATTTTTCTCACGGAAGTATGATTGCAAAGATTGCTGCATGCTATAGTCTTGATACTCTTCGGGTGTTAACGTCATGGGAGTACCCAGTTCCATATCGCCCAGTTTCGTCCGGACAATATAAGCACCCGTTTTGATATCATACTCGATGGTCGTCTTGATATTTTCCGGATCTTTCAGGTCGGCAGGCGACTTTTTCAGCAAATCTTCGTATTCTTCTGTTGTTGTTTTGGAAACAGGAAACCGTGGAGGTATCGTATCCGGTACTTGTGGGGCAGGAGCTTCCAGCTCAAACTCCGGCAAGAATCGGGACGATTCCAGGAAATCTGCGTTCAATGCCCATAAGCTACTTATCAGGATGAACGAACAAATCAATATAATATATTTGCTATTCCGTTTCATTAAAGCATTTTAAGTGCCAGTTTGATAACCTGTTCAACAGGCGAAGCCGGCTCATTTTTTAGAATTGACGTAACCACTTTCTGAGATGCTGCTTTCTGGAATCCTAACATAACTAGGGCAGCAACGGCTTCCTCGGCTACTTCGGTGTGAGCCATGATCTTGGTATTTTGCGAAGGAGCCGGAGCCAAAGCCTCCATTGATTTTACTTTGTTCTTCAGATCTACCAGAATGCGTTGGGCGGTTTTTAGCCCGATTCCTTTGACAGAAGTAAGGGCTGTTTCATCTTTTGAGGCAATGACTTGAACCAGTTCGGTAGGCTGGAAGGAAGATAAGATCATACGTGCAGTATTCGGACCTACACCCGAAACAGACGTAAGTAACAGGAATAATTCCCGTTCAAGAACCGTAGCAAAGCCATACAGCAGATGGGCATCTTCACGGATTACTTCATATACATAGATTTTTCCTTCCTTTTTCCCTTGATAGGCTGTAAAGGTGGTTAATGATATATTTATCTCGTAACCAATACCATAACATTCCATCAACATGCGGGCTGGAGCCAGATCGGCGATTTCGCCTTTTATATAGTCAATCATTCTTTATTTCCCTGTTTATTCTTTCGCTCGTATTCCCTTGATCCGGTTGATCCGTTTTGCTGATCATATTTGCAAAGATAAGGACGAGCAACGGTTATGTTTCTGATTCTATCGTATATTGTATAACGGAAGAATCGTTCAAAACGTATATCTTATATTAAAAAAAATCAGTTGTTTTCCTGTCTGTTCCAAAATAAACGAGAATCGATTTCGAAACCCTCGAATTTCATGGTCGATTCTCGTTTATTTTGTAGCTGATCTAATCCTCTTTCCGGATTCCAGATCTCTTATTGTTTCCAGAATCCAGGTAACAGAATAGTCAGTACGGTGAATATTTCCAGACGTCCGGTCATCATAACAAACGACAAGACCCATTTACTTAAATCAGAGTAACTGGAGAAATTACCAACAGGTCCGTAAATACCAAGACCTGGTCCGGTATTGCTGACTGCCGAAGTTGCCGTACCCACAGCTTCTTCGAAACCTGTTCCGTCCAGCATCAGGAAGAATGCCGTGGCGAAAATCAAAGTGATGTAAATGAAAGCAAATGCAAGTACCCGATTGACAATATCGGTCGAGACCACATGTCCATTTACACGAACCGGAAGAACCGCATGCGGGTGAGTTTGTTTCTTAAAGGCATTCACCACATTTTTGGCCAGAATAACCACTCGTCCTGTCTTGAATCCACCACAAGTAGAACCAGCACAACCACAGACAACCATTAACATCAAGGCAATCATCCAGAAGAACGGTCCCCAAGGTATGAAATCGACGGTAGCATATCCGCAGGTTGAAATCAAGGTTGTCACTTGGAAGAGTGATTCCCGAAATGCCTCTTCCGGATCCGTGATAATACCTTTGAAATAAACCCAGGCCATAACGATCATGGTAGAGATTGCTACAATGGAATAGAACCAGCGGGTTTCTTCATCTTTCAGTAATTTCCCGAATCTGCCGTTCATGAAGAAGTAAATCAAAGTCATGTTGGTTGATCCGATACACATAAAGATGGAGATAACGTATTCAATGTAAGCCGAATCCCAATAAGCAATACTGGCATTCTTGGTAGAATATCCTCCGGTTGCCATACAGGTCATGGCATGGTTTACAGCATCGTATAAGTTCATCGGACCGATCCATAGTAAGCCGGTTAATAAGAGCGTAATGAACAGGTAAATACCCCATAACCGTTTGGCAACCTGGGTGATTCGTGGACGGAAACGTTCGTGGGTGATTCCCGGAGTCTCTGCATCGAACATCTGGCTGGCTCCACCTCCGAAGATAGGCATTAAGGCTACGGTAAAGACAATCATTCCCATACCGCCTTGCCATTGCGTCAGACTGCGCCAAAATAATACACCTTTCGGTAAGGCTTCAATATCCGTCAGGATGGTAGATCCCGTTGTTGTGAAGCCGGACATGGTTTCAAAGTAGGCGTCGGCAATACTGTTGACATAACCGCCTAAGTAGAACGGCAGCATTCCGAAAAGGGAAAGCAGTGTCCAGGTCAGCGTGACGATAAGCATACCTTCCCGCCGTCCGGCAGAATGTTCGTTAGCTCGTATTCCGATCAGATAAAAGAGGACTCCGAATCCGAACAGAATACCACTTGAAAGGGCCAAAGGTTCGACATCGTTTCCTTGGTAGATGAATGCAACAGCCAATGCCATCAGCATGAATAAGGTCTCAAGGATGAACATCAGCCCGAGCATTTTGAATATGAAACGTACATTCAGCATAAGCGAAGGTTTTTCGATCAGTTAAAGTAATCTTCCAGTTTACGCATGGCTGTATCCAGGCAGAAAACGACCACATGGTCGTAGGCTTGGATTTGTGTATCACCATCGATCATCATCGGTTTACCATTTCGGATCAGTCCTCCCAAAGTCATATCGCGAGGCAAGCGCAGATCACGTACGATCTTCTTGGTAATCTTAGAGTCTGGTCGGGCAACCAGTTCGGCCACGTCGGCATTGGCAAAGGTCAGACACTTGACATTCGAAACGTCTGCATCCAATAAGAATTGATAAATATGACTGGCTGCAATCAGCTTCTTGTTGATGACCGATCCGATATCCATGCTTTCTGCCAGAGGAATATAGTCGATATTCTCAATCTTGGCTACAGTCCGGTAAACACCGAACCGTTTGGCTGCCAGACAAGCTAATATGTTCGTGCTTGAGTTTTCTGTCAGGGCGATGAAGGCTTGTGCGTCCTGAATGCCTTCGTGCATCAACAGATCCATATCGCGGCCGTCGCCATTGATGATTAATACATTGCCCGGCACCGCCTCAGCAATACGGTAACTCTTTTCCTCGTTCGTCTCAATCACTTTTACCCGGATGTTATTCGGCAAATACTGACAGGCACGTAAGGCGATACGGCTGCCACCCATGATGATCACCTTCTTGACTTCCGGATTCTTTTTCCCGGCCAGCAGGCGTACATCTTCTATATAGTTTCTGGTTGTTGTAAAGAAAAGGAGATCGCCCGATTCGATATGATCATTACCACGAGGAATGATAGTTTCATTCTTTCGCTTGATTGCCACAATGTGATAGAATTTCTGTTCCATCAGCAACTCCGAGAGCATTTTGTTGACAATCGGTGCATTGTCGCGTACCTTCACACCAATCAGAATCAAAGCTCCACCGAAAAGTTCCCAGTATTGTCGCGCCCACGGACGCTTGACTGCCGTGACTATTTCGCGGGCTGCCAGCATTTCCGGATAGATCATCGAGTTGATTCCTAATTTCTCAAAGAGTTCTTTATTCTTGGGTTGCAAGTATTCGTAGTTATTGATACGGGCGAATGTCTTGTGAGCACCCAGGCTATGAGCCAGAATACAAGCTGCGATGTTGGTTGTCTCTTCGGGTGTGACGCTTACAAATAAGTCTGTCTTTCGGATTCCTACTTCTTCCAGGTCTTTCAGAGAAGTAGGATTGCCTACAACCGGAAGGATCTCCAACGTCGAACTCATCGTGCTGAGGCGTTCTTCCTTTGGATCCATCAGTACGATATCTTGGTTTTCCTGTGATAACATTTTTGCCAAGTGGGTTCCCACCTCACCGGCTCCTGCTATGACTATTTTCATACTTCACTCTGTCTGTATTGGGTTGTTGTTTTCATTGGTCGGATGGCGCATGCAACTGTCGGATAATTCCGGCAATGTTGTCTGCATCCATGCCACATAATTTGTATAGCTCCGGTATAGAGCCGTGTTCTATGAATTGATCGGGCACACCGATTCGTTTTACAAAAGGTGTATAACCGTGGTCGGCCATGAATTCGAGTACTGCGCTACCCAAACCACCGGCAATCACGCCATTCTCAATGGTGATGATACGTTTAAACTTACGTCCTACTTCATGGAGCAAAGCCTCATCCAGAGGTTTCAGGTAGATCATATCGTAATGGGCCACCGAAATACCTTCCTGCTCAATCTGGTCGATTGCTTTCATTGCTTCGTTGCCAATCGGCCCCAGTGACAGAACGGCGATATCATTACCTTCGCGTAGTTTTCTGCCTTTTCCGATGGGAAGGATTTGCATCTCATTCCGCCAGTCGCTCTTTTCCCCTTTACCTCGTGGATAACGGATCACAAATGGACCGTCGGATATTTTGTATCCAGTGTACATCAGATTACGCAGATCCCATTCATTGAGAGGGGAAGAAATCACCAGATTCGGTATCGGGCGCAAATAGGCCAGATCGAACACACCATGATGTGTTGCTCCGTCTTCTCCCACCAGTCCGGCACGGTCCAGGCAAAGAATCAGATGTAACTTCTGAAGAGCCACATCGTGAATGACCATGTCGTAAGCCCGCTGCATGAAAGAGGAATAGACGTTACAGAAAGGAATCATCCCTTCTTTAGCAAGTCCGGCAGAGAAGGTCACGGCATGTCCTTCGGCAATACCCACATCAAAAGCCCGGTCTGGAAATTCCTTCATCATATATGTCATGGAACAGCCCGTTGGCATGGCCGGTGTGATGCCTACAATACGTTTGTCCTTTTCAGCCAGTTCTACCAGCGTGTGCCCGAAGACATCCTGATAGAGCTGAGGCTCATTCAGCTTGTGTACAATGATACGCTCTCCTGTTTCCTTGTTGAAACGACCCGGAGCATGCCATTCCGTAGCCGATTCCTCAGCCGGCTTGAAACCTTTGCCTTTCTTGGTCTTGATATGCAGGAGCTTTGGCCCCTTCATGTCTTTAATGTCGTTCAGCAATTTGACGAGATAGCCCACATCGTGTCCGTCGACCGGACCGAAGTAGCGGATACTAAAGCCTTCGAACAGATTGTGCTGCTGGGTCAGCAGGGCTTTCAGACTATTATTGAAACGAAGAATGTTATCCCGCCGGTCGTCGTCGATCAGTTTGATCTTCTTTAGGCCCCGATAAACATCATAACGCATCTTGTTGTATGCCTGGCTGGTAGTAATATCTACCAGGTATTGACTCAGTCCACCGACACTGTGGTCGATGGCCATATTATTGTCGTTGAGGATAATCAATAAGTTATTGGGGTTTACCGAAGCATTATTCAAGCCTTCGAAAGCAAGACCACCTGTCATGGCTCCATCGCCAATCACGGCAATTACATGCCGGTCTTCGTGTTTCAGGGCAGAAGCCACCGCCATACCCATTGCTGCCGAGATGGAATTGGATGCGTGTCCGGCAATGAACGCGTCGTATTCGCTTTCTGCCGGATTAGGAAATCCACTGATCCCGCCGAATTTACGTAATGTATGAAAAGCTTCCCGCCTTCCGGTCAGGATTTTATGTCCGTAAGCCTGATGACCTACGTCCCAGACAATCCGATCATACGGCGCATTAAATACGTAGTGCAGGGCAACAGTCAGTTCTACGGTTCCCAGGCTGGCTCCCAGATGTCCCGGGTTCTCCGACAAAACATCGATGATATATTGACGCAATTCTGCACACACTTCCGGCAGCTGTTCTTCGGAAAGCTGGTGCAAATCGGCCGGAAAATGGATCCGGTTCAAAAGATGTTCTCCCATGTTGTCAGCCATATCGCTTTATTTTTTTGACAAAAATAGAGAATAAAGCGCAGATATCACAATATGGGAAAGATATTTCAACCGGAATTTATAGGATGCTTGTCTTCTTATTTTGCAGAAAGGCTTTGATAATCGTAAAAAAGAAGAGGAAAAAGACCGAAGTCTTTCTCCTCTCTGTTGATTCATGTTCCCGCATTTTGCAACGGGGGAAAACACATTATTCATATACTAAAAAAACGTCAAACAAAAAAGCCAAAACTTTCTTGCCGCCATTTTCTCGTTTCACAACGAAGGTATGGCTATGTATAAAAAAGAAATATTAATTATAATAAAACGTTTTTCTTATTTTATTCTACCGGGACGAATTCCAAACCGCCCTCCCCTTTATCGCCATCTTCCGGTTTTTCCGGCGTGGTGGTCGAGGTATGTTTTGCCTTGTCGCGCAGGTTATAGGCCGTCTCAACATCGCGAATCAAGCCGTTCAATCCGGATAAGAAATAGAGGGATTCTTCCGTCTCATGCAAAAGATTGGTAGCGAAAGCAAAGTCTGCCATCTCACGGTAAAGGTCCATCAGTTGCCGGCGCAAGGCATCACTTTTGTTCCCCAGGTTCGCAGCGGCCCGTGCCACATCCGCTCCTTTCACCAAGGCTTCATACTGCTGATTGCAGGTCGAAAGTTCATCAATGTAGTCTTCCAGCCCCAAGGTCGTGATCGCATCCTGAATCTCCGGCTTGTTCAAGTCGGTAAGCAAGCCTTTCACCGTTTCCGTCTGCTGGTTGTTGGGCAGGCGGTTCATTCCCGTATAAGGTTTCACCACGATGTAAAGTTTCTCTGCAGCCGCACTTTCGGTTGGTATCGGCACGTTGCGCGAGGTCAGGATCCGTTGAATAATGGCTGTCCAAAGCGCATCACGCTGGCGGTCGATTTCCGCTTTCGATTTCGTTTCTGCCTTGACCTTCGTCTCGCGGTTGAGATCGTTCATCTCCGACAGATACGTTTTGGCTTCCTCAATCTGTTCAGCCGTAATACCCACTTTAGGTGCCCCCATCGGATCGCCTTCCTCGGCCGCTTCTTCGGCTTCCAACGGAAGCAAAGCCAGGAAACGCTCCATGAAGTTGATAAACTCGGCGTGCGAAAGCCTCGGGAGACTTATATTTTCTACTTTGATATACTTCTTTCTCATATTTTGAAGCTTTAAGTGTTAATATTCTTAACTTTCACATGGTTTACGACCGTAATTCAGGCTTTGCACCCCTGCAGAAGAGGAATTACGACCGTAATTTGGGTTTCGCACCCCTGCAAAAGGAGAATTACGATCGTAATTGGGCTTTCACACCCCTACAAAAGAGGAATTACGACCGTAATTCGGGGCTTGCACCCCTGTAAAGGGGAAATTACGACTGTAATTCGGTTTATGTTATCAGGAAAAATCGTCAGAGTACTGACGAGACTAAACCATTCGCCCGATTTCATCCCTTCATTTATCATCTTACTCATAACGGATTTTCATAAAAACATAATTCGGTTCAACTTCTCAAGATCCACTAGCTTGGCGATATTATGAAAAAACTATCTAATATCCTTTTTTAGCATTAAAAAGAAATTTAGTTTCGTCAGAACTATCTTTCTTTTTCAATACAGCACAAAAGTAAAAATTAATTTACCATCTCCAACCTTTTTTTGTACAAATATTTTCATTTACAGGTTTATGCTTCCAGCTATTAATGGAGTAGGTCTTTAAGTATGGTGATTGAAGGAGATATGGGTTATCTCTTGTATATGACTTGAAAGGTTAAAGGATGAGATACAACTAAGAAATCTGAATACGGAAAGATAATTGGTAACGATGTTTCGGTAGAATCAGTTAAAAAGATTACCTTTGCCACGTATTGAATGAATTAACGTAGAAGCGTTTCGATATTATCCCACTTTGGAATCTGGACAATTCTAATTACTCAGGATAATAGAGGAAATGATTTCTGCGTCTGTGTTTGCATAGGTCTATCCTTAAAGGGTGGATTATATACTTAAACATTAGGCGTGGAATCATTGTCTTATTATTGAGTAGTGGGCTGTCCAGAGCCTCAAAGTGGTAATAAGCGATGGTCTCCACGCTTTTCTTTTTTGTTTTAGAATCCGAACGAAGGAGACACGGGCGGAATAATATTTGCATATGAGATCTTTATTTCTGTTTCTGTTTCTTGTGTATAGTACTTTTTCTATGGCCCAAGTTAATCGCTATGATACTCCGGCGCAGGCCATTTATGGTAATACGTATGTTTCTCCAAATTATGATGCTTTATTGCAGTTGGGAGCTTTGGCTAAGCAAAAAAGAATGAAAATACGAGAATTAATTCAAAAATCACTAAGTACATATAATTCTTATCCTCGTTATCCTAATAAAATAAAAGAGGGTTGGCATCAGGCTATATGGTTGTGTCAAAATGAGGATTTATTAGTTGAGGTTAAGGCTTATGTAAATAACAATAATGAAATCACAGCAGTAGATTTTGGAACTCAGTCTATTTCTGATATAGAGATAAAAATAGTGAATGGGAGGGCACAGACAGGAGATTATTATTTTTATTTTTTCGAGGATATATGGCAGTATAATAAAGATTATGAAGCAAAACAAGCTCAGGGAGTTGAAAGACAAAGGGCTAATATAAACACTAATTTAAGTGCTATAGGTTTTGCTAAAATAAAATCAGATTATTTTAAAATGTTAGATATTTTAGTCTTGAGGTCAATGCCAAATCCTAATTCTTTTATCCTGTATAGACTCCAGAAATCAGATTTGACTGAACGAATCCAAGTTATTGAAGATGGGGAATTTTACGTGAAGGTAAATTTAAAAGGACATATCGGATACATATCTCGTACATTTTTAACAACAATCTAAATATAAAGTTCCTATGAAAATGAAACATTTTGCTTGTCTATTCTTACTATTAAATTTTTTAGTTAGTGGAATTTTTGTGGCTAATGCCCAATCTGTAAATTCTTCTGTTCGGTATCAGAAAGGATATGTAAAGAAAGATGGAACCTATGTCCAAGGACATTATAAGACTAATTCCAATAAGACAAATCACGATAATTTCTCTACTAAACCGAATCGAAATCCATATACGAAGGAGAAAGGACTGAGAGCAAAGGATTATTCACGAGAGGCCTATAAATATGGAAAAGGAAAAACTATTCAAACAGGTCCGAAAGGAGGACAATATTATATAAATAATAAGGGGAGGAAAGTTTATGTGCCAAAAAGAAAGTAGTATGACGATAAAAGGACGACTATCTATATTATTAGTTTGTTTATTATCATGTTTGAACTTGTATTCGCAAAGTTCAGAGGATAGAGCTTATGGAGCTTATCAACAACTAGAAGATTTGACATATGATGCCATAGCTTCATTTTGTCAACATCCGAATGTTCATAAGAATACCTTGGTTGTATTTGAAACTTTAGAAAAAATAAGTAAACCTGTTAGTGACATATGTTCCATGTCTGCTCCTGATGACGCTATGGATTTATATACAAAGTATGAGAATCTTAATTTTCAAATAGATTGTTTTAGAGAATTATTAAAAGTAATCTGTGGTTATAATTCAGCAGGACTAAAAGATGATCAAATGTTTTTTGTGGTTGATTGTTTAAAAGGTATGGGCTGGACAGAGAAGGTGTTAGGCGTAGAGTGTGATAATGCCTATTTTGTAGAATATCAATATCAAGGGTTTAAAATGTTGTTCATAAAAAACACACTGCTGGCTAAGCAATATGATTATACTCCTGGACCCAGTAATTTGATAGAAGTTGATTTTACCTATGATCATTTAGGGTTAGGAGGTTCTTATAATGTTGGAGCTGGTAAATATAGAATGATTCAATATAAAGATGATGTAAAATCTGATTATTATAAAGTGATCAAGGCAACTTCTCGATTGGTGAATTGAAAATATCTAAGTATTCAAATACTGCCTCTAAATGAGAGTTTCATCACCATCGAAATTCCCATTTAGAGGCCTAAATTTGACTTCGCAGGCAGATTAGGGTTTCTCTACCTGCAAAGTTTGGTGATGGAAGGTGATGCGGGCTACACCCAGATCGTTCAGTGCAGTGACGACTTCGTTAAGAGAAGCCGTACGTGGGAAACGGAAATGGATGCGACGCTCCAAGAAAGACTCTGATTGTGCTGTGATACTGACGTTGTACCACGTGCCGATATGTTTCATCACTTCGCCCAGTGGCATATTATCGTAATCGAAGAGGCCTTCAATCCAACTACCGGCTTGTTTCAGGTTTACGCTGGTGATATTCAGATGGCGGTTGTCTTGCAATACTGCCTGTTGTCCCGGATGAATGTCGAGTTGTTCCTGCTGATGGCCGATTCGAACATGGCCTTCGTACAAGATGACTCGGGCACGATTGCCGGGATAAGCATTCACATCGAAGACGGTTCCCAGTACTTCGGTTCGCATTTCACCTGATATTACCCAGAAAGGATGATCTGCATCGTGGGTAACTTCAAAGCGGGCTTCGCCGGACAAGCGGACTTCGCGTGGCGCATCCAAGGCAAACGAACGAGGATATGTCAGACGAGAGTTGGCTCCCAGGACAATCCGTGTTCCGTCGGAAAGCCGGACTTCAGCCGTTTGTTCCGGTGGTGTGGCAAGAACGATGGAATCACCCGCTTCGACGGTTGTCGTTTTGGAAGGTACATCCAAGGCAGCATAGAGTTCGATGGGGCGCTCGTTCGTCCGTTCCCCAATGAAAGGAAGGCCTAAGGCGAGGAGACAGACCACGGCTGCCGCCACGCTGGCCCATATATATCGGTTGTTCTGACGTTGCCGGTGTTGTTGCCGGAATTGCTGCCATGCCTTTTCGGTCTCTTCGGCCGAAGGTTGCTCGCCTGCCGCTTCGCCCAATACCTGAAGCAGACGCAGGTCTTCGTCGCTATACATGTTCTTTTCTTCGTCGTTCATCGTTCATCTCCTTTCTTCCCCAAGGCTTCACGTAAGGCACGCAAGGCTTTGGAGATATGTTTCTTGACTGTATCCGGACTGATGCCCAGCCTTTCGGCGGCTACCCGGTAGGTGTTTTGCTCGAAATAGCAGAGGCGTACAATCGTCCGCGTGGGTTCACCTAAAGCTTCGACAACTGCTTCAGCCTGACGAAGCAGGCGTTCGTGTTCCCAATACCGGGCTTGCAAGTCGAATACCGTTGCTTCGCGGATGGCTTCCGCATGATCGGTTACTACTTGCCGGTGCTTGAGCCGGTTAAGAGCCAGATGCCGGACCGTAGTAAAAAGCCATGAGGCACGTTGTGCTTCAGCCAATGTATCCCACCGTTGCCAGGCTTGTTCCATGGCTTCGCCCACCACATCCCTTGCTTCTTCCGGATCGCCCAAAAGCTGCGTGGCATGCCGTACCAAAGGCGGGTATTGCTGACGGAACAAACCCTCGAAAGCGGTTGTCTTATCGTCGGTCTTCTTTTTCCAAATCATTCACATTCGTTTTCTGTCCGGCGACAAAGGTACGTTTTCCTATGCAGATAGCCAATACATCCTTTACAATCGGCTCTTCTCGCTTTGTCCGGCTCCTGAACCTTTGTACTTGCTCTTGGTTGCATTGAATTTATAGCTGACACGTACTCCGATGCGTTGGCTGTCCATGTAACCGTCGGCATACGTGTTTGTTCGGTCTCCATAGATATGTTCGAAACGAGTCCGTTTGGCCGTGCGGAACAGGTCATATCCTGCTAATGATATTTGTAAACTTTGGTCCGGCAGGAATGTTTTGGAGATGCGGAGATCCACCCTTCCTTGCCGGTTGAAGATGGCGTAACTCTGCTTGGCCTGTGTATTGATACTTCCAGTCAGGTTGATATACCAGCCTTGAGGCAGCAAGAAATTATTGTCGAGTCGGAAACTAAACTGAGGTTCGTTCCAGAACTGCTCGATTCCTAACGAACGTGCATCCGAGTGAAACCAGAAAACATCGGCACTGATGTTGGGTTGCCAACAACCGATTTTAGGACTGGCGTAGATTCCTCCACCATACGCATAGGTATGTGGAATACTTGCTTTTGTATGAAGAGAAACGCCCGGATGGGTCTCATCATGGTAAGGCTTGAGGTATGAGGTGTACATATCCAACGTATGATCATAAAATAGGGAGATATTGATCCATTTCCAACCGCCATCCAAAGAAAGGTTCCGATGTATTTGCGGAACCAGATGCGGATTACCGTTGCTGTATTGATACTTGTTGATATAAGAAATGGCACTTGATAGCATAGTATAATCCGGATTGATTTTGTTTAGCTTGAAGCCTAAACCGGCATTCCAGTCGCCTTTCCGATAGGAAACAGAAGCCGTCGGCAAGACATGATGGTAGTCCGGGCTTTGTGTGGGCTGGAAGATACCTGCTTCGTAATAATGCGTCTTTTGGTATTCATACCGTAATCCGGCTTGCAGACTGAATGTTCCTAATTCCAAGGAATAATCAGCAAAGGCAGAAGCAATGGTTTGCTGGATATGGTCGTCGGCATCGGCCGAGAAGCCGTCTTGTTCAAAACGGTCGCGGCGGTCGGTCCAGGTTTCTTCGGTTCCAAAGGAGAGATTTCCTTTCCATACAGATGTGGTGGCGATCAGCTTGGCGGCCACCAAACGATTCTTGATTCGGTTGGTCGAAGTGGCGTCTGTCTCGCCATTGTTGAGGACAATCTGTTCGTTTCGATTTTTCCCTTGGTAGAAATCGGCATTGAAGTCGATATCCCATTTCCCGAAAGTCCCGGTATAATAAGCATTGACCGCATGTTCCAATCCTTTCTTTCCGGTATTACGGGCATCCGATTCCAGTTGGTCAACCAATACGCCGTCCCGATACATATCGGTGGAACTGATAGAGGTGTTCTGATATTCGCCGATGTTCTGTTCCGGTGCATATCGTACTCCTAGAGACTGATTCTCGTTCAGTTCGTAATTCAATCCGATTTCCCCGTTGAAGTAGTTGTCTCGTCCGGTCGTTTTTTGATCCGAATGGCTTTCCCAAAGGGAAGATGTCTGCATTTGGGTGATTGTTTGGTTGGTACTATACGAATTAGATTCCTGAAAGTAAGTCTTGGCAAAGATATCCAGTCCGCCGGTTCGGTAATTCAAAGTGATGCCTTCGTTTCCTTTTCCTGCATGGCCTTGGTTGTAATCCGCATAAAAGCTGCCGCTGAGTCCTTGTCCGCGCTGACGGATGGTGCGGATTCGGATAACCGCCTTGACATCCGATGCATACCGGGCGCCGGGAGTGGTAATGATTTCTGCCGAAAGGATTTCATTGGCCTGTAAACGCGATAGCTCGGAGGTATCACGTACCTTTCGTCCGTTGATGTAAATCTCGGGCGTACCTCGTCCGATGACCGAATAATTCCCGTCTGATCCTGTCACGAAAGGCAGATGTCCGATCATATCTGCTGCTGAACCCATCAGAGAAAGCGGTGTGCCGGTGATATGTGTCAGATAAGCTCCGTTCTTCCTTTCTACCAGTGGACGGGTTGCTGTTACGGTGACTTCCTTCAGTTGGTTCTCTTGCGGTCGCATCTGCAGATAATTCTCGGCCATGCAAGTAACCGTTTGGGACTGATAACCTACATACGTTACCCGCAATAAATAATGATCGGCATACGGATCGGGTAGGAGAAATGTTCCGTCGTCTTCCGTAACGCAACCGTTTACAAAGGTAGAATCTCCGGCTTGTAAGACCAGTACATTGGCATACGGAATAGGTTTCCCTTGTTCGTTGACAACCTTCCCCCGGATATATTCTACTTTCTTGTTTTTATCCATCCGTTGTACAACGAAATAGTCCTGCCGTTCCAGGCAGATAAACGGCTTGTCTTTCAATACGAGCTGGAGAGCTTCCGCCAATGGCTGCTTTTGGATACGGACCGTTACCCGGTAAGCTTCTACTTCATCATTGACGAACAAGATGTTCTTTCCTCCTTCACGTTCCAGTTGGCGTAAGGCTGTTGATAAAGGAACTTCGTTCAGTTCCAGGTCAATCAGTCGTTTTTCCTGTGCTTGCAGGAACGGAATCCAGGATAAAAAGAGTGCGATGCAAAAGATACTCCGTACCCATCTGTGTATTTCAAGTTGTTTCATTCTTTTTCGTGTTTGTCGTTTTACATAAGTTAGGTCGTGCATGCTTGACTTTCTATTTATATGACAACCGAAACAAGTAATCGGGTACGGTTCCATGAGATTATTTTTTATTGGCTGCCCGATATTGCTGGGGAGAAACACCGGCTTCTTTCGAGAACACCCGACTGAAATACAACGGATCGGTATAACCTAATAAGGTGGCGATCTGGTTAATCTTCAAATCGGTGTCTTTTAATAGTCCGTAGGCCTTGTTGATTTTCATCTTGGTGAAATAGGTCATCGGAGCGATACCGATTTCCTGCATGAACTTACGGTAGAAATAAGATGGAGAATAATTGACAAACGAGGCAATTTCCTGTACCGTCAGGTTTTTGTTGATATTCTCGTTCATATAGTAAATACTGCGGTTAATGATTGTACCCATATATTCACTTTTCCCTCCCGATTCGCGATACTGTTGTATATATAATAAGGTACTGAGAAAGTAACCGAAGCAGAAGTTCGCGTAATTGATATGTTCGACCGACAAACTACTTTTCAAAGTCGTATAGATTTCTTCAAACAATTCCAGCCGATTTTGCTGGCGGGAAGAGACGGAAGGAGTCACGGTATGCGGTACGTCTTGTCCTTGGGCGATATAGGGAGCTTTTGTTCCTTTGAAGTGAAACCAATAAATACTCCACGGATCTTTTTCATCCGCTTCATATTGATGATAAATATGTGGCGGAAGAATAATATACTGATCTGCCGACAGTTCATATTGTCGGTCTTGTATCCGCACATGGCCTTTCCCGTCTTTGCAATAGATAAGCAGATACTGGTCGCATCCGTTTAACCGTTCGATATAATGGAAGGCAGCTTTGGTAAAGTAGCCTAATGAATAGATATACAAGTCTCCTGTCAGTGGGTTTTTCTCCATCTGTTCCAGGATGGAAAGAGGTAAATAAATAAACCGTTCGCCTTTGAACCCTAATTCCCGTTTCATAACCATCTGTTTCTACTTGTTGCTTGTAACGATTCTGCGGCTGCCGGATAATCTCCATCGTGTATTGCCAGACAAAAGTTCGTTATCTTTCATATTTTTGACAGATGTCGAAAAGCTTTAGCATATCCGTCAAAAAGCTTTAGCATAACTATGGAAAAGCTTTTCGACAAATGTCAAAAAATTACTTGCTAACGGGTTTTGTATCCCTGAGTGCCTAAAGTCGTATCACGCAGTATCGTTACCGTTTTTCTTTGGATGGATAAAGGTAGGAAAAATATGAGGGCAGCCCATCATCCAGCAAGCGGAAAAAACAATAATTGTCCATATAGAGGGTTATTTTTATCTATTCTTTTAATGGAGATATGCTGCTAACTTGCACTCGGAAAAAGAAAGAAAAACATGGAAACACATATGATACAGGAAATAGACTTGCAGGCGTTGACTATTTGCCGGTCAATGGGCTTTTTAGAGCAGGAACCGGATCCAATGATTTTAGAGCGGACACAACAACTATTGGAAGAAGCTATGCAGATAGCTGTCCCGGTTTTTCATTATGAAGTGAAAGATTCTGTTGTATTGGCAGACGACACCGTTTATATAGAGGATAAGGCTTTTCGGACAGGAAAGACGATTACCCGTTTGTTGGCTGGTACCACCCGACTTGTCTTGTTTGTGGCAACGGCGGGAATGGCTTTCCAACATTGGATGGATGAGATCAAGAAACAAGGTGATGGATTGGATACATTCATAGCCGATACGATTGGCAGTTGTTTGGTGGGTGCTTGTACGGAACAAATGGAAGCAGAGGTAATCCGGAAGTTGGCCCCATTACCACATACCAATCGTTTTAGTCCGGGTTATTGTGGATGGAATTTATCAGAACAAAAAGGATTGTTTGCTTGTATGCCAACAGGCGTATGCGACGTCACGCTGACGGAGAGTTGCTTGATGTATCCTATTAAATCAGTAAGCGGCCTGATTGGTTTTGGAGAACAGGTTAAGAATAAAGTCCATGAATGTGACTTATGTGACAAGCGGGCCGAATGCCTTCAACGGAAACTAAGAAAGAAAAACCTATAAAAACACTACTAACAATGACAAACTCAAAAGAACGTGTATGGAATGCCTTGAATCATCGGGGCGGTACGCCGGTGCCTGTTGATTTTGGAGCAACAACAGTTACAGGCATTCATTGCCGGATTGTGGAACAGCTCCGGAAATATTATGGATTGGCAGATAAACCGGTTCGCATCGTGGATCCTTTTCAGATGCTGGGCGAGGTAGATGAAGAACTGCAGGAACGTATGGGCGTTGATCTGGTTCCTCTTTTCGGACGGAAGAATATGTTCGGCATAGACGAATCGGAAGTGCATGAACAAGTGACTCCTTGGGGACAAAAAGTATTGATTGCTAAAGGTATTGATATGACTCCGGATGCCGAAGGAGATGTTTATATTTATCCCGAAGGAGATCGTTCGGTTTCTCCAAGTGCTGTTATGCCCGAAGGTTATTATTTCATCAATGCGATCGAGCGACAACAGCCTATTGACGAAGCCTTGCTGTCTTATCAGGATAATCTGGAAGAATATGCTTTATTGAATGAATCCGACTTGGCTTATTGGAAGCAGGCGGCAGGCAAGGCGGCTGCTACCGGTAAGGCAGTTGTTGCCGGCTTTGGTGGAACAGCCTTGGGTGATGTGGCATTTATTCCAGCCATGGGACTGAAACATCCGAAAGGCATTCGGAGTGTGGCAGAATGGTATATGTCAACGCTTATCCGTCCGGATTTCGTTCATGCCTTGTTTGAACATCAGACGGACTTGGCTATCCGGAATTATGAAATGCTTTGGAATACTGTCGGGGATCAAGTGGATGTAGTCTTTACTTGTGGTACCGATTTTGGAACACAAGATTCGCAGTTCTGTTCGGAAGAAGTATTCCGTGAATTGTGGCTCCCTTATTATAAACGTTTGAATGATTGGATTCACACCCATACAACCTGGAAGATCTTCAAGCATTCGTGTGGAGCGGTATTACCTTTGATTCCGGCTATGATCGATGCTGGCTTCGATATCCTGAATCCGGTACAGATTAATGCCAAGGATATGGATTCGAAAGTCCTGAAAGAACAGTTTGGCGACCAATTGGTATTTTGGGGCGGTGGCATTGATACGCAGCGTGTCCTGGCCTTTGGAACAAAAGAAGAGGTGCGCCGTCAGGTAATGGAGCAATGTGAGATTTTAGGAAAGGACGGAGGTTTTGTATTCAATACGGTTCATAATATCCAGGCCAACGTTCCGGTTGAGAATGTAATTACAATGATAGAAACATTAAATGAAATAAGGAGATAACACCATGGCTAATTTACAAGATTTATATAATGCGATTCTGAATGGTAAGCTGGAACAGGCAGTTGCCGTTACACAAGAAGCTATTAACGAAGGTATTTCACCTACTGAAATTATCAATCAGTATATGGTGAAGGCAATGGAAGAAATTGGTGCCCGCTTTGAGGCAGGAAAGGCTTTTGTCCCGAATCTGTTGCTGGCAGCCCGTGCGATGAAAGGTTCTTTGGAGTTGCTGAAACCATTAATGCGGGATAAGAATACGGCAACGATTGGAAAAGTTGTGATTGGTACGGTGAAGGGTGATTTGCATGATATTGGGAAAAACCTGGTAGCCTCTATGTTTGAAGGCTGTGGATTTGAAGTAATCAATCTGGGAGTGGATGTGAGCAGTACGAAGTTTATAGAAGCAGCCAAGGAACATCATGCCGATATCATCTGTATGTCTGCTTTATTGACCACCACCATGATGTATATGGAGAAAGTAGTTCAGGCTGTTGAAGCTGAAGGTTTGAGAGATCAGGTGAAGATCATGGTTGGCGGAGCTCCGGTAAATAATGCTTTTGCCCAGAAGATCGGTGCGGATGCTTATACTTCCAATGCCAATCAGGCTGTACAGGTAGCCAAACAGTTGTTAGCCGCTAGTTGAACTTAACCGTCTGTCATTATGAAGATAAAGTATTTCTTGTTATGGGCCTTGCTGAGCGTGGGCAGTACGGTTTGGGCTGTCGAATATCATGTCTCGGTGAAAGGAAAAGATACGAATAGCGGGACGATAGATGCTCCGTTCCGGACAATCGGTCAAGCCGCAAAGTTTGCTTATCCGGGCGATGTGATTACTGTTCATGCCGGAACTTACCGGGAATGGGTAAATCCACCTCGTGGCGGAGAGAGTGATTCCCGACGGATTGTTTATCGGGCAGCTCCCGGAGAGCGGGTTGAAATCAAAGGCTCGGAACGTATTACGAACTGGAAACCCGTAGAAGGACAAAAAGGGGTTTGGAAAGTTGTGTTGCCGAACTCTTTCTTTGGTTCCTATAATCCTTATATAGATGAAATCTATGGTGACTGGTTTGATAACTACGGTCGTGTACACCATACCGGTGAAGTTTTCTTGAATGATAAGTCTCTGTATGAAAAAGAAACGCTTGAGAAAGTTTATCATCCGGAAGCTCTTCCGAATGCGCAAGATCCGGAAGGTTCGACTTATACATGGTATTGCGAACATAATGAGCAGGAAACAACCATTTGGGCAAACTTCCATAAAGCTGATCCGAATAAGGAACTTGTCGAAATCAGTGTGAGAAGAACTTGTTTCTATCCGGAGAAAAAAGGAATCAATTACCTAACGATAAGTGGATTCCATATCAGTCAGGCTGCTACACAATGGGCAGCTCCGACTGCAGAGCAAATCGGAATGGTGGCAACACATTGGAATAAAGGCTGGATTATCGAGAACAATGTCATAAGCAATTCGAAATGTTCCGGCATTACCTTGGGAAAAGAACGTAACAGCGGTCATAACAAATGGCTGAGTGATACTAGTATTGATGGCTCTTTACATTATATAGAAGTAACATTCAATGCCATTCGCGAAGGTTGGAACAAAGATAATATCGGCCATCATATTGTACGTAACAATACGATCTTTGCCTGCGAACAAACCGGTATGTGCGGAAGTATGGGAGCTTCTTTCTCGGTGATCGAGAATAACCATATTTATGATATTTGGACGAAACGTCAATTTAGTGGAGCTGAAATCGGTGGGATTAAGTTCCATGCGGCTTTGGATGCCCGAATTGCCCATAACCGGATTCATAATACTGGCCGTGCTTTGTGGCTAGACTGGATGACACAGGGGACACATGTCTCTTCTAATTTGTTTTATGGCAATGATCTGGAAGATATTTTCCTGGAAGTCAATCATGGACCGTTCTTAGTTGAGAATAATATCCTGGCTTCTCACCGGAGTATCTTGGAGCAATCACAAGGTGGCGCGTATGTGCATAACCTGATTTGCGGTAAGATCCATAATTACGTTGAACATGGACGTTATACTCCTTACTTCTTGCCTCATTCTACAGAAGTTGCCGGTTTGTCTATTATTCCGGGTGGAGACGATCGTTTCTATAATAACCTTTTTGCTACGGTAGATTTTGAAAACTCCGATAAAGCGCTTGGCTCTTTTGGTCTGAAAGGGTATGAAAAGACGGCTTATCCGATGTATGTGGATGGAAACGTTTATTATGGAGCGGCTGTTCCGTTTGTGAATGAAGACCATAAATTGGTAGATGCCTCTTTTGTTCCTGATGTCAGGATTGAAGAAGAAGGTGATAAAGTCTTTCTTGTTATTAAGAACAAGGATTTAAAACAGGTTGAGACGCAAATGATCACGACAGATAAGTTGGGAACAGCGAAACTGCCGAAGCAACGGTATGAGTATCCGGATGGGAAACCGATTCAGATCAACTATGATTATTTGGGAAATCCACGGGGAGAACATCCGACAAGTGGACCGTTGGAGTCCTTGCAGGCAGGTGAAATGAGAATTCAGGTTTGGTAAAAATAGAATTACTGGCGGTATTCAGTGTACTGGAGCATAAAAGGCATCTTCAATATGCTCTTGGACTGAATACCGTCCGTTTTCTTTCTGCATTGTGATAATATCAAAACGAACAGGAAGCGGGTTGTTGAAATATCGGATATAAGCATCGGTAGCAGCTACAATGCGTTTGATCTTCTTTTGGTCGACGGCTTCTTCGGGCGGTAACAGGCAACCGACCGATCGTGTCTTTACTTCTACGACGATTAATTCACCTTCATAGATAGCTACCAGGTCAAGTTCGTAATGATGAAAGTGCCAATTGGTATGTAATATTTGATATCCTTGTTTTTCCAGGTAAGCACGAGCTTCCGATTCACCTTCTTTTCCTGTATTATTCCTTTCCGCCATAATTAGGTTTTTCGCAAATATACAGATTATTCTTTTGTATTTCCACGAAGCCTTGTACTTTTGTAACATGAAACGGACAAAGAAATATTCAGTGGCACAGCCGAATCATCCCAGGATTCATAAGATTACGTTTATGCTCAACGATGATGAGTATAAGACGGTGCAGCGTTATCTTGATAAATACCGGATTGCCAATAAATCGAGGTGGTATCGGGAAACGATTCTTTCGCATATTATGCGGACACTGGAAGAAGATTATCCGACATTGTTTAATGAAAATGAAATGAGAAGATGATCAACCCGTACGACGACATATATTTCATGAAACAGGCACTTCAGGAAGCGCAGGCTGCCGCTGAAGAAGGAGAAATTCCCGTCGGAGCCGTCATTACTTGCCAGGGAAAAATCATTGCCCGGGCACATAATCAGACGGAACGGCTGAATGATGTGACGGCACATGCCGAAATGTTGGCTATTACAGCGGCAACCAATGTGTTGGGAGCAAAGTATCTGACGGGTTGTACCTTGTATGTGACGGTCGAGCCTTGTATTATGTGTGCAGGAGCAATTGGTTGGTCGCAATTGTCAACGGTTGTATATGGAGCATCAGACGAGAAACGAGGATATAGCCGGTTTGCGCCACAAGCTTTCCATCCGAAAGCTGTTGTCAAGAAAGGTGTTCTGGAAGAAGAATGCGCAGCCGAAATGAAACGTTTCTTTCAAGAAAAAAGGAGGTAAAGTCTTTCTCCAAAAAGCCGGCGTATTTTTATGAAAAGCCGGCGTAAATTGACAAAAATACGCCGGCTTTTTCTCCATTGCTTATTACCTTTTTTCAGAGCTCTTTTTTATCCTATTTTTTCATTAAAGCATCCAGGTGTTTGTAAAACTCAGGATCTTCTCCTACAACCGTTTTTACAATATTTCCTTCTTTATCCAGAATAATCTTGGTCGGAAAACCTTCTATTCCGTAAAGCAAAGTTACATCCGGATTACCTTCGTTGCGGACATGAATCCAGGGTAAAGTATGTTTCTCAACGGCTGCTTTCCATTTCTCCTCTGTATCATTGCAGTCAATTCCTACAATTTCCAGTTGACCCTTATATTTCTCATAAGCTTTCTTCAGATCTGGAATGCCTTTGATACACCAGCCGCACCAACTTCCCCAAAAATCCAGGATGACATATTTACCTTTCAGAGAAGAAAGAGAGAAGTCCTTTCCATTAATATCTTTCAAGGTAAATTCGGGAGCAGGAGCACCTTCCTTAATCTTTTCCTGTGCTTTCCGACGTTCTTCCTGTTTTTCGTATGCCTGCTTGATCGATTGATACATGGGGGCCATCACGCCGTTGCGTACTGGTTCGGCTATCAAGTCAAGTAATTCTTTCAATTCATCACCTTCCAAAGCTCCATGTGTCAGTAAAAAAACAGATACATCCTGATCAGCATGCTCTTTTATAAAATGAATATAAGTTTCCTTAATTTCTTCTTGTACTTTCTCGATTTGGGCTGCAACCTTTTGAACTTCTTCTTGTGAAACACCTTCCTGAGCTTTCTTGCGATATGCAGACGACAAGGAATCTGTCTTTTGAACAATAGGTTCCATTTTAGTATTCAGCTCATTCAAGGATTCATAGAAAGGTGCACCGCCTAATTTATATTTATGTAATGAACCTTCGACCGTTACATATTTTCCCGGTAATAAAACGAGAGGAATCACTTCCATAGATACTGCAGGTCTGCTTCCATCTGGATTGGATTTAGATGAAGGAAATTCTCCGATTTGAACATATCTTAAATCAGTGCTATTTCCTAGGTTTAATGAAAACTTGCCATTTACTAATGGAACGGTATCCAAATCTAGTTCCGGACGTCCGGTGTTTGTCGGATACATAACAAATGAACGAACAAGTAAGGTGTCACTTCCAACTCCTGATAACGAACCGGAAATCTCACCAGGTTGATGAGAGGAACAGGCTGCCAATAAACAACAACCCATGAAAGAAAACAACTTTTTCATGCTATTATAATTATGTATGGTTTTATTTACCTTATTATTTTACCTCTTCATAATCGACATATTCACCTTCGTTTTGGCTATAAATTTTTCTTCTGCGTTTCCAACTACGAGGTGGATCTTCTACTTCTTCAGCGTTTGCATACGAGTCGGTAGATGAAGTCTTTTGAGAGCCATACGTTTGGTTTTGAGATTGCGAGGTTGTTCTTCGTTGGTAAGTTTGTTGTCTTTGGTTTCCTCCGTCACCAAACAAGAATCTTTTCAATCCGCGTAACAAGGAAAAGCCCAATAAGAATACGAGCAGAAAGAAAAGAAACACTATAAAAAATAAGAATTTAAACATAAACACTATATAGAATTAAGTACTCAAACAGAAAAACAAATTCTCATGAAGAGAGGTTTACTTATTCCTGTTAAAAAGAGACAAGATAAAATAAAGCACAATGGTTCCGGCTATTCCTAAGTAGCCCCAAAACGCAATAAATAGAATCGCAGCCAAAAGCAAGATGTATCGGCATTCGTTCCCTTTCCATGAAACTGATTTGACTTTCATGGAGAACATCGGTATTTCAGAGACTAACAGATAGGAAGTAAGACACGCTAAGATAATGCCTCCATATAATAACCAGGAAGCATTCATGGGCAACCAAGCTTGTACGGAATAAGCGAGCGAACCCCAAAACAGAGCATGTGCCGGAACAGGCAGACCAATAAACGAGGTTGTTTGCCGTTCATCTATATTGAACTTAGCTAATCGTAATCCGGAAAAGACGGGAATTACAAAGGCACAAAAAGGAAGCAAAGCCAAACAACCTTGTAAATTCATCAGAAGGGCTGCTTGTGAAAACAAAGAATAGAGAATCATTCCCGGAGCAACTCCAAAACTAACCACATCTGAGAGAGAATCCAGTTCTTTACCCATGGGTGAATAGGCTTTCAGTAAACGTGCAGCAAAGCCGTCCATAAAATCGAAGACCGCAGCTCCGACAATCCAGATAAAAGCTGTACGCAAATCACCTCCGATAGCAGCAACAATCGACATACATCCTGAAAATAGGTTCAGGCATGTAATTGTATTGGGAATGTGTTTGATTAGATTCATTTCTTTAGTTGTTTAATTTCCCTAAACGAGCGATAGGAGTTTGGTTTCCTGTTACCTTTTGGTCCATTTCGACCAGGACTTCTGTTCCTACCGGCAAATAAACATCTACGCGGGAACCGAATTTAATGAACCCCATTTGTTCGTCCACATGGCATTTGTCTCCTGGTTTGGCATACGTAACAATACGGCGTGCCAAAGCTCCAGCAATTTGCCGGGCCATTACTTCTACTCCGTTACGTGTTGTAATAACGACAGCCGACCGTTCGTTTTCAGTACTACTCTTTGGTAAATAAGCAGCCATGAAACGTCCGTTGTTATGAGAGACATATTTAACCGTTCCGTTTACAGGAAACCAGTTGGCATGTACGTTGAAAACCGACATGAAGACCGAAATTTGCAGGCATTTACGATGCAGGATTTCATTCTCCATTACTTCTTCGATCGCAACAATAGTACCGTCTGCAGGAGAAATGACCAATCCTTCCGAATCATAAGGGAAACGGCGGAATGGACTCCGGAAGAAGTTTAATACCAACAAAAAAAAGACGGTTGTTACAAAAGCAACGGTATAGAAAAGTCCTCCTTTGCCGACAGTATGATACAAGACAAGATTTACAATAAAGAATATTGTAAATAAAGCAAGCAGTAAACCGGTTCCTTCTCTGTGTACCTTCATTTTTCTAACTGAATCTTTTTTTGTTATAGATTGCAAAAGTATTTATTTTTATGGAATATCCCAAATAAAATCATGCTTTCACCGCTTCAATGCGGGATAATGTGACATACCATAAGTATGCGGAAACGTTTTTGTATCCCATTTGCCGGATCAGCCGGATATAATTACGCATTTGTGTCTGGTGACTACGACTGATCTTTCCTCCGAATTTATAATCGAGGATGACCACTTCATCTGCATAAATCATAACTCGGTCGGGCCGCTTGGTTTCGCCTTTCCCGAATAAGATATCAACTTCATTCAGTATTTTGGCCTGACCGTTATACCAGCGTTGTACTTCTGGTTGTTGCAGACAGGCTTGTAATTGTTGGATTAACTGAATCTCTTCTTCTTGACTAATCACACCTTGTTCCTGATACCGGTGGACAGCTTGAGGAATATCTTCCGGAACACGAACAATACTCAGGACTTCATGCATCAGCGAACCTTGTTTACGTTGGTTGTCATCGAAGAAATAGTTTCGTCCACGTAAGCGCAGATGCAATCGGTTATCAGACGAGATGGATTGTAATTTACCCAATGGAAATTCCTGTATCAATGTATTGGCCGTCTTTTGCTCAGGTTTCCACCAATGTCCTTGTTCGAATAGGTTGTTTTCCCAGTCGAAAGAAGAGGCAAGCGGGATAAGTTGTTCGCCTTCTGAGGTATCAGGAATAGCTTGTAGCAAACTACTCCACAATAGATCGGAAATGCTGCTGATTTTTTCCAAGGAACCATCGTCTTTGACTTTTTTCGGACGTGGCGAGAAGATAATCAATTCTTCTTTCGAGCGGGTGAACGCTACATACAACGTATTCAGGTTGTCGATGTAGGCATGTAAACGTTCCTGAAAGTAATCACGGGCGAAAATAGTAGCTCCCAACGATGAACTATAACGAACCGGGACAAGATGTAACCGATTGAATGGAGCTTTTTCCGGATGGCACCAAAGGACAACCGGTTTCATAGGCTTATGATCAATTTCCCAGTCGGCAAAAGGTAAGATGACGGCACGGAAACCCAACCCTTTGGATTTATGTACCGTCAGAATACGGATGGCATTTTGTCCGTCGGGCGTGGCGATCGTCTTTCGGATGCCTGAATCTTCCCACCAAGTTAGGAAACGTCCTAAATCCGTATTCTCTTTCTGTACATATTCTGCAATCAGATCGAGGAAGGCAAGGACAAAGACTTGCTCTTTCTCGTGGATATATGAATCAAACAGACGATACAAACCCTCCACCATTTCGTATAAAGGCAAGGTTGATAGGCGATTCATTTCAGCCTTCTCTTCCAATGTGAAGTCGGCTCGCTGCCAATCGGAAGTCAGAATCCTGTAGGAGAATAGAAGCATTTGTGCCCATGTCGGATTATCCGGACTTTTCAGATGATGCAGAATGGCGATGAGGAAACGCACGGCTGCCGAACTGTTTACATATAAGGCTTCGTCGGAGATCAGGTCATAACTGAACCCATCGTCGGGATGTTCTTCCTTATATTGCAGCAGATAGTTGGCTACTTGAGCTCCTTCATTGTTGGTACGTACCAGAATGGCGATGTCTTTTAAGGCATAACCGTTGGTTTGCAGTTGCTGCAAGACAGAGGGAAGACGTTCGAGAGCTTCATCTTTCCAGTCGGCTTCTTCTTCATCTGCTACAAATTCCACGCGTACATGTCCGTCTTTCTCCTGAAAAGGTTTGGGAACACGCTGGTAACTTCGTTGATAGGCTGCCATGATGCGGGTAGAAAAAGCGGCCTGAGCGTCGGCATCCAACGATGATTGGCTTAGATCGTCGTTGTAGGTAGACTGTAACAGATAGGGTGCAGCGGTGAAAAGAGCATTGTTAAACTCTACAATATGGCGGCAGCTTCGCCAATTGTCTTTCAATGTCTCTTCCCGAATTTCTTCTACCGGGAAATTGCGAGCTACTTGTTCATCCAATAGCTTCCAGTCGGAGTTACGGAAGCGGTAGATACTTTGCTTTACATCGCCTACAATCAGATTTGCACGATTGTGTGCCAAACTTTCTTCAATCAGCGGACGGAAATTCTCCCATTGCATTCCGCTAGTATCTTGGAACTCGTCGATCATGAAGTGATCGATCTGTGTACCTGTCTTTTCGTAGATGAAAGGCGCGTTGCTTCCGGCAATCACCCGGTTCAGCAGTTCAGTTGTGTCGGCAATCAGCATCACGTTCTTTTCTTCGCGATAGGCCGAGATCTCATTGGATATATCGGTGAGAATGCCCAATGTATAATAGTAACGGGTGATCTCGCGGGCGGTGTTGTAGTCTATCATTTGCTCAAAGCGGGCAATGGCTTTCTTGATGCACTCATTCAATCCGTTCTCGAAAGCTGTACCAATGATTGCTTTCTGACTGGCATTCATCTTTTGGGTAAAGCATGCCTCCAGATTATCGGCAAAGCTACAGAAAGTCATGGTTGGCTCTTTGATTTCACCCGCCGCCCATCGGCTGAAATGGAACATTTGTGATGTTTTCCCGCCTTTGAAATCGGCAGGTGTCAAGCCAAACTGTTCCATGATTGCCAAGCCTTTCTTTCCAATCTCCTGAATTTCCTTTTCTACCGCACGGATGATGCCGTAGAGTGTGTCTTTGTAGGTTTCTAGGGCTTGCTTGTCGCTGATGTCGCGGGCTACTTCTTCGCTGAATACTTTGTAGCTTTCCTTGAATACCTCGCGTCCCAATGCCGTGATGTCGCGCCGCAAATTCCATTCGCCACCGTCTTCTACTTTTACTTCGGCGAAACGAAGCAGCCAGCCCAGCAACTCTTTGTTCTCCGGTTGATCCAAGTCGCTCAAGAGGCGATCAATGGCTTCGGTAAGTACTCGTTCCTGATCCATCTCAATACCGTATCCACCCTGCAAACCGATCTCGCGGGTAAAGGCTCGCATGGTTTGCTGGAAGAAGCGATCGATTGTACTGATGTTGAAGGCTGAATAGTCGTGCAGGATGGCAATCAATATCTTCCGTGCCTGGCGGCGCACTTCGTCTTCCGTCAGCTGATAGGAAGAAACCAATAGCTGTACATAATCTGATGGCTGTCCGCTGGCCAAATGGAAGAGTTCTTCCACGATGCGGCCTTTCATCTCGTCGGTGGCCTTGTTGGTGAAGGTCACAGCCAAGATACGCCGATATGCGCCCGGCTGGCTGAAAAGCAACAACAGATATTCACCGGTCAACCGATGGGTTTTTCCGGCTCCGGCAGATGCACGATAGATGGTCAGCATATACGGGGAGATTTAGGAATGAGTTCTTGTTTAGCGGATTACTTTTACCTGGGTATAGCCTTCTTTCCGAAGGATCTCTTCTACCTTTTGGCGGAAGTCGCCTTGCACGATGATTTCGCCGTCTTTGGCCGAGCCGCCCACGCCACATTTCACCTTGAGCAGTTTTCCCAACGCTTCCAGATCGGCTGTTGTTCCACGAAAGCCGGTGATGAGCGTCACTACTTTTCCGCCCCGGTTTCGTTTGTCGAGGGCGACACGCAGTACCTGTTTCTCTTTGGGCAGCGTTTCTTCCTCTATTTCCTCGTTCGTTTCATATTGAAAATCCGGGTTCGTCGAATACATGACTCCCAGACGGCTTTTCCAATCATTATTTTTCATCTTGATTTGCTTTTTTCCGTGTAAAGCTACAAATAAAAACGGGATTCGCAAGGCGGAGGAAGTCTCTGAGATGATGAACAAGAGCTTTTTCATACCGTCCGAAGCCTCCGGAGGGGTAAAAACGACCTTTTTCATACCTTCCGAGGCTTCCGAAGGGGCGAAAACGACCTTTTTTATGCTTTCCGAGGCCTCCGTTGGTGTGAAAACGATCTTTTTCATGCCTTCCGAGGCTTCCGCCGGTGTGAAAACGATCTTTTTCATACCATCCGAGGCCTCGGATGGTTGAATAGGCCTATTTTTCGGGGAGAAAAAGGAAAAATTATTGCTGGATCAAGACCGTCGCATAGGCTGCCATGCCTTCCTGCCGGCCTGTGAAGCCTAATTTCTCGGTGGTTGTTGCCTTGATGGAAATGTCATCTTCGTCCACCTCGAGGACAGACGCCAATACACGTTTCATCTCCGGAATGTGCGGATTCAATTTCGGACGCTCGGCTGCCACGGTTGCGTCGATATTTCCTAATTCATATCCGGCTTCGCGGAGCAAAGCCATCGTCTTGCGAAGAAGAATCTTGCTGTCGATGTTTTCGTATTCGCCCGCCGTGTCGGGAAAGTGGAAGCCAATGTCGCGCATATTGGCCGCACCGAGCAAGGCGTCGCAGATGGCATGAATCAATACATCGGCATCACTGTGCCCCAACAAACCTTCTGTATGTTCAATCTTGATGCCGCCCAACCACAAGTCGCGCCCCGGTACCAGCTTATGTACGTCGTATCCAAATCCAACTCTGATCTTCATGATGGTCGTTTACTTGAATAAGTTCTTGATGCCATCCATATCGAACGAGAGCGAGAAACGTAAGGTCTGGTCCAACGGGTTGCTCGGCACGGTGCTGACCAGATAAGCCGCATCCAGTTGGAAAACACTCATGCGGAAGCCGGCACCGAACGAGAAATACTGGCGGTTACCCATGTTCTGATTCTCGTAGTAATAACCACCACGGACGAAGAACTGTTGGTTATAGCTGTATTCTACACCGATAGAAGCCATGATCTCTTGTAATTCACCTTTGAATCCTAACGGAGAGTCACCAAACGACTTGATCATACCGCCGATTGACGACATCGAGTTGTATTCTTGTACCCGGTCGTTGTAATCTTGGTCGTCTTCCTCGGTAGTTCCGGTCCGTTGCGGTTCGCTTGGCACCAGGTATTTGCTGATGTCCACGTAGGCACCGATCTGGTTGTAGTCGTCAATCGGGTACAATAAACCTGTTCCGATGGCCAGTTTGGTTGGCAAGAACTGGTTTGTTCCACCACCATCGTATGAGATTTTTGTACCAATATTAGAGATGTTGAAACCAAAGCTCCACAAAGCTTCTGCCTGGCCCATGATGACGTAACGTTCCAGATAACCGGCAATGTCAGCCGAGAAGGCATTACCAGGAACCATTTCGGCTGATGGGTCAGCTCCTTGGTCGGAACGGATATAACGTAATGCAACCGCCATAGAGAAAGCATCTGATAACTTTCGGCTATAGCTGACGTCTAATGCCATTTCGTAAGGATTCAATGTCATCAATGTAGCACCACTTTGTTCGTCGTTATTCTGTACTTCACCGAAAGAGAAATAACGCAGTGAAGCTCCAATAGCCTGACGGTCGTCACTTCCCAGCTTGTAATATCCTGATAAATTCACTAAGGCTACATCGTTTACCAATTTACGTAACCAAGGCGTATAAGAAAGAGAAACACCTGCCTGACTGTAATTGAATACATACTTGGCCGGGTTCCAGTATTGCGAATTGACATCGGGGAGCGTTGCCACACCATTATCACCCATACCACCACCACGGGCATCCGGCGCGATAGACAAGGATGGAACAGCTGTATTGATCGGGGCAAATTCCTTCTTTATCTGTTGTGCCAATAGATTATTTGCAGTGAATAAGAATACTAACACAGCTAGACTCCAAAGTTTCAAACTACGATTTTTTATCATCTTATTTTAAATATAATCTTATTACGAATCACTTATATAACTACTCTTTTCTCCTTTTATTGTGCCAGGATAATCATTTTATTCGCACCCGTCGCCGTTTTCGAGTTGCCCGATCGCAACGATGCCCGGTAAATATATACGCCCGGACGCAAACGTGCATTGCCATTACCCATCATATTCCATTCCAGCTGATAGTCTTTGAAGGCTTCCGACGAACCGCTCTCTTCGTGATTCCAACGCAGGCGGCCTGCCATGTCGTACACTTCTATTTTGACTGTCAGTTGAGATTCCGGGAAATTATGCTTCAGATGGAAAGTCACCTTTTCGCGAGCCGGAATTGGTGTTGCATATACGGAAATCAGATTCGGCTTCATGTCTTTTACTACCTCAAATGTAAAGGTCTGTGTCGTCGAATTGTTCAGTACATCCCAAACTTTGAATTCTGCTGTATGCAAGCCCGGTTCCAATTCAGGAATAGAGAAGATGACTTGTCCGGCGCCATCGCTACCTACCAGTTGATAATAGTCATTTAAGTTGTAACTCTTGGATGTCTGATTATCGATAATCAGCATCATGTCGTGACCGATACTGCTTCCGGTGATGTTGATACCACTTTTGTCCCAAAGCGAAGCCACAAACAACGGAGTGGAATTAACTTGTCCGCCGTCTACAAATGTCGTGTCGTTCAGATACAAGTAACGGATTTCTGGTCCTTCCGTATCGTCTCCTCCTGTATCCGAAGTCCCGCCAACCCGAAAATCGAGGAACGAACCTTGTGCCTCAATGGAATCTTGATTATTAAAGGCATAAAAGTTCATTTTACCGAAATCGTTCGAGTAGGCAATGTCTTTAGGAACTGTGAAGGAGAAAGAAAACTCTCCGTTACGTACGGAATCATTTCCTATATATAAGGTATTAGGATAATCTTCATATTGGAACTTGGTTCCTGTACTGAAATTATCTAATGTAGTGATAGTCGCTTTACTGTCGAATATGGTTGATTGCAACGGACCTGTAAATGCACTGTCCTTTGTCCCGTCCGGTTTACGCACTTCTCCTTTGATGGTTACTCGCTCTAAAGCTTTAATCGTAATATCTTCAGACGAATCAACCGGTTTTCCATTGATTTCTGTTACAGCTATGCTATAATCCGGGAAAGTCAGTGTCAAGGCCGGATCACCAATCAGCGTAAAGTTCAATTTATTGGAATCGTATCCCATGCTTTGTTTGGCCTTCATCATGATTTCTCCCAACGTATAACGCCGGTTCCCTTCACGTGAAAATAGATTCCGGATAATTGCTTGGTTAATGACCGCATTGTCTTGCGAAAACACCGCTCTCGTAGTTGTGAATAAAGCGATACCGCCACTTTTCTCGTTCAGGAAAACAGATTCTCCGGCCGATGTGGCCAGAGCATCAAAACGGGTAAAGTCGCATGTCGCTGTAATCCATAAAGGCAAGTAAGGATAAGTAGCCTGCTGGATATACGATTGTGTCATTACGGCTTCGTCACTCCAGCTGGTGGTATTACCGTGTCCTGTATAATTCAGGACCATTAATCCGTTCTTCAATTGTTTCTGTAAAGCGGCTTCCACATCCGGATAAGAGGCATTTCCTCCTGTCCGGTCTTTCGTATACGCATCGAAGTAAAGCTTATTTACCCGAAATTCCGGATGGTCTTCTTCTACAATTTCTGCCAGTGTATTTGCTTGCTGCATGTGGATGTTCTTGTTACTATCTGCATTACTTCCATCATCGGCAACGAACGTAATATTGTTCTTCCAGTTTCCCGGAAGCGTATTGTCCATATAAGAAATGATTTTATCTACAGCCGCTTTAGCCTCGTCGTTCGTACGTATAGGTAAGCGGCCGATTCCTACGCAAAGTTTGGCAGAAGCCAGTGAAGCACCGCTGCCATCTTCCAGGAAACCGAAATAATCGTCGGTTGTATAGGAATAGATGTCGACTGAATTCTGCGACTGATAGGTGAGAAGCATATTGGCCAGCAGCGAACTGTTTTGCTGCCATTCGCGTGTCAGTCCGCGGTTGTCGTAACAGCCGTCACCAAACAAAAGTAAGTATTTCAGCGTTTCCGGTTTCCGATCATAAAACATCTTCAGTAAACGACGGTAGGCAGTTGCATCCGGTGTTCCGCTTGAAAACTCATTATAGATAGGTTCCGGATTGATTACCTCAACCGTCAGGCCATTTCGTTGACGATGTATTTCTGCCAAGCGCTGGGCTTGTGTTGTAAATGCCGTAGGAACGATAATCACCATGTTCGGTGTTTCCAGTCCGTGCAGGTTTTGTGTGGAAACTTCTCCCACAATTTCCGGCGTGTCGGTCAGTTTATTCTTGTCAAAGGCGATATATTCCCGTAATTGACTGGAGGCTGCAGCCGTAAAAGACAGATTCGTACCGTTTAACGTTGTCTGCATCCGTTTCGGATTCGTTACGTCGGTTACATCCAATACGATAGTTGATTCAGAAGCATCTGCCAACTCAAAGCGGGAAACATTGTTGATGGCGTCCACACTGCGGAAAGCGGTTTCTGCTCCATATAGTTTCAAGGCGCGTTTCATTTGGAAACGGATATAGTCCAGATATACATTTTGGTCTCCTGTTTTTCCGTAGGTGACTTCCATCTTGACGGACTCGCTTTTTTCTCCTTCCCAAGTCACATTACCCGAGGCAACAACAGCCTTGGTATAACTGGCATTGGTTGTCGGGGCTGAGATAGATAAGGAAAGGACAGCATCGCCTACCGTTAATGTAACCGGAGTACGTCCCGTTGTCCGGGCTATAAAACGCATGGAAACTTCCGCATCATCGGAGGTGATTCCTGGAACAGAGAAGGTAAAATTACGAGTTGTTGTCGAAATGAACGATTCTCCGAATAATTCCCGTCCGGATTCGTTGACCGCTACCTCATCTTTCTCCCACACCTGATAATCATCAAAGGTAGAGATTTGCCGAACGGCTCCCTCTACCGAAGCTTGTTCCGGCATATCATGTGTATCGGTAGCATCCGTTACAAAATAATATCCGGCTGTAGCATAAGGATTATTCGTATGAACAAACAGCTTGTTTTCATAACTCCATTTGACGGTTCCTCTTGCATAAAAATAAAGCGTCGAGCCGTCTCGCCATACTGGAACAGCCGGTAGGTCGTCATGATAAGCAGAATCCGAGAACTGTTCGTCAAGAATCCAACCTCCATATCCGTAAACCGAAACTTTCGACGGGTCGGAAAATCCCATTTTATTCAGGTCGGAAGCCGTCAGTTTATAAACTCCGTTCTTGGTGACTTTGATCTTCACCCATCGTCCGGAAGAAAGGACTGACTGTGACGCATAATTCCCTTCTGCCCAAGCGGATGAGAAGGAAAGAAGAATAGCTATTAAGAAAGATAAAAATCGTTTCATACTACATACAGTACTCCAAAAATTGACAATTGAAAATGATGAATAATCAGTTGTTAATTTTTACTTGTTAATGGTTGCTTGTATGAGCCTATCAACGTACATGGAAGTCCAGTAGTTTCCGTTCGCCTAAGTATCCTTCCAGATGATCACCAATGCTAACCGGACCAACGCCGACGGGTGTGCCGGTATAAATCAGGTCGCCGATCTTCAACGTAAAGAAACGGCTGACATAAGCGATAATCTGATCTACGGAAAACAACATATCTGCAGTGTTTCCCTGTTGTACAGTTTTTCCGTTCATATCCAGATGGAACGACAACTGATTGACGTTTCCTGCTTCTTCCAGCGGAATGAAGGTTCCGATAACGGCCGAGTTATCGAATGCCTTGCTGATTTCCCAAGGCAAGCCTTGCTCACGCAGACGACGTTGCAAATCCCGGGCTGTAAAATCGATACCGACAGTGACTTCACTATAGTACCGATGCGCAAAACGCTCGGCAATGTTTTTCCCTAACCGGTCAATCTTTACCACCAGCTCCGTTTCGTAATGAATCTCCGACGAGAAATCCGGAATAAAAAAAGGTTTTCCGTCTTTCAACAGCGAAGAATCAGACTTCATAAAGATGGTAGGCTCTGTTAATTCTAACGTATGATGCAGCTCTTTATTGTGGGCCGCATAGTTCATTCCAACGGCAATTATTTTCATTTTAACGATTTGTTGAATTCAGACGATTAAACATCACCGCCAGATGGGCGTACATGGATGTATTCTGTATGACAATATTTTCGGGAACCCGAATACGGAACGGAGTAAAGTTCCATAAACCTTTGATACCTCCGGCTATGATCTGGTCGGCCACTTCCTGTGCTTTGTCTACCGGTACTGTGATTACACCGATTGTGGCTCCCAATTGCTCCCGCATGGCCGGAAAACGGTCAATGTGATAGACCGGAATACCGTTGATGATTTGTCCATCCAGTTCCGGACGGACATCAAAACCGGCAACAATATCTAATCCGTATTGTTTCAGGCCGGAATCGTGTAGTAACGCAGCACCCAAACTTCCAACGCCAAACAGGAATGCTTTGTGTGAAGACGTGAATCCCAGAAAATCTTCCAGCTCTTCCACCAAAGCGTCAATTTCATAGCCGACACGGGTTTTCCCGGTTACATTTACAAAAGACAAATCCTTAGCTACCTGACTGGAATCTACATTGATCTCTTTCGAGATCTGGGTGGACGAGATGACAGTTTCTCCTTTCCCTCTCAACAGTTTCACAAAAGCCAAATACCACGGAAGCCGGCGTAAAGTCGGTTCTGGCACCTTTGTCATTGTTCTTATCTCATCACGGGTCATTTGTTCAATCTTATTCATTAATACCATGTCTGCCGCATTGGCATAAGGCGATTGCAAAAGTACGATTTTTCCTCGACTTACGCGGGTATGTACAGTCAGTTTTTGAACGAATCACATATTCACTTCGTGATGTAAATGCTTCTCGATATACATCTTTAGGATATGAATGGCAATTTCATTGCTTCCTCCTTCGGGAATAATCAGATCGGCATATCGTTTGGTGGGTTCGATAAACTGTTGGTGCATGGGTTTAAGGACACGGGTATAACGTTCCATTACCGCTTCGGCTGTTCTTCCTCGCTCTACAACATCTCGTTGGATTACCCGGATTAATCGTTCGTCGGGATCAGCATCTACAAAGATCTTTAAGTCTATCATGTTGCGCAAGTCCGGATCGCACAAGGCTAAAATTCCTTCAATAATGATTACCGGACGCGGCTCTACATGGATGGTTTCTGCCAGTCGCGAACTTGTCTGATAGTGATAAACCGGTTGTTCGATACTTTTTCCTTCCTTCAGCATCTGAATGTGCTGTAACAACAATGGCCAATCGAAAGCATCCGGATGGTCAAAATTAATCTGTTGCCGCAATTCTGCCGGTACATGACTGCTGTCTTTGTAATATGAATCTTGCGGAAGGAGTACGACTTCGCCCGGGGCGAGGCTGTTTACGATTTTTCTCACTACGGTTGTTTTTCCAGATCCGGTTCCTCCAGCTATCCCTATAATAATCATACTTCAGTGTTTTATATCGTTGAAATACAAAAGTACAAAATATTATGAGGTAATAAGCATAATCAGGCAAGAACTTCTCGAATGTTTTTTCTGACGAAGCAGCAAGTCTGTTTCTTCAAAAGTCGGGTTCTTTGCCAGTCAACTTCTTTTATTTATAAAGAGATTTTAAGTCAACCAAATCCATAAAATAGTACTACTAAATCCGTTTGATACGATATTTTTATCGTTCCACGGCAGTGGAACGATCGTCTCACCTACGTGGAACGATCGTTTCACAAAGGTGGAATGATCGTCCCACCCGGGTGAAACGATAAAAAATAAAAGGAAAGACGAATCTTTCCTTTTATATACGCAAGTATTTATAATGCTAAAGTAACTTCTACCGGGCAATGATCGGAACCAAAGATTTCGGTATGGATTTCGGCTCCAGTCAGTTGTGGTTTTAATCGTTCGGATACCAGAAAATAATCAATACGCCAACCAGCGTTTTTCTCACGGGCTTTGAATCGGTAAGACCACCACGAATAAATACCTTCGCGGTCGGGATAGAAATGTCGGAACGTATCTACAAATCCGGCATCCAGCAAGGTCTGGAACTTTTCCCTTTCCTGATCGGTAAAACCGGCATTCATTCGATTCGTCTTCGGGTTCTTCAAATCGATTTCCCGGTGAGCTACATTCAAATCACCGCAGACGATCACCGGTTTGTGGGCATCCAATCTTTTCAGATAAGCCCGGAACTCATCTTCCCATGTCATCCGATAATCCAATCGTTTCAATCCATCTTGCGAATTGGGTGTATAGACCGTTATTAAATAAAAGTTATCCATTTCCAACGTGATGACACGTCCTTCCTGATCGTGCTCTTCCAAACCCAGTCCATACGTTACCTGAAGCGGCTGATGGCGGGTAAAGATAGCTGTTCCGGAATATCCTTTCTTCTGCGCATAGTTCCAAAACGACTGATAGCCGTCGAACGATAAATCTAACTGACCTTCCTGCATCTTGGTTTCTTGCAGGCAAAAGAAATCTGCATCCAGCGATTTGAATGCATCGTGGAAACCTTTGTCGCAACACGCCCGGATTCCATTGACGTTCCAAGAGATAAATTTCATATATTCTTATTTAATTGATGATTACTTATTAAATCCTTCCACAACGACCTCGATCTGACTTTCGGGTAATTCAGACTGAAAACTGAATGTTACTGTCTGCTGATCACCCGGCATCAAAGTAATGTAATTATCCGAATAGTGTACCGGAAGGATACGTTTGCCCGTTTGTTTATCGAATAGTTTGATCCGATTAAAGAAACTGATATGAGCATCTGCTGTAAAAACAGTTTTCCCGGTATAAGTGTTGCCGTCTTTCGTGAAAGTCGTTTTTATATCCGGCGATGACTTCGGCAGCTCGTGCAGTGTCCGGTAATCTTTGGGCGTGGTGGTCAGCCAATAGATGTTGCGGGTCAGTTCTGTTTTCTGCCCATTCCATAAAGAAAGTTTCAGGAAATAAACACCACTTACTTCCGATGGAACCGGAACTGCAAAGATATCTTTTACCTGACTGGCTTCGGCATTTGCCTGAGCAGACTGTTCCCATAGCTTTTTCCCTTCGCGGTTGAAGATTTCAGCCTTTACAGTCAGATTGTTTACGGCTTCTACTGTGGTATTTAATAGTTGTACCTGTTTAGTCACCAGATTATAGAACGGATGGAGCGGTTCGCATCCTTTCTTGGTCCCGTATAGCGAAGCATTTACATCCAGATACCAGTCGTACATTTGTCCGCGTAAAGCAGTCCACGGGTTCTGTGTCTTCCAGATCAGGATTCCTGTGTACCAATCCCACATATGCGAAGCCCAACCTTCCATGAAACTGCGGTACTGGTCGTAGTTGACCAACTGAGCATACCGGCAATAATCTTCAATTGTCTGTAATTCTCCGTATCGTTCGAGATGATCTCCATACCCTAAGTCTTTATGATAAATCCAGTTGGGATTACGAGTCCGACTCTTTCTGGGAAAGGCTTTCAAGTCTTCTTCCGGCATGAAAGCCCGGAAACTTTCCACTTCCGGCGAACCGACTGAACCGGCTTCGGGATTAAACGGATGCGAACGGAAGGTAAAGAACCACTCCGGTTCCTGAATACCGTAAGGACCGTCGCCATTATCTCCTAAATAATTACGGGTAAATACCGAATCGGTAGAGTAACTGGCAAAAAGACGGTTGGGATCAAGTCGGGGAAGAATATCGTTCTTCAAGGCTTCGTCGATATCTTTGGCTAAAGGCCATTCGTTGGCACCGCACCAAAAGCAAAGACTCGGGTGATTGCGGATCATCTTGATCTGGTCTTCCGCCATTTGTAGGAACAAAGCATGATTATCCGGATATTCCCAGCGGCGTTCACGGGAATCGAGTTTTGTCAGGTCTTCCCAGGCGCCGTTACAGTCGCCACTTCCCCATAAATCCTGGAAGACTAAGATACCATATTTATCACATGCCTGGTAAAACTCCGGACGTTCGAGTAAGGCTCCGCCCCAGACACGGATCATACGTAAGTTCATTTCAGCATGGAAACGGACTTCATGGTCGTATCGCTCGGGAGAAAGCCGGAGCAACCAGTCGGAATCAATATAATTTCCGCCTGTGATATAAATCCGTTGTCCGTTGACGTAAAATTCCCGTCCGCCATTCTGTTCGTTCTTTCGGGTCTGGATTTCCCGGATACCGAAACGAACCGACTGTTGATCGCTGACTTGTTGCGTAGTTTGTTCGATAAAGGAGAAATGGATTTCTTCCAAAGGCTGCTGCCCGATACCATTCGGCCACCACAACTTAGGATTACGGATTGTTTCTTTAGGGAAAGAGACAAGCTTCTTTTCACCCGGTTCCAAAGAAACCTGAACCCGAAGTTCCTTTCCTTTATAAGAAGCAACTGCTGTTCCTTTTTGGATTTGGTCAGACACATTTTCCAATTCGACAGAAGTTTCCAAGTAAGCGGGTTCCTGTTTGCTTGCACTTGGTATCCGGACTCCGGGAACTTTCGTTACCACGTACGGATGCTGTACCCGGACATCTTTAGTAACAGCAATGGAAACTTCATCCCAAATACCCGTATTGCGGTCTCGAACTGGTTGAATCCAATCCCAGCCCGGCGTATATTGCATGGTACAATTGCGGGCAATCTGTCCGTCGCCACCTTGTCCGCCATTCGGATTGCCTACATGATCGGGAGGAAAAACCAAAACAGCCAGCACATTCGTGCCGTTTTCTTTCAGGTAAGACGTGATGTCGTACGACTGACGCAGGAACATGCCTTCGTGTGTCACTGCATTGACACGTTTCCCGTTGAGGTAAATCTCAGCTTTATAATTGATACCCCGGAAATTCAACCACGCATGCTGTCCCGGAAGTAATGCTTCCATGGTAAAGGGACAGGCAAACCAATACGTATAAAATACGCGTCCGACGTGAAATATATCCGGAATCAGTTGATTGTTCAGTCCGAATTCAGGAGCCGGATATAGCTTGTTCTCGAGTAAAGTAGTTAATACCGTTCCGGGAACTTTAGCTTTCATCCATCCGGTTGCTTCGAAAGGTTGTCCGGTAAGGCGATTCCCGTCTTCTCCGATTTCACTGGCCTTGCGGGCAAACCAGCCTTCGTGCAGACATGTTTTCTCTCCAGCTTCGAGCCGTTGAATCTTGACAGGCGATTGGGTGAATGCTGGCAGATAACATAATAAAGCCAGTAACCAATAAATGTACTTCCGTGTTTTCATTTGGATATTCAATTAATAATATGGAGTAAAGATAAACATTCTCACTTAAAATCCGTATATTTGAAGTCAATTATAACCATGAATGATATGAATTGGACACAACTACTTTCCGGAAAACGCTTTGGTTTGGAAGAATATCATGAGCGGAAACATGAACGGACCGATTTCCAACGAGACTATGACCGGCTGATATTCTCTTCTCCTTTCCGGCGCTTACAAAACAAGACGCAGGTGTTCCCTTTGCCGGGTAGTATATTTGTCCATAACCGATTGACGCATAGCTTGGAGGTCTCTTGCGTAGGTCGTTCGCTGGGAAATAATATCGCGAAAGCTTTGATGCAAAAGTATCCGGGTGGAAGTGTGAACTTTCCGGAGATAGGTTCTATTGTCTCTGCGGCTTGTCTGGCCCATGATATGGGAAATCCGCCTTTCGGTCATTCCGGAGAGCGAGCCATTACAGCTTATTTCCTCGAAGGTAATGGCATGAAATGGGAGGAAAAAGTACGGGAAGAAGGAGGACGTTGGGAAGATTTCCTGCATTTTGAGGGAAACGCTAACGCCATTCGTTTGTTGACGCATCAGTTTATCGGGCGACGCAAAGGAGGTTTTGCCATGACATATAGTACGTTGGCCTCCATTGTCAAATATCCTTACGCTTCAACAGAGGCCGGAAAGAAAGGAAAATTCGGCTTCTTCCAGTCGGAAGAAGAATCTTATCTGCGTATTGCCGCAGAATTGGGTATTGAACGTAATCCGAAGGATCCGAACAAGTTTGCCCGTTATCCGTTGGTTTATCTTGTTGAAGCGGCCGATGACATCTGCTATCAGATTATGGATATAGAAGATGCCTGCAAATTGCATATACTGACGGCCGATGAAGCCATTCAATTATTGTTGAACTTCTTTGATGATGATCGTTTGGACCATGTGCAGCGTATTATGAATATGGTAGATGATACCAATGAACAGATTGCTTATTTGCGTTCTTGTATTATCGGCCTGCTGGTAGATGAGTGTAGCCGGATATTCCTGGAACATGAGGAAGAACTATTAAAGGGAACATTTACCGATTCATTGATCGAGCATATTTCAGACAAAGCCAAACAGGCGTATGAAACATGCTCGGCTACGGCTTACAAGAAAATATACTGTTCGAAAGAGGTATTGGATGTGGAACTGGCCGGTTATCATATATTCAGCCATCTGATCGATAGTTTTACAGAAGCCGTAATGAATCCGAATCATGCTTATAGCAAGTTACTGTTACAGCGAGTGCCCGAGCAATATAATGTCAAAGCAGTCGGAACGTATGGAAAAATACAGTGTGTATTGGATTATATTTCAGGAATGACAGACGTATATGCTCTCGATTTATACCGGAAAATAACGGGAATGAGTCTGCCGGCAGTATAAAAATACAGTTGGATTGTATACTCCTGCTGATTTTCAGAACAAAAGATGAAATTTCTCTGTTATATTAAATGGATAAAGATCTGATAACGAAAATATACGTTTGCATGAAAAATAAAGATAAAATTAGCAAAATGAGAATAGACAAAGTATTATTAACATTTTAAGCGCTCTGTTTTTACTTTTTTTGTGTAAATATTTATCCAAAAGACGCGTTATTTGTCGTTAGATATAAGAAAGGAAAAATAAGATGAAGAAATCAACGATTTGGTTACTTGCAGTCGTGATGGCGTTTGCTTTTGCAGGATTGTTGTATCTGCAGATCAACTATGTTGATATCATCCTGAAAACAAGAAGTGAACAGTTTGACGAAACAGTCAAACAATGTTTGCATCAGGTCTCAAAAAACCTGGAATTAGACGAGACCCGGCAGTATTTGGAAGATGATATTAATCGGGATCAGAATAGCTTTCTGTATCAGAATGTCATCATAACGGATTCAGACGGAGGCGTGCAGCAAATAGAATTACAGAGTTTTAGTAGTCCGAAGTTTCAGCCTCGTTCTTCGTTGAGTAATCAGCAGACCAATTCGATCGTCAATACATCGCGTGATTTGCAGAAAACGTTGAAACAACGTTATCAGTATCAGGGTGGACTGATTGATGAAGTGATTTATAACATCTTATATACAGCTAATCTGAAACCGATTCAGGAGCGAGTCAATTTCAAGAAGCTGAACAGTTATTTAAAGAATGAATTTATCAACAGTGGATTAAACCTTCCCTTTGTTTTCTCTGTCATAAATAAAGATGGAAACGAAGTGTATCGAAGTGGAAAGATTGATGGAGAACCTCTTGCTTCAGATATTATTACGCAGGTATTGTTTCCTAACGATCCTCCTTCCAAGCAGAATTATCTGAAGGTTTATTTCCCGACGAAAGGAGATTATATTTCTAACTCGATTACATTTATTGTGCCGTCGGTCATCTTTTCGATGATTCTGTTGATTACATTTATCTTTACTATTTATATAGTTTTCCGTCAGAAGCGTCTGTCGGAAATGAAGAACGACTTCATTAACAACATGACTCATGAGTTGAAGACTCCGGTCTCTACGATTTCGTTGGCGGCTCAGATGTTGAAAGATTCGGATATCACCAAAAGTCCGGAAGTGTTTAAGCATATTTCGGGTGTGATTAACGATGAAACCAAGCGATTGGGCTTTTTGGTTGAGAAAGTGTTGCAGATGTCTTTGTTTGAACGTCAGAAGGCAACGCTGAAGTTGAAAGAACTGGATGCAAACGACTTGATTATTTCGGTGGCCAATACATTTGCATTGAAGGTCGAGAAGTATGGTGGAACACTGGATCTGGATTTGGATGCTTTGGATTCGACTATTTACGTGGACGAAATGCATATTACCAATGTGTTGTTTAACTTGATGGATAATGCTGTTAAGTACCGTCGTCAGGATGTTCCGCTTGCGTTGTTGGTGCGGACATGGAATGAAAACGGTAAGTTACATATTTCGGTTGAAGATAATGGTATCGGAATCAAGAAAGAATATCTGAAGAAAGTATTCGATCGTTTCTTCCGCGTACCGACAGGAAATAAACATGATGTGAAAGGCTTTGGACTTGGATTAGCTTATGTGAGGAAAATCATAGAGGATCACAAAGGTTCAATCCGGGCAGAACAAGGCAATAACAATATAGGAACAAAATTTATTATTACTTTACCTCTTATAAAAAGTTAGTTATGGAAGAAAAAATGAAAATCTTCTTTTGTGAAGACGATGAAAACTTGGGAATGCTTCTGAGAGAGTATCTGCAGGCAAAAGGATATGTTACAGATCTTTTCTGCGATGGAGAAGCAGGATACAAAGGGTTTACAAAGGCGAAATACGATCTTTGTGTGTTGGATGTGATGATGCCGAAGAAAGATGGTTTTACGCTGGCTCAGGAAATTCGCTCGGTTAATCCGGATATTCCTATCATCTTCCTTACTGCCAAAACGCTGAAGGAGGATATTCTGGAAGGTTTCAAGATTGGTGCAGATGATTATCTGACAAAACCTTTCAGCATGGAAGAATTATTATTGCGTATTGAAGCAATCTTGCGTCGTGTGAAAGGCAAGAAGATGAAAGATATTCCTTTCTATAAATTAGGAAACTTCTTGTTTGATACGCAAAAGCAGACATTGACAATTGGTGAGAAGGTTACAAAACTGACTACCAAGGAATGTGAATTGTTAAGTTTATTGTGTGCACATGCAAACGAAATCCTGGAACGTAATTATGCGTTGAAGACAATTTGGGTTGACGATAATTATTTCAATGCTCGAAGCATGGACGTTTATATTACCAAATTGCGTAAATTATTGAAAGATGATCCGGGAATTGAAATTATCAATATCCACGGTAAGGGGTATAAGTTGATTACTCCGACTGCCGAAGATATGTTCCGCGAAGAAAGTACACAGGTTTTATAAGCTTTTTAACGAGAGGACACGGGTTTCACCAATTTAACAGGAAGAATAACTTCCTGTCAATTGGTGCAATTCGTGTTTTTATTTACTCCTTTTTCTCTTATTCCCAATAATACACGCGTTTTACACGGGGAGAAACGGATGTAAGGATTTCATAAGGTATTGTCTTTAGCCGGTCTGACAGTTCGGATACGGGCAGTTCTTCACCGAAGACGATAACGCTGTCGCCTTCTTGTGCGTCTGAATCCGTAACATCAACCATACAAGCATCCATACATATATTACCAATAATCGGACAACGTTTACCTCGGATGATGACTTCTCCGTGTCCGTTACTGAAATGACGGTCTAGTCCGTCGGCATATCCGATAGGAATAATGGCTATTCTGGAATCTCTTTCTACGTAACTGCGGCGACTGTAACCAATGGAATCACCAGCCGGGACGTGTTGTATTTGCAAAATGGTCGTTTTGAGTTTGCTAACTGTTCTCAATCCGTTTACTCCAGATGCGCTGACACCATATAATCCGATGCCTAAACGTACCATATCCATCTGCCATTGAGGGAATCGTTCGATACCGGCAGTATTGAGAATATGTTTAATGACCGGATGTTCCAATCCTTTTTCCAACGTGGTTGAGGCTTCTTTGAACTTCTCCAATTGTTGTTGTGTGAAGTCGTCGAATACGTATGAATCACTACCTGCCAAATGAGAAAAGACGGAACGAACCTTAACTCCGCTCTGTGTCTTCAGTCGTTCGATCAGTTGTGATACTTCATATGGCTGAAAACCTAAACGGTGCATGCCTGTATCAATCTTAATATGTATCGGATAAGCAATGATACCACGGCGTTCCGTTTCTTTGATCATAGCATCCAATAGACGGAAACTGTACACTTCCGGCTCCAGATTATACTCGAACATGGTATTGAAGCTGCTGAATTCCGGATTCATGACGATGATCGGAATGGTAATACCTTCTTTCCGTAGGGCAGCTCCTTCATCGGCTACGGCAACAGCTAAATAATCACAGCGATGTTCCTGCAATGTCTTGGCCAGTTCATAAGAACCGCTTCCGTAACCGAAGGCTTTCACCATGCAGACCATCTTCGTTTCCGGCTTCAGTTTTGACCGGTAGAAATTGAAGTTGTGGACGATGGCTGATAAGTTGACTTCCAAGATGGTTTCATGTACTTTCTTTTCCAGTAGTTCCGAGATGCGCTCGAAGTGGAAATGCCGTGATCCTTTCAGCAGAATAACTTCATTGTTGAATTGCTTGATTTCAGGAGAAGCGATGAATTCGTCGGTTGTCTGGTAGAATGACTTTTCCAGTTGTTCTCCGAATACCGAAGCAAATTCTTTCAGATCTTTGCCGATGCCGATCAAGCGGTTTACCTTTTTCCGTTCTACCAAATCGGCTACTTTCTTATACAATGATTTAGGGAGTGTTCCTGACTGAAGAATATCGGAAAGAATTAGCGTTGATTTCAGATTCTTGGCTACTTTCCGGCTTTGCAGGAAATCAAGGGCAATATCCAATGAATTGATGTCTGAATTATAAGTATCGTTGATCAACAGGCAACCTTGGATTCCTTCCTTTACATCCAGACGCATTTCGACAAGTTCGAGATGTGCAAACTTTTCTACATCGTTCACAGTGGTCGGCTTTAAGTATAGCATGACGGCCAGACAGTGAATAACGTTCTCGATAGAAGCGTCATCGACGAATGGTATGGTATATGTCCGGTCAAAGCCCAGTAATGTACAATGGATAACTGTTTCATCTTGTCTCTTTTCAATTGACTCGATAAACAGAGGAGCTTCTCGGTCGGTCCGGCTCCATGCGATTGCTTTGTGCGACAAGCAGGCCGATTCGATCAAAGTTGATATGAGAGGATTATCTCCATCGTAGATAATTGCTTCGCTCTCGTTGAAAAGCATCAGTTTTTCGAGACATTTCTGGTTGACAGAAATAAAGTTCTCTTGGTGAGCTTCGCCGATGCTGGTCAGTACGCCGATGGTTGGTGCAATAATGGGTTGCAGCTTCTCCATTTCATCTGGCTGTGAAATGCCGGCTTCGAATATACCCAATGTGTTCTTTTCGTTCATTTCCCAAACGGAAAGTGGCACACCGATTTGTGAATTATAGCTGCGGGGAGAACGGACGATATCAAATTCGTTGTGCAGTAATTGATACAGAAATTCTTTGACTACGGTCTTTCCGTTACTTCCCGTAATACCGATGACCGGGATCTGGAAGCGTTTGCGGTGATATGCCACCAGTTTCTGCAAGGCTGCCAACACATCTTTTACCAACAGAAAGTTGGCTTCTTCCATTTGTTCGAACTCGGGTAGCATTTTGCTGACTACAAAGTTTCTGACACGAAGCTTATACAAGTCTTGTACATACCGATGTCCATCGTTTGTCTTTGTCGCTAACGCAAAAAACAGACTCGTCTCAGGAAATGATAACCGCCGACTGTCTGTTAGTAATATACTAATCGTGCAATCATGTAACGCCTTTGTTCTTGCCCCGATAATCTGGGCTACGTCTTGTATTGCGTATTCCATCTCTTACTTCAATTTAGTCTTTAAAATATTCCGCTCTTTTGAGTAGTCAAAGAAAGTCATTTTCTCGTTAAGTCGGTCAATCTTTAACAAAGTTTGAAGAATAAATTTCCGGTAGGCTTCGCTGTCTGGATTGAAAGGTTTGTGCGCCATGGCTTTCTGTATTTCCAGACAATCCTTTAGGATGTTTTGACTTTCTGCATCCAGTTCGTTGGTTACGAATTGTTCCCAAATATAATCAATGGCCTGAGCCGAAGGATGCAACATATCGTCGGCATAGAAACGATAATCGCGCAGTTCATCCATCATGATTTCGTACGACGGGAAATAGCTTGTTTGCTCGGGAAACAAACTGTTCAGTTCGTCGATGGCAAGTAACAAGGCGGCTTTACTGAGCTGATTCCCGTGAGCTCCGTCTTTCCAGTGGCGAATCGGACTGACTGTGAAAAGAATTTTCAACTCCGGATTGATGTCTTTCAGTTCTTGTAGCAGGGATTTCCAGTCATTTACTATCTCTTCAACCGTAAGGCGCTGGCGGATAAAATACCGCTCGGGCAGTTTATGGCAATTGCCCACTATCGTGCCGTTCTCTTTTTCCCGATAAACCCATGAAGTTCCCCAAGTGACAATCAATCGCTGGCATTGCCGGAGAAAACGCGCCGAAGATTCCAGTCGGGTATTAATCTGATTCAAACAGGCTTCGGCTGTCAATGCCGAAAAACGACTGTGATGGTCAAAGCTATGGAACAAACCTCCGGATGCAAACAAGTCTTTTTCCTGATACGGCTCAGCTTGTATCAGGCGTCGGAGTGCATGACTGATGGAAGCCGGGTTATAGAGTGTACCGAAAGGATTGACGTCGGTTTGGAACTTTAAATCCGTCATTCGTGTTCCGATATTCTCAACAAAACAAGAACCGATCAGCAGGATCGGGTTTTTATAAGAAAACAGAAAAGACGGCTTTGCGAATGTCAGTTGCGTATAGAAGTTCATATATTGAATGAATTATGATTCAAAGATACTGGATTTCGGCTGATCGTAGGAAAAATGACAGAATAATCTTGTGATAATTACCTAAAACTTCGTACATTTGTACGAAATTAAGGCAGGAGTATGAAAACTATTTGTGGAATTATCCTATGGGCGGCGATGATTCTCCCATCAGCGTATGCGGAGAACGCTACTTCTTTTGTCCCTGCCATCCATCAGACGGAGCCAAAGTCTGTTGAAATCTCAGCCTACGACAGTTGTATTAAAGTCAAAAATGCTCCTACCGGCAGCGTATTGGAAATATATAGCGTAGTTGGGATTAAGGTAAAAGAAATCAAACTTACTTCTTCCGACGGAGAATATCCTGTCAATATACCAAAAGGTTACTACATTATCCGTATTGGCGAAACTGTCCGTAAAGTCGTTATCCGTTAATTGGCCGAAAGCAAATCCCATTAGGTATGATTGAAGAGAACTTGCTTCCGGCTTATCTTTTCCCAGGCGTCAGATCATGTTTTTAAGGAATGAGATCCCTTTAATCTTGTTTGTGATGTCTGGCTTGTATGTTTTCCGTAATTCTTCACGCTCTTTGTCTGACGAGCATTTCTCGATATAATCCCACTGCCAGCGGACAATCCTCTCCAGCTCGTCGAAACTCTTGAAGAATAGCTCCATGTCTTCTTGTTTGCTCTCCGGTCGCCATTGTTTGGCGCGTGTGAAAAAACGCCGCAGGATTTCTCTCGCATTCGGCGTGTTGAATATTTGTATGAACTTGAGTGTCTGATCGTACCATCCGGACGCTTTTTCACAATCCGATAGTTTGGCGATCATCTGTTCTTCTTCATAGATTTGGGCTTTGTAGCGGCTCAGGTTCTCTTGGTCGAGGAAGGTGATGAAAGTCCGCAGGTCTCCTTCATCGGCGACAACAATCAGCCCTTGTGGGGAGATGAGGACAAATCTTTGTTCCATATCCTCTTCCGTCCAGTTCTTGGGCGTATAATTACTCATTTTTCGTTCTCCACCCAGGCAAAAGAAATAGAGGGCCGGCGAGATACCTCCCAATTTGACATGATTGGGTTCCAAATATCGCTCTTTATACCGCTGGAGGAAGTGTGTCGTAATCAGGTTGGGTAGACACTCTGTCGCAAGATCCAGTATGAGGTATTCGCTGGTCCCATCATATTTGTTAAGCTGGATGTAGATGCATCCTACTGCGTGCATACGGGTAGCGGCATAGTCGCGTATATAAAGGAAGAACGTCCACGTATTATGGCGGCGTGTTTTGAATGTCCGTGTGTGGACGATAGAACCCATGATACAACTGTTATTGTATTTCCTATTGTATCTGCGTCCGAACGCGTTCAGTTCTACTTGCATAAATGCCTTAAGCTGGTTAAAATCCTGCTTGGCTTCTGCCACTATTTCTTCGCGAGTCATTGAAGGTGTAAACATAGTTGCTTGTTTTTATTGTTTGGTTTGGCTAATAAAAAACTTCTTCATTTAGATTCGTTTGCACGAATCTTCATAAAATCATCGATGGTCGTACGGACAGGTAAACCGGAGTAAGCGCACTTCCATAAATCTTTACGTTGTTTTTCCGAAAGGTTTTCCATTTCCTTCCAACGCTCCCGGATTTGTTTCTCCAACATATCCCACAGGTCCAATCTCCTTTGACAATTTTCTTTAAAACCCGGACGGTTCTGTTGTATTTCCGTGCGTTTGATGTACCGTTTCTGGATTTCCCGGCAGTTCGGCGTGTTGAACACTTGCAGCATCATCAGGAACTGTTGGTAATCCTTCTTTTCCTTATAGGCTTTCATGAAGCGGTTCATCAAATCTTCTTCTTCATAGATCTCTGCCTTATAGCGGCTCAGGTTTTGCAAGTCAAGGAAGGTGACCAGTACCCGAAGGCCATTGTCTTTGACTGTTACGATCAATCCCTGCGGTATCTGATAGATCGCCTTGTTTTCCATATCCTCTTCTGTCCAGTTGTTTGGGATAAAATACGTCTGCCGGTATTCCATATTGGATCTGAGGTAATAGAGTGCCGGATTCATCCCTTGTAAATTAACTTTGTTGGGTTCCAAATATCGTTCTTTGTATCGCTGGATGAAATGTGTTGTAATCAACTCGACAAAAAATGTATCTTTCAGGCTGATGAATAGATATTCCACAGAACCATCACTCCGTTGTAGTGGTGTATATGCTGTCGTACTGGCTTTGATGGTGTTTTTACTGTAACCGTGGACGTACATTTGCATGGTCCAACTATTGTGGCGGCTGCTGCGGAATACACGTTGCTTTGACAACGAGCCTAATATTCTTTGCTGATATTTGTTGATGCTGCTTCCGTATTGCCGAAAAAAAATTTCCGTTTCGATATCAAAACGCGATTTAAGCTCATAGTAATCATGTTTAGCTTCCTCATAAATCTCTTTGCGTGTCATGGTATGTGTAAACATAGGCTTTTTTCTTTTTTTTTGTTAGATCATATAATAAGGAATAAGGATATGATTGGCGCACTCACTGATTCCTTTTCTATTAATGGAATCAAAGGTAGTGATTATCTTATAGATTCAAAATGATCTATTATAAATTTTATCCCTAGATTTGGCTATCTGATTTTTTTTACGGATTTCTTTTGAAATGTTTGGATTTAAAATTTCTGCTAATTATATTTGCGATTGTTAAACAAAAGAAAGTATTTATAATATTACATTAGTATTATTTATGAAGATGTTTTTTGCTGAATCAAATAAAAGATTAGCCAGCCAGCCAGCCAGCCAGCCAGCCAGCCAGCCAGCCAGCCTAATCCATTATATAAAAGAATTGACGAGCGGAAGCCCGGTTACGGGAGGATTTTATCCTTCAGTAACCGGGCTTTCGCTCGTTCTTTTCTCTTGTGGTGAAGATTTAGCATGCTGTGCTTCTGAGTGACTCGGAAAGAGTAAAAATAGAAAAGTGGATCTTTTGAGTGACTCAGAAGGAGTAAAAATAGAAAAGTGAAGCTTTCGAGTGACTCAGAAGGAGTAAAAATAGAAAAGTGGATCTTTCGAGTGACTCAGAAGGAGTAAAAATAGAAAAGTGGATCTTTTGAGTGACTCAGAAGGAGTAAAAATAGAAAAGTGAAGCTTTCGAGTGACTCAGAAGGAGTAAAAATAGAAAAGTGGATCTTTTGAGTGACTCAGAAAGGATAAAAATAGAAAAGTGAAGCTTTCGAGTGACTCAGAAAGGATAAAAATAGAAAAGTGAAGCTTTCGAGTGACTCGGAAGGAGTAAAAATAGAAAAGGAAGGAGATTTTTATGGCTGTATTTAAAAAGTTTGAGGGAAGCAATGCTTCTCGTTACAACAACTCCCTGCACGCTGCCTATCACACGGCACAATTAAAGCAGTTGCAGGCGGTGGGTGAAGAGACATTGGAGACCATGAATGTTTCGGGTGAACTACTCGAGGGGTATGCGATGGTAGTTGATGATCTGACTGAGCGGTCGATGGAAGCCCAAGCAAGTACCTCAACCGGCGATACGACGGCTCTCGATGTGGAGCGCGACCGTCTGTTGTCGATGTTGTTCTTTCTGGTGGCTTCAGGATTGTTGTCGGCTGTAGCAGAAGAACTGGCAGCTGCCAAGACATTGGATGTGATCCTTCGGGTTTATAAAGGCATCCAAGGGAAGGCGATGGATGTGGAGACGCAGATGATCAAAGGCTTGCTGGTTGATCTGAAGAAAGACGGAGCTGCCGAAGCCGTGACTACATTGCGTTTGAACGAGATCCTGACACAGCTGGAAGCAGCAAATAACAAGTTTGAGGAGGTGAAAGAGGCTCGCGTCAAAGATCGCCAGACAAAACACCTGCAGGTCAAGACTCCGGAGATGCGCTCGCTGGCAGACTCGCAGTTGGAAGAAATCCAGGACTTGATCCGTGCCACGGGCATCATCGCAGCGACAGATCCGGAATCGGCGGTTTTGTTGGAGATGGTAAATGATTTGATGGATGATATGAACGGGGTGACCCGTAACTTCAAGACCGTGTTCAACCAAAGCACGGCGCAAAAAGAAGCAAACAAGAAACCGGACGAAGGAGATAGTGATAATGGCGACTTGGAATTTGTCCCGGTGGAGAAATAATGAATCATAAAAAACAAATAAGGAGAATGGAGGTGTGGAGTTGCTGCTTCTGTTTTTTCCTTTCAATATTAATAATATAATTGAAAAGGTGCTTATGAAAAGAAATTTGACATTAGCCTTATTATGCCCGGTCTTTGGTATATGTTCCCTAGTGGCTCAGAACCGAACCGTGGTTGGAACCGTGACTTCCGCTGACGATGGGCAACCTGTTATCGGGGCGTCTATCGTAGTAAAAGGAACAACAATTGGAACCGTCACAGACATGGACGGAAAGTTTACCTTGGAAGTTCCGGAAAATGGAAAGATCCTGAGTATCTCGTATGTTGGTATGAATCCTCAAGACGTTGCCGTGAAATCGAGTGTGTATGTGGTCATGCAGTCGGATACGCGGAACTTGGAAGAAGTGGTTGTAACGGCGCAAGGTTTGACTCGTAAACAGAAATCTTTAGGATATGCAACCCAGCAGATCAAATCGGATGATTTGATGCAGGCTCGCCAAACGGATTTAAACAATGCCTTGGTAGGTAAGGTATCAGGTGTCCGTTTCTTCGGGTCGTCTGGTGCGACTTTCGATGCCGGTAAGGTGGTTTTGCGTGGTACTTCTTCTTTGAGCAATGCTGGCGGTGATGAGCCAATCTATGTGGTTGATGGAGTGATTACGAATAATATGTCGTTCAACATGGATGATGTGGAGTCTGTCAATGTATTGAAGGGTCCGGCTGCAACAGCGTTGTATGGTGCGCGTGGTGGTAACGGTGCGATCATTATCACAACAAAGGGCGGAACGACCGGAGATCATGGTGAGATTTCGGTAAGCCATACGATCGCTTGGGACAAGGCCGTATTCCACAATGACATCCAAAAAGAATACGGAGGTGGTTATCTGGGTGCACAAGGAGAGATGCCTACCTTTAAATATGATCCGAGCATACATCCGGATTATCTGGCCCAGATGGATGGAGTACGGTACTACGATTATGGTAATGATGCCAGTTGGGGACCTCGTTTTGATGGTAAACCATATGCGCCTTGGTATGCCTGGGACCCGACACATCCGAAATTCGGACAAACAGATGCTTGGGATTCGCGCATGGACTTAGGCGATTTGTTCCGGACCGGTTTGAGCAATACGACGAATGTGGCAATGACCCGTTCGGGTAATAATTATATGAGCCGTATCTCATTTACCAATGTCTCGCGCCAGGGTGTTACCCCGAACAGTGACGCTGCCCGCCGCTTCTTGTCTGTCAAAACACGTTTTAAACCCATTGATCGTTTGACTGTATCATTGGATTATAAATATACTTATCGTAAGAACCATAATGCTGCATCAGAAGGTTACGCGGAAGCCGGTAACGCCTTATATTCTTATCAGCAGTGGGGACACACGAATGTGGATTTGGCCGAATTGAAGAACTATAAACGGGAAGACGGTAGTAACCGTTCTTGGAATATTACTAGTCCGACCAATCTGACCCCGACATTCCATGAAAACCCGTTCGCCATATTTAATGACTACAACCGTAGGCAAACCTACCAGTGGAATGTATTTAGCGGAGATGCCGAATTGGATATTATCAAGAACTTGAAAGCTGGTATCCGCGTGAATGGAAATATGCGTAGTTATAAGTATGAAGAGGAAATTCCGCAAAACCTGTTTGGTATGACTTCTTCATACAAGCAAGATCAGAATCAGCTGATGGATATCCAGACACAGGGACGTTTGACGTGGAACGATCATTTCTTCAACGAACGATTATCTGCTGATGCCGCTTTGTTTTTTGAAGATCGCGTATATGATTTAGACGAGTTGGGAGCATTCACTCGCGACGGCTTGTTTATGGATAAATTTTTCAATATGGCAGCCTCTTCTGGTTTGGCAGGCGGTAGTAATAAGAAGACCCGCCAGCATGATCAGAGCGTATATGGTACGGCTACATTAGGTTGGGATAATACTTACTATTTGGATTTCTCATTGCGTAATGACTGGACATCTACGTTACATCCTGATAAAAATAGTTTTTTATATGGAGGTGTTTCTGTAGCTGCTATTGCTAGTAACTGGATTAAGACTGATTGGTTGGATTTCTGGAAGCTGAGGGCTTCTATGGCACAAGTCGGTTCAACGATGTCTCCTTATAATGTTTATCCGACTTACAATGTGAAAGATAGTAATGGTACAGTCATCAAATACGGACAGCTGTCAACCATGTGGCACAGCTCAAATCTGAGAGATCCGTATATTGAACCGACTATTTCTACTTCTTATGAAATCGGTACGGAATGGCGGATGTTCAATGACCGTTTTTGGGGAGATTTCAACTTCTATAATCGTGATTCAAAGAACCAGATCATCAACGTGAACACAACCCCGGCAAGTGGATACAGAAGCCGTAAGATGAATGCAGGTTTGATTCGTAATCGCGGTGTCGAATTGTCATTGGGTGGTGAAATCATTCGTACGAAAGACTGGTCTTGGGAATTGAATGCCAACTTGGCGCACAACCGTAATACATTGGAAGAGCTGGTTGAAGGACAGGATGTCTATCAGATCTATTGGTTGAGTTTCTCTTCTCGTGTTTATTCATATGCAGAAGTTGGGAAACCTATTGGAGTAATTCGCGCTTCAACTTGGAAGAAAGATCCGGAAGGACGTATTATTTTGACCGATCGAGGTGATCCAAATCATCCATACGGACAATATGCTCCTCAACTCAATACAACAGCTCAGGAAGAAGTAGGTAATGTGCAGCCGGACTTGACCGGAGGTTTTTCAACTTCACTTCGTTTCAAGAATTTCCATTTAGGAGCTTCGTTCGACTTCCAGATTGGTGGTTGTTTGGCTTCTGTTACCAACATGTTCGGTGAAGGTTCCGGTTTGTTGGCTTCTACAACAGGATTGAATGATAAAGGTAATCCGGTACGTAACCCGGTATCCGAAGGTGGTGGTGTGCGAGTGGACGGTGTTGTTGAGAACGCAGATGGTTCATTTACCCCACAAACAGCATACGTTGATGCTAACTACTATTACCAGGGTCGTAAAAGTTTGATTTGGGAAGACTATGTATATGATGCCAGCTATGTAAAGATGCGTGAATTGTCTATTGGTTATGATGTCCCCAAGTCTTTCTTGCAAAAAGTGAATTGTGGTGTAAAACAAGCCAGCGTATCTTTTGTTGCACAGAATCCTTGGCTGATCTATTCGGCTGTACCGAATATCGATCCGTCAGAAATGGGTGCTGCAGATTATAATTTCTTGGAAGGAGGTCAGGCCGTTTCTGTACGTACTTTTGGTTTTACTGTGAATCTTACGTTCTAACTTAAAAGATGATTAGTTTATGAAAAAAATAAAATTATATGCATTAGCACTTGCCGGATTGTTGTCGTTTGCCGGTTGTGGGGATTTTGGGGATGATAATATAGATCCAAACAATCCGTCGAAGCCAGAAACCCGCTTCATGTTCACGTATGTCTGCCGGAATGTGGCTCAGTTTGCCTATATCGGCAACTACAATCCATGGACGCAACTGTTCCCACAGTATTTGGCGGAACGCCAGAATATCCAGTATTCAAATTATGAATTGAAAGACTTCAATACGGGTCCTTATTATTACGAATATATCCGTAACCTGAATGCGATTATCAAATTGAATACTGATGAGGCAACCAAGTCTGAATCGAATGTGGTGAATTTGGGATCTACCGAAAATCAAATTGCCGTTTGCCGTACTTTGCGTGCATACTATTATATGCATTTGACAGATATGTTGGGGATGATTCCTTATACGGAAGCTGTTATGGGCGATGAAGGTAATTTCAATCCTAAATATGATACTCAAGAGTTTATTTATGAGGATTTGGATCGGGAATTGACTGAAGCTTACGCCCAATTTAATGAAGGTGGATCATTGAACGAAACTTATGATATTCTTTACAACGGAGATGTGGCGAAGTGGAAGAAATTTAACGCTTCGTTACGAATGATGATGGCTATCAAATTATCTGATGTTGCTCCAGAAGTTGGTAAAGCTCGTTTTGCAAAAGCTTTTGCTGACGGTGGTATGAAAGATAATAGCGAAATGTTCCAATACAAATATCTGATGGAAAATGCGAATCAGAATCCATTGTATGAAAATATCGTTGTACAAGGTCGTCGAGATTTTGCTCCGGCAAAGACGATTTTGGATCAGTTGATTGCATATAATGATCCTCGTTTGGCAGAATATGCTGTGCCGAATTCCAAAGGTGAATATGCAGGTGTTCCTTTTGGTATCACACAGTCTGAAATTGTCAACTACACTGATCAAGCAGGTTTTAATGAACGCTATTACCAACAAAATTCACCGATCGTGATTATTTCACCCTCCCATATCCTGCTGATTGAGGCTGAAGCAGCTACACGTGGTTGGATCAGTGCTGATCCCGAAGAATTATATAAAGAAGGTATTAAGGCTTCTTTTGCCCAGTATGGCCTAGAAGACAAATTTGATGCCTATTATGCGCAGGCGGATATTAAATTCGATGGCTCTGTCACGCAGAAGATCGAGAAGATTGCTATGCAGCGTTGGTTGGCAAACTATATGCAGGACGGTGTGGAAGCTTGGTCTGATTGGCGTCGATTGAATGTGCCGAAGTTATATCCAGGTAGTGCAGCTGCTGTAACACATATTCCGTATCGTCGAGTTTATTATCCAGACGATTATAATACGAATCTGGATAATTATAATGCTGCTATTGCGGTACAAGGTGCAGATGATATGGATACCCGTGTATGGTGGGATGTCGCAGACAATAATTGACAACCTTTTCATAAATACACAATAGCCTTATAGATTAAGGTCACATAGAAAATGTATAGGGGGGCATGCTTGTGAAAGTGTGTCCCTCTTTTTATAGAACATTGTCCGATTTTTCTGTAAGTTTGCGGAAAAAGAAACAGATATGAATATAGAAGAAGCTCGACAATACTGTTTGTCTTTAAAGAATGTGACAGAAGGCTTGCCTTTCGGTGACGATTTTCTCGTGTTTAAGGTTGAGGGAAAGATGTTTGCCCTGCTTCCGCTGGATGGAAATGAGCCGAGGATTACATTGAAATGTCATCCGGACTTTACTGACGAGCTTCGTGATCACTTTTCGGCTGTCGAACCGGCTTGGCATTTTAATAAGAAATATTGGAATACGATTTTTCTGGATCGAGATATGAGTCGGGAAGATATTTGTCATTGGATCAGCCATTCTTATTGGGAAGTGATTGCCAAATTACCTAAGAAAATAAAACTTTTATATCCGCATGAATCAGATGAATGAAGAGAATTTACCTATGTTGATACATATTTCGGAGACAAGTTCGACGAATACCTATATGCATGAATTACTGGAGCGGGAAAAAGTACCCGAAGGCTCTTGTGTGTGGGCTGATTTTCAAACGGCAGGCCGTGGACAGATTGGAAATGTATGGGAATCGGAAGCCGGGAAGAACTTGACATTTAGTATCGTGATTTATCCGAACTTTTTACCGGCGAACCGTCAGTTCCTGATTTCGGAACTTTCGGCTTATAGTGTGAAGGAATTGTTGGATAAATATACTTCGGATATTACGGTAAAGTGGCCGAATGATGTGTACTGGAAAGACCGGAAAATTTGTGGTATGTTGATAGAAAATGACTTGTCAGGGCAGAACTTGTATGCTTCTGTTTCAGGTATTGGTATTAATCTGAATCAAAAGGAGTTTTTTGGTGGAGCTCCGAATCCGGTTTCTTTATGGCAAATACTGGGACATGAAGTGGATCGGGAAACATGCATGCAGGAGTTTCTTGATATATTTTATGCCAATTACATATTGATTCTGGAAGGACGTGAAAATGAATTGCACGATAAATACATGCAGTCATTGTATCGGAAAGAAGGGTTTTACTGGTATGAAGATGCCAACGGGCGTTTTGAGGCAGCCTTGCAAGGAATCGAACCTACCGGGCATCTTTTGTTGGCCTTGAAAGACGGGACGGTTCGTCGTTATGAATTCAAAGAAGTGAAATATATACTTCCCGGTTGACCGATTTGATTGGAAAAAGCGAAGGAAAAAGAAGCTGACGAAAAAATTTTATAGAAGAAAAGCCGATGGAATCGCCCTATTCGAATAAGTCACACTTACCTGTTGATAACTTTTTTATTCTTTATTTGGAAGGTAAATAAGTAAATGTGTAATTTTACAATCCGAAATCGACAGATGTTTACAAATCAAACAGGTACGCCAATTTCGAGAAGTAAAGTTTTAACTTAAAAAGGGAATGAGATGAAGGAGCAGGAGATCGTTTATCATGTGCCGGTCTTGTTGGAGGAAAGTCTGGAAGGTATGGCTATTCGTCCGGATGGCGTCTATGTAGATGTCACCTTTGGTGGTGGAGGACATTCACGCGAAATCCTGCGTCGTTTGGGTGATCAAGGGCATCTATATGGTTTTGATCAGGATGCGGATGCCGAAAAGAATATACCCGATGATCCTCGTTTTACTTTTGTAAGAAGTAATTTCCGGTATCTGTATAACTTTATGCGTTATCATCAGGAAGTCGGAAAGGTAGATGCTTTATTGGCCGATTTAGGCGTTTCTTCTCATCATTTTGATGATAAAGAACGAGGTTTCTCCTTCCGTTTTGAAGGGCAGTTGGATATGCGTATGAATACGCGCGCCGGACAGACTGCGGCAGACATACTGAATACTTATACTGAAGAAGCTTTGGCAGATGTGTTTTATTTGTATGGGGAAGTAAAAGTGGCCCGAAAGTTGGCTTCAATGGTTGTTAAGGCCAGAGAGGTAAAAGCTTTTGAGATGATAGAAGATCTGCTGGAAGTGGTCAAGCCTTTTATTGGCAGAGACAAGGAAAAGAAATTCCTGGCACAGGTATTTCAGGCATTACGTATAGAAGTAAACGATGAAATGCGTGCTTTGCGCGAAATGCTGATGGCAACGCTGAAGGTGTTGAAGCCGGGAGGAAGGTTGGTAGTTATTACTTACCATTCTTTGGAAGATCGTCTGGTAAAGAATTTCCTGAAGAGTGGAAACTTTGAAGGAAAAGCCGAACAGGATTTCTTCGGAAATGTCCAGTCGCCTTTCAAATTGGTAAATAATAAGGTGATCGTTCCTTCAGCAGAGGAAGTAGAACGGAATCCACGGTCAAGAAGTGCCAAACTGCGGATTGCGGAACGAAAATAGAAAGGATTTATGAGTATGGAAGCAACGGATAAAACTACTAATCAGGATAAGAAGAGAAAACATTTTTCTTTTCTTTATGTATTGGGTGGAGGTTTTCTGAAAGAGGATTTCTTCACACGCCATACACGTATGATTGTATTGGTGGTGATTTTGATATTCTTCTTTATCGGGAACCGATATACTTGTTTGCAGAAACTAAGAGAAATAGACCGTTTGCAGCAGGAGTTGAGAGATGTCCGGTTTGAGGCACTCTCTATTTCATCTGAGCTGACCGGTAACAGTCGTCAGTCGCAGATCGAAATGTTGATAGAAGAACAAGGTATTGACTTGGAAGGAGCCACAACTCCTCCGTATGAATTGAAGAAATAAGCATGGCGGATGATACGAACATAGAGGATAAAAAAGTCAAGGACGGCAGCATCTTCTTTTCCTATTTGGTAGTTGTCTTGTTCTTGGCTGTATTGGCAGTCTTGATTGTCATGAAGGCTTTGAATACGGCCTTTGTGGAAAAAAATCGCTGGCTGGCATTGGCAAAAACTCAGATTATGCCTGATAGGACCGTTTTACCAAGTAGAGGTAATATCTATTCGTTTGATGGAAAGCTGATGGCTACTAGTGTGCCTCGTTATTATACCTATTTGGATTTCAAGGCCGATGGTTTCCTGTTGGATACTTTTTTATACTCTAAGCGGAATGGAATAGATTCTTTGTCGGTCTATTTGTCGAGAAAATTTAAGGACAGGAGCCCTGCCGGATATAAAAGTCATTTGTTGCGTGGCTTGAAATCGAAGAGTCGTCAGTATCCGGTTCATATTGGGAAAGTATCTTATTCCGACTTGAAAGAAATGAAGAAGTATCCGTTCCTGCGGCTGAATCGTTTCAAGAGTGGCTTTTATACCAAAGAAATGGTCGATCGCCAACGTCCGTTTGGAACATTGGCAGCCCGTACGATTGGAGATGTATATGGTGAGATTGATACTTCTGGGGTAACTAAAGGTAAGAACGGACTTGAACTGCAATATGACTCGTTGTTGAGAGGAAAACCAGGTGTCAGCTCAGTTCGTCGTATCGGAGGTCGCTGGACCAATGTGATCGAACAGGAACCTGAAGAAGGAATGGATATTCGCTCAACTATTGATATCGATATTCAGGATATCACAGAGAAATCTTTGTTGGATATGCTGAAGAAGATTGATGCTGCTTCCGGAACAGCAGTTGTCATGGAGGTAAAGACTGGAGAGATAAAGGCCATTACCAATATGGGACGTATTCGGGAAGGTGTGTATGGAGAAACGGTGAATCATGCCGTAGCAGATGAAACGGAACCGGGTTCAACATTCAAGGTTGCCTCTATCATGGTTGCTTTGGAAGACGGGGTTTGTCAACCGGGTGATACTGTTGATACGGGGAATGGTATATATATGTATAAAGGTTCCCGTATGACCGATCATAATGCGAACAAAGGTGGATATCATGAGATCACGGTAGAACAGGCTATTTGGTATTCATCGAATATCGGTGTGGCTAAGACTATTTTGAAAGGATATGAGAACAATCCGACGAAGTTCGTGGAAGGTTTATATCGGATTGGAATGAATGCGGATCTGCAAATAGATATACCGGGTGCCGGGCGTTCCAAGATTCGTCGGCCGGATGATAAGAAACATTATTGGTCGAAAACGACATTACCGTGGATGTCTTTTGGATATGAAACACAGATTCCTCCCATTTCTACATTGGCATTTTACAATGCGATTGCCAATAATGGTACGATGATGCGACCCTATTTTGTCAAGGAAATCATGCATCGGGGGAAAAGTGTTCAGAAGTTTTCTCCACGTGTGCTCATTCCTTCGATCTGTTCGGATAATACATTGCATATAATCCAAAAGATGTTGGTTGGGGTTGTAGAACAAGGAACCGGGAAAGCAGTACATTCGGATATTATCCGGATAGCCGGTAAGACGGGAACTGCTCAGATCGCTTCGGGAGGTGTGTATCGGCAAGCAGGACACCAGGTTGCTTTTGCCGGATATTTCCCGGCCGATGATCCGATGTACAGTTGTATCGTGGTGATTCGTCAGCCGAGAATCGGGTATCCTTCAGGTGGCACGATGTCGGGTGGAGTCGTGAAAGCTATTGCAGAAAAGATTTATTCAAGTCATATTTCGATTCCGATAGATGAGATGAAACCGGATTCGACGGCGGTCTTCTTGCCCATGGTAAAGGGAGGAGAGAAAAGAGCTGTCGAAAATGTGTTGGATGAACTGGATATTACATTTGATAGTGACAGTACAGAAACGAACTGGGTAAAGACAACCTGGGATAAAGAACGGAACCGGATTGTTTTGGAAGATGTCACAGTACGAAATGGATTGGTGCCGGCTGTATTTGGCATGGATGCGAAAGACGCCGTCTTTTTGCTAGAGTCTGCAGGATTGCGGGTTACATTGTCGGGTGCCGGTCGTGTAACTTCCCAGAGTATTTCTCCGGGACGTCGTATTTCAAAAGGACAAACTATATTATTAACATTAAAGTGACTATGGAATTACAAAAACTGATTCAAGTATTGGATGCTCCTGTTGTGACAGGAACTCTGCAAACAGAGATTGCAGGAATTCAGTCCGATTCCCGTCGGATTGAACCAGGTTTTCTGTTTGTAGCCGTTCGGGGAACAGCGGTAGATGGTCATACCTATATTGCTGGAGCATTGGAAAAAGGTGCAGCAGCAGTGGTCTGCGAGGAAATACCGGAAGGCTTGAATGATCAAAGTATATTCGTGGTGGTAAAAGACTCTGCCGAGGCTTTAGGTAAGTTACTTTCCGCATGGTATGGCCACCCTTCAGATAAACTGGTATTGGTGGGTGTTACAGGTACGAACGGAAAAACAACGATTGCGACCTTATTATATCAGATGTTTCGGAAACTAGGACATAAGGTCGGACTTATTTCTACGGTTTGTAATTATATTGATGGCGAAGCTATTCCAACAGAACATACAACTCCCGATCCGATAACGCTACATGCGTTGATGGCTCGTATGGTGGAAGCTGGGTGTGAATATGCTTTTATGGAAGTAAGTTCACATTCGATCGATCAGAAACGCATTAGTGGTCTTTCTTTTAATGGCGGTATTTTTACGAATCTGACACGAGATCATTTGGATTATCATAAAACGGTAGAGAATTATCTGAAAGCGAAGAAGAAATTCTTTGATGACCTGCCGAAAACTGCTTTTGCTCTGACAAATCTGGATGATAAGTCTGGAATGGTAATGCTGCAAAATACGGCAGCCAAGAAATTGACTTATTCTTTACGGACATTAGCTGATTTCAAGGGAAAGATATTGGAATCACATTTCGACGGAACGGAACTGTTGATAAATAATCGGGAAGTATCGGTTCACTTTGTCGGTCGTTTCAATGCATATAACTTGTTGGCTGTCTATGGTGCTGCCGTGAGCTTGGGAAAAGATCCGGAAGACGTTCTGCTGGTGTTGAGTACCCTGCATTCGGTTTCTGGTCGGTTTGAAACGATCCGTTCGCCTAAAGGATATACTGCAATTGTGGATTATGCTCATACTCCTGATGCCCTAACCAATGTATTGAATGGTATTCATGAAGTGTTGGATGGCAATGGAAAGGTAATTACCGTAGTCGGATGTGGAGGAAATCGGGATAAAGGAAAACGTCCGATGATGGCCAAAGAAGCTGTTCGACTGAGTGATCAGGTGATTTTGACCTCTGATAATCCTCGTTTTGAGGAACCGGATGCCATTATACAGGATATGGTAGCGGGATTGACACCTGCTGATCTGGAACAGACGTTATGTATTACAGATCGGGAGCAGGCAATCAAAACGGCTGCCAAACTGGCACAGAAAGGCGATGTCATTCTGATTGCAGGAAAAGGACATGAAGATTATCAGGAAATAAAAGGTGTGAAACATCATTTTGATGATCGGGAAATAGTAAGGAACTTGTTTGCTAATCAACAAGCGTAAGAGACATGTTATATTATTTGTTTAATTATTTGGATCAGTTGGATTTTCCGGGTGCGGGTATGTTTAAGTACGTCTCCTTCCGTTCGGGTTTGGCATTGATACTTTCATTGTTTATATCCACGGCAATCGGTCGGAAAATCATAGATCGGTTACAGTATTTACAGATCGGGGAAACGATTCGTAATTTGGGACTTGAGGGAGAATATAGCAAGAAGGGAACGCCTACCATGGGAGGTATTATCATTATCATTGCGATTCTGGTCCCGACATTACTTTGTGCCCGATTAAGTAATATTTATGTCTTGCTCATGCTTGTTACCACTCTTTGGTTAGGAGCCTTAGGCTTTGCCGATGATTATATTAAGGTATTTAAGAAGAATAAGGAAGGCATGCATGGCCGGTTCAAGATTATCGGACAGGTTGGGTTGGGATTGATCGTTGGTTTGGTTTTGTTTCTAAGTCCCGATGTGGTAATTAAGGAAAATATGGAGGTTCGCCATGATAATGTGATTGAAACGGTGAAATTCCATACGCTGGAAAAGAAATCTACCAAGACAACCATTCCGTTCGTCAAGAACAATAACTTTGATTATGCCATGCTGGTTGACTGGGCAGGTGAATACAAGCAAGAAGCGGCTTGGATATTATTCGTCGCCATGGTGATTTTTGTGGTAACAGCTGTTTCTAATGGAGCCAATCTGACAGACGGATTGGATGGATTGGCCGCCGGAACATCGGCTATCATTGGTGTTGCGCTGGGTATTTTGGCATATATGTCATCCCACTTCCAGTTTGCCTCATTCCTGAATATTATGTTTATTCCAGGAGCCGAGGAATTAACTGTCTTCGCATCAGCCTTCATTGGCGCTACTATTGGGTTCTTGTGGTACAATGCTTTCCCGGCGCAAGTATTTATGGGAGATACAGGAAGCCTGACGTTGGGAGGAATTATCGCTGTATTTGCCATTATCATCCGGAAAGAATTGCTGATCCCGATTCTATGTGGAATCTTTTTGGTAGAAAGTCTGTCGGTTATCTTACAGACTTGTTACTTTAAATATACAAAGAAGAAATATGGAGAAGGACGTCGTATCTTTAAGATGGCACCTTTGCACCATCATTTCCAGAAAGCCGGAAATGCCGGTATTCAGGCGTTGATACAAAAACCGTTGAATAAAGTGCCAGAGTCGAAGATTGTGGTTCGCTTTTGGTTGATCGGTATTATTCTGGCAGTTATTACGATTGTTACGTTAAAGATGAGATAAAGATGAGTAAGAGAATTGTTGTATTGGGGGCAGGTGAAAGCGGTGCAGGAGCTGCGGTTCTGGCTAAGAAGGAAGGCTTCGATGTGTTTGTATCTGATCTTTCTGCTATCAAACCCAAGTATAAGGAAATGCTGGATTCCCATGCGATTCGCTGGGAAGAAGGACAACATACGGAATCTGACATCTTGAATGCCGATGAAGTAATCAAAAGTCCGGGAATTCCGGATAAGGCACCCATTATTCAGAAACTGAAAGCGCAGGGTACACCTATTATTTCGGAGATTGAATTTGCTGGTCGTTATACGGATGCGAAGATGATTTGTATTACCGGTAGCAATGGGAAGACAACGACTACCTTGCTAACTCATCATTTGTTGACGGAAGCTGGTGTAGATGCAGGATTGGCTGGTAATGTAGGAAATAGTTTGGCTTTACAAGTAGCCGAGAATCCACATCCGGTTTATGTTATCGAATTAAGCAGTTTCCAATTGGATAATATGTACGATTTCAAAGCTGATATAGCTATTCTGCTGAATATTACTCCTGATCATTTGGATCGTTATAATTATGAAATGCAGAATTATGTGGATGCCAAATTCCGTATTATTCAAAATCAGACAGAGAAAGATGCTTTCATCTTTTGGAATGATGACCCGATTATCGCCCGCGAGATCAAGAAACATCATCCAAAGGCAACTCTTTACCCTTTTGCTGAAACTCATGAAGAAGGTACTAAGGGATATGTGAAAAATAATCAAGTAATCGTAGAAACTGAAAACGGGACTTTCACAATGGAACAAGATTTATTAGCATTGACAGGAAAACATAATCTGTATAATTCGCTGGCATCAACTATTGCAGCAAAGATTATGGATATCCATGACGAGAAGATCCGGGCTTCTTTAAAGAACTTTGCTGGTGTTGAACATCGGTTGGAGAAAGTAGCTCGTGTACGTGGCGTGGATTATATCAATGATTCGAAAGCGACCAATGTCAATTCTTGTTGGTATGCCTTGCAATCAATGCGTACTCCTGTCGTTTTGATCTTGGGTGGAACTGATAAAGGTAACGACTATACTGAGATAGAAGCATTGGTAAAAGAAAAGGTACGGGCTTTAATCTTCTTGGGTGTTGATAACCGGAAATTACATACCTTCTTTGATGATAAGATTGCTCAGATAGAAGATGCCGGTTCGATGGAAGAGGCCGTGAATAAAGCGTATCGGTTAGCACAGAAAGGCGATACTGTGTTGCTTTCTCCGTGTTGTGCCAGCTTCGACTTGTTTACTTGCTACGAAGATCGGGGAGATCAGTTTAAGGCGTGTGTCCGTAATCTCTAACAAATAGAAAGGTAATATTATGGATCTGGCGAGTAGATTATTTAAGGGCGACCGTGTCATTTGGATCATATTCATGTTTTTGTGTCTGATCTCGGTGACGGAGGTATTTAGTGCGACCAGTACGATCGCTTATCGGAATGCAAATTATTGGATGCCGATCATTCGCCATGCCTCTTTTTTATTGATGGGTTTTACTGGCGTATTGATCTTGCATAATCTCCCGTATAAGGTCTTTATAGGATTTGGATTGTTCTTGCCTGTTGCGATTTTCCTTTTGGCGATTACTCCTTTTGTTGGTGTTGAAATCAATGGAGAACCTCGTTGGATGGAGATTCTTGGCATTCGTTTCCAACCTTCTGAATTGGCGAAGCTATCTGCCGTTTGTTATATGGCATTGGTTTTGAGTAAACGGGATAAATTTACCGATGCCCAAATGTTTAAGTATATTTTGATTGGGGTAGGTTTGGCCTGTGGTTTTATCTTCTTCAATAATGGTTCAACGGCAGTGCTTCTTTTTACCATCATGGTGATGATGATGTTTATCGGGCAAATCCATCTGAAGCGAATCTTTAAATTGGTCGGATTTTGTGTTGCCTCGTTAGTTTTGTTGTTGACTTTATTGTTTGTGACTCCTGATTCTGTGATGGAATATATGCCCGATCGTTTCCATACATGGAAAGCCCGTATCGAACGATTCTCTTCTTCTGGAGATCGTTTAGATACCAAGGAAGGTAAAGTATTAACTCTTGACGACGAACATTATCAGGAAGATCACGCTAAAATAGCCATTGCTCAGGGTGGTTTATTGGGAAAGAAACCTGGGCATGGTCAGCAACGAGACTTTTTGCCGCAGGCTTATTCTGATTTTATCTATGCCATCATTATTGAAGAGATGGGATTGGTGGGCGGTTTCTTCGTCTTGTTCTTATATCTGGCGTTGATGATACGCGTGGCGATGATTGCTAGAAGATGTCATACTTTGTTCCCAAAATTCTTGGTTTTGGGATGTGGGTTACTAATTGTAACTCAGGCATTGGTAAATATGGCGGTAGCTGTGGGTGTTTTTCCTGTGACCGGTCAACCTTTACCTTTGATTAGTAGGGGTGGAACTTCAACAGTGATTAGTTGTGTCTATATTGGTATCATTTTAAGTGTAAGTCGTTTTGGAGCGAACATCGGGAATGAGGAAGATTTGATGCCGGAAGAAGAGAAGCCGAATGAGGCTGAAACTGCATTACCGGGTGTGACGCAGGAAGAAATCAATCAGTGGGTTCCAGTAGTGGATAGCGAAGATTCGAAGTCAGAATCGGAAGGATTTAAAGAAAAGAATTAAGGAATATGAAACAGTATAAAGTGATCATCAGCGGAGGTGGAACGGGTGGCCATATCTTCCCGGCAATCTCTATAGCCAATACATTAAAGAAACGGATGCCTGACGTTCAAATTCTGTTTGTCGGAGCGCAAGATCGCATGGAGATGGATAAGGTTCCTGCTGCCGGATATGAAATTGTTGGTCTGCCGGTAAAAGGATTTGACCGTGCGCACTTGCTGAATAATATAAAGGTAGTCCGTTGTCTGTTGAAAAGTTTATCGTTGGCTAAAAAGACGATACGGGATTTTCAGCCTGACATCGCAGTTGGTGTTGGAGGTTATGCCAGTGGTCCGACGTTGTGGATAGCCTCATCGTTAGGAATTCCAACTTTAATACAGGAACAGAACTCGTATGCTGGTGTGACCAATAAGTTGTTGGCGAAGAAAGCCAATCGTATTTGTGTTGCTTATGAAGAGATGGAAAAGTTTTTCCCTGCCGAAAAGATTGTAGTAACAGGAAATCCTGTTCGTCAGGACTTGGAAGAGGCGCAAGAAAAGAAAGAAGAGGCACTTCGTTTCTTTGGCTTGTCACCCGAAAAGAAAACAGTGTTGGTTGTAGGTGGTAGTCTGGGTGCTCGTACGATTAATCGAAGTATACAAGGTGATTTGGACAAGTTTTTTGCATCTGATGTGCAGTTGATTTGGCAAACCGGACGTTATTATCATGAAGAAGCGACCCGTCATTTGAAGGCTTATAGAGGAATGCCTGTTTGGTGTTCCGACTTCATATCACGTATGGATTATGCTTATGCGGCAGCTGATTTAGTGATATCAAGAGCTGGTGCCAGTTCTATTTCGGAATTGTGTATCTTAAAGAAACCGGTAGTTCTAGTCCCTTCACCCAACGTTGCAGAAGATCATCAAACGAAGAATGCATTGGCTTTGGTCAACAATCAGGCTGCTGTGATGGTTACCGACAAGGATGCACCTCAGAAACTGGTGGATACAGCTTTGTCGATTGTACACGACAATACCCGGCTCGTTTCTTTATCCCAGCAGATTGGGAAAATGGCACATTTTCATAGTGCTGAACAAATTGTCGATGAAATTATGAAAATAATAGAAAGAAAATCGTAATTTTGAATCGTTTGTATTGAGGATTGAATTATGAAGATGCAAAAGATAACATCTGTTTATTTTGTGGGTGCTGGTGGTATTGGCATGAGCGCTTTAGCTCGTTATTTTCGGGCAAAAGGAAAGCAAGTCGCTGGTTACGACAAGACTCCATCGGATTTGACAGCCACTTTGATTGAAGAAGGTATCCGTATTCATTATACGGATGATATTACTTTGATCCCTGAAGATTGTAAACAGATTGATTCTACTTTGGTCATTTATACTCCCGCTATACCGGAAACGCATACTGAACTGAACTATTTCAAGACGAATGGTTTTACGTTAATGAAGCGGGCGCGAGTTTTGGGTGAGATCACGCGGACAGAACGAGGCTTGTGTGTGGCTGGTACGCATGGAAAGACAACAACTTCATCGATGTTGGCCCATTTACTCAAGCAGTCGCATGTAGATTGTAATGCCTTTTTAGGTGGAATCCTAAAGAATTACAACAGTAACTTGATGCTTTCGGATAAAAGTGATTTGGCCGTTATCGAAGCAGATGAGTTCGACCGTTCATTCCATTGGTTGAATCCTTATATGGCTGTGATAACGGCTGTAGATCCTGATCACTTGGATATTTACGGTACTCCAGCGGCTTATCGGGAAAGTTTTGAACATTTCACGTCCCTGATTCGACCGGATGGATGTTTGGTTATGAAGAAAGGTTTACAACTTCAACCTCGTTTACCGGAAGGAACGAAACTTTATACTTATTCTGCAACGGAAGAAGCTGATTTCTTTGCCCGTAATATTCGTATAGGTAATGGTGATATTCTATTTGACTTTGTAACTCCTGATGGATGTATACCAGATGTAAAACTAGGAGTACCAGTTAAAGTCAATATTGAAAATGGAGTAGCTGCAATGGCATTAGCGTGGCTGAATGGCGTTACTTCTGAAGAAATCCAAAGAGGAATGGCGTCATTTGCAGGACCGGTAAGACGTTTTGATTTTCATTTGAAGAAAGATGATATTGTCCTTCTTGATGATTACGCGCATCATCCTGCAGAATTGAAAGCCAGTATTCAATCTGTCAAGGAATTATATCCTGATAAAAAAGTAACCGGTATATTTCAGCCTCATTTATATACCCGTACAAGAGATTTTGCTGCTGATTTTGCTGCAAGTCTTTCTCTTTTGGATGAATTAATCCTGTTGGATATTTATCCAGCTCGTGAAGAACCTATTCCGGGCGTGACATCACAAATTATTTTCGATCGGGTTACGATACCTAATAAGCGAATGATTCGGAAGGAAGAATTGTTGGATTTAGTACAAAAAGAAGCAGCTTCTTTTGAAGTCGTATTGATGGTCGGTGCTGGAAATATAGATCGGTTGGTTGAACCTGTAAAACAAATATTGGAAAAACGGTGATTCGAGTTTTATCTATCATATTAGCCACGTTGTTATCCTGCTATGTGCTGGTGGTCGCATTTTTCTTTCGGGATGTGAAAGAGGATGGACTGTGTGAAGGCATGGAAATCGTTTTGCGAGATAGTTTGGAGAAGCATTTTGTGACAGATGGTGATTTAGTATATCTCTTGAAACAGGCAAAATTATATCCAGTCAAAACTCCGATGAATGAAATTAATACCGAGGAGATAGAAGAAAAGCTGTTGAGTAATAATATGATCTCAAAAGTTGAAGCCTATAAGACGCCTTCGCGGTTGATTAAGTTGGAGATTGAACAGAAAATGCCTATCTTGCGGGTAAATAGTCCGGCTGGTAATTATTATGTGGATAATTTGGGTAGTATGATGCCTTTGAGCAGACATTACGTCGCTCATGTCCTCGTAGCCAGTGGGCAGATAGATGAAAAACTGGCTTTGGGAGATCTGTATAGATTTGCACTTTTCTTGGAAGAAGACGATTTTTGGAATGATTGGATCGGGCAAATATATGTAGATAGCGATAATAACGTAGAACTAATCCCGCGTGTAGGAAATCATAAAGTGGTCTTAGGTACATTTGATGATTATCAGACAAAATTGGAAAATTTGCGATTGTTTTATGAACAAGCGATTCCTAAAGTGGGTTGGGAAAAATATAGTGAGATAAACTTGAAGTATAAAAACCAGATTGTTTGTATTAAAAGATAAATATATATGACATACACAGACTTTATAGCGGTAATAGACTTAGGTACATCCCACATGGTTGGTATGGTGGGAACGAAGAACGAGAACGGCGTTCTTTCGATTATTGCCTATGATGTAGAAAAATCAGAATCCTGCATTCGCAGAGGATGTGTATATAACGTGGAGGAAACTGCCAATAAGATAAAACGCTTGATCCTGAAACTCGAAAATAAGTTGAGTGGCAGTAAGATTGGGAAAATATATATCGGCGTTGGATCCAAATCTATTCGGACAATTGATCATACGGTATCGAAGGTGCTGGGTGCTGAGGGCGAAGTTACTTCGGCTGTATTGAAGCAGTTGGAAGATGAATGCAGGGCTTATCAACCTTCTATGTTGGATGTCTTGGAAGTGACTTCTCCGGTATATTTGTTAGATGGAAAAGAGGAAAACGAACCTTTAGGTATTTCTTGTTCCCGGATTGAGGCTCGGTATAAGTTGATTGTTGCTCAGCCAACAATTCGGCGTTCTATTATGACAAATATAGCAGACCGTATTAAATTGCCTATTGCCGGGATTATTGTGGCTCCGTTGGCTTTGGCTGATTTAGTGCTGACTCCTGCAGATAAGCAAGGTGCAGTCTTAATTGATTTTGGAGCAGGTGTTACATCTGTTACTATATTCAAGAATGGTCGTTTGGTAGCTTTGACCGTTGTTCCTTTAGGTGCTGGTCTGATTACACGTGATATCATGTCATTGCGGGTAACAGAAATGGAAGCAGAACGTTTGAAGCGGACGTACGGAAGTGCTCTTCCTTTGGATCGGGATAAAGAACAGCAGAAGATAGAAATCAATAAAATGGATGATTATCGGTCGCAAGAAATGCTTTTGGCCGATTTGAATGAAATCATAGAAGCCCGTTCTCGTGAGATTGTGAAGAATGCTTATGCTCGATTGGAAGACGCAGGCGTTGCCAAAGAACCTGGCTTTTCTGTAACTATTGCGGGATGTGGATCAGCTCTGAGTAATTTACGGGAAGCTGTTAGTGAATGCTTTGATATGGAGGTGCATTATCCATTGATACGCAAAGGGACGATTGACAGTAGTGTAGAAATGATTGCCAATAATCCGGATTTTACAACGGCAGTTGCTTTGTTGTTGCATGGGAAAGAAAACTGTGCTCTTCGTCAAGAACCTAAAACAGAACCTAAAGTAACTCGTGTACAACCTAAGGTTACTGTAGAAGAACCGACTCCCAAAGTAGAAGTCAATCCGGTAACATTCGAGAATGATACGCCTACCAAACCTGTTGAGCCTGTTCAACCGACACGTAAGCCTACGGTGCAGGAACAACCTCAGGCCACTCCTCAAAAGGAAAAGATCAGTTGGTGGGAAAAGCTGAAGAAGAAGGCTGATTCGACGGCGGGAGATTTATTTAATGGTGAAATCTAATAACACAAGAACATAATGGACGACAATTTGATAAACTTAAATATGCCGACAAATCCGGATGCTATCATTAAGGTAATCGGTGTTGGCGGTGGCGGTGGTAATGCTGTCACCAATATGTATAAAGAAGGTATACATAATGTCTCATTTGCTTTATGTAATACGGATCAACAAGCATTGAATGGGTCTGATGTTCCGGTGAAGTTATTATTAGGACGGACAACAACCTGTGGATTGGGTTCAGGAGATCAACCTGAACGTGGTCGTGCTGCTGCGGAAGAAAGCGAGGAAGAAATCCGTCAGATGTTGAGTGACGGTACAAGAATGGCCTTTATTACGGCTGGTATGGGTGGTGGAACCGGTACGGGTGCTGCTCCTGTGGTTGCTCGTGTTTCCAAAGAAATGGGAATCTTGACAGTTGGTATCGTAACAATTCCCTTTGAGTTTGAAGGACAGTTCAAGATTGTGCAGGCATTATTGGGTGTAGAAGAGATCTCAAAGAATGTGGATGCACTGCTGGTCATCAATAACGAGCGGGTTCGTGAAATTTATTCCGATATTGGTATGAGTGCATCGAAAGCTTATGCGAAGGCTGATGAAACTCTTACTATTGCGGCAAAAAGTATAGCGGAAATTATTACGATTCGAGGCGTTCAGAATTTGGACTTTGCCGATGTGAAGACAACCATGAAAGATGGTGGCGTTGCGTTGATGAGTAATGGTTATGGTGAAGGAGAAGGTCGTTTGCAGCAGGCTATTGATCAGGCTTTGAGTTCTCCGCTCTTGAATAATAATGATGTATATAATGCACAGCGTATATTATTCAATATTTATTCAAGCCACGATAATGAGTTCCGTATAGATGAAATGGGCGAGGTTCATAAGTTTATGGCTCGTTTCCGTACGAAGTTCCGTGTAAAGTGGGGATTTGCATTTGATGATACATTAGGTGATAAGATTAAGATCACGATTCTTGCAACGGGATTTGGTTTGGATGATATTCCGGAAATGGCACAACAGCATCGGGCTGCTCAGGAATTACGTACAGAAGAAGAGCAGCGAATGGAAGCCGAACGTCGTGCCCGCGAAGAGTCTGAACGGAATTTGATGAAGAAATACGGTTATTCCGTCAATCGTTTGCGTTCACAGGTCGAAGTGGTAACATTGACTGCAGATGAATTAGATGATGATACGCTGATTGTCATGTTGGAAGATTCTCCTACCTATAATCGGGATATACGAAAGATTAATCAGTTGCGTCGGGGAGGTGGATTTGATGCTCCGGAAACCAATACGTCTTTTACTTCTACAAATACAAGTACGACGTATAAGAAACCGGATAATAACTCCAATTCTGTGATTAGTTTTAGATAATTTGATGTTAAATACATAATTATGGATTTATTTGAAAGAGTCAGCGAAGACATTAAAAACGCAATGAAGGCAAAAGATAAAGTTGCCCTCGAAACTTTGAGAAATGTAAAGAAGGTTTTCTTGGAAGCAAAGACTGCTCCGGGAGCGAATGATACATTAACAGATGCGGATGCTCTGAAGTTGCTGCAGAAACTGGTGAAGCAGGGAAAAGATTCGGCTGCTATTTATGTAGGTCAAGGCCGACAGGATTTGGCAGATGGAGAATTGGCTCAGGTAGCTGTTCTGGAAAAATATTTGCCGAAGCAAATGACTCCTGAAGAACTTGAAGCTGAACTGAAGAAGATTATTGCTGAAGTGGGTGCTTCTACAGCGAAGGATATGGGTAAAGTGATGGGCGTTGCTTCAAAAGCTTTGGCCGGAAAAGCCGAAGGTCGTGCTATCTCGGAAGCCGTTAAGCGTTTGTTAGCTTGATTTGGAAAAACTGAAATAAGAAAGAGGAGTGATGAGAATGTATTATGAGTTGATGCATTCTCATCATTTTTTATAATGTGACAGATTGCTTTTAATTTAAACACTATATGAAATGATATCTTTTACTTGTTGTTTTATAGCTCTCGTTGTTGGCTATTTTGTTTATGGAAAATTTATTGAGAAAATCGCTGGCGTTGATCCGAAACGTGTAACCCCTGCTTTTACCAAACAAGACGGTGTTGACTTTTTGCCTCTTCCTACCTGGAAGATTTTCATGATTCAGTTTTTGAATATCGCTGGACTTGGGCCGATATTCGGTGCTATTTTGGGAGCCAAATTTGGTTCTGCTTCTTTCCTTTGGATCGTTTTGGGTAGTATTTTTGCGGGTGCCACACACGACTTCCTTGCCGGATTTCTGTCTTTGCGGAAAGATGGAGCCAGTTTACCTGAAATTGTGGGAATGTATTTAGGCGATCGCTTCAAACAATTTATGCGTGCATTTACCATCGTTCTAATGGTATTGGTCGGCGTTGTGTTTGTGGCCGGACCTGCCGGATTGTTAGCCAGCTTGACGCCTGAATCATTGGATACCATGTTTTGGATTGTTGTTATTTTCTTGTATTATGTCTTGGCAACGCTGTTGCCGATTGATAAGATTATCGGGAAAGTATATCCTTTGTTTGCCATTGCGCTCTTGTTTATGGCTGTCGGAATTCTTATCATGTTGTATGTGCATCATCCGGATCTGCCTGAGTTTACAGATGGCTTTACCAATACACATCCGCAAGGATTACCGATTTTCCCGATTATGTTTGTAAGTATCGCTTGTGGTGCAATCTCCGGTTTCCATGCAACACAAAGCCCGTTGATGGCACGTTGTCTGAAGAGTGAGAAATATGCTTGTCCAGTCTTTTACGGGGCTATGATTACCGAAGGTCTCGTGGCCTTGGTTTGGGCGGCAGCAGCTACTTACTTTTTCCACGAGAACGGAATGGGCGAAAGTAATGCGGCTGTGATTGTTGATTCGATTACGAAGAATTGGCTGGGTGCTGTCGGCGGTGTGCTGGCTGTACTGGGTGTCATTGCAGCTCCGATTACTTCAGGAGATACGGCTTTCCGTTCAGCTCGTTTGATCGTAGCTGATTTTCTGCACATGGAGCAGAAGAGTATGACAAAGCGTTTGATGATCTCGGTTCCTCTTTTCTTGATTTCGATTGCCATCCTGATTTATTCATTGAAAGATCAGGCTGGTTTTGATATGATCTGGCGTTATTTTGCTTGGACGAACCAGACGCTGGCAGTCTTTACGCTGTGGGCTTTGTCGGTTTATTTGCGTCAGGAAGGTAAATTGTATATAGTGACGTTGATTCCGGCTTTGTTCATGACGATGGTTTGTTCTACTTATATCTTTGTGGCTCCCGAAGGATTTGGCCTTTCATATACATTGTCGCTTGTGATTTCAGCAATTATTACATTGGCATTGCTTGGCTTATTCTTATATAAGGGAAGAACGAAAGAGAGTTGATAAGTTCATGTGCTAATAGGATAAATATTTATAGGCAAGGATACTTATCCTATTAGCACATGCTTATTTAGAATTCCAATAAAGCCATGTGTGGATTATGATCGCTCAAATAACCTGTTTTTGTTTCAGGGTTTTGGGCAATTTCTGTATTTAATACTTTGATTTGTGGGGTGACAAAGATGAAGTCAATCTTTTCACGTTTATCCATTGCATAGCGGCCGAAGTCATGGAAAGTATAATTCGGTCCAGTCTTTTGATCGGTCATCTTATACGCATCTTTCAAGACAAACTCATTCGTTGTGATGGTCTTGTAGGCTTCCGACTGATCGTTCACATTAAAGTCTCCAGTTACAACGGCCGGTTGATCACCAACAATCTCTTTGATCTTTTTAATGATTAACAATGCACTTTCGCGACGGGCTTCCGTTCCTACATGATCGAAATGTGTATTCACTCCCATGAAAATCTTTCCTGTTGCTTTATCCTTAAACTTGGCCCAAGTAGCAATACGGGTACAAGCGCCGTCCCAACCGATGAAGCCTACACTGTCCGGATACTGAGACAACCAGAATGTATTACTTTCAAGCACTTCATATTTGTCAGCCCGGTAGAACAACGGAGAATATTCTCCTTTCTCTTTTCCGTCATCTCGCCCTACGCCAATCGCAGCATAATTAGGCAAACCCGCTTTCAAGTCTTCCAATTGGTTGTGTAGTACTTCCTGCATGCCAATAATATCCATCTTCTTGTCAAGGATGTATTGGCAAACCGTATCTTTCCGGTATTGCCAGTTGTTAAGGCTATCACCCGGATTATCATAACGCATATTGAATGTAGCCCATTCGATTTGTAAAGAAGAGGCCGGTAGAGCCGTTTCGGCCGGTTGCTGTGTCTTTTTTCCGCTGCAAGCCATCAACATGACGGCACATAAGGCAGCACTTACTAATTTCTTCATGATCTTTTTGTCTGTTATAAATTTTAGAGTAAAGGTAGAGAATAATTTGTGATTATGTGAACAAGATCAGAAGAAATCCTCGTGTGACCAATAATTCCCTTAATCACTAGAATTATATCCGTTTATACTTGGAATGTCTTTTTGTAAATAAGGTTGACTCCTAAAAAGCAAGAAGATGAAAGAAAGCAATTATGAACAAGAGAAGTTTCGGAAGAATTTGGAAAGAGAGATTTTCCGTTTGGT